>DIZW01000116.1:0-2711 GCA_002428015.1 Oxalobacteraceae bacterium UBA6018 | reverse complement strand
GCAGCGACAGCCAGCGCGCGCCGGAGCGCAGCACGCCCAGCGAATCGGCGCGGTAGACCTGGTCGACGGTGAAATTCTCCCACACGTCCACCAGCTGCTGCACGCCCTCGCCGAAATTATCGGCGCGGCAGGCCAGCGCGGTGGCGTTGAGCGCGCCGGCCGAGGTGCCGCAGATGATGTCAAAGGGATTGCGCGCGGGGCGCCAGCCGGACTCCCACAGGATCTGCGAGACTGCCTGCAGCACGCCGACCTGGTATGCCGCGCGCGCGCCTCCTCCGGTCAGGATCAAGCCTGTCTTTTGTTCTATCCCCATCCGGCAAGATTAGCAGGGTCTGCGATTTTCCGGAAATAAAAGTTGCAGGTTTTATATCCGCGTGGCGATTTTGCCGCACCGCACGCGCCGCGCGGCGGACAGCTCAATCGCCCATGGCCACGCCTTCGCGGCGCGGATCGGCCCCGCCGAACCAGAACGGGGCGCCGTGAATGGTCATGCGCTCGATGCCGTGCAGGCCCGAGTTCATGTCCTCGACGCGGATCGTGTGGCCGCGCGCGCGCAGCACGTCCTGCTCGGCGGCCGGGAAGCGCCCCGCCTCCAGTTCGGTGGGCCCGTTGCGGCTGCCGAAGTTGGGCAGGCTGATGGCCTGCTCCACGTTCAGGCCCCAGTCCAGCACCCCGACCAGGGTCTTGGCCACGTAATTGATGATGGCCGGCCCGCCCGGCGAACCGATGGCCAGCACCAGCTGGCCGGTCTTGCGGTCGAGCACGAGGGTGGGCGACATGGCGCTGCGCGGGCGCTTGCCCGGCTCGACCCGGTTGGCCACCGGCCCGCCGGCGTCGCGCGAGTCGAACGAGAAATCGGTCAGCTGGTTGTTGAGCATGAAGCCGTCGACCATCTGGCGCGCGCCGAAGGCGTCCTCCACCGAGGTCGTCATGGATACCCCGTCGCCGTCGGCGTCGACCACCGCCAGGTGCGAGGTGCAGGGCGCCTCGATGGCGTTGTCGGTGCCCCAGGCGACCTGCATGCCGGGCGGGGTGCCCGGCTTGGCCACGCCCATCGAGCGCGCGCCGATCAGGGCGGCGCGCCCGGCCAGGTAGCGCTTGTCGATCAGGCCGGCGATGCCGCGTCCCGGCAGGGGCACGAAATCGGTGTCGGCGGCGTAGCGGTCGCGGTCGGCATAGGCCAGGCGACCGGCCTCGGAGAACAGGTGCACCGCCTCGGCCCCGGGCACGCCGTCGGCCGGGGCCAGCGCGGCCAGGTCGCGCGTCTCCAGGATGCCGAGCATCTGGGCCACCGCGATCCCGCCCGAGGACGGCGGCGGCATGCCGCACACGGTGAAGCGGCGGTAGTCGCTGCACACCGGGTCGCGCAGGCGCGCCTGGTAGGCGCCGATGTCGGCCGCGCTGAGCAGGCCGGGATTGGTCGGATGGGCCTTGACCTTGGCGGCGATGTCGCGCGCGATCGGGCCGAGGTAGAAGGCGTCGGCGCCGCCGGCGGCGATGGCGCGCAGGGTGGCCGCCAGGGCCGGGTTCTTCAGCACGTGGCCGACCGGCCAGGGCGCGCCGTCGGGCCCGTAGAAATAACGTGCCGCCACCGGATCGCGGCGCAGGTAGGTTTCGTGGGCGAGTAGCTCGTGCAGGCGGGCGCTGACCGGAAAGCCGCGCTCGGACAGCGCGATGGCCGGGGCGAACAGGCTGGCCCAGGCCAGCTTGCCGTGCTGGCGGTGCGCCAGCGCCAGCATGCGCAGCACGCCCGGCGCGCCCACCGAGCGCCCGCCGACGATGCCGTCCATGCGCGCCAGCGGGGTGCCGTCAGGGTGCTGGAACAGGTGCTCGTCGGCGCGCGAAGGGGCCGTCTCGCGGCCGTCGTAGGCCTGCACGTGGTGGCCGTCGTAATGCAGCAGGAAGGCGCCGCCGCCGATGCCGGAGGACTGGGGCTCGACCAGGGTCAGCACCATCTGCACGGCGATGGCCGCGTCGATGGCCGCCCCGCCCCGCTTGAGCATGGCGTAGCCGGCTTCGACCGCGAGCGGATTGGCCGCCGCCACCATGAACTTGCTGGCCACCCAGCCGGCCTTGGCGCTGTAGCCGGTGGCCGCCTCGGGCGCCTGCTGGACGGCGTCCTGGGCGCCCTGGGAGGACAGCGGAACGGCCAGCAAGGCCGTGGCGAGGGCCGCGGCAAGGGCGGCGAGCGCGCGAACAGGCCGGCGCGGGCGGGATGCGGGCATGCAAAACCTCCAAGGTCGAACACGGGCGGCGCGCCCGCTGACCTCGCATCCTACAGGAAACGGTTTACTTCGGTTGCATGCGAATCGCGCCGTCCAGGCGAATGGTTTCGCCGTTGAGCATGGTGTTCTCGATGATCGCGCGCGCCAGCTGGGCGTACTCGGACGGCCGCCCCAGGCGCTGCGGGAAGGGCACCATGTGGCCGAGCGCGTCGCGCACCTCGGCCGGCATGCCCATCAGCATGGGCGTCTCGAAGATGCCGGGCGCGATCGTCATCACCCGCACGCCGCTCTTGGCCAGGTCGCGCGCCATCGGCAGCGTCATGCCCACCACGGCCGCCTTCGATGCCGCGTAGGCCACCTGGCCGATCTGGCCGTCGAAGGCGGCCACCGAGGCGGTGTTGATGATCACGCCGCGCTCGCCCGAGTCGAGCGGCGCGTTGCGGGCCATGGCGTCGGCCGCGATGCGCGCCATATTGAAGGTGCCGA
>DIZW01000080.1:7637-13132 GCA_002428015.1 Oxalobacteraceae bacterium UBA6018 | reverse complement strand
CGTCCGGCGTGACGAAGGCCTCGCGCAGGTAGCCATGGGCCCTGCTGCTCGGCCTCCAGGGTGGGCTCGGCCAGCAGGGCCTCGGCCAGCGGCGCCAGCCCCGCCTCGATCGCGATCTGGGCCTTGGTGCGGCGCTTCGGCTTGGCCGCCGTGGCGGCGCCCGCGGTCTCGGTCTGGCCTGCCGGATCGGCGGCGCTGGTGTCTGCTTGACTAGTTGGATTCATTGTTCGTTTCTTGGTTGTGCTGACTGTCCTGACCTGGCGCAGCGTCAACCGTTGTTTCTGGCGCAGGGCATGAGGGAACTTCAACTGGTGATGCATCGTCGCCGTCGGCGGGCGCGGCCGGTGCACCGGAGTGCGCCGCGCCGCCGTCGGCGTCGTCATGGGGTGCCGCGGCCGGGGCCGCCGCCTTATCAAAATTTTCCTGCAATGCCGCTTCCAGCGCGTCCATCTCGGAACCGCTTTTCATCTGGCTGATGTCCTGCAGCGGCGGCAACTGGGCCAGCGATTGCAGGCCCAGGTCGTCCAGGAACTGCCGGGTCGTGCCCAGCAGGGCCGGGCGGCCCAGCACTTCGCGGTGCCCGATCACGTCGATCCAGCCGCGGTCTTCCAGCATCTTGATGGTCTGGGAATTGACCGTCACGCCGCGGATTTCCTCGATGTCGCCGCGCGTGACCGGCTGGCGGTAGGCGATGATGGCCAGCGTCTCCAGCGTCGCGCGCGAATATTTTTGCGGTTTCTCCGGGCTCAGCCGGTCCAGGTACTGCTTCATCTCGGGCCGGCTCTGGAAGCGCCAGCCGCTGGCCAGGCTGACCACCTCGATGCCGCGCTCGCGCCAGTCGTGGCGCAATTGCTCCAGCATCAGCTTGATGGTGTCGGCGCCCACCCCGGCGCCGCGCGCACTGCCGTTGTCGTCCGCGTCGACAAACAATTTTTTCAGCGCGTGAATCGACATCGGCTCGCGCGCGCACAGCAAGGCAGTTTCGAGGACTCGTTTGGCCTCATCAGTATTCATAGCGATGTCGTGTGCGGATGTGGCAAATTTGTGCAGGTAAAGCGGTGGTCCAGCGGCATGCAAGCAAGCCCTCAGGCATCGCGGCGGACGCTGTCGCACGGGACGACACGACTGCCTGGCGGATCAAAACACGTTGAAACTGGAATCCGTCGCCCGGGCCGATGCGCGCAGGGCGGGAATAAACGCGGCGAGAACTGAACTCTGCCTAACGGGGGAAGCGCCGCTCCGGCGCGCCTACACCGTTGATTTATCAAGTGAAAACGCACAATTCGGCGTAGCGGCAGGAGGCTGGCTCCGGGCGCACGCTGCGCGAACGATCGATATCGTTTTCTCCAAGTGGGGCCATTGTACCTGATAAAACGCGAAAATGGACAAACCGCCCCAACGGCGCGCCGCCCGCGCTAGAATGATGAGCGCGCCTGATTGCCGGGGCCGCACATCCATCCGCTTTGCTTCCACCGACCATGAGAGACCGCCAGATGACCAGCCCGACCGCCCTGCAACGCTTGATGTTAGCGCTAACTACCAGCATCCTCGTCCAGTTCGCCCACGCCCAGGAGGTCATCCCCCTGTGGCCGCACGGCGCGCCCGGCTTCGAGCAGCTCAAGGACGAGCCGGAGCAGGCCGCCGACTGGTGGGTAAGGCACATCAACAATCCCTCGCTGGTGGTATACCGCCCCGCACCCGGCACCGCCAACGGCATGGCGATGGTGATCGCGCCCGGCGGCGGCCACGCCAACCTGGTGTTCAACTCGGAAGGGCGTGACCCGGCCCTGTTCCTGGCCAAGCTGGGGGTGACCGCCTTCGTGCTCAAGTACCGCCTGGCGCGCGAGGCCGGCTCGCCCTACCGGCTCGACGTGCACCCGCGCCAGGACGCCTACCGCGCCATCCGCACCGTGCGCAGCCGCAGCGCCGAATTCGGGATCGACCCGCGGCGCATCGGCATGATGGGCTTTTCCGCCGGCGGCGAGGTGGTCGCCAGCGTGGCCTACGCCAGCGGCGCCCCGGAGGCCGGCGCCACCGACCCGATCGACCGCACCAACGGCAAGCCGAACTTCCAGGTGCTGGTCTATCCGGGGCCGCTGGGCATTCCGGAGCAGGTGCCGGCCGACGCCCCGCCGGCCTTCATGGTGGCGGCGATGGACGACCCGTGCTGCGTCAAGCCGCTGCTGGCGTTGGCAACGCGTTACCAGGCGGCCAAGGTGCCGGCCGACGTGCACCTGTACTTTAAAGGCGATCACGCGTTTAATATGGGCCAGCGCAGTACCCAGAAAGGACTGCGCGACTGGCCGCAGCGCCTGGCAGACTGGCTGCTGGACGCCGGCTGGATGACGCCGAGCAAACCCTAACCCGAGCCTATGGAACCAAACGAACTGATCGCCCCGCCCGAAACCCCGTCCGACCCGCTCAACATGCGCGTGGCCGTGATGGTCGCCATCCTGTCGACCTTCATGGGTATCTGCAAGGTCAAGGATGACAACATCAACCAGACCATGCAGCAGGCCCAGGCCAACAAGGTCGACCACTGGTCGTTTTACCAGGCCCGCAACGTGCGCGAGGAAGTGGCCAAGGCGGCCATCGTGCAGCTGCGCGCGGGCGCGACCGGCCGCGCCGGCGCCGAGCGCGCCGCCTATGACGCGGCCATCGCCCAGTACCAGCTGCTGGTGCAGGAGCAGACGAAAAAGAAGGAGGAGGTGCGGGGCCAGGCCGAGCAGGACCAGCGCGATTACGACGCTGCCAACTTCCGTGACGACCAGTTCGACTTGTCGGATGCCTTCCTGGCCATCGCGGTGGCGCTGCTGGCGATCACGGCGTTGACGCGCCAGCGCTGGCTGTTCATCGGGGCGATGATTCCGACCGCCTTCGGCGTGCTGATGGGTTTATGCGGCCTGTTCGGCTGGCCCCTGCATCCGAGCGCCCTGGTGGCGCTGCTGTCGTAGGGGCTGCTGCTTTTTAGAAGCAGCTGTCCTGGAGCAAGGCCGGCGCTCAGCCGGCCAGGGTGGCGGCCGAAGCGCCGGCCAGCTTGTCGGCCAGGATCGCCGACACGCCGATGAAGGCCGGGTATTGCGCGGTGATCACGAAGGTCGGCACCTGCGCCAGGTAGCTGACGAAACGGCCCTTGCGCTCGAAGCGGGCGCGGAAATTGGAACGGTCGAAGCGCTCGCCCAGGCGCGGGACGATGCCGCCGCCGATGTACACGCCGCCCTGGGCGCCCAGGGTGATGGCCAGGTTGCCGGCCACGGTGCCCAGCATGCAGCAGAACACGTTGATGGCCTGGTCGCACACCGGGCATTCGCCGGCCAGGGCGCGGCGCGAGATGCTGGCCGCGTCCAGGCCTTCGTCGGGCACGCCCTGGATGTGGGCGATGGCGCTGTACAGCAGCTCGATGCCGGAACCGGACAGGAAACGCTCGGCCGAGACGTGCTCGTAACGCTTCCAGGCGAACTGGAGGATCTGCACTTCGAGGTCGTTCGATGGCGAAAACGTCACGTGCCCGCCTTCGCTGAGCAGCGCGGTCCAGCTGGCGCCGGACGGGATCAGGCCGGACACGCCCAGGCCGGTGCCGGCGCCGAGCAGTCCCAGCGGCGTGCCGGGGCAGACCTTGCCGCCGCCGATCTGGCGCTTCTGGTCGCCCAGGTGTGGCAGCGCGCGTGCCAGCGCGGTGAAGTCGTTGGCCACCACCAGCACGTCGAAGCCGATGTCGCGCCGCAAGGCCTCGATCGAGAATTCCCAGTGGTGGTTGGTCATGCGCACCATGTCGCCGATGACCGGGTTGGCGATCGCCAGCGCGCCGTGGCGGATCTGGCCGCCGCTGGCTTCGCGCACCTGCGGCAGGGCCAGGTAGGCGCGCAAGGCGTCGGCCAGGGTTGCGTAGCTGGCGCAGGCCAGCACCTCGACCAGATCCACCTGGCCGGGCGCGAGCTCGAGCGCGAAGCGGGCGTTGGTGCCGCCGATGTCCGCCAGCAGGCGCGGGCCGCCGGCGAAGGCGGTCGGGGTCGAAACGGATGGCGTGGAGTAGAGCTGTTCGGTCATGGCGGTATTTATTCGATGAAACACCCGTGAAGCTTAATGGATATGCCTACATTAACGCAAGTTTTCTTTGTAGTTTGAGTACAAGGCATCAAATAATGCAGGGTGGAAAGGTTCCCATTATTTTATCAGAAAGTAGTCTGATTACGGCAACAATGGTTACCGTACCATTTCGGCGGCCGCGGGCGCTGCCGATGACGCGTCGCCGCCCTGGTGCGCGTGCCAGGCATCGAGCCCGCCGTGCAGGGGCCGGGCGCGGTGGAAACCGTTGGCCAAGAACTGCTTGGCCACCTGGGCCGCGGTAACGTCGTTGGGGCAGCTGCAGTAGACGACGATGTGGCGGTCCTTGTCCAGCGTGGCCATGAGCTGCTCGGGCGCGCAGGCGTTGAACAGCAGCGCGCCCGGGATCGGCTGGTCCAGCCGCTGCGCGGTGGCGCTGCGCGCGTCGACGATGACGGGCGCCTGGCCGGCGGCGATCAGCTCGGCAACCTCGTCCATGCCGATGCGCTCCACCGCCAGGGCCTGGCGGAAGCGGCGCCGCTCGACGTACTTGAACAGCACGAAGCCGGCCAGCAGCAGCGCCATCACCGTCAGCGCGGTACTGCCCATGGTGTCGAGCACGTCCAGCACCTGGTCGATGCTGGTGTGGAAATAGGCGCCCAGGCCCAGCCCCACCCCGCTCCACAGCAGCCCGCCAAGCACGCTGAAACCCAGGAAGCGCGGCGTGGCCGTGCCCAGGGCGCCGGCCAGCGGCGGGGCGATCGTGTTAAAGCCGGGGATGAACTTGGCCACGATCAGCGACTTGTCGCCGAAGCGGTTGAAATTGTTCTCGGTCTGGCTCACGCAATAGTCGGGCGAGAGCGAAATGCGGCACAGCAGGCGCAGGATGCGGCGCCCGTAGAACTGGCCGGCGCGGAACCAGAAATAATCACTGACCAGGCAGGCCGCCAGGCTCACCGCCAGGCACTGCGGCCAGCGCATGTCGCCGTCCACGGCCAGGGCGCCGGCCACGATCAGCACCGGGAAGGCCGGGATCGGCAGGCCGATCTGCTCGATCAGCACCGTGCCGAACACGATCAGCAGGCCATAGGTGTGGAGCAGGAACAGGAGCTTGGACATGTCGCCTATCTTAACTGAATTGGCGAACCGGGAATGGCCGCCAGCAAGGCCCGGGTGTATGGATGTTGCGGATCGCGATACAAGGTGTCGGCGTCGGCCAGCTCCACCACCCTGCCCTGGCGCATCACCATGACCTGGTCGGCCATGTACTTGACCACCGCCAGGTCGTGCGAGATGAACAGGTAGCTCATGCCCAGTTCGTCCTGCAGGTCCTGCAGCAGGTTGAGCACCTGGGCCTGGACCGAGACGTCCAGGGCCGACACCGATTCGTCGCAGACCAGGATTTCCGGGCGCATCGTCAGGCAGCGCGCGATCGCGATGCGCTGGCGCTG
>DIZW01000080.1:0-7416 GCA_002428015.1 Oxalobacteraceae bacterium UBA6018 | reverse complement strand
TGGCCGCCCGAGAACTCGTGCGGATAGCGGCGCAGCGCCTGGGCCGGCAGGCCGACCTTGTCGAGCAGCTGGCGCGCCATGGCCATGCGCGCGCCGTCGTCGGCGCCGATGGCGTGGATGCGCATCGGCTCGAGCAGGATCTGGCCGACCGTGAAGCGCGGATTGAGCGAGGCGTAGGGATTCTGGAACACGATCTGGATGCGCCGCTTGTAGGCCATGAATTCGCGCGCGGACATGGCCAGCAGGTCGCGCCCCTCGAAGATGGCGCTGCCGGCGCTGGCCCGGTGCAGGCGCAGCAAGGTCAATCCGAGCGTGCTCTTGCCGGAGCCGGACTCGCCCATCACGCCCAGGGTGCGCCCGCGCGGCAGCACGAACGACACCTCGCGCACGGCCTGCAGCTCGCGCTTGCCGAACCAGCCGTCGCGCAGGAAGAAACTCTTGCTGAGATTGTCGACCACCAGGACCGGGGCGGCGCCGGGCGGGCGCGGCGCGCGCTCGGGCTGCGCGTGGGCGAGCTCGGCGTCGCCGATCACCGGCAGCCGGCGCGGGCGCGCGTCCAGCCGCGGGCGGCACAGCAGCAGCGCGCGCGTGTACGGGTCGGCCGGCGCGCCCAGCACCTGGGCGGCCGCGCCCTGCTCGCGGATCTCGCCATGGCGCATCACGATCACCTGGTCGGCGATCTGGCCCACCAGCCCCAGGTCGTGGGTGATGAACAGGATCGCCATCGCGCGGCGCCGCTGCAGCGCCGCCAGCAACGCGATGATCTGCTGCTGGATCGTCACGTCCAGCGCGGTGGTGGGCTCGTCGGCGATGAGCAGCTTGGGCTCGCAGGCGATGGCCATGGCGATCATCACGCGCTGCTGCTGGCCGCCGGACAGCTGGCTGGGGTAGGCGTCGATCCGGCGCGCCGGGTCGGGGATGCCCACCTCGTCGAGCAGCGCCACGGCGCGCGCGCGGGCCTGGCGCGCGCCCATGCCCATGTGCAGGCGCAGCACCTCGCCGATCTGGTAGCCCACCGTCAGCACCGGGTTGAGCGAGGACATCGGCTCCTGGAAGATCATCGTGATCTCCTTGCCGCACAGGCGGCGCCGCTCGCCCGCGGCCAGGCCCAGCAGCTCGCGCCCATCGAAGCGGATCGAGGCGCCCGGATCGACCCGCGCCGCGTGGGCCGGGAGCAGGCCCATCACCGCCAGCGCGCTGACCGACTTGCCGCTGCCGGACTCGCCCACCAGGGCCACGGTGGCGTTGCGCGGCAGGTCGAACGAGACGCCCTTGACCACCTCGACAGTGCTGGACTTGCCCAGCCTGAAGGCGACGCGCAGATCGCGCACCTGGAGCAGCGCGTGCGGGTCCGCCTGCGGTTCGATCGGCGCGGCGATCTGGGGCTGGGTGGGAATGGCCGGCGGGTGAGCTTGCATGGAATCCTTATTCCGAGCGCAGTTGCGGGTCGAGCGCGTCGCGCAGCGCGTCGGTGAGCAGGGAGAAGGCGGTCACCAGCAGCGCCATCGCGCCGGCGGCGGCCGCCAGTTGCCACCACTTGCCCAGGATCAGCTCGTTCTGCGCCTCGTTCAGCATGCTGCCCCAGGACACCACCCCGACCGGCACGCCGAAGCCGAGAAAGCTCAGGATCACCTCGGCCTTGATGAAGCCGACCACCAGGATCGACAGCTGGACCAGGGCCACGTGGCTGACGTTGGGGAAAATATGGCCGAACATCTTGCGCCAGCTGGACGCGCCGATGGCCTCGGCCGCGAGCACGTATTCGCGCCCCTTGTGCTTGAGGTACTCGGCGCGCATGAGCCGGAACGGGCCAGTCCAGCCGGTCAGCCCCAGGATCAGCACGATGGTGGCCACGCCCTTTTGCTGCAGCACGGCGGCCACGGCCAGGATCATCAGGATCGAGGGAATCGCGGTGAACACGCTGTAGAACCAGTTGAACAGGTCGTCCACGACGCCGCCGTAGAAGCCGGCCAGCGCGCCGAACAAGGTGCCCAGGCCGACCGCCAGCAGGGCCGCCACCAGGCCCACCACGATCGAGGTCTCGGCGCCCTTGACGGTTTTCTTGAGCACGTCGTGGCCCCACTTGTCTGCGCCGAACGGCAAGGTGGCGCGGCGCACCCTGTCCGTGGCCGGGGTGCTGGCGGCCAGGGCCGCGCGCAGCGCGTGGATGTCGGCAGCCAGCGGATCGAAGGCGTTGGGCGGCGCCGGCAGCGGCGCCCGGGCCGCGGCCAGGGTGGCCGGATCGGGCCCCATGAAGCTGGGCGGGGCGTAGTTGACGGCCACCTCGTCCTCCCAGTCGGCCGCCACCAGGCCGGCGCGCGCCAGCGCCACCAGCACCAGGAACAGCGCCACCACGCCCAGCGCCAGCATGGCCAGGCGGTCGGCGCGCAGGCGGCGCCAGGCCAGCGCCCACAAGCCCGGCGAGACGTGGGCGTCGGGTCCGTCGGCGAGATCGGGGGCCGGGTCGGCGCCTGGAGCAAGCATTGGCGAGCCCATCATGAAAGCTGCACGCGCGGATCGAGCGCCTGGTACAGCAGGTCGGTCAGCAGGTTAAACAGCATGGTGGCGGCGGCCACGTACACGGTGATCGCCTTGATGACCGGAAAATCGCTGCGCTCGACGGCGAGGATGACCTCGCGCCCGATGCCGGGAATGCCGAAGAAGCGTTCGAGCAGGAAGGCGCCGATCAGCAGCGACGGCAGGCTGGCCATGACGTAGGTGACGATCGGAATGGCGGCGTTCCTGAGCACGTGCACCCACAGGATGCGGCGCTCCGGCAAGCCCTTGGCGCGCGCGGTGCGCACGTAATCCTGGCCGGCCTCGTCGAGCACGAAGCTGCGGTACAGGCGCAAGGTGGGCGCGATCGACACGGCCAGCCCGATCAGGATCGGCAGGCTGGCGTAGCGCAGCAGGTTCTGGCCCAGGCTCTCGCCCCAGCCCTGCACCGGGAACAGGCCGAGGCGGTAGGCCAGCCAGTACTGGAACACGATGATGTAGACCAGGATGCTGATCGACATGCCGACCGTGCAGGCCACCATCACGGCGCGGTCGGTGAGCGAGCCGCGCACGAAGGCCAGCGCCAGCGCCAGCGCGATTCCGAGCGCGCTCTCGAGGATCGTCAGCGGCAGCAGCACGGTCAGCGAGGGCCCCAGGCGGCTGGCGATGATGTGGGCGACCGGCTCGCCCGTGCTCCAGGAATTGCCGAAGTCAAAGGTCAGGATCTGGCGCGCGAATATGCCCAGCTGGACCAGATAGGGCTGGTCAGTGCCGAGCTGGCGGCGGATGTTGGCGATGTCGGCCGCGTTGGCCATCTTGCCGGCGAGCAGATAGGCCGGGTCGCCGCCAACCCAGTTGAACAGGATAAAAACCAGCAGCACGACGCCGCCCATGGTGGGCAGCATCTGCCACAGGCGGCGCAGGATAAAGACGAGCATCGGGCGGGCGCTTTCGATTGACGGGAACGGCGAACCGTAACGATACCCGATATTGGCGCCGACGCATATTTCGTGCCCGGGGCGCCCGCCAAGAGGGAAAGTTTCCAGTCACGTAATGAAAAATTTGCGGCGTTGCAGCATCGCCAGCCCTCTTGACGAACAAAATATTGCCAAAAAAATATTCACGCAGAGGGAGCGGCATGCATATAGGACAAAAAAACAACATGCTGCGGCGCGGCGCACGATTGCGCGCAATACAATTAATTTAATGAAAGCGTTGTTTTCACGCTAATTTACATATTTTCCATATTGACACAGCCCGTATCGAATGATTTCATGAACCGTTCGAAAGAATTAACCGTTTTTTCGATGGCGTTTCTCAACCAGGGGCGTCGTTTATAACAAAATCAGCGCGGTTGCCCAAGACGCAGCGCGTTGGCAGGATCGACAAAGGGAGTTATACAAAATGATGGTGGAAAAAGTTATTTCCCGCTCAGTGCGCATGATCTGCGCAGGCGGCGTGGCACTCGGCATGCATTTCGCGTATGCGCAAGAAGCCCAGGAACCAATGGCGCGGGTCGAAATTACCGGCTCGAGTATCAAACGCATCGCCGCCGAAGCGGCGCTGCCGGTTCAAACCTTCAATCAACAAGATATCAAGCGCAGCGGCGTGACATCGGTAACCGATTTCATCCAGCAACTCCCCGTGATGCAGGGCTTTACCGTGGCCGCCGATTCGGTCGGCGGCGGCGGCGGCGGCATCACCACCGCCTCGATCCACGACGTGGGCGAGGCCTACACCCTGGTGCTGCTCAACGGCCGCCGCATGGCGCCGGCCACCTCCGGCACCACGATCGACATCAACTCGATCCCGCTGGCCGCGGTCGAGCGCATCGAGGTGCTCACCGACGGCGCCTCGGCCCTGTACGGTGCCGACGCGATCGCCGGCGTGGTCAACTTCATCCTGAAAAAAGGCGTCTCGCCGCTGTCGATCGAGGCCAAGTACACCCGGCCCCAGCATCCGGGCGCGCGCGCCAAGTCGTTCAGCATGGCCAAGGGCTTCGGCGACCTCGAGAGCGACGGCTACACGCTGTTCCTGTCGGGCAGCTACCAGCATGAAGACCGCCTCAAGGGTTCGCAGCGCGATTTCGCCAAGACCGGCATCATCAACTTCCCGGACCCGAACAACGGCCAGAACCTGCAGTTCTTCAACGGCTCCTCGCGTTCGATTCCGCCCAACGTGACGGTGCGCTACCTCGACGCGACCGGCACCAAGGCGTCGGTCAACGTCAACCCTTACCTGCAGATCAACGGCAAATGCGCGCCCCTGCACGTGCAAGCCTTCGGCGACGGCCAGTGCTGGTACGACTACACCAGCGCGGTCGAGATTTCGCCGGAGATCAAGCGCGGCGGCTTCTACGCGTCCGGCGCCATCAAGCTGGGCGACAGCGGCTTCAAGCTGTTCTCCGACTTCGCCTACAACGAGTCGCATGTGCTGGCCAACATCGCGCCCTACCCGGCCGAGTTCAGCATGGCGTCCACCTCGCCACTGTTCCAGAAATACGTCACGCCCTACCTGACCGCCGAGCAGCGCGCCGGCGTCACCGGCAGCACCGTCAAGTACCGCCTGCTCGACCTGGGCGGGCGTGCCTATGACTACGCCAGCAAGACTACCCACTTCGTGGCCGGCATCGACGGCACCGCTGCCGGCTGGGACATCAACTCGGCCCTGACCTGGTCACGTAACATGTCGCCGGAAAACTACGTGGGCGGCTTCCCGCTGGCCGACAAGTTCAACGCGGCCCTCGCCTCGGGCGCCATCGATCCGTTCCCGTACGCCGCCGGGCAGATGCCGGCCAGCATGGTCAGCGCGCTCAAGGCCACCCAGTACGCGGGCAACTACAAGAACACCGAGATCGAGATGAAGGGGGCCGACATCCGCGGCTCGCACGATCTGTTCAGCATGCCTGCCGGCACCGCCCAGCTCGGCGTGGGCGCGGACTTCCGCACCACCAGCTACTCGGAGACGCCGAACCCAGCCGTCTCGCACTCGGAAATCCTGTTCGACGACGACCAGCCCTCGTTTGATTTCCGACGACACAACGCCGGCGCCTACGCCGAGTTGCTGGTGCCGGTCATCAAGGACCTGGAAGTGACCGGTTCGGTGCGCTATGACCAGATCAGCAAGCTGACCGACACCCTCCACTCCACCACCATGGGCCACAACCAGTCGGCCAGCACCTACAAGATCAGCGCCCGCTGGCAACCGACCAAATCGATGCTGTTCCGCGCCGCCTACGGCACCGGCTTCAAGGCGGCCGCCATGAAGGACATCGGCCAGCCGTTGAGCGACTTCGGCGTCACCGGTGGCCTGTACAACTGCCCGATCACGGCGGCCAACGGCTTCACCTCGGCCGATCCGCTGTTCCAGTACTGCGTGGGCAAGGGCCGCAACCAGCTCGAAGCCTTCAACGGCGGCAACCCCGAGCTCAAGCCTGAGCGCTCCAAGCAATGGTCGGTCGGCACCGTGATCGAGCCGTTCTCCAACTTCAGCGTCAAGGTGGACCTGTGGAACGTGGCCATCAAGGATGCCGTCACTTCGGTCAGCGAAGCACTCATCGCCGGCGATCCGCACAAGTACTATTCGCTCTACACCACCAAGTACAAGGCCTCCACGGGCGAGAAGGACCTGGCCATTGTCTTCGCGCCGATCAACATCGGCCAGCAGGAAAACCGCGGCATCGACTACGACCTGCTGTACAAGATGAAGTTCAGCGAAGCGCGCCTGACCGCGCGCCTGGCCGGCACCCACCTACTCAAGTCGCGCTACACGACGCCGGGCTCGTCCGACTCCTGGGAAAGCAGCCTGGGCCAGTTCGGCAGCGACGACAAGGTGGCTTTCCGCAACGTCATCAAGAGTTCGTTGACGGCCGAGATCGGCGCCTTCACGCACAACCTGTCGATGAACTACCGTAGCGGCTACAAGGACAAGCTGCAGGATGCCGACAACTGCGCCGTCACCATCGGCGACGCCAACGGCGACTGCATCGCGGTCCAGCTCAAGATCAAGGCCTACTACACCTTCGACTGGCAGACCGAGTACCGCTTGATGACCAACCTGGTCCTCACCGGCGGGGTCCAGAACCTGGCCGACAAGACGCCGCCGCTGTCGCTGCGCAACACCGGTTCTCACCAACTCGGTTACGACCCACGCTATGCCAGCGCGATCGGACGCACCTTCTACCTGGGCGCTTCCTACAAGTTCTAAGGCCTATCCCCGCCATGCCTGGGCCATCCCGCCCAGGCATAAAAAAAACCCGCCAGTGCGAACCGGCGGGTTTTTTATTGGGCGCGCGCCGCCTGGCGCTCTTGGCGCCTAGCCCTCGTCGCGCAGGCGGCGCTGGCGCACCGCCGCGGCCAGGCCTTCGAGCACCTGCACGCTACTGTCCCAGTCGATGCAGCCGTCGGTGACGGACTGGCCGTAGGTTAGTTCCTTGCCAGGCACCAGGTCCTGGCGCCCGCCCACCAGGTGCGACTCGACCATCACGCCGACGATGCGCCCGTCGCCGCCGGCCACCTGGCGCGCGATGTCGGCGCACACCGGCACCTGGTTCTCGGGCTTCTTCGAGCTGTTCGCGTGCGAGGCGTCGATCATCAGGCGCGCGGCCAGGCCGAGCGCGGCGATCTGCTGGCAGGCTTGCTCCACGCTCTCGGCGTCGTAGTTGGGCGCCTTGCCGCCGCGCAGGATGATGTGGCAATCCTCGTTGCCGCTGGTGGACACGATGGCCGAGTGGCCGCCCTTGGTCACCGACAGGAAGTGGTGCGGCTGGGAGGCCGCCTTGATGGCCTCGGCGGCGATCTTGATGTTGCCGTCCGTGCCGTTCTTGAAGCCGACCGGACACGACAGGCCGGAGGCCAGCTCGCGGTGCACCTGCGACTCGGTGGTGCGGGCGCCGATCGCGCCCCAGCTGATCAGGTCGGC
>DIZW01000023.1:78106-122839 GCA_002428015.1 Oxalobacteraceae bacterium UBA6018 | reverse complement strand
TGGAGGATTTTTTGTCTGACATGAGCAGGATTCTATTGGTTGCTATAAAGGTACTCTAATACGGGGGCGCAACAAGCAGCGCACAATGACATGCTACCCGAAATAAAAACGAAACGCCCGAACGTTGTGGCGCACGGGCGTTTTTTCAGCAACACAGTCTGGTGTGCATCAAGCGCGGCTGGTCAATACTTTGTCGATCAAACCATATTCCGCAGCCTCTTCACCGGACATGAAGCGGTCACGGTCCGTATCCTTGTGAATCTGTTCCATGGTCTGGCCGGTACGCTCGGCCAGGATGCGGTTCAGACGCTCGCGCAGGTACAGGATTTCCTTGGCCTGGATTTCAATGTCGGAAGCCTGGCCTTGCGAGCCGCCCGACGGCTGGTGAATCATGATGCGTGAGTTCGGCAGCGAGAAGCGCTTGCCCTTGGCGCCGGCGGCCAGCAGGAAGGCGCCCATCGACGCGGCCAGGCCGGTACACAGGGTGGACACGTCAGGCTTGATGAAGTTCATCGTATCGAAGATCGCCAGGCCGGCCGAGACCGAGCCGCCAGGCGAGTTGATGTACAGCGAAATATCCTTGTCCGGATTTTCACTCTCGAGGAACAGCAGCTGGGCCACGATCAGGTTGGCCATCTGGTCGTTGACAGGACCGACCAGGAAGATCACGCGCTCCTTGAGCAGGCGCGAGTAGATGTCGTAGGCGCGCTCGCCGCGCCCGCTCTGCTCCACGACCATGGGCACGAGGCCGAGTGCTTGTGTATCCAATGCCGGATTATGGTTCATACCTGTCTCTTTCCTTTAAATAAGGAGCTTAAACGATGCTTAAGCTTGTGCGTTGCTTCCCATCAATTCGTCGAACGCCACCGCCTTGGTGGTGGTCTTCGACATACCGAGCACATAGTTGACGACGTTTTCTTCTAATACAAGGGCTTCGACTTCACCCAGGCGGCGACGGTCGCTGTAGTAGTACTTCAGCACTTCGCGCGGATCTTCGTAGCTTTGGGCGAAGTCTTCGATCTGGGCCTTGACCTGCTCAGGGGTGGCCTGCAAGTTGTTCTCGGTGACCAGCTGCGACAGGATCAGGCCCAGGCGCACGCGGCGCTCGGCCTTGGCGGCGAACAGCTCTTGCGGGAACGGCATGTTCTTGACGTCCATGCCGCGCTGCGCCATGTCCTGGCGGGTCATCTCGGCCAGGCGCTCGCAGTCCTGGGCGATCATGACCTTCGGCACTTCCATGTCGGTGACCTTGACCAGGGCGTCCATCACGGCTTCCTTGTTGCGCGCCTTGACGCGGCCGGCCACCTCACGCTCGAGGTTGACCTTGATGTCGGCGCGCATCTTGTCCAGGTCGCCGTCTTCCATGCCCAGCGATTTGGCGAACTCGGCGTCCACCGCGGGCAGGTGCGCCCATTCCAGTTTCTTCAGCGTGATCGTGAAGTCGGCGGTTTTGCCGGCCACGTCCTTGCCGTGGTAGTCCTCAGGGAAAGCCAGCGGGAAGGTCTTGCTCTCGCCGACCTTCAGGCCGATGGTGGCCGCTTCGAATTCCGGCAGCATGCGGCCTTCGCCGAGCACGAAGGTGTAGTCGTCGGCCTTGCCGCCGTCAAATTCCACGCCGTCGATCTTGCCCACGAAGTCCACGGTGACGCGGTCGCCAGTGGCCGCGACCGGCTCGCCGCCGTCGCCGTGTTCGCCGGCTTCACCCTTGGTGTGGTAGTGCACGCGCTGCTTGCGCAGGATCTCGATGGTCTTTTCGATTTCCGCGTCCGACACGTCGGCCTTCACGGTTTCGATCTCGACATTGGCCAGGTCGCCAATCTTCACTTCCGGATACACCTCGAAGGTGGCATCGAAAGAGAGCACGCCTTCAGGGCTGTCGTTCTTTGGTTCGATTTTTGGATAGCCGGCAACCCGCAGCTGGTTCTCGTTGGCGGCGTCGTTGAAAGCGCGGCCGACTTTGTCGTTGAGCACTTCTGATTCGATCTGGTAGCCGTATTGCGCCGCGACCATTTTCAGCGGAACTTTGCCCGGACGGAAGCCAGGCGCCTTGGCCGTCTTGGCCTGCTGTTTCAGGCGCTTTTCCACTTCCGAACGGACGTCAGTCAGCGGAAAAGAGATCGTCATGCGACGTTCGAGTTTACCCAGGGTTTCGACTGCAGTTGCCATTGTAAAAATCGTCCAAAAAAATATGAATTAAACTCGTGGTGCGAGGAGGGGGACTCGAACCCCCACACCATTGCTGGCGTCAGGACCTAAACCTGGTGCGTCTACCAATTTCGCCATCCTCGCGGGATCGCCCCCGGCCTGCCAGCAACGGCCGGGCGCCTCTTTCCGTCTTGAAATAACAAAGGGCGCCCGACGATGAAAACCGGCCGCCCTGCACTGCCTTTGTTAGGGGCTACAACATCAACCCGGTATTTTACTGGATTTTCTGACAGCAGCGGGCGCTTTTTTGAATCGAACTCATCCGGGGTATAATTTGGAACCGTTTCAATCCTTCCCGGCTTTTTCTTTCCATGTCCTCAGCAAATACCAGCAAACTGCGCCAGCTCGGCCTGTTCGCGATCACCTGGCCGATCTTCGTCGAACAGCTCTCGCACATCCTCCCCGGCATCGTCGACACCTTCATGGTCAGCCACCTGGGCGACAACGCCGTGGCCGGCCTGGCCGTGGCCAACCAGATCGTCACCTTCTGCATCATCCTGTTCTCCTTCGTGGGGGTGGGCAGCGCGGTGGTGCTGACCCACCACCTGGGCGCGGGCGACCGCGCCGGCGCCGACCGGGTGGCGGCCACCGCCATCGGCGTCAACTTCTGGCTCGGCATGGTGGTGAGCCTGCTGATCTGGGGCTTCTCGGCCGACATGCTGGGCCTGCTGCACCTGCCGCCCAGCCTGATGCCCTTCGCCCAGCCCTTCCTGGCGCTGATGGGCGGCACGCTGTTCCTCGAGTCGCTCAACATCGCCTTCGGCGCCGTCATGCGCGCCCACGGCCACACCCGCGAGGCGATGGTGGTGGCGATCGGCATGAACGTGCTCAACCTGATCCTCAACACCGTGCTTATCTTCGGCCTGCTGGGCTTTCCGAAGATGGGCGTGGTCGGCGCCGCCCTCTCGACCGTGGTCAGCCGCGCGGTGGCCTGCGCGGCGCTGGCCTGGATGGTGAGGCGCCAGCTCAAGCTGCGCCTGCGCCTGTCGATGCTGGTGCGCTTTTGCACCGATTCGCTGCGCCGCATCCTGCGCATCGGCATCCCCGCCGCCGGCGAGAACCTGTGCTGGCACATGAGCTTCATGGCCATCACCTATTTCGTGGGCCAGATGGGCGAGACCGCGCTGGCCACGTTCTCGTACGCGATGCAGCTGTCGATGATCATGATGATGCTCGGCATATCGATCGGCATCGGCACCGAGATCATGATCGGCCACATGATAGGCGCCGGCGAATTCGACCAGGCGTATCGGCAATTGCTGCGCAGCCTGAGGGTCGGGCTGGCGGTGACGGTGGTGTCCACCTGCAGCGTGGTGGCGCTGGCGCACCCGCTGTTCAGCCTCTTTTCGAACAACCCCGCGATCGTGACCGGCGGCGCGGTGCTGCTGCGCATGAGCCTGTTGCTGGAGCCGGGCCGCACCTTCAACCTGGTGGTCATCAACTCGCTGCGCGCCACCGGCGACGCGCGCTTCCCCGTGCTGATGGGCATGTGCTCGATGTGGGGTGTGGCCGTGCCGGTGGCCTGGTTCCTCGGCCTGCACCTGGGTTGGGGCCTGCTGGGCGTGTGGATCGCGTTCACGGCCGACGAATGGGTGCGCGGCCTGACCATGTATGCGCGCTGGAAAAGCCGGGTCTGGGAGACGCATGCCCGCGCCGTGCACGCGCACGTGTCGGCCGGCGCGCCGGCCCACGGCGCCGCGTGAACACGACCCAGATAGACGCCTCAGCAAGCGCTTAGGTGTAGCGCCTCACCGCGGCCGGCGCGCCAGCCGCGTCAATCCTCGAACGACGCCGCATTTTGCCGGCGCCGGTCCACCACCAGCCGCGTGACGTCCGGCCTTGAATAATGCCCGGCCTGATCGAGATTCTGCCGTTCGCGCCGCACTTCGTTCCGGTCCAAGGTCGCCACCAGCAAGCATTCCGTGCCGACCGAAGGCGCGATCACCCATTCGCCGTTGGGCGCCGCGATGCACGAGCCGCCGTTGGCCAGCACCTCGGGGCAATCGGCCAGAATCCGGTCCAGATGCGGGGTATCGGCGGGAAAGTCTTCGCGGCGCATCAGGGCCGATATGGAAATCACGTAGCTGCGCCCTTCCTTGGCGATGAAGCGCGTGATGTCCTCGGTGTTGCGCAAGTTGCCCGGCCACAGCGCGACGTGCAGATCCTCGCCTTGGGCATAGAGCGCGGCGCGCGACAAGGGCATCCAGTTCTCATAGCAATTGAGCCCGCCGACCGTGAAGGCGTCGAGCCCATGCACCCGCAATCCGTGGCCGTCGCCTGGCGACCAGGACAGGCGCTCTTCATACGTCGGCATCAGCTTGCGGTGCACCGAGCCGATCACGCCGTCCGGCCCGATATACACGCGCGAGCAATACACGCTGTAGCCGCCGCGATCCTGAGGCCGCTCTATGCAACCGAGCATGACCGCGATGCCATGCTTGGCCGCGGCAGCGCACACGGCGTCCAGGTGCCCTGCCTCGATCTGCACCGCCTGCGCGAGATAGTAGGCATGCAGATCCTTCTGGACCGACGAATTGAAGCGCGCCCCATCGGTTAGTTCCAGCCAGAAGGGATAGCCGGGCAACAGCGCTTCGCCGAACGTGACCAGGCGGCATTGCTGCTCGGCGGCGCGGCCGATGTAGTCGACCATTTTTTCGAGCGTCGCTTCGCGGTTCAACCAGACCGGCGCAATCTGGGCCAGGCCGACGGTCAGTAAATCCTGGTTCTTGCTAGTCGTGGACGACATGTTGTTCCTTCCGGTGAATGCTGCGTGATGCCGTCCGCATCGAGACGGGCGGCCTGGGTGGCCGCCGCCCTATTTCGCTGACCGCATCAGGCAGCGTCGATGCGGCGGCACCCCGTGTTCGAAAGCGCTCAGCTGCAGTTTAAGTCAGCGCTAAACCTCCGCCGCCGCGGGCAGGTGGGCCGCGCCAGTGCGCGCCGGCGCGGCCGGCGCGCCGGGCTTCTTCACCCGGAACCAGGCCGCGTACAGGGCCGGCAGGAACAGCAAGGTCAAGGCCGTGGCCACCACCAGGCCGCCCATGATGACCACCGCCATCGGCCCCCAGAACACCGAGCGCGACAGCGGAATCATGGCCAGCGCGGCCGCCGCCGCGGTCAGGATGATGGGGCGGCAGCGCCGCACCGCCGACTCCACGATCGCGTCCCACGGCGCCACGCCGTTGGCGATGTCGTGCTCGATCTGGTCCACCAGGATCACCGAATTGCGGATGATCATGCCGAACAGGGCGATCACGCCGAGGTTGGCGACGAAGCCGAACGGACGGTGCAGGATCAGCAGCGCCATCGCCGCGCCGGCCACGCCCAGTGGACCGGTGAGGAACACCATGACGGCGCGCGAGAAGCTGTGCAGCTGCAGCATCAGCAGGGTGAACACGATGAAGATCACCAGCGGCACGTTGGCCGAGATCGACGCCTCGGCCGCCTTGCTGTCGGCCTCGGCGCCGGCCAGCGAGATCGTGTAACCGGGCGGCAGCGCGGCGCGCAAGGCCCCGAGCTTGCTGCTGATCTGGCCCGACACGGTGGGGCCCTGGATGCCGTCGGCGACGTCGCACTGGGCCGTGATGGCCCACTCGCGGCCCTCGCGCCATACCACGCCCGGCTCCCACACGAAGTGGGCGCGCGCCAGCTGGGAAATCGTCACCGACTTGCCGGAGGCCGTGGGGATGTTGGTGTCGTTGAGCACCGAGATGGTGGCGCGCTCCTCCAGCGGCTGGCGCACCACGATGTCGATCAGCTTGTTGGACTCGCGGAACTGGCCGATCGTCGTGCCCGACAGGATGGTGTTGGCGGCGCGCATGACGGTCTGGGACGTCACGCCGAGCGCGCGCAGCTTGTCCTGGTCCAGGTCCAGGCGCAGCACCTTCACCGACTCGTTCCAGTTGTCGTTGACGCCGACCGCGTTCGGGTTGGCGCGCATGATGTCCTTGAGCTGGTCGGCCAGCGCGCGCACGGTGGCGATCTCAGGCCCGGCCACGCGGAACTGCACCGGGTAGGGCACGGGCGGCCCGTTCGGCAGCAGCTTGACGCGCCCGCGCACCTCCGGAAAATCGTTCTTGAAGATGTCGACGATCTTCAGGCGCAGCGCGTCGCGGCTGTGGATGTCCTTGGCCAGCACCACGATCTGCGACACGTTCGTCTGCGGGAAGATCTGGTCCAGCGGCAGGTAGAAGCGCGGGCTGCCGGTGCCCACGTAGCTGGTCACGCTCTCGATGTCGGGCAGCTTGCGCATAGTGGCTTCGAACTTCTTCACCTGGGCCTCGTTGGCGGCGAAGGAGGTACCCTCCGGGGTCCACATCTCGACCATCAGCTCGGGCCGGCTGGAGTCGGGGAAGAACTGCTTCTCGATGAACTTGAACCCGAACAGCCCCAGCGCGAACACGCCGAGCGTGAGCGCGATGGTGGTCTTGCGCCACTCCACGCACCAGTTGACGGTGCGCCGGAAGCGGCGAAAGCCAGGCGTGTCGAAAAGCTCGTGATGGCCGTCGGCGCCGGCGTGCGGCTTGACTTTCAGGATCATGAAGCCGATGTAGGGCGTGAACACGACGGCCACGATCCACGACACGATCAGCGCGATCGCGTTGACCGAGAACATGGAGAACGTATATTCGCCTGCGGCCGACTTGGCCAGGCCGATCGGCAGGAAGCCGGCGGCGGTGATCAAGGTGCCGGTCAGCATCGGCATCGCGGTCGAGGTGTAGGCGAAGGTGGCCGCGTCGAAGCGCGACATGCCCTCCTCCATCTTGCGCACCATCATTTCGACGGCGATGATGGCGTCGTCCACCAGCAGGCCCAGCGCGATGATCAGCGCCCCCAGCGAAATCTTGTGCAGGTCGATGTCGAACACGCGCATGAACAGGAAGGTGATCGCCAGCACCAGGGGGATGGTCAGCGCCACCACCAGGCCCGGGCGCACGTCCAGGCGCAGCGGCTTGGTGTGCAAGCCCAGCGCGAGGAAGCTCACCACCAGCACGATGGCGATCGCCTCGACCAGGGTGTGGATGAATTCGCTGACGGAGGCGGTCACGGCGCGCGGCTGGTCCGACACGCGCTGCAGCTCGATGCCGACCGGAAGCTCGGCCTTGATCCTGGCCACGGTCGCGTCCAGGCCCCTGCCCATCTCGATGATGTTGCCGCCCTTCTCCATCGACACGCCCAGGCCGATCACTTCCTTGCCGTTAAAGCGCATCTTGTCGCCCGGCGGGTCCTGGTATTGCCGCTTGATGGTGGCGAAGTCGCCCAGGCGGAAGGTGGTGTCGTTGGCGCGCAGCTCGAGGTTTTCCAGGTCCTTGACGGTGGCCAGGGCGCCGGTCACGCGCACCTGCAGGTCGTCGGTGGGCGTGACCAGCACGCCGGTGGATTCGACCGTGTTCTGGGTCGCGATCTGGTTGGCGATGGCTTCGAAGGACACGCCGAGCTGGGCGAACTTCTTGTGCGAGAACTCGATGTTGATCTTCTCGTCCTGCACGCCGAACTGCTCGACCTTGGCCACCAGCGGCACATGCAGCAGTTGCTGGCGCACGAAGTCGGCGTAGTCCTTCATCTCGGCGTAGCTGAAGCCGTCGCCGGAGAGCGCGAAGATGGAGCCGTAGGTGTCGCCGAACTCGTCGTTGAAGAAGGGACCGATCACCCCGCCCGGCAGGGTGGCGCGGATGTCGCCGATCTTTTTGCGCACCTGGTACCACGAGGCCGCCGTTTCGCGCGGCGGCGTCGATTCGCGCAGCTGCACCATGATGATGGTCTCGCCCGGCTTCGAGTAGCTCTTGATGAGGTCGATGTAGGGCGTTTCCTGCAGTTTTTTCTCGAGCTTGTCGGTGACCTGCTCGGCCATCTGCACGGCGGTCGCGCCCGGCCACACGGCGCGCACCACCATCACCCGGAAGGTGAACGGCGGATCTTCGTCCTGGCCCAGGTTGTTGTAGCTGATGATGCCGCCTATCAGGAGCGCGGCGATCAGGTAGCGCACCAGCGGAATGTGTTCGAGGGCCCAGCGCGACAGGTTGAAGCCCTTCATTTGGCGCCCCCGGCACCGTGCGCGTCGGCCACGGCGGGCGCGCCTTCCTGGGCCAGGATCTTGACCTTCTGGCCGGCCTTGAGCAGGTTGACGCCGGCCGTCACCACCGTCTGGCCGGGCTTGATGCCACCGGCGACGAGCACGTCGTTGCCGGCCACGCCGCCGATCTGCACCGGCACCATGCGCACGGCGCCGTTCTCGACCACCCACACCGAGGTGGTGTCGTTTTCGTGATGCAGGGCCGTCAGCGGCAGGCGGATGCGGGCGGTCGGCGTGGTCGAGGAGAACTGCACCAGCGCCGTCATGCCCAGCTTCACGTCCTGGGCGCTGTCCGGAATCGATACCTTGACCGCGTAGGTGCGGGTGGCCGGATCGGCCACGGGCGAGACCTCGCGCACCTTGCCGGGGATGACCACGTCGGGCCTGGCCCACAGGCGCACCGACACGTCGGCCACCTTGCGCATGGTGTCGACCTTGTCCTCGGGCAGGCCGATGACGATCTCCTTCTCGCTGGTCTTGGCCAGGCGCACCACCGGCGTGCCGGGCGCGACCACCTGGCCCACGTCGGCGTCGACCCCGGTGACCACGCCGTCCACGTCGGCCAGCAGGCTGGCGTAACCGGCCTGGTTGGCCTGCCCGAAATAGGCGGCCTGGGCCGAGTCGACATTGGCTTGCGCGGCGCTCCAGGCGGCCAGCTTCTCGTCCAGCACGGCCTGGCTGACGAAGTTCTTGACGCGCAATTCCTGATAGCGCTTCAGTTCCGCCTTGGCCAGGTTGCGCGTGGTTTCGGCGGCGCGCAGCGCGGCCTTGGACTGCTCCTGCGACAGGCGCAGGTCGCGCGGATCGAGCTGCATCAGGACCTGGCCGCGCTTGACCACGGTGCCGGGATCGACCTTGCGCGCGGTGATCTTGCCGCCCACGCGGAAGCCCAGACGCGACTCGACGCGGGCCCTCACCTCGCCGGAAAATTCGGCGTTGACGTCGACGTTGGAGGCGCTCACCAGGAGCGCGCGCACCGGGCGCACGTCCTCGGTCTTTTCAACGGGCTTGGAACAGGCCGCGAGCAGCAGCGCGCAGCAGGCGGTCACGAGGGCCGCGGGCGGGCGGCGCAGATTCTTCAGGGCGAACACAGTGTTTTCCTTTACTATGCGGTGAGATGCTACTCGGCAGGTTCGGTGGCGCCCGGCGCGCCGTGCGACCTTACTGACTTACCGGTAATTAATTATAATGCTGCAAAGTTTATTTGCAAATGACTTTTGCGTCATTTATTTTCCATGCCAGTCGACCACTACGAAAACTTCCCTGTCGCCTCAGTCCTGCTGCCGCGCCGCCTGGTGCCGGCGGTCGAGGCGATCTATGCCTTCGCGCGCAGCGCCGACGACCTGGCCGACGAGGGCGACGCCACCCCCGTAGAGCGGCTGGCGGCGCTGGAGCGCTACGAGACGGCGCTGGCCTCGATCGCCCGCGGCGAAGCCCAAAGCGAGCCCATGTTCGAGCGCCTGGCCGCGGTGATCGTTCAGTATGGTTTGCCGATGCAGCCGTTTTTCGACCTGCTCTCTGCGTTTAAACAAGATGTGGGCACCAGCCGCTATCCGACTTTCGCCTTGCTGCTCGACTATTGCCGGCGCTCGGCCAACCCGGTCGGGCTCCTGATGCTCAGCCTGTACGGCGCGGCCGGCGCGGCCAACGTGCGCGACTCGGACGCCATCTGCTCGGCCCTGCAGCTGATTAATTTTTGGCAGGACGTGGCGATCGACCGCGAGAAGGACCGCATCTACGTTCCGCTGGAAGACCTGGAGCGCCACGGCGTGACCGCCGCCCAGCTGGACGCGGCCGACGCCGGACCGGCGTTTCGCGCCCTGATGGCGTTTCAGGTGGGGCGCGCGCGCGCCATGCTGCAGGGCGGTGCCCCGCTGGCGCGCCGCCTGCCGGGACGTATCGGCTGGGAATTGCGGCTGGTGGTCCAGGGCGGCCTGCGCATCCTAGAACTGATCGAGGCCGCCGGCTACGACGTGTTCCGCCACCGGCCCCAGCTTAAAAGCGGCGACTGGGTCGTGCTCGCCTGGCGCGCGCTGCGCATGTGAGCGCAAAAAAGCCGGGGCGCGCCTGCCGCTGCCGGGCACGGGCATATAGAATAGCGGCTTCGCATCGCCTACCCTTGCACTTCTGACCATGTCCCCCGACGAATACTGCCAACAAAAAACCGTTCAAAGCGGCTCCAGTTTCTATTACAGCTTCCTGTTCCTGGCCCCCGAACGGCGCCGCGCGATCACCGCGCTGTACGCCTTCTGCCGCGAGGTGGACGACACCGTGGACGAGTGCACCGACCAGTCGATCGCGCGCATCAAGCTGGCCTGGTGGCGCACCGAGGTGACCAAGATGTACGCCGGCAACCCGGAGCACCCGGTCATGAAGGCCCTGCAGCCCCACCTGACCGTCTACCAACTCCAGGAACAGCACCTGCAGGCCATCATCGACGGCATGGAGATGGACCTCGACCAGACCCGCTACCTGGACTACCCAGGGCTGCAGCGCTATTGCTGGCACGTGGCCAGCGTGGTCGGCATCCTGTCAGCCAGCATCTTCGGCGTGACCGATCCCCAGACCCTGGCGTACGCCGAGAAGCTGGGCCTGGCCTTCCAGCTCACCAACATCATCCGCGACGTGGGCGAGGACGCGCGCAAGGGCCGCATCTACCTGCCGGTCAACGAGCTGCAGCAATTTAACGTGACCGCGGCCGACCTGCTCAACGCCCGCCACAGCGACAAGTTCGAGAGCCTGATGCGCTTCCAGGTGGCGCGCGCGCAGACTGTGTACGATGAAGCGTTCGCCCTGCTGCCGGCCCAGGATCGGCGCGCCCAGCGTCCCGGCCTGATGATGGCGGCCATCTACCGCACCGTGCTCGACGAGATCGAGCGCGACAACTACCAGGTGCTCAACCAGCGCATTTCACTCACGCCGCTGCGCAAGCTGTGGCTGGCCTGGAAGACCTACGTCCGTGGCTGACGGCACCAGGCACGTGGCCGTGGTCGGCGCCGGCTGGGCCGGCTGCGCCGCCGCCGTCGCGCTGTCCCAGGCCGGCTGCAAGGTCACCCTGCTGGAAGCGGCGCGCACCCTGGGCGGCCGGGCGCGCGGCGTGCCGCTGCACGGCAGCATGCTCGACAACGGCCAGCACATCCTGCTTGGCGCCTACCGCGCAACCCTGGGCCTGCTGCGCGAACTGGGCGTCGACCCGGCCGCCGCCCTGCTCCACCTGCCTTTGCAGATGTGCTATCCAGACGCCGGCGGCATGCACTTCGTGGCCGCGCGCCTGCCCGCGCCCCTGCACGTGGGCCTGGCGCTGCTGCGCGCGCGGGGGCTCGCGCTGGCCGACAAGATGGCGCTGGCGCGCTTCTCAACGAGCGCGCGCTGGATGGACTGGACCCTCTACCAGGATTGCAGCGTAACCGAGCTGCTGGCGCGCTTCGACCAGACCGACGCGCTGACCCGCCTGCTGTGGCGCCCGCTATGCCTGGCCGCGCTCAATACCGCGCCCGAGCGCGCCTCGGCCCAGGTGTTCCTGAGCGTCCTGCGCGACAGCCTGGGCGCGCACCGCGCCGCCTCCGACATGCTGCTGCCCAAGACCGACCTGGGCACGCTGCTTCCACAGGCCGCGGCGCGCTATCTGGACGCGCGCGGCGCCACCCTGCGCACCGGCGCCAAGGTCACCGCGATCGCCCACCATGGCGACGGCTGGCGCCTGGACGCGGCCGGCAGCGCCGTCGGTGGCACCTGGAGCGTGTACGCCGACGCCGTGGTGCTGGCCACGCCGCCGCCGGCGGCGGCCGCCCTGCTCGACCAGGTCGGCCTGGACCAGTTGGCCGCGCAACTGCTCGCCTTCGAGTACGAGGCGATCACCACCTGCTACCTGCAGTACGGGTCCGGCGAGACCCTGGCGCGGCCGTTCTACGCCCTGGCCGACGATCCGGGGCGCGGCCACTGGGGCCAGTTCGTGTTCGACCGCGGCCAGCTCAACCCGTCCCAGGCCGGCTTGATGGCGGTGGTGATCAGCGCCGCGGCCCAGGCCAGCGCCTTGCCCCAGGCCGAATTGGCGGACGCGGTGGCGGCCCAGCTGGCGGCGGTGTTCGGCAAGGCGGAACTGGCCCAGCCCGCCTGGTGCCAGGTGATCACGGAAAAACGCGCCACCTTCGCCTGCACCCCGGGCCTGCTGCGGCCGGGCAACGCCAGCGGCCTGCCCGGCCTGGCGCTGGCCGGTGACTATACCGCCGGCGACTATCCGGCCACCCTGGAGTCGGCCGTGCGCAGTGGACTGGCCGCGGCCGCGTGCGTCGCCGGCGCGCCCTGATTGGCGCGGCCGTCGGCGTATGGCGACGCCGGTGCCGCCAAACCTGCAGCCTGTCGCATGGCGCTGGCGGCGCGCGGCCTGTTTTCGTACAGTCCTATCATCGACTGTACTGGAACACATTTAGCCATGAACATCAATTTGACAATCCGCGCCCTGGCCTTGCTGGCTTTCGTCGCCGCCGCGACGCTAGTGATCGTCAAGCCCGACCTGGTCGGCGGCCCGGCCCAGCCGCCCGCGCCTTTCATGCAGGCACCGCTGGCCTGGAATCACTCCTGAGCGCGGGCCGGGACCGACGTACACGGAGTTACTGACATGGGCAAACTGGAATATCTCGACGCCTTGCAGCGCGCCATGGCCGGCCTGCCGCCCGGGGTGCGGGCCAAGACGCTAGCCTACTACGAGCAGCGTTTCGTCGACGCGGCTGCGGCCGGCCAGGACGAGGCCGAGCTCGCGCAGGAGCTGGGCGACCCCAAGAAAATCGCCATGACCCTGCGCGCCAACGCGCACATGAACGCCTTCGAGCGCACCCGCAATCCGGTCCAGCTGCTGCGCGTGGCGGTGTCGGTGCTGGGACTGGCCATCTTCAACCTGTT
Organism: Oxalobacteraceae bacterium UBA6018; assembly: GCA_002428015.1. Classification (GTDB taxonomy): domain Bacteria; phylum Pseudomonadota; class Gammaproteobacteria; order Burkholderiales; family Burkholderiaceae_D; genus Telluria_A. The sequence continues at coordinate 109,662 of DIZW01000023.1, read as the reverse complement.
CATGGTGGTGCCGGCGATGGTCTACGGCGCCATGCTGGCGGCGCTGTACGCGGCCGCGATGGGCTGCTACGTGGCGGGCATCGCGATCACCGCCAGCGGCCTGGCCGGCGCCAACGAGCTGGTGCTCGACGGGCCGTTCCGCCACATCATCGTCAACGACGACCCCAAGTCCATGGCCGAAACCCAGACCCGCATCGATATCGGCGAAACCGGCGTCCAGATTTACCAGGAAAAAGTGCCCGGCAAGGCCGGCCAGGCGCCGGACGCCGGCAACGGCATCCGCGTTGAGACCGCCATGCAGGCTGGTTCGCGCACCACCCAGACCCTGTTCGGCCTGGCGATCGTGCTGGGCGGGATCGTCCTGTTTCTACTGAGCCTGGTCGTGTCCAAGTACACGCTGGTGGGCATCAAGCGCTATGTGCAGATGAACGCTTCGCTGCTCAAGGGCAGCTGAGCGCTATCGCTCCATTGACGAACGCCGCGAACCGACCAAGACCTCCGAAAGCCTCCCATGCGCTCCTTACTCAAGATCGGCTTCGCCCTGCTGGTGCTGGCCTTCCTCCTCATCGGCCTGGGCTACGGCATGCTGCGCGCCGAGGGCACGGCCACCCCGGGAAGCGCCGAAGGGCGAATGGTCACGTCCCAGGCCCGCGCGGTCGGCAACGGCATCGCCAGCATCGACCTGGATGGACCGATCGACATGAGCCTGCGCCAGGGCGCGGTCGCTTCGCTGGTGGTGCGCGGCGAGCAGCGCCTGCTGGCCAATATCGACACCACCCAGGACGGCGCCACCCTGCACATCGGCACCAAGGGCATGCTGCTGCACCACCGCCAGCCGCTGCAGGTGACACTGGTGCTGCCGCAGCTGGCCACGGTGATGGTGCGCGGCAGCGGCGACAGCACCGTCAACGGCTTTAGCGGCGAGCAAATCGGGATCGAGCTCAATGGCTCCGGCAACCTCAAGTTCAACGGCCGCTACCGGCAAGTCAAAGCGGCGCTGCACGGCAGCGGCGACCTGGAACTGAACGGCGGCAGCAGCGACCTGGTGGACGCGGCGCTGGTGGGCTCCGGCCGCCTGACGGTGGTGGGCGCCTGCAAGGAGCTCAGGCTCGAGCACAGCGGCTCGGGCGACGTCGACGGCGAGCATCTCGCGGCCGGCAAGGCAACCATCGGCCTGCATGGCTCGGGCACCTCCACCGTCAACGTCCTTGACAGCATCAGCGTGAGCCTGCACGGCAGCGGCGACGTGATCGTGTACGGCAATCCGACCGAACGCAACGTCAACCGGACCGGCTCAGGCTCGGTCGATTTCCGCTAAAGGCTATCCCGGCCAGGCGCCTGGCCCAGCCAGGCCAATGCGCCCTCGGCGGCGGCGCGGCCGCTGGCGAAGCAGGCGGTGAGCAGGTAGCCGCCGGTGGGCGCTTCCCAGTCGATCATCTCGCCGGCGCAAAACACGCCGGGTAGCGCACTGAGCATCGCGCCGTCCGCGTCGAGCGCGCCGAAGCTGACGCCGCCGGCGCTGCTGATGGCCTCATCGATCGGGCGCGCGCGCTTGAGCACCAGCGGCAGCATCTTGATCGCGGCGGCCAGGGCCTGCGGATCGTGATAGTCGTCCTTGGACAGGCATTCGTGCAGCAGCCCGGACTTGACACCCTTGATGCCAAGGCGGCTTTGCAGGTGGCTGGCCAGCGAACGCGCGCCGCGTGGGCGCGCCACCTCGTCCGCCACCCGCTCGGCGCTGATGTCGGGCAGCAGGTCGAGGTGGATGGTGGCGCTGCCGCTGGCGGCGATCTGCTCGCGCAGCGCGGCCGACAGGGCGTAGATCAAGCTGCCTTCGACGCCCGTGGCGGTCACCACGAACTGGCCCTGGCGCTTGCGCTGGACGCCGTGAAGGTCGGTGGAGGTGATCGCCACCGTGGTCAAGGGCGCGCCCGCGTAGCGGCCGCTGAAATGCGCGCTCCAGTCGACGTCGAAGCCGCAGTTGGACGGGCGCAGGGGCGCCACCGCCACCGCGCGCGCCTGCAGCAGCGGGACCCAGGCGCCGTCCGAGCCGAGCCGAGCCCAGCTGGCGCCGCCCAGGGCCAGCACCACCGCGTCGAAATGCTCGAGCCGTTCGCCATCCGGCGTTGCGAAGCGCAGCGCGGCGCCGTCCCAGCCGAGCCAGCGGTGGCGCGTGTGCAGGCGCACGCCGGCCTCGCGCAGGCGGTGCAGCCAGGCCCGCAGCAGCGGCGCGGCCTTCATATCTGCCGGGAACACGCGGCCCGAGGTGCCCACGAAGGTCTCGACCCCGAGGCCGTGGATCCAGGCGCGCACGGCGCCGGCGTCGAAGCGCGCCAGCCATGACGCCACCTGGGGCGCGCGGTCTTCGTAACGCCCAACGAAGTCGGGATAGGGCTCGGCGTGGGTGATGTTCATGCCGCCCTTCCCGGCCAGCAGGAACTTGCGCCCGACCGAGGGCATGGCGTCGTACAGGTCGACCTGGGCGCCGCCCTGGCTGAGCACTTCGGCCGCCATCAGCCCGGCCGGGCCGCCGCCGATGACGGCGACGCGTGGAGGAGACGATGGTGGGCTGGACATGGCGCGGCGCGGTTTTGGAAGACCCGCATTGTAGACGAAGATCGGTAGGCGCAAATAGAGGTAAAGCATACTTGACAAGCCCGCGCGGGCTGGTACGATGTAAAGTATGCTTTACTAAGGGAGTTGACAATGCCTGCACAGACCACCAGCCCGGCCTACCTGCGCGAGCTGGGGGGCGCGCTGCCTATCCGCCTGTCGATGATCGCGGTGTGGCCGCGCACGGCCGGCATCCGGGGCGCGCTCAGCGCGGTGCACGCCCGCGCCAGCCGATGAAAAACCATGTCCGCAAACTGCGCACCGAAGCAGGATGGAGCCAGGCCCACCTGGCCGACCTGCTGAAGGTGTCACGCCAGACCGTCAACGCCATCGAGACCGGCCGCTACGATCCCAGCCTGCCACTGGCCTTCGCCATCGCGCGGCTGTTCGAACAACCGATTGAAGCGATCTTTACCCCCGACCAGGAGCCATGATGTTATTCCGTTTTTTCTTCGCCGCGATCCTCGCCCTGACGGCGCCGCTGGCCTTCTGCGCCGCCGCCGACGCGCCCGCGAGCCGCTACGCCTTCGCCCTGCCCCCGGCCGAGCGCTTCGAGGTGGGCGCCACCCTGGTCGAGCGCTACGGCAGCGGCACTCGTCCGCTGATCCTGATCCCAGGCCTGGCCGGCGGCGCCTGGGTATGGCAGGAGGCGGTGCGCCGCTTCATGCCCGAGCACACGGTCTATGTGCTGACCTTTCCCGGCTTCGACGGGCGCCCCGCCGTGCCGGGCGCCACCCTGGCGGCGGCGCGCCAGTCGCTGGTGGACCTGATCGAAACGCGCAAGCTGGCCAAGCCGGCGCTGATCGGCCATAGCATGGGCGGCACCATGGCGCTGGCGGTGGCGGCGGAGCACCCCGACCTGGTCGGCGCGGTGGTCACCGTCGACGGGTTGCCGGTGTTTCCCGGCACCGAGGAAATGCCGGCGCAGCAGCGCGCCCACATGATCGACGGCCTGCGCGCGCGCATGGGCCACATCAGCCAGGCCGTGTTCGCCGACCAGCAGCAGGAGTACATGCGCGCCATCGGCGTGGTGGACATGGGCCGGGCCGACGAACTGGCCAAGCTGAACGCGAAAAGCGATCCCGGGGCCGTGGCAGCGTACATGGCCGAGGCTTTCGCGCTCGACCTGCGCACCGAACTGCCCAAGATTACCGCGCCGGTGCTGGTGATCGCGCCCTATCTGGACGCGGACGCCCAGACCCAGCAGATGACCGAGCCGGCCAAGACCGCCTACTACCGCAGCATCATGCAGGGCACGCCGCACGTGACGGTGGTGCCGGTGGCGCCGGCGCGCCACTACGCCATGTTCGACGCGCCCGATCAGGTATTCGCGATCATCGGCGAATTCCTCAAGCTGCATTGAGCATTCAACTTCACTTGTCGCTAGAACTGTCCGCGGCCGCGGCTCGCCTGCGCGCCGTCGCGCGTTTGGGCGGGGTGGACGCGAGGCTTGCCCGGGTGGCCCAGCGTATCAATTCTTCGGCGTCGTCCGCGATCTGGGCGGGCACTTCGTAGTAGCTGGTGACCTTCACGGTCTTGGCGCGCGTGCCGTACACGAACGGTGCCGCGCCGAGCGCGATGAACGCGGGACGGCTTGCATCGTCGACCTTCAGGTACAGCACGCCCTGCATCACGAAGCCGAATTGCGCGCCGTTCCTGACCAAGCCCGCTCCACCGAAAAAACGCGTCACCGTGACCGGGCCGATGCTGTTCAGCCGTTCGGCCAGTTCCAGCGCCAGGTCTTGGGAGCGCGATTGGCGCATGTTCAGCCGCCGGTCACCGGTGGGAAGAATGCCACTTCGCCGCCGCCCGCGACTGACGTGGCCGCCTCGCACATCACGTGGTTAAAGGCCATGCGCAGCGCGCGCGTGGGCGCGAGGGCCTCGGCCCAGGCGCCGCCACGGGCGATCAGCAAGGCGCGCACGGCGCCGACCGTGGCCACGCCCTCGGGCAGCGCAAGCGCCTCCTCCGACACCCCCACCGCCTCGCGCACGCTGGCGAAAAACTTCAGGGTGATGGTGGCACTGGAATTGGTTGCAGCGGTCATGACAGGACCTCGTTGAAAGGGATGAAGCGCACCATGTCGCCCCGGACGATCGCCTGGCCGGGCGGATTGTCGATCATGCCGTCGGCCCAGACGGTGGAGGTGAGCACGCCCGAACCCTGGTTGGGGAACAGGTCCAGCCCACCGGCGTCGTTGATACGGGCGCGCAGGAACTCGTTGCGGCGGTCCGGCTTGGGCCAGTTGAAATCGGCGCGCATGGCGAAGGCGCGCGGCGCCACCTCGCCGCGCACACCCTGCAGGCGCAAAATGAAGGGGCGCACGAACAGCAGGAAGGTGATGAAGCTCGACACCGGGTTGCCCGGCAAGCCGAGGAAGAAGGCCGCGCCGCCGGCGCGCGCGACTTCGCCGAAGGCCAGCGGCTTGCCCGGCTTGACGGCGATCTGCCACAGGTTCAGGCGCCCTTCGGCTTCCACCGCCGGCTTGATATGGTCTTCCTCGCCCACCGACACGCCGCCCGAGGTGATGATCAGGTCGTTGTCCTGGGCCGCCTTGCGCAGGGTCGCCCGGGTGGCGTCCAGCGAATCGGGCACGATGCCGAAGTCGTTGATGTCGCAGCCGAGGTATTCCAGCAGGGCACGCAGGGTGAAGCGGTTGGAGTTGTAGATCGCGCCGGGCGCAAGCTGGCCGCCCGGCGCCTCGCCCGGCATGGTCAACTCGTCGCCGGTGAAGAACACGGCCACGCGCAGGCGCCGCCGCACCGGCAGCCGCGCCAGGCCGACCGACGCGGCCAGGCCCAGCTCCTGGGCGCGCAGGCGGGTGCCGGCTTCCAGGATCACGGCGCCGGCCACGATGTCTTCGCCGGCGCGGCGCACCCATTCGCCAGGCTGGGGCGTGTGCCGGATGGTGACGAAGTTGGGCGGCGTGGTCTCGCACTGCTCCTGCATCACGACCGCGTCGGCGCCCTCGGGGATCATGGCGCCGGTGAAGATGCGCGCCGCGCTGCCCGGCGCCAGGAACTGCCCAACCTGGCCGGCCGCGATGCGCTGGGTGACGCTGAGCGTGGCGTTGCCGCTGGCGCAGTCGGCCGCGCGCACCGCGTAGCCGTCCATCTGGGTGTTGTCGGCCGAGGGCACGTTGATGGTCGAGGCCTGGGCCTCGGCCAGCACGCGGCCGTTGGCCGCCAAGGTGGCCACCGTCTCGGCACCCTCGATGGGACGCACGGCGCCAAGCAGGAAGTCGAGCGCCTCGCGCACCGACAGCATCGGTGCCGAAGGCGGTTTGCGCGCGGGGGCGGTCATGGCTTACAGGCCGGTATTGGTGGCGATGTAGGCCTTCATCTGCGCTACGTCGGCGGGCATGACCAGGTATTTCTGCGGCAGCGCTTCGATGTCCTCGAAGCCGGCCGGACGCGGCGCGTCGGTGCCCAGCGCTTCCAGGATGGTTTCGTTGAACTTGGCCGCCAGCGCGGTCTCGAGCACGATCATCGGCACGCCAGCTTCCATGTGCTCACGCGCCACCTTGACACCGTCGGCGGTGTGGGTGTCGATGGTGATGTCGTAGTCGTCCTGGACGTCGCGGATGGTGGCCACGCGGTCGGCGTGGGTCGAGCGGCCGGAGCGGAAGCCATACTGGGCGACGAGCTTGAATTCGTCGCCGTCGCTGCCCGGTTTGCCGGACAGGTCAAAGCCGCCGGCCGTCTCGACCTTGTGGAACAGCGCGCGCACGCGCTCGGCGTCGCGCCCGACCAGGTCGTACACGAAGCGCTCGAAATTGGACGCCTTCGAGATATCCATCGACGGGCTGCTGGTGTGGTAGGTCTCGGCTGACTTGCGCACGCGGTACACGCCGGTGCGGAAGAATTCGTCGAGCACGTCGTTCTCATTGGTGGCGGCGACCAGTTTGTCGATCGGCAGGCCCATCATGCGGGCGATGTGGCCAGCGCAGATGTTACCGAAGTTCCCCGACGGGACAGTGAAGGAGACCTTCTGGCTGTTGTCGGTGGTGGCCGCGAGGTAGCCGCGGAAGTAGTACACCACCTGCGCGACCACGCGCGCCCAGTTGATCGAATTGACGGTGCCGATCTTTTGCCTGACCTTGAACGGCAGATCGTTCGAGACCGCCTTGACCAGGTCCTGGCAATCGTCGAACACGCCTTCGACGGCGATGTTGAAGATGTTCGGGTCCTGCAGGCTGAACATCTGCGCGGTCTGGAACGCGCTCATCTTGTTGTGCGGCGAGAGCATGAACACGCGGATGCCCTTCTTGCCGCGCATGGCGTATTCGGCGGCGCTGCCGGTGTCGCCCGAGGTGGCGCCGAAGATGTTCAGCTCCGCGTCGTGCTTGGCCAGGGTGTACTCGAACAGGTTGCCCAGCAGTTGCATGGCCATGTCCTTGAAGGCCAGGGTCGGGCCGTTCGACAGCGCTTGCAGGATCAACGTCTTGGCGCCGTCCTTCTCCAGCACGCGCAGCGGCGTGATGTCCTTGGCCGACTCGCCTTCGCGCGCGTTGCGGTACACCTCGGCGGTGTAGGTCTTGCGGGTCAGCGCGCGCAGGTCGGCGTCGGGAATATCGGTGGCGAACTTCTTCAGGATCTCATAGGCCAGGTCGGCGTACGGCAGGCTGCGCCACGCGTCCAGTTCAGCGCCGCTGACCTGTGGGTATTCGCTGGGCAGGTACAGGCCCCCGTCGGGCGCGAGGCCGCCGAGCAGGATATCGGAAAATTGTTGGGGGGCTTGGGATGCGGCCGGCGTGGCGGCGCGGGTAGACACGTAGTGCATAAATGAGAGAAGTCCGTTTTGAGCGTACAGCGGGAGCAAAACAATGCGATCGGACGCTTATTATAGTGCGGACGGGGTATTTATGCCCATTTCGGCGGGGCCGACACCCTGATCGTCTAGCAGGCGGCGTGGTTCACCGTGATCACATGCACCGCCAGCCCGCCCAGCGAGGTCTCCTTGTACTTGGCCTGCATGTCGGCCCCGGTCTGGCGCATGGTCTCGATGACTTCGTCCAGGCTGACGAAATGGGTGCCGTCGCCTTTCAGGGCCAGCGAGGCGGCGGTGATGGCCTTGATCGCGCCCATGCCGTTGCGCTCGATGCAGGGAATCTGCACCAGGCCGCCTATCGGGTCGCAGGTCATGCCGAGATGGTGCTCGATGCCGATTTCGGCCGCGTTCTCGATCTGCCGGTTGCTGCCGCCCAGGGCCGCCACCAGGCCCGCGGCCGCCATCGCGCAGGCCACCCCGACCTCGCCCTGGCAGCCGATCTCGGCGCCCGAGATCGACGCGTTTTTCTTGCACAGCATGCCGATGGCGGCGGCCGTGAGCAGGAAGTCGCGCACGCCCCTGGCCGGATCGCTCGGACGGCAGTCCTCGGCGTAGTAGCGCAGCACCGCCGGGACGATGCCGGCCGCGCCGTTGGTGGGCGCCGTCACGACGCGCCCGCCGGCCGCGTTCTCCTCGTTGACGGCCATCGCGTACAGGCTGACCTGGTGCACCGCGTCGCGCGGCAGCTCATCGGCGTGCGCGCCGCCCTGCCCGGCTTCCTGGGCCTGGCGCCACAGGCCGGCGGCGCGGCGCTTGACGTGCAGGCCGCCGGGCAGCTGGCCTTCGGTGACCAGGCCGTGGGCGATGCAGGCGCTCATGACCTGCCACAGGCGGTCTAGCCCAGCGTCGAGCGCGGCCTCGCCCATGCGCGCGCACTCGTTTGCACGCAGCATGCGCGCGATGCCCAGGCCGGCGCGCTCGCCGTGCGCCAGCAGCGCGGCCATGCTGTCGAATGGGTAGGGCACGGACGTGGCGGCGCCCTGTCCTTCGGTCTCGCCGGCGGCGCGGATAAAGCCGCCGCCGACCGAGTAGAACACGCGCTCGGTGCTGGCGCCGCCGGCGCGCCTGAGCGTGAAGCGCATGCCGTTGGGGTGTTCGGGCAGCGACTCGGTCTTGTGGAAGACCAGGTTGGCGCGCGCGCTGAACGGCACCGCTTGCGTGCCGAGCAGCTTGATGGCGCCGTCCAGCGCGGCCTCGGCCAGCTTGTCGTCGACGGTGTCGGGATCGGTGTCGCGCGGGGTTTCGCCCATCAGGCCGAGGATGACCGCCTTGTCGGTGGCGTGTCCGGCGCCGGTCAGCGCGAGTGAGCCGTACAGGGCCACGTCGACCCCGACGGCGTCGTCGAGCGGAGCGCATTCGAGCAGGAAGCGGCGCGCCGCCAGCATGGGGCCGACCGTGTGCGAGCTCGATGGCCCGATGCCGATCTTGAACAGGTCGAAGACGCTCATGTCCATGGCGTGGCCTTCAGGCGGTGGCGCCGGCGTCGACGTGCTCGAGCATGTCGCCCACCAACTGGGCCAGGCCGATGCGCGGCTGCCAGCCCCAATCACGCCGCGCCTGGCTGTCGTCGATGCTGTGCGGCCAGCTGGCGGCGATGTCCTGGCGGCCGTCCGGGTGGTAGGCGATCCGGAAGCCCGGCAGCGCGCCCGCGATGGCCGCGGCCAGTTCGCGCGGGCTGAACGAGATGCCGGCCAGGTTGTACGAGGAGCGGATGGCGACGCGCTCCATGGGCGCGTCCATCAACTCGATGGTGGCGCGGATCGCGTCGGGCATGTAGATCATCGGCAGCGTGGTGTCCGGGCACAGGAAGCAGTCGTAGCGCTCGCCGCGCAGGGCCGCGTGGAAGATCGCGATGGCGTAGTCGGTGGTGCCGCCGCCCGGCGGCGACTTGTAGCTGATGATGCCGGGGTAGCGCAGGCTGCGCACGTCCACGCCGTAGCGCGCGAAATAGTATTCGCACAGGCGCTCGCCGGCCAGCTTGCTGATGCCGTAGATCGAGGCCGGGTCCATGACGGCGTGCTGCGGGGTGGCGTCGGCCGGGGTGTGCGGGCCGAAGGCGGCGATCGACGAGGGCCAGAACAGGCGCAGCGGCCGCCCGGCCTCGCCGCGCTCGCGCGCCACTTCGAGGATATTGAGCAGGCCGTCCATGTTGAGGTGCCAGGCCTTGAGCGGCATCTGCTCGCCCGTGGCCGACAGCAGCGCGGCCAGATGGTAGACCTGGGTGACGGCTTCGTCGTCGACCAGGCGGGCCAGGCGCGCCCGGTCGAGCACGTCGAGCTGGACGTAGCGCGCCGCGCCGTGGGCGCTGGCCGCGCCGATGTCGGCGGCGATGACGTTGCGCTCGCCGTGTCGCGCGGCCAGGGCGTCGACCAGTTCGCTGCCGATCTGGCCGTTGGCGCCGATGATGAGGATGCGTTCCATGCGATCTCCTTTCAGGCGCGCGGCAGGATGTCGAGCTCGCGCCCGGCCTGCGCGAAGGCGGCCAGCACGGTGTCGAGCTGGGCGCGGGTGTGCGCGGCCGAGAGCTGCACGCGCACCCGCGCCTGCCCCATCGGCACCACCGGGTAGAAGAAGCCGCTCAGCAGCACGCCGAGCTCGAACATGCGGGCGGCGAAGCGCTGGGCCAGCGGGGCCTCGAACAGCATGACCGGCACCACCGGGTGGGTGCCCGGCTTGATGGTGAAGCCGATGCGCGCGATCTCGGCGCGGAAGTAGGCAGTGTTCTCGTGCAGGCGGTCGCGCAGCTCGGTCGAGGCGGACAGGCGCTCGAGCACGGCCAGCGAGGCGCCGGCGATCGACGGCGCCAGCGAATTGGAGAACAGGTAGGGGCGCGACTTCTGGCGCAGCGTGTCGATGACTTCCTGGCGCGCGGCGGTGAAGCCGCCCATGGCCCCGCCCAGCGCCTTGCCGAGCGTGCCGGTGATGATGTCGACCCGGCCCATGACGCCGTGATGCTCATGGGTGCCGCGCCCGGTCCGGCCCATGAAGCCGGAGGCGTGGCACTCGTCGATCATCACCAGCGCGCCGTAGCGGTCGGCCAGGTCGCAGATCTTGTCCAGCTGGGCGATGGTGCCGTCCATGGAGAACACGCCGTCGGTGGCGATGACCTTGTGGCGCTTGTCGGCGGCGGCCTGCAGCTGGGCTTCCAGGTCGGCCATGTCGTTGTGCTGGTAACGGTAGCGCGCGGCTTTGCACAGGCGCACGCCGTCGATGATCGAGGCGTGGTTGAGGGCGTCCGAGATGATGGCGTCGTTCTCGTCGAACAGCGGTTCGAACAGGCCGCCGTTGGCGTCGAAGGCGGCCGCGTAGAGGATCGTGTCGGGCATGCCGAGAAAGCGCGACAGGGCCGCTTCCAGCTCCTTGTGCACGGTCTGGGTGCCGCAGATGAAGCGCACCGACGACAGGCCGTAGCCGTAGCGCTCGGTGGCGGCGATGGCCGCCTGCTGGGTTTGCAGGTCGCCGGACAGGCCGAGGTAGTTGTTGGCGCACATATTGATCAAAGTGCGCCCGTCGGCGGCCACCACTTCGGCGCCCTGGCGCGATGCCAGCACCCGCTCGGGCTTGTACAAGCCCTGCCCGCGCAGCTGTTCGAGGTTCTCGCGCAGTCCGTCGAAGAACGCCTGCTTGCCTGCTTCGCTCATGTTTCTCTCCATGCCATGCGCGCGATGCCGGGTTGACCTGCGCGCGCGCTTTGCTGTACCGTGGGGAACCGGGTGGTTCCGGTATCGCGGATTGATTCATCGGGATTACCGATTTCCTCGATATCGAATACAAATTCAATATAATGGATACTAACCAAAGCCAGTGAACTTGGCAAGCTTTCCCGCTGTTGCCGAGTTCGCAAACTTGCAACGCCTCAAATGTACCCCAAAACCGATGACTACCTCCGTACAGACCAATTCCCCGCCTGAAGTCGGTGCCACGCTGCAACGAATGCGCCTGGCGCGCGGGCTGACCCTGGAAGACCTGTCGCGCATCGCCGGGGTGTCCAAGTCGATGCTGTCGCAGATCGAGCGCGAAAAGGCCAACCCCACCATCGCCATCACCTGGCGCCTGGCCAACGCGCTGGGGGTGCCGATCGGCGAGCTGCTGACCTCGGCCGCGCGGCCGGTGGACGCCATCCGCGTGCTCGAGGCGCACGAGACCCCTACCCTGCCCGGCGCCCACGCCGGCTACGTGCTGCGCATCCTGGGACCGATGGACCTGGCCGGCAAGTACGAGTGGTATGAGCTGACCCTGGCACCGGGCGGCGAACTGGCCTCGCAGGCGCACGACCCGGGCACGGTCGAACACGTGACGGTGCTGCACGGCGTGGTGGAGGTGGAAGTGGGCGAGGACAGGCGCAAGATCAAGCTGGGCGCCACCGCGCGCTACGCGGCCGACCAGGACCACGTGCTGCGCAACAGCGGCAAGGCCGAGGCCAAGGCGCTGCTGGTGGTGGTGCACCGCTAGCGGGCGTAGGACTGGGACTGGGACGCGGCGGCGGCGCGCATGCCGCCGTTAGTGGTGCTGGTCGATGACGCTGTCGGTGTAGGGCAGCGGCGAGCGCAGCGGCGGCACCCAGCCGCGGATCCAGTCGACCAGTTTGTCGGCGGCGATCGGGCGGCTCATGAAGTAACCCTGGCCCTGGTCGCAGCCGAGTGCCGTCAACAGGCGCCACACGGCCTCGCTCTCGATGCCTTCGGCGACCACGCGCAGGCCCATGTTGTGGCCAAGGTCGATCGTCGAGCGCACGATCTTGGTGTCGCCCACGTCGTTTTCCATGTTCAGCACGAAGGACTTGTCGATCTTGAGTTCGTCCACCGGCAGGCGCTTGAGGTAGGCCAGCGACGAGTAGCCGGTGCCGAAGTCGTCGATCGACAGGTCCACGCCCATCGCGTGCAGGCGCTCCAGGGTCAGCTGGGCGCGCACCGGATCATCCATGATGGCGCTCTCGGTGATCTCCAGGCAGAACGACTCGGCCCGGACCTGGTGGCGCTCCAGGATGTCCTTGAATTTGAGGGGCAGGTCCTGGTCCAGCAGGTCGCGGGTGGACAGGTTGACCGAGACCTTGATGTCGATGCCCTGCTGATCGAGCTGGCGGCACAGCGCGGCCGACTGGTCGAGCACCCAGCGCGTGAGCACGCGGATGAAGCCGGTCTGCTCGGCGAACGGGATGAACTCGTCCGGGAACACATTGCCGCGCTCGGGGTGGACCCAGCGCACCAGCGCCTCGACCCCGACCACCGCGCCGGTGTCGAGCTTCATCTTCGGCTGCACGTGCAGGCGGAACTCGTGCCGTTCGATGGCGTTGCGCAGCTCGGTCAGCAGGCCCAGGCTCTGTTCACTCGACTTGTCCATCGCCGAGTCGTACAGCACCGCGCCGTCGTTGCGCTGCTTGGCCGCGTACATCGCCACCTCGGCCATCGACAGCAGGGTCTCGGCCTTGTCGCCGCTGGCCGGATAGCCGGCGATGCCCAGGCCGGCGCCGATGTCGACGGTCTGGTCGTCCAGCGACAGCGGCTGCTCGAGCGCCTGCAGGATGCGCGCGGCGATCGCGTGCGCACTTTCCAGGCTGGCACCGGGCAGCAGCACCGCGAATTCGTCGCCGCCCAGGCGCGCCAGCTGGGCCGCCTCGAAGGACTGGGCCAATTCCAGGCGCAGGCGCTCGGCCACCTGGCGCAGCAGGGCGTCGCCGAAGTTGTGGCCCATGACGTCGTTGACGTGCTTGAAGCGGTCCAGGTCCATCATCAGCACGAACACCGCGTGCTCGCGCTTGTTGGCCTCGGCCAGCGCCTCGTCGAGCAGCAGCGCGAACTGGGCGCGGTTGGGCAGGTTGGTGAGCGGGTCCCAGTACGCCAGGCGGCGGATTTCCTGCTCGCGCTTGGCGATCCCGTCGCGCATGCTGCCGAAGGCCTTGGCCAGCGCGCCGATCTCGTCGCCGCGGTTCGATTCGATCTGGCCGCGGTAGTCGCCGCGCTCGAGGCGGCGCGCGGTGCTGGCCAGTTCGCGCAGCGGCTGGGCGATGCGCTTTGCGGTGAGGACCGAGGCCAGCGCCGCCACGATCATGCCGGCGATGGTGAGTACGATCAGGGTGCGTTTCAGGCTGGTGTACTGGGCGGTGGCGTCGTCGATCGAGCGGGCCAGCATGACGCTGGCGCTGCGCTCGGGCGAGAGGCCGATCGGCAGCAGGCGCGCGCTGTATTTGCTGTTGTCGATGGTCAGTTCGACCGGGTGGGCGGGCTCGCCCGCCAGCGCCGACAGCTGGCGCGCCACGTCGGCCATGGCCTCGGGAGCGAGGGTCGCGTCGATGGGATGCCACTGGCCGCTGGCGTCGCGCGTGAGGGTCGCCACCTCCAGGGTCGAGAGCTGCTGCATGTCCATGTCGAGCTCGCGGTCCATGGCGAAGCCCATCGCGATCCAGGCGATGGTGATGGGCGCCTTGACCGGCATGACCACCAGCTGCACCGGGCGGCCGTCCACGATGGCCACGGCGCTGGCGCCATCGCCTTGTTCGGCGCGGTCGAGCAGGCCAAGCACCTGGGTGGCCAGGGGGCCGGCGGTGGCCACGCCGGTTTGCACCAGCACCTTGCGCTCGCCGTTGATCAGCATGGTCAGGCTGGCGTGGGCGCGCCGCGCGCTGTTCTCCAGCGCCGAGGCGATGGTGGCGCGGTCGCCGTCGCCGATGGCCTGCACGAAGGCGGTGTCGCGCGCCAGCACCTGGGCCGAGAAGCGCTGCTTCTGGGCGTACTGCTCCATCAATTGGCGGAAGACTTTTTCGCCGTTGACCAGCTCGGTGGCGATTTCCGCGCGCGCGTTGTTGTCGATGCCCTTCTGGATCACCACCAGGCCGACCACCTGGACGACGATGATCAACAGCACGAACAAGGTGGCGATGCGCCCTTCCAGGCTGTTAAAGCGCAGGCGCATGCTCAGTGGCCCGCGTCGTCGACGACGGCAGGCTTCAAGGCCAGCTGGAATTGCGCGCTGGTGGGCGCATCCCCCGGCTTGACCTGCAAGGCCTGTTCAGGGCTGGCGCCCTGCAGATTGTAGTGCCACACCGTGGCGGTGTATTTACCGGCGCCGGGCAGCTCGATGCGGGCCACGCCGTCGGCGTCGGTCTTGGCGAAATACGGGGTGTCGACCACCTTCACGTAGGCCAGCATGCGGTCGTGGATGTTGCAGCCGAGGACCACGGTGCCGGGCTTGTCGAACACCTGGGGCGGGGCCGCGACGCCGGAATAGAGCTTCTGGTCGAATTTCTTCGCCGGCGAGAACGAGTAGATGTGGTGCTTGACCCTGTCGTTGTTGGGGAACCATATCTTGGCGCCGGTCTGGACCACGGTCACGAGGGGAATGAACTTCTGGCCGCGCTGCTCGATCTGACCGGGCTTGGGCGCCTTGGCGCCGCCGTTGCCGCCCTCGCCCTCCAGGTACACGACGGCGTCGGCCACGGGCTTGCCATTGCTGTCGTTCACCTGGACCACGACGCCGCTGGCGCAGGCTGCCGCGGCGTTGGCAAACAGGCAAACGGATATCAGCACGCGCGCAATACTCTTCATGGCGACAATCATGTTAAAGGTGAAAGTGCCGCTGCAAGCGCAGGGCGTCACCTTATTGTAGCGTCTGAAGATGATTCCGCAGAAGAACTTTTCGTACCACTGATATGGAACAGCCGGCCCGCCGCGCGCGGCGCAACAGCGGCAGGCGGCGCAGGCGCTACTGGCCGGCGCGCACCGTATTGACGCCACCGTGGTTCATTTGCCACTCCCGGGTCAGATCGAGCGCCGAGCCGATTTCCGACGGCGTCAGGCGGCGCGCCACGATGCTCTTGCTGGCGCTGGCCGTCTCGTCGCCGGCCTCCGCCGCCAACAGCATCCACATGTAGGAACGCACGCTGTCGCGCGGCACGCCGCGCCCGGTGTTGTACATACCGCCCAGGTTGTATTGCGCCAGCGCATGGCCCTGCTCGGCGGCCTGGCCGTACCAGAACACCGCCATCGCATCGTCCTGCGGCACGCCCTGGCCGTTGGCGTACATCACACCCAGGTTGTTCTGGGCGCTGGCGTCGCCCTGCTCGGCCGCCACCCGGTACCAGTGGGCCGCGCGCAGCTCGTCCTTGGGCACGCCCTGGCCGGTGGCGTAGATCACGCCCAGGTTGAACTGGGCGTTGGCGGCGCCCTGGTCGGCGGCACGTTTGTACCAGTCGAGCGCGCGCAGTTCGTCGCGGGCGGTGCCGCGCCCGTTGGCGTACATGCTGCCGAGATTGTATTGGGCGAGCATGTGGCCCTGCTCGGCGGCCCGTAAATACCAGGTCAGGGCGCGCGCCTCGTCCATCTCCACGCCCTGCCCGTTGGCCAGCATCACACCCAGGTTGAACTGGGCGTCCTTGTCGCCCTGCTCGGCGGCGCGCTGCAGCCAGGCGACGGCGCGCAGGGGATCGGCGCGCACGCCCAGGCCTTCGGCGTAGGCCACGCCGAGCTGGCGCTGGGCCACCGCGTTGCCCTGGGCGGCCGCCTGGCGGAACCAGCACAGCGCCTGGCCGTCGTTCACCTCCACGCCATGGCCGCGCTTATACATCATGCCGAGCTGGAGCTGGGCCTGGGCCTCGCCCTGGACGGCGGCCTTGCGGAACCAGGCCATGGCCAACGGATAGTTGACGGCCGCGCCGTGGCCGTACAGGTAGCACTCGGCCAGCAGGGCCTGGGCGCTGGCCGCACCCTGTTCGGAGGCGCGGTAGAACCAGGCCAGGGCCAGCTCGTGATTCTGCTCGAGGCCGCGGCCCTTGCGGTACATCTGCCCCAGGTTTTGCTGGGCCGACGGGTCGCCCTGCTCGGCGGCGTGGCGGAACCAGTAGGCGGCCTCGGTGTCGCTGCGGTCCACCCCGCGGCCATTGTAGTAGAGCGCGCCCAGGTGATTTTGCGCAAACGCGAGCCCTTGCAGGGCGGCCTGGCGCAGCCATTTGAAGGCGTGGGCGTAGTCGCGCTCGATACAGTCGCCCTTTTTGTACATCAAGCCGAGATTAAATTGTGCATACGCATCTCCGCGCTCAGCCGCCTGGCGGAACCATACATAGGTCTGATAGTTCTCGCGAGAAATGTTCTGGCGGTTCATGCTCATCCTCCGGCGAGAGCGCCGTTGCGATCGGAAAAGTCGGATGCACAGGCGACAAGCGGCCTGAGAAGTATTGCTAAAAGTTTAATGGGGAATGGTCAAGCGGATTTGACTGCGCACAAGCGTGATAGCATTTTGGAACGATCAGCCGGCCAGAAAACCCCGCCGCGCGCGCTGGCGACGGGGTTTGATTTCAGGGCGCCAACAAATCAGCGCTTCCTGGCCTAGCAGCCTGGCGGACTTAGGATCGTCAGCTGCAAAAATACCTGGGACGGTCCATATTTTGCCGCTTTCTCGGCCCATGGCGCGCTATCGGCACTGCGACATCGTCAACATCTGGCCTCGCCCAGCTATTTTTTCGCTCTGACTCCCCAAGTCCGACAGGCTGCTAGAATTTGGCGCGCACGCCCAGCACGATGTTGCGCCCAGGCAGAGGCGACACGTCTTTCAGCACCGAGGTCGACAGACGCATGTCCTGGTTCAGCAGATTTTTCGCCAGCACGAACCAGGTCAGGTCGAACGGCTGGCTGTGCGTGGTGTACGACAGGTTGGCGTTGAGCTGGGTGTTGGACGGGGTCGGCGTGCGCTCGAAGCTGGCCAAGCGTTCCTGGCGCAGGGTCTCGATCAGCGCCACGCCGGCCCGCAGCGGCCCCTGGCGGTAGCCGGCGTCGGCGCCCAGGCGGGCGGCCGGCTGCAACGGCAGGCTGCCGCCGGCGTCGAGCTGGCCGCGCGAGCTGTCGGCAAAGGCGCGCGCCGACCAGCCCTGGCCGTGCTGGTTGTAGGTGATCTCGGCTTCGGCGCCGCGCACGCTGGCGTCGGCCTGGCCGAACACGCGCTTGCGCATGCTGCCGCCGGGCGCGCCGTGCTCGTCCACCAGGTCGCTGCCAATATTGCCGTAAACGAAATCCCTGACCTTGTTCACGAACACATTGGCGCGCCAGCGCACCAGGCCGGCCGTCTTTTGCAGCGACAGTTCCAGGTTATGCGAGGTTTCCGTGCGCAAGTTAGGGTTACCCACGTCGAAGGTCTGGGTGGCGTCGTGGGGCCCGGACGAAAACAGCTCCTCGGTGGCCGGTGCGCGCTGGGCCAGCGACACCGTCGCGCCGGCTGAATACGCGCGCGTGAACGGCCACAAGCCGCCCACCGAATACGAATGCAGGTCGAAGGCGCGGCCGGCGGCGCCGACCGGCTCGCGCTTGACGTGCTCGGCGCGCGCGCCGGCGTTCACGTGCACCGGGCCGAGGTCGCTTTCCTCCACCAGGAACAAGGCTTGCGAGGTGGAATGGGTGACCGGCACCGTGTCCGGCGCGCCCTGCGCGCTCAGGGCCGAGAAGTGGGTGTTCTCGGTCTGCATGCCGAAGCTGCCGTGCCACCCGGCCAGCGCCAGGTGGCTCAGCTCGAGGCGGGTTTCCAGCGCGCGGTTGGTGAAGCGCGTCTGGGGCGTGCCCTCCAGGTCCAGCTCGGCGTGGTGGTAGTCGGTGTAGCCGAGCTTGACCTTCAGGTTTTCAAAGCCGGAAAACGGCGCCTTGACCAGGCCGTCCACGTCGTAGCGGTGCTGGCTCTGGTCGATCTGCGATCCCTCCAGGGTCGGAATGCCGTACAGGTTGCTCAGCGCGCCCACCGAGGCGCCCAGGTGGCCCCAGTCGCCGATCAGCGAGGCGCCCACGCCGGCGCTGTCCTGGCGCGTGAACGAATGCGGCAGCCGTCCCGTGGGCGAGGCCGGGTCGTCCAGCACGCGCTGGCCGGGGATGGCGTAGTCGTCGGCGTGGCGCACGTTGCCGTCCACGTGCAGGCCGATGGGGCCTGCCGCGCCGTCCACCGAGGCCGACAGCCCACGCCCCAGGTCGACGCTGCTGTAGCGCAGCTCGGCCTGGCCGGTAGCGCGCGGCTCGAGCGCGGTGGGGATGCGCTCGTTGACGACGTTGACCAGGCCGCCGATGGCGCCCGAGCCGTACAGCAAGGCGGCCGGGCCGCGCAGGATCTCGATCTGGCGCGCGATGGCGCCGTCGGCCGAGACCGCGTGGTCGTTGGACAGCCCGGACACGTCCGACACCGCCATGCCGTTCTCGAGCATCTTCACGCGCGAGCCCTCCATGCCGCGGATGATGGGGCGCGAGGCGGCCGCGCCGAAGCCCGAGGCGGACACGCCCAGCTCGGTGGACAGGGTTTCGCCCAGCGAGCTGCCGAGCTTGTCGCGCAGTTCGTCGCCGGCCAGCACCTTGGCCGGCGCCAGGATTTGATCGCCCTCGCCATTGCCGAAGGGGGTGGCGGTGACGACCACTTTGGGAAGCACCGGATCGCCCGGCGGCGTTGGCGCGGGTGGCGGTGCGGACGTTTGTGCGTGGGCCCATCCCGACAGGACGGACAGGATCGCGCTGGCAAGCAGCGTGCGGTGCAGGTGCATGTGAAACCTCAAGCGAATAGATGACAAGCGGCACGGCAGCCAGGGCGCGGGGCGCCGGCTGTACCGTATCGTGCTGGGTGGAGGGCTTGTCAGGCTTGCGGCGGGGCGCGCGGCTGGAATACGCACACCGTGCGCGCGCAGCGCAGGTCGGTGCTGCCCTCGATGCGCGCCACGTCGACCAGGTCCAGCGCCGCGAAGCTGCGCGGCGAGCTGCCCAGCGGTCCGGCCAACTGGGCGAAGGCGAGACACTGATGGCAACTCTGTTCCAGCGCGATGGCCTTGGCCAGGGCACTGTTGTCGCCATCGTCATGGGCCGCGGCCGCGAGCATGCTGCCCACGTGCGACATGGCGTGCGACACCGCCAACTGCTGGGAGACCAGCAGCAGCAGGGACAGCAATACGCGGACGAAGGCTTGGCGGCTCATGATGCCAGCATTGTAATGCGATTAAGCCGCGCGCGCTGTGCTGGCCGCGCTGGCGGGTGCGGACGCGGCGCTGGCGAGCTTCTGAAGGTAATCGGGCACCTTGGCGGCGCTCAGTTTATTGACCGACACGAGCAGCTGCGGCGCCACCGCGCCCAGGCCGTAGCGCTGGCCCAGATGGCGCGCGATGTGCAGCAAGACCTCTGCGGCCACCTCGGCGTCGGACTCGGCGCGGTGGGCCGCGCTGCGGAAGCGGATGCCCAGCTGGCCCGACAGCAGGCCGAGCTTGTAGCTGGGCAGGCCGGGGAAGATGCGGCGCGATAGTTTCAGCGAGCACAGCAGGCCGGCGTGGCCGGTGGCGTGGCCGAGCCGCTCGGCCTCGGCCTTGAGGAATTTCTCGTCGAAGCTGGCGTTATGCGCCGACAAGGTGTCGCTGCCGATAAAGTCCAGCAATTCCGGCACCACCCGCGCCACCGGCGGGGCCGCGTCGACCATGGCCTGGCTGATCCCGGTCAGTTGGGTGATGAAGCTTGGAATGCGCACCTGGCAATTGACCAGCGACACATAACGCTCGGTCACACGCCCGTTCACGATGCGCAGCGCCGCCACTTCCGTGATGCGGTCGCCCATGGCCGGCGACAGGCCGGTGGTCTCGAAGTCGAGCATGACAATGGGATGTTCGAACATGGCCGCTCCTTAACCGAATTTGCGCACGGCATCGAGCGCCAGCCCGGCGCCGATGCTGCCGAACAGGTCGCCCTCGACCTTGCGCGCGCCCGGCACCAGCGCGCCGATGCGTTCGCGCAGCAGCCGCACCCCGCTCGAGCCGCCCGTGAAGAACACCGTGTCGACGTCGGCCGCGGCCACGCCGGCGTCGCCCAGCAGCTTGCCCACCGTCGCGCCGACCGTGTCGACCAGGTTGCCGATGGCCGCGTCGAAGTCGTCCCGGCGCACCGCCAGGCGCTGGGCTGGGGCCAGGCGCTCCAGGTCGAGTTCGACCTCGCTGCTGTCGGACAGGCCGATCTTGCCCTCCTCCACCTTCAAGGCCAGCCAGTGGCCGGCGCGCTCCTCGATCAGCGCCTGCAGGCAGCTCAATTTGTCCGGCTCGCGCGCGTCGCGCACGACGTCGGCCAGCTGGGTCCAGGTCTTCTTGGTGTAGGCCTGGTTGATCGTGTGCCAGGTGGCGAGGTTGAAATAGTAACTCGACGGAATCGCGGTGCCGTTGTTGAGCAGGCTTTGATAGCCGAGCAGGGGCATCACCGACGCCAGGCTCAGGTATTTGTCGACGTCGGTGCCGCCCAGGTGCACCCCGCCGGTGGCCAGGATGTCGTCGCGGCGGTCGCTCTTGCGGGCCCGCTCGGGCGCCAGGCGCACCAGCGAGAAGTCCGAGGTGCCCCCGCCGATGTCGGCGATCAGGACCAGTTCCTCGCGCGCGATCTGGGATTCATAATCGAAGGCGGCGGCGATCGGCTCATACTGGAACGCCACGTGCTTGAAGCCGACCGCATGCGCGATCTCGGCCAGGGTGGCCTCGGCCTGGCGGTCCGCTTCGGCGCTGTCGTCGATGAAGAACACCGGGCGCCCGAACACGGCCGACTCGAACGGCTGGCCGGCCTGCTGCTCGGCCCTGCGCTTGAGCTCGCCAATAAAATGCGACAACAACATCCGGAACGGCAAGGCCCGCCCGCCGACCTCGGTCTGGCCGTCGATCAGGCTGGTGCCGAGCAGGCTCTTGAGCGAGCGCATCAGGCGCCCGTCATAGCCGGCCAAATAGTCGGCCAGGGCCGCGCGGCCGTAGCTGATGGCGTCATCGTCGGCGTTGAAGAACACCACCGACGGCAGGGTCGGTTTGCCGGCTTCGAGCATCAGCAAGGCGGGCTGGTCCGGACGCACCAGTCCGACCGTGGAATTGGAGGTGCCGAAATCGATGCCGCAAGCGTGTGCCATGAAACCCTTCAGAGTCAGGGGCGGTATGTTACCAGATTGCCCGCGCGACGAGGCGAGCCCGACCGGAGTCGGCGTGGGAAATAGCAACAGTGGCGCTGAAAAGCGGGCACAGCGCCTATTTCCCCATGGAAATTTATTGTCATGCGGCAAGGACTTTTGCTACACTCTCAGAGCAGCTTCCTCCGATTCACGCCTGACGCTCCATGAACAATACACTGACGCCACCGTCCCGCACCATTGCTGATTTGAAGGCCGCGATCCGCAACGAAGCGCGGCGCGTGACCAGCTACGACGTGGCCACGGCCGCCGGGGTGTCGCAATCGGCCGTGTCGCGCTGCTTCAAGCCGGGCGCCAGCGTGTCGAAAGCCACCTTCGCCCGCGTCATGCAGGCGGCCCAGGATCTCGACTATACCCCCAACGCGGCCGCGCGCAGCCTGATCACCCGGCGCAGCAACCTGGTGGCGGTCGTCATTTCCAACCAGGTGACCTTGCATTATCCCGAAGTGCTGTCCGAGCTGAGCCGGCAGTTCGGCATGCGCGGCATGCGCATCCTCCTGTTCAGCCTGGCCAACGAGGCCGACGTCGACCAGACCCTGACCGAGGTCTGGCAACACCAGGTCGACGGCGTGGTCGTGGCCGCCCGCCTGTCGCCCGTCCAGCTGGCCGAGTTCGAGCGGCGCCAGATTCCGTTCGTGCTGTTCAACCGCAGCGCCCGCGAGCACAACGTCAACGCCATCGTCTGCGACCAGCAGGAAGCGGCGCGCCTGATGGTCTCGCGCCTGGCCGCCGCCGGCCACAAGCGCTTCGCCATGATCGACGGCCCGGCCGGCTCCAGCATCGCCCACGAGCGCCGCCGCGGCGTCGCCGAGCGCCTGGCCGAGATCGGCCTTGATGCCCCCTTGATGGTCAGCGGCGCCTTCGACTACGCCAGCGGCCTGCACGGCATGCGCGAAATCGTCGTGCGGCTCGGCTACGTGCCGGACGCCATCATCTGCGGCAACGACGTCATGGCCATCGGCTGCCTCGACACCGCGCGCCACGAGATGAAGCTGAACGTCCCCGAACAACTCTCGATCACCGGCTTCGACGGCATCGCCCCGGCCGGCTGGCTCAGCTACAACCTCACCACCTTGCGCCAGCCCATGCAGCACATGACCACTGCCGTGGCCGAGATGCTCACGGCCCTGATCCGTGACGGCAGCCGCGGCGCCGAACGCAAACTCTTCCCCGCCACCGTCGTGGACGGCGCCACCGCCCGGCTTGGCCCAGCCGGCTGACCCGCGCGCTGTGCGGTCATTCATTTAGTTCGCCCAACTCTCATCTGCACAGATGCGCATCAAGTCCGCACTTGGGCTGAATCGTGCATTCCTCCCGCGCCGTTATAGTTGTCTTCAGTGTCAGCACGCCGAGTGCCAGCCGAGGGGGGGGACGCAATGCGCGTTATCAGCAACGACCGTCATATGCCCGAGCAGGCGCACGGCTGGATATGCGCGTTTGCCAAAATAATGGTATCTATTCGTCATGCAAACCGAATGGCTACTCAAGCGCAATTGTTCACTGTCGCCCCGCCAGGTCGCCCTGGCGTTTGGCACGCTGGACACCGTATTGCTGATCATCGGATTCGGTTTTGCGCTGCATGGCTGGTGGTTGGTATTGGCGTTCGCATGGATCGAGGTGGCCGGATTGACCGTGGCCGTTCTGCACTATGCGCGCCATGCCACCGACCGCGAGCGCGTTTCCTTGTCGGAGCGCTGCCTGCTGGTCGAGCGAATCGAAGGTGGCAGGCTACGCCGCGTCCTGCTCGATCCGCGCTGGACGCGGATTGTGCCACCGTCGCGCCGGCGCGCGCTGATCGTCCTCGAATCGCGCGGAGTGCGCGTGGTAATCGGCGCATTCGTTTCCGAGGAAAAGCGCCAACAGATAGCCCAGGAATTACGCCATGCACTGATGGCGCCGACCGCTTGCAGGACGCGAGGTAAGTATGAGCGGACGTAGATGGGCAAACGCGGCCGCACCGCTGACAAGCAGGCCAACATGCGAACCGAAGGAAACGGGCACGGCTGTAGGCGCGGCGGTAGGCACGGCGGTAGGCACGGCGGTAGGCACGGCGGTAGGCACGGCGGTAGGCAACTCGTAGCCATGGTGCCAGGTACGGCATAGGGTCGGCGGCCGCGCAGCGGTAGCCAAGTCGGCAGGGGCGCCGTGAAACATGCGCGTCGATATAAACGAAAGCATACCGGCATGCCCGCCAGGCTCAACGAAAGCACGGCCCCGGCGGAAATGCGCCACTTCAATGCACGCCTTAAGACGGAAGAAGGATGACGTAAGGCCAACCAACCGGAGAACGTTCAAATGAAAAATTATCTTTGTATGCTCGCAGCCCTGGCGGCTGGTCTGGCGGTCTGCACCCCGCTGCTGGCGCAATCCACACCGGCCGGTGGTGGCGTGGCCCAGCATACCCCGCCGCCGCCACGCGCTGGCGCACAACCAGGCCCGGCAGTGACCATTCCCGTTCCTGTGCTCCTGCTCGTTCCCCTGGAATTTCGAGACGATCCCAACATGGGCAATGGTTGCTGGGTGCGCCTTTTCAACGGCACCAATTTCAAAGGGAAGGATGAACTCACCGTGGTTGGTCCAGTCGAGCTGCGCTCGCTGAAGATGCCGAGCGGTATCAATTGGAAACGCAAGGCAGACAGCCTGATCGCCGGCCCCAAGGCGACCGTGACCGTCTACGAAAATGAATTTTTCAAAGACAAGACCGTCACATATCAGCCGGGCCAGAAGGTCGAGAACCTGCGCAAGGACCTCGGTATATTACACGCCATCGACTCGCTCAAAATAGCGTGTGCGTCCAAGTAGGGAGCGCGTTCGCCCGTTAGCGAACCGTGCCCTGCGTCGGTTGCCGAGCTCCCGTGCAGCGCACGCGCACGGGCTTGCTTCGGTCGCCCGCGAAAAGCCCAGGATCAAGGCGCGCCTGACGGGTTGCGATCGCGCTGGTCGAGCAGCGGTGGCGGTATGTGGATCGCAAGGCAAGCAGCATGCGCCCGGCCGTTAGCGACAGCACGTGCAAGCGCCGGCGGTGTTGACAGCGCGTGCAAGCGCCGGCGCTGCTGACAGCGCGTGGAAGCGTCGGCGGTGCTGACAGCACGTGGAAGCGCCGGCGGTGCTGACAGCGCGTGCAAGCGTCGGCGGTGCTGACAGCGCGTGAAAGGGCCGGCGGTGTTGATACGCGTGTAAGCGCCCGCAGCGCTGACTGCGTGTGCAAGCGCCGGCGGCGCTGATTCCTTAACGAATCACGCCACAGGCCATCCTGGCACCGCCGCCGCCGAGTATGGCGGGATGGTCCGCATGATTATCGCCGCCGACGTGGATCATCAAGGAACGGTTGCTCACGTCGGCCAACTTCAGGCGCGGTGCAAGTACCGGGTTGGTCGCATTTCCCTGCGCGTCGACGTAGAGGGCGGGCAAGTCGCCCAAGTGTCCGTTGCCCCATGGCAGTCCGTGTTGCTTGCTACCAGCCGGGTCGAGGTGACCGCCCGCGGCCAGCGCCGGTACCATCTTGCCATCCTTTTCCTTGGGCGCACAGCTGGGGTTTTCATGCACATGAAACCCGTGCAAACCTGGCGCCAGGCCGGCCAGCGCAGGCGTGAGCACCAAACCATACGACGTTTCGGACACGTCCACCGTGCCCACCGGCGTCGTGCCGCCCTTCTCGTCCACGAGATTCATCTGGACAGTCAACCCCGCCTGCGCCAAGGCGCAGGACGATAGTAAGCCTGCTGCAAACACGGTTTTCAACAGCGTAGTCATCGTCAGCCCACCAAAAGAATTTCACGCAATGCCGAAATGGCAAGCTTGCGGCGCAGTCGCGTTAGCATTACATCATGAAAACAATGACGATGCACGCAAAAATCGACATTCCAATATGCCAAACAGTCCCTGTGAGTTCACGTGTGCGTGCGCATCAGCTTCCTTGGCGCAGGCCAACACAAGCCTCGCATCGCCTCTGCCACGCTGGAGTGCAGACAGCGAATAGCGTACGATCTTGGCCGCCGCGTCGCTCATCCGCCCTTCAATGCTGGGCGCCCTTCCCCGTTGCCGCCCAATAGATTCCACCGAATAAGTGGTCCATGTAGCGCTGGTCACGGTACATCTCGACGTTGTGGCCCAGTGCCGTCACGAACACGCGGCCATGATCAAACTCGTGGTACCAGCTCACCGGATGATCCTTGCCCATCCCGGTCGCCACCTGCCCCGGCCAGATCCTGGTCGGGTCGTAACTGCTCTCGTCGACGGTCAGGACCGGATGGATAGTCATCTGGTAGGGATTTGTGAACTCGTACCATTCGTCGCTCCAGATCCAGCGCTCAGGCAGGCCGTAAGTGGCCGGGAACTTGTTGTCGACGACATTGACCACACCGGTCTGCAGCATCGGATGGGTTTTGAACGAGCGCCCAACCAGCTGTTCGAACCATGGCCAGGCCTTGGGCGGCATGATCAAGGCCCGGTGTACGAGCACGACGTTTCCGCCGCCCCGCACATAGGCCTCGAGCTTGCCGCGCTGCGCCGCGTTCAACTCGTCGCCCGGTGTGTTCAACATCACCACCGCCGCGTACTGGCGCAAATCGCCCTCGAGGTCCTGGGTCTTGTTCGACCAGCTGAACTCAAACGCATGCAGCTTGGCCAGGTTTTCGAAACTGTCGCGCGCGACGGGAATGTATTCGTAATGGTATCTATTTGGAATCGCCAGTACCAGCAACTTGAACTGGCTATCCGCGTGGCAGCTGTTACAGACCAATACCAGCCAGCCCAGCAGCAACATCAGCGCCTTTTTCATACCGCGCTCCACTCCCGCGCCGGCGCCATCAGCGCGCGACCGCATACAGCGCGTGGTGCGTCAGGATAAACAGCGTGCGCATGTCCGCGCCACCGAAGATCAGCTGCAAGGGACGATCCGGCACATCGATGCGGCCGATCTCCTTGCCGTCCGGCGCGTACACGAACACTTGGCCGTTGGCCACGTACACATTCCCGGCCGCATCCACGGCCGCGCTCTCGCTTCCGCGATTGGCCAGCACCTTGAGGCCAGTGATGCCGCCGCCAGCGCCCACCACGCCGCTGAAGGTGCGATTTTGCGATCCATTGGTGAACACCACCCGCTCGCCCACCTTGGCCGTCAGCAGTCCGTGGGTCTGCAAGGAGTCGGCCCAACGCCAGCCCAGGTGGTCCGGCGGGCCCTGCCGCAACATCCGGTACGCCGGCAGGACCAGGCTGCCGTCCGGCGACACGTATTCGCGCGCCTTCGGCAGCGCCACGTCACGCGCGAACATCTCCTCCAGCGTCGTGAACTCGTACGTCTGTGGGTTGATTTGATCGCGGAACTCGCCATTCTCCCAAAAGTTCACCGGCACCGCGACCAGCGCGTTCGCATGCGCGGCGGTCGGTGTCGGATGGATCACGGTCATCGTGCCGACCGGCGCATCGGGACGGAAGGAGTACACCGTCCCCTCCGGCCCGTTTGACGAAATCACCATCAGCGCGCCGCTGCGGTCGAACGCCAGGTTGATCGGGTCGAGCGGTGCATCGCGCACGATCGCCAGCCCCGCGTCCTTCGACCACCGGTAGATGCGCTGGAAGTGGCGGTCGACGAAATACAGGCGGCCCTGGCCGTCAACCGCCGCGCCCGCGATCGAAAAGAAACCCTCCTCCAGCTTGTCGACCTTCGCCACGCTCACCACCGCCGGAACGGGCGGCGCGGCCACGACATCGAGACTGGCGAATTCGCGCTCGCGCACCTGCAGGTGGTGGGTCACGTCCATGACTGCGTTCTCGTAGGGATACTTGCTGGCACGCGCATAGGTCGCGCAGCCATTGTCGTCGCAGGTCGCGAAGCCGCTCTCGCCGTTGACCTTCACGTTACGGAAACGAATGTCGTCGCTGTTGGCAATGCGGGCCGCCGCCAACGCTGGCTTGATCGAACGCGTGACCCGATACGCGTGGTAATTCGCAAACTGGATATTGTGCGAGTTGCGCACGTCAACCGACACCGAATCCATGCCGTCGCGCACCTCCTCCTCGGTCTGTGGCGCGTAAAACCGCCAGTTTTCCACGCCATCGAGCACGATTTCATTTCTGATGTGGTGTTCGGCGGACAATTCATACACATGGCCCGGCGTGCTCGTATTCGTCACGTAAAACCCGGCCTGGGCGAAGGTGTTCGGCGACCAGATCGCCGAGAACGTCCCGCCCCCGCCATCGGTCACCCACACGCTCGGGTACTGCCGGTCCCACTGCGATGTCGGATCGAACGGCCCGCTCTTGGCGTACGGGTTATGCCACGCGCCATCGGCCATGCGGGTGCCGTGTCCGCCCTGGATGCGCACGTCGTCCACCAGCGAATCGGCGCCGGCTTTCCACAGCAGCGCCACGGCGCGCTGGTTCACTTCGCCGGTGGCCAGCCCAATGCCCGATACGATCGCCGCACCGCCCTTGGCGCTTTCCAGCATCGCCTTCGGACCATCCACGCCCATGTAGGCCGGCGTGCCGTTCGGCAGCATCAACTGCGTCAAGCCCGGATGCAGGCCGATCAGCACCGTGTCCGGCCGCATGCGCAGCGTGTCCGAGATCACATAGAAGCCCAGCGGCAAATACACCACGCGGCTGCTGTCGATCGCCTTCTGGATGGCGGCCGTGTCGTCGGTCTTGGCGTCGCCCATCGCGCCGAATTTGCGTACGCTGGCCCATTGCGACGTGTCCGGCAACAAGCGCAGAACCGGCGCATGCGCGCCCGGCCAGGCCGCCAGCGGCGCCGCTTTCATCGTCGTCGCGAACTGCCCCATGCTACCCGGGCCCGGCAGCGCCAGGCCGTAGCTGAACGTGCTAACCTGGTAGCGCTCGCCCACGCCGGCAACCTGTTTGCCGCTGTCGCGAAAGCGCGCGAACACTGGCACCTTGCGCGCGATCGCGTTCTCGAAACCAATCTGGGTGTCGACGTTGCCCTCATTGCTGATCACCACCGCCGCCTTCGACACGTTGTCGAAGCGCACATCGGTGCCCCACAGCGAATCGCTGTAGCCGCGGTCGATCTCGATGCCGACCGGGGTATCGCGGATGCTGGTGTTGATCAGGGTGAGATCGGTCTCGTGCTCACGAATGGCCGCGTCGCGCTGCCCCTCGAACTGCGCGTCCATCAGGGTGAACTGCCAGGCCGGCGAGGTCTTCTCGGCCAGGATGCCGTAGCGGCCGCCGTAGAAGCGCAAGTCGTAGCCGACGTTGCCAACGTGGTAGATGCCGGTGAGGCCGGATCCGATGTGAAAATCCATATGGCTCAGGTTCGAATGCTGGGCCGTGCGCATGCGCACCCCCGCCGCCGCCGGGTTGCCGTCGCCGATCTCGATATCGACATTGCTCAGCGCCGAATAGAAGGTCGACGAATTCGCGTCGCGCACCTTGTCGCTATATGGCGTCACGCTCGGCACCGGCACCGGCACCTTGCCCGTGTTGTAATGATCGCCGCCCGTGAACACGACCATGTTCACCACGCCCTTCTGGAAGCCGGGCGTACGCGCACCCAGCACCAGCACCGGCCGCGTCGGCCCCACCCCGTACAGGCGCACCGCCAGCGGAATGAGCACGGTACGCGTGATCCGGTAGCGCCCGGACGGCAGGAACACCACGCCGCCCTGTCCATCATTGGCCGCGCTGTCG
The DNA here is from genome assembly GCA_002428015.1 of Oxalobacteraceae bacterium UBA6018. GTDB lineage: Bacteria > Pseudomonadota > Gammaproteobacteria > Burkholderiales > Burkholderiaceae_D > Telluria_A. Next base: position 80,646 of record DIZW01000023.1, on the reverse strand, counting down.
ATGGCCGCCTGGATCGCCGCCGTGTCGTCGGCGCGCCCGTCCGCGTGGGCGCGCACGACCACGGCGTGCGGGTCGTCCGGCATGCTCTTGAATGCCGACACCGACGCCGCGCGCGCCGCCGGGCTGAACGCGCACGCCAAGGCCAGGGCCAGCGTTAGCGCCGGCATCACGCGCTCACTCGGCGGCTTTCGATAATGTCTCATGTGTTGTATCCAGGGTGGGTGTTCGATGCCCCACGCTCATACGAAGCGCGACAGCAGCATCACAAAAATAATCCCGAGTACGCCGACCAGCGTTTCCATCAGCGACCAGGAGCGGAAGGTATCCTTCAACGACAGACCAAAATATTCCTTGAACATCCAGAAACCGGAATCGTTCACGTGACTGCACATCAGGCTGCCCGCGCCGATGGCCAGTACCATCAGGCTCGGGTCGATGCCGGACGTCTGCACCAGCGGGCCGACGATGCCGGCCGCGGTCACCCCGGCCACCGTGGCCGAGCCGAGGCAGATGCGGATCAGGGTGGCCACCAGCCAGCCCAGCAGCAAAGGCGGCACCGGCAGCCGGCCCAGTTCCGCGCCGAGCTGGGCGCTGACGCCCGAGTCGACCAGCACTTGCTTGAGCCCGCCCGCGCCGGCGATCACCATCAGGATCGGGGCGATGTCGCGCAGCGCCTCCTGCGCGCCCTGCATCAGCGTGGCGAAGCGCTGCCCGCGCGCCAGCCCCAGGCTGACCACGCCGGTGGCGAACGCGACCAGCATGACGATCATCGGATTGGCCAGCAGGCCCACCAGCGCCGTCAGTGCCTCGTTGTGCAGCGGCACGGAGCTCAGCACCATGGCGCCGCCCAACAGCCAGACCGGCAGCAGGGCCGTGGCGAAGCTGTTGACCACCCCGGGCAGCTCGGACTCGGGCCGCAAGGTACTTTGAAAGGTGGCCGCGGGGACGCTGACGATGCCTTTCAGGCGCATCGCGAACACCGGCCCGGCCAGGAGCAGGGTCGGCAACGCGACCAGCAAGCCGTAGAATAAGGTGCGCCCCAGGTCGGCGTGGAACTGCGCCGCCAGCGCCACCGGCGCCGGATGGGGCGGCAGGAAACCGTGCGCGATCGACAGGCCGCACACGAGCGGAATGGCCAGCGCCACCGCCGGACGCCCAGTCTGGTACACCAGCGAAAACACCAGCGGCACCAGCAGCACGAAGCCGACATTGTAGTACAGCGCCATGCCGGCCACGAAACCGGTCAGGGTCAGCGCCAGCGGCATGCGGGCCGGGCCGAACACCCCGATCAGGTAACTGGCGATGCGCTGGGCCGCGCCGCTGTCGGCGATGAGCTTGCCGAACACCGCGCCCAGGCAGATGATCACCGTCAGCGAGCCCAGCAGGTCGCCGATGCCTTTCTCTATCGATCCGGGAATCGCCTTGATCGGCATGCCCAGCAGCAGGGCCGCCACCAGCGAGGCCACCACGAAAGCGAGCAGCGGCTGCACCCGGCCCCACGCGATCAGCACGGTGAGCAGGCCAACCGCCAGCAAAACGGCCACCATTGCCCAGGCGGCCGGCGTCAGGCCGACCCACGTGGCCAAGGGACTAGTCATACTCATGAATTTCCTCGATGAGGCCGGAGCGCCCTGGGCAGGCGACTCCGGCCGGGGACCTTAGAAGTTGTAGCGCAGGCCGGCACGGTACTGGCGGCCCAGCACGTCGTAGAGCGCCGGGTTGATGCCGAAGCCAGGGCCGGACTGGGGCGCATCGACGGGATCGACGTTGGCCACGTTATCGATCTTGGCGTAGCCGGTCAGCTTGTTCGAGAACTTGTAGGTGGCACCGATGTCGACGTAGAACGCACCCTTCATGCGGTTGTCGAAGATGGTCGGATGCACCACGGTCGAGACCGGGCAACCGGTCTGGCACTCGATGAACTCGTTGCTATAGACGCCGTCGCTGATCCAGCGCTCGGACAGGGTCACGCTGGCTTTGTCGTTGTCCCAGCCCTGGCTGGCCAGCACCTTCCACTTCGGCGTGTTGCCCATGTTCACGCCGGCGCCTTCGGACGGAATCGTCCCCAGCACGCCGGAATCGGTCAGGAAGCTCAAGGTACGCGAGCCGAGGGCGCGCCAGGTCAGGTGGCCCGGCAAGCCAAGGTCGGCCAGGCCCATGCGGTACACGGCCTCCACGTCGAAACCCTTGTCGCGCATCGACGCCAGGTTGAACGCCTGCGCCGTCACGTACTTGGTGGCGCTGGTCAGGTCCATCGCGCCGCAGATTTCCTTGTTCCCGGCCGTGCACAGATCGACTTCCTGCTGGATCGACAGGCTGGAGATCACATCGCGCACCTTGATGTCGAAATAATCGATCGAGGCGCTCAGGCCCGGGGCCCAGGTCGGCTGCGCCAGCACAATGCCGAACACCGAGTTGCGCGCGATTTCAGGGCGCAGGTTGACGTTGCCGATGGTGCGCTGCTGCACCGTCAAGGTGTTGCCCTGGTAGCTCACCGAGTTGTTCACCACCAGCGGCGCGGCGTACAGTTCGCTCAGGTT
>DIZW01000023.1:44991-77960 GCA_002428015.1 Oxalobacteraceae bacterium UBA6018 | reverse complement strand
GCGCCGATCTTCCAGCTCTCCACGCTGCCCGAGGTGCTGTACTTGGTGCGGCGGTCGGCCAGGTTCAGGTTGGCCTCGCCCCAGGTGTCGGACTTGAGCACCGGCACGTTCAGCTCCAAATAGGCCTCGCGCACGTTGTAGGCGCCCTGGGCGTTGTGGTAATTGCCCGCGTACCAGTTGTTGCCGATGGTCGTGTTCAGCAGCGGATCGGCCGGATAGTCGGCATTGTTCGGGCTGTCGGCCGAGACGCCGTTGCCGTAGGCGTCGCCGCGCACGAAATACTGCTCCTTGCGGTATTCGGCGCCGGTGGCCATGGCGATCGGACCTGCCCAGGAATTGAACGGCTCGCCGGTGATGTTAAAGCTGAGCACGTCCTGCTTTTGCACCGAGTACTGGCGCGGACCGGCCGCCGGCTCGATGTAGGCCATCGCGGCCGGGTCGGCCGGCACGTCGCCGATGATGTTGAGCGGCCGGCAGCCCGAGGCCGCCGCCACCGGATCGCGGCAGACGATGGTGCCGTTGGGCGCGCGCACGGCGTCGATCGCGGCGTTGTAGCGCTTGTTCAGCGTCATGTTATCGACCACGATGCCGATCTTGTTCTCGCCGTGCTCGGCGTAGGCGTCGTACTTCCAGTCCTTGCCGAACGCGGCGAAGCCGCCGTCGGCGCCGAGCACGACCCGCTTCTGGGTTCGGGTCGGCTGCACCAGGATGTCTTTCGGGAACACCGCGTTCGACGTGCCGTAGGCGAAGCTCTTGATGTTATTGGTGGCGCAGGCCGCCACGATCGAGGCCGGCAGGAACGGGTTGTCGCACTGGATGGTCAGGTTGTCGTTCTTGGCCGCACCCGGATTCGGATTGAAGGCCGCGCCGACCCGCGCCAGGTTGAGCGTGAAATAGATCTCGTTGTCGGCGTCAAGATCGTAGCTGACCCGGGTGTACGCGACCTTGCGGCTCATGTCCATGCCCAAGGTGGTGCCGGCGCCGACGCTGCCGGTCAGGTCGCCCCCGACGCAGAATGGATTGTAACAACCGGTCACCGCGCCGGTGCCGGTCGGCACGCCGTTCGAGCCATACTGGAACTGGTAAGGCTGGCCGCCCGGACCGAAAGCGGTGCCCTGCAGCGGGCCGCGCGTAATCAGGCCGTATTTGGCGTACTGGTACTGCTGGGCGTGCTGGATCACCGTGTATTGCGGCTTGCCGTCATTGGTCTGGGACAGGGGGCGAATCTGGTAGGCGGTGTTATCGAACCAGGTGCGTCCATTGCTGCCGCTTTCGCCGAAGCGTGGCGACGGCACCCCTTTCTCGCGGCTGTATTCGCCGCTGACCGTCACGTGCAGCTTGTCGTCCAGGAAGCCCTGGCCCCAGGCCGCTTGCACGGTGCCGTTCTTGTCGTCGCCGTAGGTGGTCTCGCCGCCTTCGACGTTGGCCTTGAAGCCGTTGAACCGCTTGTCCGTGATGAAGTTGACCACGCCGCCCACCGCGTCCGAGCCATAGGACGCCGAGGCGCCGCCGGTGACGACGTCGACCCGCTTGACCAGCAGTTGCGGGAACTGGCTCACGTCCGTCACGCCGGTCACGTTGGCGCCGACCACGCGCTGGCCGTCGAGCAGGGTCAGGGTGCGGATCGGGCCCAGGCCGCGCAGGCTCAGTGAGCTCAGGCCCTGGATGCCGCTACTGGTGCTGTTGGTGCTGGTGGTGCGGCCTGTACTGCCCTGCAACGCCGGCAGTTCGATGATCGTGTTGAACATGTTCGGCTGGGCGTTCTTGGCCAGGTCGGACGCGCTCAAGGTGGTCGTCGGCGTCGGCTGGGTGAAGCCGCGCGCGGCGATGCGCGAGCCGGAAATCGTGACCACCGTGCTAGTCGGCTCCACGGCGGCGGCCGGGGCCTGGTCGGCGCCGGCCTTGGCGTCGGTGGCGGCGCTGGTGGCCTCGCCGGCGGCCTGCTGGGCATAGCCCGGCACGGCCAGCCAGCAGCAGGCGCTGGCCACAGCCAGATTCATGATGGATTTTTGTGTTGGCTTACGCATAGTGTCTCCCTGGATTTTTTTAAACTGCTTTTTCAGCGTGCCGCCTGTTTGCCAGGTCAGAACGCCATTTGTTAAATCCCGCCTGCTTCGGCGGTTGCTACTGTGTTGCCCCAAATACACCCTCTACACCCTCGCGCTGTTAGCGCTCACATTCCTGGCTAGCTCGTTGGCCGTCGGGCCGCTTCCATTATTCGTCCTGCGTCACACTGGCGAGGATCGCCACCACAAGTTGCTCCGGCGCCGTGCCGATATCGAGGCACAGGCCCGCTTCGTCACCTTGCAGCAGTTCCAGATCGCGTAACTGACTGTCGAGCAACGACGGCGGCATGTAATGGCCAACGCGAGCCTGCATACGGCTGGCGATCAGCTCGCGCGCCCCGTGCAGATGCGCGAAGCGCAGCGCCGGGTCGCCTTCGCGCAGCAGGTCGCGGTAGCGCCGCTTAAGCGCCGAACACGACACCACCAGGCCCGCGTTGGCCTGTTGCGCGCCGCGCAGTTGGGCCTGCAAGGTCCTCAGCCACTCGCCGCGGTCGGTGTCGGTGAGCGCCACGCCGGCCGACATTTTCGCCACATTGGCTGGCGGATGAAATTCGTCGCCCTCGACGAACGCCACGCCCAGGGTGTCCGCCAGGGCCCGTCCAACCGTACTCTTACCGCACCCACTGACGCCCATGATGACCCAGCGGGTAGCCAGAACTGCTTTGTCGCTTGAACTATCCATGCCACCTTTCAACGTACGTTAGCGCTAACATTAAATGACAGCTTACGCCCTTGTGGCAATTTGTAAAGAAATATCGATGCTGCACGACAGCATCAACAACAAAGTGTCGCGTAATCGATAAAATATATTTGCTGGGTATCGATAACATAGCGCCGAAAAATTGCTAATATTGTCTTCGGCACCACGAAGCTAAGCAGACCGCCCCGGCCGGACCATCCAGGCCAGGCCACAGCCAACCCGTCGCCTATATGGCATGGAGACACCTTGATGACGAAGAAACCCAGCCCCGCCGGCACCCGCCGCCCACCAATGCCCGCACTCCCGGACGCCGGCTCCGGCGCCCTCCCCGCGCACGACGGCGGCAGTGCCGCGGTGTCGCGCCGCAGCTTTCTGTACAGCCTGGGCGCCCTCGCGCTCAGCGGCTGTGGTGGCACCGCCACCACAGCCGCTGAGCAAGGCGCGCGCCTGCTGGCCACGACCGCCAGCACCGGCCTGATCCACCCCGGCCTGCTGCACAGCGCGGCCGACTTCACCCGCATGGCCCAGAAATACAACACCGCCCCATGGCAGGCGAGCTGGAACCTGCTCATCACCAATTCCCATGCCCAGCTCACTTACACCCCCAGGCCGGTATCGGTGGTGTATCGCGGTTACGACGGCGTCCATCCCGAGAATTACTCCCTGCTGTACAACGACGTCGCGGCCGCCTACGCCTGTGCGTTGCGCTGGAAGATCTCGGGCGACACGGCCTACGCTGACAAGTCGGTGCAGATCATGAACGCCTGGTCGTCCACCCTCACCGGCATCAGCGGCACCACCGACGCCGACCTCGCGGCCGGCATCTACGGCTACGAATTCGCCAACGCCGGCGAAATCATGCGCACCTACAGCGGCTGGGCCGCGGCCGACCTGGCCAGCTTCCAGTCCATGATGCGCAACATTTTCTACCCGATCAACCACGACTTCCTGGTCCGCCATAACAACGCCGACATCTACCACTACTGGGCCAACTGGGACTTGTGCAACATGGCCTCGGTCATGGCCATCGGCGTGCTGTGCGACGACCAGAGCCTGTTCGACGAGGCCGTGGCCTACTTCAAGAGCGGCCCCGGCAACGGCTCGGCGGCCCAGGCCATCTACTACGTCCACCCCGGCCAGCTCGGCCAATGGCAGGAGACCGGGCGCGACCAGGGCCACAACACGCTCGGCATCTCCCTTATGGGCGCCATTTGCGAGATGGCCTGGAACCAGGGCGTCGACCTGTACGGCTACGACAACAACCGCTTCCTCATGGGCGCCGAATACGTCGCCAAGGCCAACCTGATCGACCCGGCCACCGGCGCCTATTACACGGTGCCGTATGTCACCTACACCAACAAGGACGTCACCCAAACTGTGCTTTCCACCAACAGCCAAGGCACGGTGCGGCCCTGCTGGGCGCTGGTGTACAACCACTACGTCAACCGCATGGGCCTGGCCGCACCCTATTCGAAACAGTTCGCGCTCCAGATCCAGCCCGAGGGCGGCGGCGGCAACTACGGCTCCAACAGCGGCGGCTACGACCAGCTCGGCTACGGCACCCTCACCTGCACCCGCGACCCGATCGCCGCCGGCGCCGCGCCCAGCGGGCTGACCGCCTACACGATGGCCGGCCAGGTCGTGCTGTCCTGGTGGGGCAGCGCCTACGCCACCGGCTACACCGTCATGCGCGCCACGGTCGCCGGCGGGCCCTACAGCACGATAGCCAGCGGCATCACCGACCTGCTCAGCTACACCGACAATCCGGCCGCGAGCGGGACCTACTACTACGTCGTCACCGCCGCCGTCCCGTCCGGCACCAGCGCCCCCTCCAACGAAGCCGCATGCAGCACCGGCGCGCCCCTGCACACCCTGCTCGCCTTCGACGACGGCAGCGGCACCACGGCCGTGGACGGCAGCGGCAACGGGCACGCCGGCACCCTCATCGGCGGCGCGAGCTGGGTCGCCGGCAAGAAAGGCAACGCTGTCGCCCTCAACGGCAGCACCGGCTACGTCAGCCTGCCGGCCGACATCCTCACCGACATATCGGACTTCACGGTCGCCACCTGGGTCTACTGGAACGCCAGCCAGACCTGGGCCCGCGTCTTCGACTTCGGCTCCGGCACCGGCCACTACATGTTCCTCACACCGCGCAACAGTGCCGGCGTGGCGCGCTTCGCCATCACGGTCAACGGCGGGTACGGCGAGCAAGGCATCAACGCCAGCGCCGCCCTCCCCACGGGGCAATGGGTGCACGTCGCCGTGACCTTGACGGGCAGTGTCGGCACCCTCTACGTCAACGGCGCCGCCGTCGGCAGCAACAGCGCCATGGTGTGCGCCCCGTTCCGGCTCCAAAGGACGGCGAACAACTGGATCGGGCGTTCCCAGTACGCCGACCCCTACCTCAACGGCAAGATCGACGAGTTCCGCATCTACCGCGGCGCGCTCAGCGCGAGCGACATCGTCGCTCTCATGAACAGCTAGCCGAGACTTGGTGGGGGCCGGAGGCGACTATCGGACACGGCCTCATCAGCTATTCGGATGAGGGCGCGTCCTGGTTGCCCTGGGGCGCTGACGCGGAGGTGGTGGCGTCGCGCCAGGATGGCGAATGGCCTGCCGGCGGCTATGAAGCGCTGGTCGTCGACGCTGTACGAAGAACTGCCGGTGGCGGCGGCCATGCGCCGGCCCCGGCGGCGTCCGTCACCCGGGTCTGGCCCCCGGGCGGGGGCGTGGACGCGGCCGCACGATGTCATGCGCCGCGACTAGCAGCCTGTCGGACTTGGGGAGCCAGAGCGAAAAAAATAGCTGGGCGAGGCCAGATTTTGACGATTTCGCAGTGCCAATAGCGAGCTATTGGCCGAGAAAGCGGCGAAATATGGACCGTCCCAGGTATTTTTGCAGCTGACGATCCTAAGTCCGACAGGCTGCCAGGTCATTTGAACGTGACTGCCCCGGTGTACGGCCCGATGTCGAGCAGGTTGGGGGCGGCGCCGGTGAGGCGCTTGCCGCCCACCATGACGTTGTCGATCACGATGTGTTGCACGGTCCTGCCGGCGTCGTAGCCGGCGATCACGGAGGCGCTCGGCGAGCCCTTGCCGCTGAAGCTGATGTTGCGCAGGGTGACATCGCGAATGCCGCGGCCCGGGCTGGTGTTGTACTTGGGAGTGTAGGCGATGTGCAGGTTGAACAGCTTGCCCTCCTCGATGCGTTCGACACGGATGTTCTCGAACGTCACGTCGCGTACCAGGTTGTCGTCGCCGGCCATGATGCCGATCGCGCCTTCGTACTCGGACTCGTCCTCGTCATGCTCGAGGATGTCGATATTGTCAAAGCGGATGCGTTCGAGCACTTCCGGTTCCGGGTGCGCCGGGGTCGGAGTGTTGCCGTGGATGCCGATCATCACGGCGTGGGCCACGTCGGCCCACAGCGTGGTGTCGGTGACGGTGATGTCGCGCGTGTCGCCCCAGATGTCCCAGCGGTGGTTGTACAGGGTGATGCAGTCGTCCGAGGTGCGGATGAAGCTGTCGACGATCTTCACGCGCTCGCAGGCGAAGTGGCCCAGGCCGTCGGACCACTGGCCACCGCCGATGCTGCGGATGCTGCGCTCTTCGACGTCTTGCGAGGTGATGCAGCGCATCGTTCCCGCAGGCTGGTTGATGAAAATCGGACCGTCCACGAGGATGTGTTTTGAGTTGCGGATGGTCATCATCTCGGCGCCGTCGAAAATCCCGTCGCTGATCACCTTGACGTTCTCGACCCCATCCATGATCAGGGGGCTTTTCAGCATGGCCGAGCCGTCGATGTACACGGTGCTGTTCGAATGCAGGCGAAACTCCCCGCTATGGATGCCGGGGCCGAAATACACCACCGGCTGGGTGAGATCGGGCGTCGTGCCCTTGACGATGTCGTAGGACGACAAGACCTTGCCGGCGCCGGGCATGTCCTGGCGGATGGCGTGGCTGAACAGGTGCAGGTTGTGCAGGCGGTCCTCGTCGAATTCGATGCTGAGGTTTTGCGGGCGTTTGAGGGTGAAGTAGGCGATGCCATCCTTGATGGTGACCGGGATGCCTTTGGCCACTGGGCGCACCGCGACCTTGGAGAAACTCCCGTTGTTCTTCTGCACGGCCACTTCGACGGCGCCGTCGAAATTAAAGTACACCATCGAGGCGGTCTGCTGGGTGTCGAGGTCCACCTTGACCTTGTACTCGTACAGGTCCTGCCACACGCCGCCGGGGGTGCGCACGCGCACGGTGAAGTCGTCGTTGTGGTACGTGTAACGGATCGGCTGCGGGAAAGGAAACACTTGCAGTTGCGAGGCGGCCTGGGCCGCGTTGGCCAGGCCTAGCACGCACGCGGCGAAGATGAGAAATTTGTTTAACATAGCTGTCTCTTGGTTGTGATGTGGCGGCGTTCCTGGACGGGCCATCGGCCGCCGCCAGAAACGTCAATGGGCGGACGACCAGGTCGCCCGCCCATCCGATCGGCCATCGCTGGCCGGTCAGGACGACATTATGCCGTCATCAGTTGCCGAACTTGTAGCGCAGGCCGATGCTGAAGGTGCGGCCATTCAGGTAGTGCTGGCGCTCGATGTCGGTCATGTAGGCGCCAGGCTCGCCAACGTAGCGGTCCAGGCCCTTGTCGGTGATGTTCGACGCGTTGAACGACAGGGTCACGTTGTTCGCCACCTCGTAGCTGAGCGAGCCGTCCAGGATGCCATAGGCGCCGATCGCACGGGCGTCGATCGGGTTGGCCGACACGCCGAACAGGATCGAATCCGAACGCCAGTTGTAGACCAGGCGCGCCGACAGCTTGCCGTCCTCGTACATGCCGGCCAGGCTGTAGTTGTGCTTGGACTGGAACGCCTGCGGGGTATCGACGATGCGCGGGTTGGTCGCGCTGCCGAAGTTAACCGGGTTCGACGTGTCGAGGTAGGTGTAGGAGCCGGACACGCCGAAATTCTTCAACAGGCCGCTGCTCGAATCGAAGAAGTACTGACCGGCCAGCTCGACGCCGCGCGCCCAGCCATTTTCGGAATTGACCTGCTTGGTGATCAGGTACTGGCCGGTGCCGCAGCTGTTGGCGACGCTGCCGCTGTAGGCCGGCGCGTTGGCGACGGTCTGGCATTCGACGGTGGCGTTGAAGAACCCCTTGATCTGCTTGTCGAACAGCGCGGCCGACACATAGTTGGTGCGGCTGAAGTAGCGCTCGAGCGAGAAGTCGAAGCTGTCCGCGGTCTGCGGATGCAGGTCCGGAGTACCTGCGTTGCCAGTACCGTTGGTGGCGTTGACCGAGATGCTAGGATTGAGCATGCCGAGCGGCGCACGCGTCAAGCCGCGGCCATAGCCGAAACGCGCCAGGAAATCCTTGGTGATATCGTAGGTCGCGTTCAACGACGGCAGCACGTTGACGTACGAGCTAGTGCGCGACACTTCGGGGAAGGTCGTGGTCGCGCCGGTCGTGTTGGGCGGGTTGGCGCGGGCGGTGGCCTCGGTACGCACCACGCGCACGCCAACGTTGCCTTTGAGGCGCTCGTCCAGGGCCTGGAAGTCACCCACCAGATAGCCGGCCAGGGTATTTTCAGCGTTGTAGCTGTGTGCCGAGATGTTTTCCACGTAGGAGCCTTGCGGCAGGATGCCCGCGGTCGGGAATGCGGTGGCGACCTGGTTGCCCGTCAGCGCCTCAGGCGCATACACCACGTAGCCACCGGCGTAGCCAGCTTTGCCGCGCATGAAGTTGTCCGGCGCGGCTTCCACGCTGCCCATGCTCGCCACCGAAATCGCGTTCGAGCGCGATGCGGTCAGCGGCTTGCCGTCCGTGGTCATTGGACGGCCGTAGAAGCTGTAGTTATGGAAGTCATCCTGCTGGTGTGCCGCGCGGGTGCCGAAGCGCAGCTTGGTGATCATGCCGTCGTCCAGCGTATAAGCGCCGGACAAGGCGAGCGCATAACCGCTATCATTGTTCTTGCTATTGTTGCCGTTCGTATAATCCTGATAGACGAAGTTGGCTGGATCGGCCAGGCTAGGACCCGCGAAGGTCAGCCCGTGCGGCGCGCCATCGGCCACACGGGTGGTCGACCAGGTCAGGCCAGGGGCCGACTGCATGACGACATCGCGGTTATCCGTGCTCTTGGTCGATTTGACATACGAGAAGTCGCCTTTCAGGGCCAGCGAAGGCGTCGGGCTCCATTCCGCGCCGGCCGCGCCGACCCAGGTCTTGTATGGGGAAAGCTCGATGCCGCCCATGGTATTGACGGTCGAATCCAGGAAGGTGCCGCCCAGCAGGCGCTTGCTGACCAGCACGTCGTCGCTGCCGCCGTTGCTGTTGCGATTGGCCAGCCCTTCGGTGAAATTGAACGGGGTGGTCTGCAGGTTCTTCACGTTGCCGCCGTCGGAGGAATTCAGGCCGCGATACTGCTGGTGGTAGACGTACTTGACGTAGTTCAGTTCGCTGTAGAAACGCAGGGTGTTGCTGACGCGGTAGTCCGCCGCCAGGTTCAAGCCATTGCGCTCGCGCAGGATGGTTTCCTGGAACACGTTGCTGGTCAAGCCAGGCGCGACCATGACGTTGGCGGCCTGGTCGGCGGTCAAGCCGGACAGGTTCGGGGTGTTGGAGGGCGCGCCTGCCACGGTCGGCACGCCGGTCAGGAAGCTGATGTCACTGCGGCCCACATAGGCGGCGCGTGGCGCATTGGCCGAATTGGCGGTGTTGGCCGCTGCCAGGGTCGCGTATTCGGCGCTGTCGGCGCGGATGGCGCGCTTGAAGTTGGCGCCGCCGTTGGCCGGGTTGTTGTCCGAACGGCCAGCGCTCTTCTGGCTCACAATCGCGGCCATGACGCCGATGCGCTGTCCGCCGCCCAGATCCCATTTGTTCGCGGCCAGGGCGAACAATTCGGGATCGGTCTTCTTGGCCAGGTCGTTGTAGCGTGCGTTCGCGGCAACCGTGAACACCGGGCCCTTGAAGTCGCTCGGGTTGCGGGTGCGGATGTTCACCAGGCCGCCGATGCCGCCTTCGATGTGTTCGGCCGACGGGTTCTTGTAGACGTCGATGCCGGCCACCATGCCAGGAATCGCGTCTTCGATGTTGAATTCACGGCCGCCGGCGGTGAACACGGAGCGTCCGTTGATTTGCGACGCGGTCTGGCCCGACAGGCCGCGGATGGTCAGGCCGGAGCCCTGGCCGACCGGCGAGGCGCCTTCGCCACCGTAGCGGTAGCCCTGCACACCCGGGATGCGGGTCAGCGTTTCGGCCACGTTCGGATCGGGCAGCTTGCCGATATCCTCGGCCGTGATCGATTCAACGACTTCCGTCGCGTCGCGCTTGATCGCCACCGACGATTGCGCGCTGGCGCGAATGCCGGTGACCACCACCACTGCGGCGTCGGCTTGCTGCGCGAAGGCCGACGGCGCGAACGCCTGTCCCACGGCCAGCGCGATGCCAGACAGTTTTAGTGACATACCAATTTTGTTGCTCATGCTAATAACTCCCCCAATCAGGTGTGATGTTTTCATCGATGTGGATTCACTCGTGCGTTCCACATTCGGTCGCGTGTTATCGTTATCACGACTGAGTGAATTATACGTCAGATAATTTTCTTGGCAACAGATATGTGCGCCTGTGGCTTTTCTGCCACCTATGGGGACGCGCGTTAATGAGCTGCAAGAGGGTAATGCCGATGATTTCGCCAACACCGCTTGTTATCGATCTCATACGATTGCTTGCAATTAACTTGATCCACTTCCAAGCGTGTCATACGAAGAACGGCCGCGCAAGCACGGAAAACCCTTACCGCCGCGCGGTTGCCGCAGCGCAGTCTTGGGGCGGCCGCCGTGCGCATCCGCTGGCCCAGGGTGGCAATTGATACGCTTTCGCGCAGAGCCGCGTGAGACGTTTTTGGGCCAGCGGCGACTGCCCCGGTGCCGTCGATGCGCTCATGGAAGGCGTCAAGGCCGGGCAGCCCGATGTCCCGCTCTGGGGGGCGGTGTACGAGAAACGGGGATCTGTTTGAGTACGAACTGGCATCGATCCCGCGTACAGAATCGACCTGGAATTCGCTTTTGACATCGTCGATTGCCGCCCCCGCCCCATCGGAACTTACGGATAGAAAACCGGCTGTCCCAGCACCTCCGGCAAGGGGATGAACTCATGCTCGCCGGGGACAGGCGCGAAGCGCTGGGCGCGCCAATCCTCGGCGGCCTGCTCCAGCCTGTCCTTGCTGCTGCTGACGAAATTCCACAAGATCGCGCGCGGCCCGTCCATGGGCTCGCCGCCGAGCAGCATCAGGCGCACCGGCTGCGCGCCGGCCGCCAGGTCCACCGTCCGCCCGGGCTTGAGCACCAGCAGCTGGCCGGCCTCGTAAGCGCCTTCCTGGCCGACCTGGACCCGGCCCGAGACCACGTAGGCGGCGCGCTCGTGGTAGTCGGCCGGCACCACGATGGTGGCATGCGCATCGAGCTGGACGTCGACATAGAACAGCGGCGAGAGCGCCGGAACCGGCGAACTGCGCCCGGCGAAGCTGCCCGCGATCACGCGCGCCCTGACCCCGTCGCCCTCCACCAGCGGCAATCCGTCGGCATCCACGTGCACGAAGCCGGGCGCGCTTTCCTCATGCCGGCGCGGCAGGGCCACCCAGCACTGCAGGCCCGCCAGGGTCTGCCCATGCTCGCGCCGCTCAGGCGCGCTGCGCTCGGAATGCACGATGCCGCTGCCGGCGGTCATCCAGTTGACCTCGCCGGGGCGGATCGCCTGCGCTGTGCCCAGGCTGTCGCGGTGGAAGATCTCGCCTTCGAACAGGTAGGTCACGGTGGCCAGGCCGATGTGCGGATGCGGACGCACGTCCAGGCCGCGGCCGGGAGCGAACACATGCGGCCCCATCTGGTCGAGGAAGACGAAGGGGCCGACCATGCGCTTCTCGCGTGACGGCAGCGCGCGGCGCACCTCGAAATGGTCGCCCAGGTCGCTGGTGCGCGGCACCACCACGGTCTCGATCGCACCGCCTTGATTGTCGTCGTGCGTCATCATGCCACCTCGGTGTGTATGGCGATCTCGCCCAGCAGGGTTTTATGCACCGGGCACTTGTTGGCGATGTCGGTCAGGCGCTGCTTCTGCTCGTCGCTCAGTTCGCCGATGTAGTGTATGCGCCGGTGAAACTGGTACACGCCGGCGGCCTGCTCATGGTCGACCGTGACTTCGATGTCGTGCAGCGGCATATCCTTGCGCCTGGCGTACATCAGCACCGTCAGCGCGGTGCAGGCGCCCAGGGCCGCGGCCAGCAGGTCGTGCGGACCGGGGCCGCTGTCGGCGCCGCCACTGGCCTCGGGCACGTCCGACAGCAGGCGGTGGGCGCCGATCTCGATCACCTGCTGGAGCGGTCCCTCGCCCCGATGTAGTTTGACCTGCATGGCATTCCTTTCGTCTTGTTGGGTGAGTGGTGAAAGTGCACGGCGGTAGGCACGGCGGTAGGCACGGCGGTAGGCACGGCACCAGGAGATAGCGTAACCGAAGTGTCAAGCCGGCGCCATCGGCGTCGTGCCGCCGCCCGCGCCTACCCTACGTATAATCGGTGCACCATTTGGTCAATTTCATAATTGCATTCGACACAACAGGTGTCTAAAAATGGCGGACGCTGATCGCAGGCGGGCCGCCCCGTTGGCGCACCACCAAACACATACTCTCCAGGAGCATCAATGCAACGCAATACCTTGGCCTCACTGATATCGAGCGCCCTGATTCTTGGCGCTTGCGCCCCGCTGGCGCAGGCCGCCGACCTGCCAGTTGCCGGCCCCGCCGTGGCCGAGCGCGCCATCACCAAGGTCGAGCGCAGCGCCGCCGGCCTGGTGCTCACCAGCGCGGCCGGCACCTTGACCATCGAACCCTGGAGCGAGCGCATCGTCCACGTGCGCTTTCATCGCGGCGCTGGTTGGGCCGGCGCCTACAATCCGGCCGTGATCGGCAAGGCGCGCCCGACCGACTGGCGCGTGGCCGACGTCGGCCAATACATCGTGCTCTCGACGCCAGTGCTCACCGTGCGCGTGGACCGCAACACGGGCGCGGTCGGCTTCCTGGACAAGGCCGGCAAGCTGATCACCGAGGAAGTGGCCGACGCGCGCTCGCTGCCGGCGGCGGCGAACGGGGCGCTCGCCCAGGCCTTCGCGGTCGACGAAAACGACGCCATCTACGGCCTCGGCCAGCACCAGGGCGGCCAGCTGGACTACCGCGGCAGCACCGTGCGCCTGCAGCAGGTCAACCGCGACGTCGGCGTGCCGATGCTGGTGTCCTCGCGCGGCTACGGCATCCTGTGGAACAACGCCTCGGTGACGGACGTGGACGTGACGACGCCGCTCAGCGCCCACCAGGTCGTGTTCCGCTCCGGCTACGGCAGCGGCATCGACTACGATTTCGTGTACGGCCCGGAACTGGACGACGTGGTCGGCGGCTACCGGGCGCTGACCGGCGACGCGCCGCTGATGGCGCGCTGGACCTGGGGCCTGTGGCAGTCCAAGGAGCGCTACAGCACCCAGAACGAGCTGCTCAGCGTGGCCCAGCGTCACCGCGCGCTCAAGATCCCGTTCGACGCCGTCGTGCAGGACTGGCAGTACTGGGGTCCGAACGGCTGGGGCAGCCACGAGTTCGAGGCCAGCCGCTATCCCGATCCGTCGGCCATGGTCAAGCAACTGCACGCGCAGAACGTGCACACCATCGTGTCGGTCTGGGCGCGCTTCGACCAGGGGCTGGCCAACCTGGCCGAGCTGGAGCGGGCCGGCGCCGTCTATCCGCCGCTGTTTCGCAACGTCTACCCGGCCGGCCACGGGCGCTGGTACGACGCGTTCTCGGCGCCGGGACGGTCCATCTATTGGAAACAGATCAATGAACGCCTGGGAACGCTTGGCTTCGACGGCTGGTGGCTGGACGGCAGCGAGGCCGAACTCGGCGGCGAGCCGGGCCAGATGAACGCCTTGAGCACGGCGCAAGGCCCCGGCGCCGAGGTCTACAACGCCTATCCGCTGCTGCACACCAGCGCCGTGCACGACGGCGCCCGGCGCGACATCCCGGCCAAGCGCGCCTTCATCCTGACCCGCTCGGCCTACGCCGGCCAGCAGCGCAACGCGGCCATCACCTGGTCCGGCGACACGACCGGCACCTGGGACGTGTTCCGGCGCCAGATCCCCGCCGGGCTGAACTTCAGCATCAGCGGCATCCCCTACTGGTCGGCCGACATCGGCGGCTTTTTCGGCGGCGACCCCAAGGACGGCGCCTACGCCGAGCTGTTCACGCGCTGGTACCAGTTCGGCGTGTTCAACCCCATGTTCCGCGTCCACGGCACCGGGCCCGGCAAGGAGATGTGGCAGTTCCCCGCGCCGGTCCAGAAGATCCTGCTGGACTACGACAAGCTGCGCTACCGCCTGCTGCCCTACATCTACGCCAGCGCCTGGGACGTCACCCACCGTGCCGGCACCATGATGCGTCCGCTGGCGATGGACTTCCGCGCCGATCCGGCGGTCCTGGCCATCGCCGACCAGTACATGTTCGGCCCCGCACTCCTGGTCAACCCGGTGGTGCAGAAGGGCGCCACCGTGCGCACCGTCTACCTGCCCGCCGGCGGCGCCTGGTACGACTTCTGGAGCGGCCAGCGCTACCAGGGCGGCCAGGTCATCGCCGCCGGCGCCGGCCTGGCCACCATTCCCGTGTACGCGCGCGCCGGCAGCATCGTGCCGCTGGGGCCGGTCAAGCAGTACGCCGACGAAGCGAGCGCGGCGCCGATCGAATTGCGCGTCTATCCCGGCAAGGACGCCAGCTTCGAGCTGTACGACGACGCCGGCGACGGCTACGGCTACGAGCAGGGCCAGTACGCCACCACCCGCCTGCTGTGGCACGACAAGGAAAGGCGCCTGGAGCTGGCCGCGCGCCAGGGCCAGTATCCCGGCATGCCGGCGCGCCAGGCGTTCCGGGTGACCTGCGGCGCCGGCCCGGCGGGCCAGGCAACGCAGCTGGTCTACACCGGCCAGGCACTGGCGCTGGCCTTGCCCAAGTGCGGCACCTGATGGCGCGCGGCCGGGCGCGCTGTGGTGCGCGCGTCACGCTTGCCGCCCGACGTTGAACAGCGCTTGTCTTCGCCTGCCCCGCGCGTATAATCAGTTGTTTTAAGGCAACGGCAGCAGATTTTGCCGGCGCTGCGACAAACGGGCTGTGACTACTCAGGGAAAGCGCCATGGACACGAGTGAAGACTGCGGCGGCCCCGGCGCGCATGGCGCCGCGCTGCCGCCCCCACCGCTGTTGCTGGCCGCGCTGGAAGCCTGCCCCTGCGGCGTGCTGCTGGTCGGCGCGGGCGAGCACCATCCGGTCGCGCTGTACGCCAACCCGGCGTTTCAGCGCATGACCGGCGGGCAGGCCCAGGGCCAGCTTGGCCAGGTGTTCGCGCGCAGCAGCGCCGCGCGCGCCAAGCACGCCATCCGCGGCGTGTTCGCCCATCTGCGCCCGGACCAGATCGCGCTGTCCGACCCGCGCGGCGGCGCCCCCTTCACCCTGACCATCTCGGCGCCCACGGACGGCGGCGACGGCAGCTTGCACCTGCTGTGCTACCTGACCGGCGGCGACGCCTTGACCGGCCCCGGCCCGAACGGCGTCTTCCTGGGCGGCAATGGCGGCGCCCTCCCCTTGCCGGGCCACCTTCCCGATCCCGGCGAGCGCAATGGCGCGCTGGAACTTGCGCTGCGCGAGGCGCTGGCCAATGACTGGCTCGAGTTGACCTACCAGGCGCGCGCCGACCTGCGCGACGGCAGCATCGCGGCGGTCAAGGCGCTCGTCGTGCTGCGCCACCCCGGGCTGGGCGCGGTGCGCGCCGACCGGCTGGCCGCATTGGCCGAACAGACCGGCCTGTCCGGCCCCATCGGCGCCTGGGCGCTCGAGCGCGCCGGCGCCGACCTGGCGGCCTGGCGCGACGCCGGCCTGACCTTGCCGCGGCTGGCCATCGCCATGTCGCTGAGCCAGTTGCGCGACCCCGGCCTGCCGACGCTGGTGGCCCAGAGCCTGGCCGCGCGCGGCCTGGCGCCGGCCCAGCTGGCCGTCGAGGTCACGGAGGCGAGCCTGCTGGCCGACCAGGCCGCCTGCAACCATACCCTGGGCAGCCTGAAAGCGCTGGGCGTGGGCCTGACGCTGGACCGCTTCCAGATGCGCCTGGCCTCGCTCGACGAGCTCAGCAGCCTGGGCCTGGACCTGGTCAAGATCGACCCGGAGCTGACGGCCGGCATCAACGACGCGGCCGACCACGCCGCGATGGTCAAGTCGATCATCGCCATGGCCCACAAGCTGGGCATCGGCGTGGTGGCGGTGCGGGTGGACCATGACGCCGAATGCGACTTCCTGCGGCGCAACATGTGCGACCAGATCCAGGGCGAGGTGTTCGCGCCCGCGCTGGGCGCCGACGAGCTGGCCGGCCTGCTGGCGCGCGGCCATACCCTGCCGACCCACCACCGCCGCATCCAGGACCGGCGCCGCACGCTGCTGCTGGTCGACGACGAGCCGAACATCGTGTCCTCGCTGCGCCGCCTGCTGCGCCCGGACGGCTACCAGATCCTCACCGCCAACAGCGGCGCGGAAGGGCTGGAAGTGCTGGCCGCCAACGCCGTCGACGTGATCGTGTCCGACCAGCGCATGCCCGGCATGATAGGCGCCGATTTCCTGCGCGCGGCCAAGACGCTGTATCCCGACACGATACGCATCATGCTCTCGGGCTACACCGAACTGCAATCGGTCACGGACGCCGTGAACGAGGGGGCGATCTACAAATTCCTCACCAAGCCCTGGGACGACGAGCGCCTGCGCGGCCACATCGCCGAGGCCTTCCGCCTCAAGGAGATCGCCGACGACAACGAGCGCCTGAACCTGGAGCTGCGCACCGCCAACTACGACATGGCCGTCACCAACCGCAAGATGGAGGAACTGCTGCGCCAGAAGCAACAGCAGATATCGCGCGACGAGACCAGCCTGAGCGTGGCGCGCGAGATCCTCCAGCATCTGCCGCTGCCGGTCATCGGCCTCGACGACGAGGGTGTGGTGGTGTTTCTCAACGGCGCCGCCAGCCGCCTGTTCAGCCAGGGTGGCGCCATGCTCGGCAACGAGGCGCCCCAGGTGATGCCGGAGCTGTTCCCGAACGGCTGGGATAGCAAGCTCAGCCATGAAGCGGCGATCGGCCAGGAGCGCTACCGGGTGCTGGCCCATCCGATGGGCGAGCATTCCGCCTCGCGCGGCACCCTGATCACCCTGAGCCGCTGCGAAGAGGTTTAGGCGGCGGCGGCTGCGGCCGGCGATTGCTTGTCCGTGCCGGTGATCCGCGCCGGCTATTCCGCTGGCTTTCGTGCTGGCGATAGACCCCGGCTATCCCCGCTGGCGATCGTGCTGGCGATGGGCGCCGGCTGTTCCCGCTGGCGGTGTCGACGGCCATGCCCACCGGACCTGCGCCCCGGTTATCCGGCCTTGCCGCCCGAGCCGTCCAGCGGCAGGCGCACGGTGAAGGTGGTGCCCACCCCGACGGTGGAGTCCACCTCGATGCGTCCGCCGTGCTTGTTGACGATGCCGTAGGACAGCGACAGCCCCAGCCCGGTCCCGCTGCCCACCGGCTTGGTGGTGAAGAAGGGCTCGAAAATGCGGGTCAGGTTTTCCGGCGCGATGCCGCAGCCGGAGTCGCCGATGGCCACCCACACCATGCCCTTGTCGATACCGGTTTTGATGGTGATCACGCCGCTGCCGGCGATGGCGTGGCTGGCGTTGACCAGCAGGTTCATGAACACCTGGTTCAGCTGCGAGGCCAGGCAGCGGATCTGCGGGATCTGGCCGTAATGCTTCTCGACGACGGCCTTGTACTTGATCTCGTTGGCGACGATGTTGAGCGTGCTGTCCAGGCCCAGGTGCAGATCGGCGACTTGCCAGTCGCTCTCGCCCACGTGGGAAAAATCCTTGAGCGCCTGGACGATGTCCTTGACCCGCTTGAGGCCGTCCATCGACTCGCGCACCAGGGCCGTGACGTCCTCGCGCACGTAGTCAAGGTCGGCCTCGGCGCGGATCTGGGCCACCTGGCCGTTGAGCTGGGGCGCCATGGCGCCGATCAGCGCGTCGTAGCGCTGCAGCACGCCGAACAGCGAGCCCACGTAGGCTTGCAGCGAGCTCATGTTGGAATTGACGAAGCCGACCGGGTTGTTGATCTCGTGCGCGATGCCGGCCGCGAGCTGGCCGATCGATGCCATCTTCTCCGATTGCAGCAGCTGGTCGTGGGCTTCCTGCAGGCGGCCGATCAGCTGGCGCTGCTCCTCGCCCTTGGTCTGCAGGTCCTGCTCCATGCGTTTGCGCTCGCTGATGTCGGTCAGCGAGCCGATCACCTCGAGCGGCGCGCCGGCGGCGTCGCGGATCAGGCGCAGGGAATCGTGCATCCACAGGTAGCTGCCGTCGGCGGCGCGGAAGCGGTATTCGTAGGCGCGCTGGCCCTCCACGAACACTAGCGCGAGGCTGGAGAAGATTTGCGGCGCGTCGTCCGGGTGGATGTGGTCGAACCAGAAGTTGGGGTCGGCCACCATGTCCTCGGGCCGGTAGCCGAGCACGTGCTGGGCGTTGTTGCTCACGAAGGTCATCTTGAAGTCGCCGCTGGGAACGGTGCAGTAGATGATGGCCGGGGTGTTGTCGACCAAATACTGCAGGCGCACCAGCGGCGACGCGGCGGCCGCGGCCGACCCGGGCGCCGCCCCGCTGTCGGCGCCAAAAAATTCGAAATCCTCGAACTGCATCGCCATGTGCGACCTCGCCCTCAAGTGATACGTCCGACCGCGGCACGTGGAAATCACGCCTCCAGTGTAACCCAGATCAGCCGCTGGGCGCAGCCTCCAACGGCAGAACGATGCGCATGCTGGTGCCCCGGTCGGGCTCGCTGGCGACCGTGATCTGGCCGCCGTGGCGCTGGATGATGCCGTACGAGATAGACAGCCCCAGGCCGGTCCCCTTGCCGACCGGCCTGGTGGTGAAGAAGGGGTCGAAAATCCGGGTCAGGTTGGTCTCGGAGATCCCGCAGCCGTCGTCGGCCACGTCGATCCACACCTCGCCCTCGGCCGCGCCGGTGCTGATGACGATGCGCCCGCGCCGGTTGTCGAAGGCGTGCACGGCGTTGACGATCAGGTTCATCACCACCTGGTTGATCTGCGACGGCATGCAGCGCACCTTGGGCAAGGTGCCGTACTGCTTCACCACGTCGGCCTTGAACTTGATCTCGCTGTGGATGATGTTCAGGGTCGAATCGATGCCCTGGTTCAGGTCGGTCCACTGCCACACGTCATGCTCGTCGGCGCGCGAGAAATTTTTGAGGTCGTCGACGATTTTGCGCACCCGCGTGATGCCTTCCTTGCACTCGCCCATCAAGGTGGGGATGTCTTCCTTGAGCAGGTCCAGCTCCAGCGTGCCGCGCAAGGCTTGCAGACGGCGGGCCGCGGCCGGTTCGGCGATCAGGGGCTCGGCCGCGCGGTAGGCGTCGATCACCGCGAACATGTCCTCGACGTAGTGCTGCAGGGTCCCGAAATTGGACGAGATGTAGCCGATCGGGTTATTGATCTCGTGCGCCACGCCGGCGGCCAGCTGGCCGATCGACGCCAGTTTCTCGGCCTGCACCAGCTGGGTGTGGGCGCGCGAGAGCTTGGCGTTGGTCTCGGTCAGGCGCGCGTTCGACTGCTCCAGTGACTCGGTGCGGCGGCGTACGCGCTCCTCCAGCTCATGGTTCACGCGCAGGATCTCGCATTCGACCGACTCCTGGCGCGCCACCCGCGCGCGGGTCTCCTCGTCGAGCACGGAGCGCTCCATCGCCAGGCTCAGCAGGTCGATGTAGTGCATCAGGGTCGGGTAGCGCGCCACGTCCTCGTCGCTGCGGTGGATCCCGGTGACGGCCAGCACCGTCCACTTGTGTGCGAACAGGATGGGCACCACGGTGGTGAAGCGTCCGCGGCTGCCGGCGCCGTCGGGCAAGGCGCGCAATGGGGGGAAGCGGGTGATCGGCAGCTCGGTGCCGATCAGGTACTGCGTATGCGCGTTCTTCAGGTCGAGCACGTCGTGCACGCGCAGGCGGTCCGTGTGCTGCGCGAAGTCGCTCCACTGGCCGATGCAGGCCCACTCCAGATAAGGCGCCAGCACCCACATGCGCTCGAGCACCTTGACGAAATCGGCGCCGATCAGGTCCTTGGTCAACTCGTAGCCGATGCTGATCTCGGTGGCATGGCGGGCCTGATCGAACGCGGACATGCGCGCCTGGGCCTGGGCCGGCGCGCCGCAGGAGGCCCGGGGCAGGAAGCGGTTTTCCACCAGCAGCGCGCCGCCGCGCCGCACGCCGCCCTCGAGCTGCTCGCGCACCAGGGTGACGGCCAGGCGCGCCTGGGCGGCGATATCCTGGTCGATGGTGGCCAGCGGCGGCGACGAGATCAAGGTCAATGGCTCGTTGTCGTAGCCGATCACCGCCACATCCTGCGGCACGCGCACCCCATGCTCTGTCAGGAAATCCATCATGCCGGAGGCGATCAGGTCGGTGAAGCACATCACGGCGGTGAACGCCTTGCCGGTCGCCATCAGCGTCCTGGCGGCCGTGCGCCCGCCCGCGTAGCCGAACTGGTCCGCGCCGACCTCGCAATCGGGGCGCAAGGCGATGCCGTGGCGCGTCAGCGAGCGGCGAAATTCGGCCAGGCGCAAGATCTGGTCCGATTGCGAAAACACGCCCACGCAGGCGATGTCGCGATGGCCTTCGCGCACCAGGAAGTCGACGGCGGCGGCGATCGCGGTGCGGTTGTCGCTCTGGACACTGGCCACCTCAGCGCGGCCGAAGTCGTGGGCGATGCTGACCACCGGTTTGCCGCTGGCAATGATCTGGTCGAGCTGGGCGCCGGTGAGGCAATCGAGGATGATGATCCAGGCGTCGACCAGCTCATGGGCGATGGGCAGGGAAATCGGACTGCGGTGCCCGGCCCGGATCGACAGCAGGCTCATGCCGGCGGCGCGCGCCTGGCGGTGCAGGTCGGTCATCAAGTCGCCGAAGTAAAAACCGCCCAGGTAGGGCGATAGCACGCCTATGGTCATCGGACGGTCGGCAGCGGCTCGGAACATGGCATGCAGGATGAGTGAATCTGAGTTCGATTATAGGCCTCATCGTGGCCTCGCGGCGGTTGTATCCAAGCAGCAACAAAAACCCCTTGCGGCAAGCATGCGGGCGCACGCCAGCCCGACGATCGCCGTGCGCCGAAGGGGGACCATCGCGCATGGTGCCCCCTCGGCGGGATGCGCCAGGTCAGCGCCACTGGACATCTTGACAAACTTCGGGATGTCCAGCATGCTCTTTTAGAACGTTCTAATCTATACGGGAGACCCACATCGCAGCGCTTGAACCGTCCCCGGCACGCCATGCCTGACGCAGCTCGACGCGCGCGCGCGCAGGGTGACCGGCAGCGACACGTGCTGGGGCGGCAGGCCGGGTTCCTCGATGCGGCGCAGCAGCATGGCGGCAGCGTGCTCGCCGATGAGATCGGACTCGCTGGCCACGCTGGTCAGGGACGGCGTCCACAGGCTGGCCTCGGCCACGTCGTCGTTGCCCGTGACGGAAAAATCGCGCCCGGGCTCGCGCCCGTGGTGGCGCAAGCCCAGCATGACGCCGAAGGCCACCAGGTCGTTGGCGCAGGCCGCCGCGGTGGGCGGGGCCGGCATGGCCAGGACCTGGCCGACCAGCGCGAAGCCGGCGTCGCGCGTGAGGGTGCCTTGGAGTTCGAGCGCCGGGTCGTAGGCCAGGCCGTGCGCGGCCAGGGCCTCGCGGTAGCCGCCGATGCGTTCGCGCCCGACCCAGCTGTACGGGGTGGCGCACAACAGCGCGATGCGTCGGTGGCCCAGGGCGATCAGGTGCTCGACCGCCAGTCGCATGCCGGCGCGGTGGTCGTAGCCGGCGTAGTCCAGGCCGCTGCCAGGCAGGTTGCGCGACACCAGCACGCAGGGGAAGGCGGCGCTCGACAGCTGGGTCATCAACTGCGCCACGTCTGTGCTGTTGGCGGCGCACAGCAACAGGCCGTCGACATTGTGCTCGCGCATCTTCTCGATGAAGCGCGCCTGGCGCAGCGGATCGTCGCGCACGTCCGACAGCAGCACCGTCAGGTTCAGCTGGTTGAGGGCGCGCTCCATCGACGAGGTCAAGGCGGCGAAATACGGATTGGTCAGGTCGGTGACCGAGATGGCGATGACCCCGCTGCGGCTCGAGCGCATCGACGCGGCGCTGCGGTTGTACACATAGCCGAGCGCGTTGATGGCGTCGGTGACAGCCGTGCGGGTCTTGTCGGCCACCAGCGGACTGTTGCGCAGCACCAGCGACACGGTCGCCACCGAGACCTGCGCCGCCACCGCGATCTCTCGTATTGTCACTTTTTTTGCACGCATTGGATGTCGGGGCTCGCAGTAAGTTTGACCTTGCATTTTTAGGCTGACCGATTCTACAGGAAATACCACATGCATCCCTGCCCTCCCCCTGGCGTCGCAGCGGCGGCATGCTGGTCAGCCTGGCGCTGTTGCCGGGCCTGCCCGGCCTGCCCGGTCTGCCGAGCCTGCCCCATACGCGCGGCCAGCCGCTGCCCCGGGGATGAGGCCACACCCATTTTTTCTGACCTAAGGAAGCTGCATCATGCGCATCAAGCATCAATTGGGGGCGGGACTGGCGCTCCTGTTTTGTGTGTCCGTAGCCACCGGCGCGGACTTGTCGGACGGCCTGCAGGGCCGCTGGAACCGGCCCGGGGCCGGGGTCCCGCCCGCGTTCAACGGCCACGACCAGGTCATCGATCTGGCCGGGACCAGCCAGCCCGCCATGAACCAGGCGCAAAGCTGGACCATCTGGGTGCGCCCGGCCTCGGTCGAGCGCCAGGCCATCGTCGGCAGGCCGGTCGCGGCGACGGCGTGGAACAAGCCGCGCACAGGGCTGTACTTCAGCGATTTCGGCACCGCCGCCTTCGATTTTCTCGCCAGCGACAGGAAGGAAGCTGGCACGGTGATGGGCGCAATCCCCATTCCCGTTGACGCCTGGACCTTCCTGGCCGTCACCTTCGACGGCAAGGCGGTGCGCCTGTACGTCGACGGCAAACTCGACCGGGAGCTAGCCTGGGACAAGGGCCTGGGTGCCGTGCCGGGCGCCATACGCATGGGCACGATGAGCGAATTCGACAAGTTCTACCGTGGCGCGCTGGGCGAATTCCGTCTGTACGGCCGCGGCCTGTCGCAGGACGAGCTGGCCGCGCTGTACGCCGCCGGGCGCCCCAGCTATCCCCGGTCGCAGGCCAATGCCGCGCCGCGCCAGCCAGAGCGCATCGTCATGCGGGCGCGCCGCAACGCCAGCGATCAGCGCTGGAGCAGCTTCCCCGCCACCACCCTCGACGAGCTCGGCGATTTTCAGCGCGGCGCGCACATCGCCCTGGACGCCTACGGGGGGCGGGCCGACCGCACCGCCCAGGCCACCGGCTACTTCCACGCCAAGAAGATCGGCGCGCGCTGGTGGGCCATCGATCCGGCCGGCGGCTACTTTCTGCACAACGGCATCGTCGCGCTGAGCCCGGGCGGATCGAAAGTGCTGCGGGAAAACCTCGCCGCCAAATTCGGCGGCGACGAACAATGGACCGCCGCCACCGTCGCGATGATGAAGGATAACGGCTTCACCGGCGCCGGCGCCTGGTCCAGCGAGGCCTTGTTGCGGGCCTCGCCCGACAAGCTCCCTTACACGGTGATGGTCAACTTCATGGAGAGCTTCGCCAGGCAGAAGCATCTGACCCGCCCCGGGGTGGGCCACACCGGCTTTCTGAACGATGCGATTCCCGTGTTCCATCCGGACTTCCCGGCCTTCTGCAAGAAGTATGCGGAAGAAAAATTCGCCGCGACACGCGACGACCCCTGGCTGTTCGGCGTGTTCTCGGATAATGAATTGCTAACGCCCGACATCGCCAAATACCTGGCGCTGGACCCGCACGACCCGGACCAGAAGCCGAACTACGACGCCGCCCACGACTGGCTGGTGAAGCGCACCGGCAAGGCCGACGCCGGCGTGCGCGACGTGACCTGGGCGCTGGAGATGGAATTCGCCGGCTACGCCTTCGAGCGGTACTACGACATCGTCTCGCACGCGATCCGGCGCGTCGATCCCCACCACATCTACCTCGGGTCCCGGCTCAACACGGAGCGCGACAAGATCAATCCGTATATCTGGCGCGCGGCGGGCAAGTACGTGGACGTGATCGCGCTCAATCTGTACCGGACCTGGACCCCGGACCAGGACCGGATCGCGGACTGGACTGGCTGGTCGGGCAAGCCGGTCATCATCACCGAGTGGTACACGAAGGGTGACGACGCGGGCTTCCCCAACACCTCGGGCGCCGGCTGGATCGTGCCCAGCCAGGAGGACCGCGGCAAGTTCTACCAGCAGTTCGTGCTCAACCTGATCAAGTCCGGCGGCATCGTGGGCTGGCACTGGTTCAAGTACATGGACAACGACCCGTCGGACACCCAGGCCGAAGCGTCGAACCGGGATTCGAACAAGGGCATCATGCGCCTGACCTACGAACCCTACGCTCCCCTGCTGACGAAGATGAAAGCGGTCAACAAGGAAATGTACAGCCTGGCCGACTATTTCGACAGCAAGAAGCCATAATCCCGCCGCGCCGCAGGCCGGCGCGCCGCGAGCGAACGAAAAAAAGCCGTCATGCGCACATGACGGCCTCGTTCACCCACCCATTCCAAACACCCTACACCTGGCGGCGCCTCAGCAGCGCGAGCGCGCACAGGCCCGTGAGCAGCACCAGCATGCCCGACGGCTCGGGTATTTCCTTGGCGCTGACCATGGCGGCGTCGCTGATCAGGGCAGTCACGTCGCGGCGCAGGTCGAAGGTGACCAGGCTGTTGGTGAAGGGGTCGCCCAGTCCGAGCGCGCTCATCTGGTCGCTGCCGTACAGGGCCACCGCGAACGCCGTGCCATCGAGGGACGGGGTGGTGAGGCCGAACGCCAGGTCCATCTGCAGCAAGCCGCCCAGGACCACCGCCTGGAACAGGTCGTTGTAGGCCGTGCTGTTGCCGAAGCTGACCACGCCCGGCAGGCTGCCGCTGACGTCGCCGGAGAGCATGGGCGCGTAGCCGCTGTCGAGCACGCCGCTGAAATTGCTCAGCTTGGCAGTGGCGGCGGGCACCGTCGCCAGGCCCGGATTCAATTGCAGGTCCAGCCAGCCGGTGCCGGTGTAGCCGCTGGTGTCGATGGCGACGTGGTACTGGTACAGCTCGGTGGCGCTGGCGGGGCCGGCGCCGATCAGGGCGAGCGCGGCAAGCGCGCATAGCAGGGTGTGACGTAGCATGGTAGTTCCTTTAGAAGTTGCCGGAATAGGTCACCGGGGTGTAGCTGACGGCGACCTTGGCCGGGTTGGAGAAAGACAGGTTGGCGGTGACGCTCGCGCCGGGCGGCAAACCGACGCCGATGGTCAGGTAGGGCGCGCCGCGGAAGCTGCCGGTCGCGTTGCTGAGCACCACGCCGGAGGGCAGGCCCTTAAGCACCAGTTGCAGCGGCCCGTCGATCGCGGTGGCGCCGTTGTTGACCAGGGTGATCTTGCCGTTGAAGGTCTGGGTGCTGCGGTTGTAGA
The DNA here is from genome assembly GCA_002428015.1 of Oxalobacteraceae bacterium UBA6018. GTDB lineage: Bacteria > Pseudomonadota > Gammaproteobacteria > Burkholderiales > Burkholderiaceae_D > Telluria_A. Next base: position 52,541 of record DIZW01000023.1, on the reverse strand, counting down.
TCAGGCCGCTGGTCGAGGTGCCGACCTGGGCGCTGACGTTGCTTGGATTTTGCACATTGAACGACAGCGGCGCCGAGGCGTCGGCGTTGCCGTCGGCGTCGACCGCCTTGGCCACCAGGGTATGGGCGCCGTTGGCCACGGTGAACGAATCGAAGGCCAAGGTGAACGGCGCCGCCGCCACGGTGCCGACCGCCGCGCCGTCGACGTAAAAGGCCGCGCTGCCGCGCGCCACGCTGGACGAGGCGGCGAGCGTGATGGTGCCGCTGCCGCCGGTCGCTGTCGCGTCCACCCGCAAGTCGCTCACCAGGGGCACGTTGCGGTTGTCGGTCGCGGCCGCCGCGGCGATGCTGGTGTTGTACTCGTAGCGCGCCAGGCGCCTGCCCTGCCCGTCCAGGGTGAACAGGTAGGTGGTCTTGGCCGGCAGCGTGCCCGTCCACTGGGCCGGCACCAGGCCGGTGCTGTTGAAGCGGAAGCGCGCGGCCGCGGCGGCGCTCGGCGTCTGGCCGTCGAGGCGGGCCGCGTAAGTGGTGGCCGCGGTCGAGGTGTTCATCAGCATCACGGTCGAGCCGGTGGCGTCCGTCATCGCGAACGGCACCACCTTGTCGAAGTAGGCCGTGTCGTCGGTGGTGGCGGGCATCATGAAGGCGCGCTGGTTGCGCGCCATCAGGGCCATGTGCGCCATCGTCGAGCGCTGGGAGCCGTTGGCGTTGAAGGTGGAAAAGTCGGTGGAACCCTTGCTGCCGCTGCTCTCATAGGTCGACCAGGGCGCCACGTAGGCGCCGCCATTGGTGGCCACGTTCTTCATCATCGTCATCAGGAACTGGCCGGCCTCGAAGGTGTAAGGCTGGGTGCCGTAGGCGTTGGTGGCGCTGTTGGCCACGCCATTGACTTCGCCGACGGCCATGCGCAAGGGGCTGCTGCGGGTCAGGTTGACGCCGTCGAGCAGGGACTGCACGCGCGCGGTCCGCTTGATGTTCTCGGTGTTGCTGTGGTTGCCGTAGAAGTGGAAAGCGAAGATGTCGAGCAGCGGCACGCCGTTGACGGTCCGGCTGCCGACGTCCTTGATAAAGGCTGGATAGTAGCTGCCCAGCGGCTCGGTGGCGCCGGCGCTGCCCCAGAACTGGCGGAACCCGGGCCCGGCCACGATGGCGCTCGGGTCGGCCATCTTGACGGCGGTGGCCAGGGCGACGAACTTGTCGCGGAACTGCTTGTAGGTGTTGCCGTTCTCCGTGACGGTCTTGCCGTTGACCAGGTCGCCCGTGTACCACGCGACCGGGTTGGACGAGGGATCGGGCTCGTTGCCGATGTTCCAGTACGTGATCTGCTTGACGTCGTGGAAGTGGCTGACCCAGACCGGAATGTCGGCCGGCGCCAGGTTCATACTGAGCTGCAACACGGGCGTCATGCCGGCGGCGCGCACGTTGTCGATCGCCTTGTCGAACGGGGCCAGGATCGCCGCGCTCGAGCCCAGGCGCTGGTTGGCCGAGTTGCCGCCCAGGCGGACCAGCGTGACGCCCGCGCTCTGCAGATCGGTCTTGTGCGACAGGAAGGCGTCCGACGACGAGGCGCCGCCCACGTAATCGTAATACCAATAATTTATGCCGAACAGGTTCGGCGAAACGGGCACGGTCTGTGCCTGCGCGATGCCGCAGCAGGCTAGCGATAGCGCGGTGAGCAGGGTCTTCATCATCAGGTCCTTTAGAGGATGGAACATCGGTCGCCCCTCGTGGGGCTGTGGATCCGCCAGGGCGCGCTGGATGGCGCCACCGGTACGGAATTTCTTGACGCAGCAAAGGCCGCCGCGTGGGCGAGCACGCGGCCTGGCTGCCGTAGCGCTACCAAATCTGTACGACATTCTTCATCGGGGAAGCGTGGTAAGGGGAACAGCGGGCGGCGCCGCCTGAACTTTTTTCGGCAGCCCTGCAACCGGCCCCGAGACAGGCGGCAGCTCGGTGGCGTGCGGCGTCACCCGGTAGAAATTGGGCGTGACATCGGCGTCGCGCCGCCCCGTCGCCCAGCGCAGGGCGCCGACCAGCATTTGCTGGAACGGCCGATCGCGCCAGGTCTCCTCGCCATGCCCCATCGCGGTGTAGAACACCCTTCCCCGACCTTGCATGCGGACCCAGGTCGGCGGATACGGCGCGCGCCGGTACGGCACGTCCCATCCCGCCGGCGGCCAGCTCTTGCCGTCGGCGTTAGGGTCGCGCATGGTGGCGATGTCATGCACGAGCAGCACGTGCATGTCGCGCGCGAAGCTGCCCATCGAATACCACTCCGCCATCGGTTTCCACGGCCGGCGCCAGCTGGGACATGCCGGGAAACGCCGGGTCGGCCACGCGCATGGTGGCCAACTGCTGGGTCCCGTGGATGATCAGCTCGCCGCCGAGCATGCGCGTTATGGTTTTGCACGCCGGCCTGCACGCCGTATTGCTCGCCATATTCGGCGCATTGATGCAGGCAGTCGACCAGGCGCTTGATGCCCTCCTCGCTGTGCTTGACCTTGGGCGCCAGGCCCAGGCGCATATGGAACGCATAGGCGTTCAGGCTCAGCCGCAAACCCGGCAAGCGATGCTGCGCATGCGCTTTCGCTGGGGCCGCTGCGGCGGCCTCGTTCCCGATCAGCAGCGCCGATGACAGCGCGCCGGCCACGTCCTGCGCCATCATCGTCCTGCGGCTCATCATGGGAGCCTGCATTCTTTCAGTGTCATTGCCGACTCCTCGTAGCGCGCTCGATGGAATGGACGACCTGCTCGATGCTTGCCGTGGCCACCGGGCGGCCGCTCAAGGCCACGCCACCGTGGCCGCCGACGGCCCCTTGGCCTGGTCGAAGTCGGTCGATGAGTACTGGGTCTTCATGACCGGGGCACCCAATGGCGGCGTCAGGTCGAACACCAGCACATGGGTGGACCGGGCCGCCAGCGTATCCTTATAGGTCTTCTCCGCCGGCGCCGCCAGGGTCGCGCTCAACGGCAAGCTGTAGCCATGGGCGACGCTGCCAATATTCATGACCATCACGCTGAGCTGCTTGCCGGACCGGGCGCCAAAGACGATCAGATCGGGCGAAGCCGATTTCCCGTCCACATAGGTTCCGCTGAAATTCTTGCTGACCAGTTGCATATGCCAATAGGACGCGCGCGGCACATTGGCCGGTCCGTCGAAGGCGCCGAAATCGGTCGCGCCGCGGTTGCCCGACGATTCGGCCATGCTCCAGGTGTTGGTGAAATCGGCGCCGTTCTTCATGCTCATGCCGAGCACGGCGCCGAACATTTGACCGTTGCCCCAGGTGTGGACGTAGCTGCCGCCTTTGGCGTTGTATTCGGTGAGGGCCCAGCCGAAGGTCGAGCCATCGGTGCGCTGTTGAAGGGCGTTGACTTCCCTGGCTTTCTTGGCGGCCTTCTCGATGCGGATCTGCATGTCCGGGATGCCTTCGACCGCCGGGTCGCCGCTGCCCTGGGGATATCGGTGCACCGACAAGCCATCGACATAGTAGTAGTTCTTGCCTGGCACCTTGCCGGTGATGTCGTTCTTCCCGCCGAAAAGATTGTCATATTCCTCGTCGAAGTATTCGCATTCGTCCACGCCGTAGATCTTGATGGTGGGGTCGACTTCTTTCATCGCGGCGGCGATCGGCTTGAAGTAGGCTTCGATTTGCGCGCTGATCACGGCCTGGGTGGGGCGGTTGGCCTGCAGCCAGGGCTCGTTGCCGATGCTCCAGCGCAGAATCGGCTTGTTGCCGTGCTTCTCGACGTTGAAGTACTTGACCAGGGCGGCGGCCTGGGCCGGCGTCTGGTACTGCGACGCCTGCATCACCACTTGCGCGCCGGCCGCCTCGGCCTTCAGCACCCAGCCCATCAGCGTATCGGCCGACGGCATATTGCTGTCGTAGGCATGGCCGCCGATGCGGTAGATTTTCACCCCGCCGTCCCGGCTCAGATCCCAGACCTGCTGGGCCGGGTTGTACCACACGTTGTTTCCGACCAGGACAGGGCTGATGGCCTGGGTGGACGGCGTCAAGCTCAGTTCAACGGTATCGGCCACGGACGACACCGGTGGGGTCACGGCGGGACTGCCCGCCGGAGCGGAACTACCCGACGACGCGCCGCAGGCGGCGATCAAACATCCCATGACAGTCAGCGACAGCGCTCGCAGTGTCGTATTCATTCGTTCTCGTCTCCAGAAATCGATCGGGCATACCCAATGTCACCCGCTCATCGTTATTATTTAGAACGTTCCAAATCTTAAGCAACGCCAGCTCGGAAAGATTAATATGAATGCCATTTATGGTAGCGGTACCCATTAAACGTGTCAACAACTGTTTTTTTTGACATCGGCCTCCCTTCCGGGTGCCGCCGCAAGAATCCGATTCCGCCGCAACAACGCCGCCAATGCTGCTCGTGGACGGCTCCACAGGGCGAATGGGGCATCAACGTGGCCGCGTCGCCCACCCGCACGGACGGGCACGCCAAGATCCTCTGGACCGTTGTGTCTCAAAAAAACCATAGCGCCCAATTTTAATTGACAGCAAATATGCGAACGGCCTAAGATTCACCAAACAATAGGTAGCGCTACCGTAGAGATTTGTAACGTTCTAAAGATGTGGGGTCGCGTTCAGGTTCCGCTTCTCCGTTGCGGCGCCACCCGCCCCTCTTCCGCCACCGGAACCCGTGGGCGTCGGAGGGGTGGGGGCAGGCGGAGGGGACAGGCTGGAATGCTGCCGCGATGCGGGTGGAAGCGCTACCAGTTACGTAGTGTACTGGATTGACATGCGCCTGGTGCAGAAGGAGGAGTCAGGGTCGAAAAATATAGTTAGAAGAAATATAGCTAGAAAAAAAATACCATTATTACCAGGAGATGAACATGAAATCGGGAAATTACAGCAAGCACTACCAATTAACGCCGATGGCAGCGGCCGTCACAATGGCCTTGGCCGTACTGTCGCAGAACGTCACTGCTGCCGATGAGCCCGCCACACCCGGCCTCGAGACGGTGATCGTGTCGGCCAACAAGCGTATCGAGAAGCTGGAAAACATTCCCATGTCGATCCAGGTGCTCGGCGAAGAGCTGCTCGAGCGTACCAACGTGCGCGACTTCGACGACGTGATGGACCTCACGCCGGCCCTGACCCGCACCCAGAGCGACAACCCGGCCAACACCGGTTTTAACATGCGCGGCATCGGCACCCAGTCCATCGGCGTGGGCGTGGAGTCGGACGTGGTGACCATCATCGACGAGATCCCGATGGGCATGCAGGTGCAGGCCTTCCGCGAGCTGGCCGACGTCATCCGCGTCGAGGTCCTCAAGGGCCCGCAAAGCACGCTGCAGGGCAAGGCGGCCATCGCCGGCGCCATCAACGTGGTCACCCGCCCCATCAGCGGACCAATCACCACCAAGGGCGGCTTCAGCATCACCGACGATGGCGAATGGCGCCTGCGCGCCGCGGTCGGCGGCAACGTGTCGGACAAGTTCGGCTTCCGCATTTCGGCCAACAAGAGCGACTTCCCGGGCAACGTCAACAACCTGACGACGGGCGGCAAGACCAACGGCAACGCCGGCAAGACCTTCATGGCGAAGTTCAGCTGGCATCCGACCGAAAACCTCGACATCGACTTTTTCCCGCGCTACAACTACAGCGTGAACGCCTGCTGCGTGCTGGTGCCCAACGGCGTCACCGGCACCGGCGGCCTGCTCAACAACGTCGCGGCCTTCCCGCAGAGCCTGGTCTTCAAGGGTTACGACCCGACCAACCGCTACAACAACAGCGTGCGCAACGACAGCTTCACCGGGCAGACCTCGTCTGACCGCGGGGCCGGCTTGAAGTTCGCCTACGCGCTCAAGAACGGCGCCACCGTGACCTCGATCAGCTCGGTGGACAAGTATCACGCCAACGATTCGCGCGACCAGGACTTCACCGACCTGCCCGTCATGCTCTACTACAAGGTCACCGGCGTGATCGACCCTGTGACGAAGACCCAGGCGCTGGCCGGCATCAACGCGGGCTCCGAGCAGCACGGCATCACCAGCCTGAGCTCGCGCACCGAAGAGCTGCGCTACAACTCGCCGGACGGGGACTCCCTGCGTTACCTGGTCGGGCTGTGGTACGGCAAGAACGAGATCAACCGCTACTTCAAGCGCGGCGAGTTCGGCCTGGCGACGACCAGCCCGACCGAGTTCTACGGCGACACCTACAACATCAACAAGGCCGTGTTCGGCCAGGCGACCTGGGAGTTCCTGCCGAAGTGGACCGGCGTCGTCGGCGCCCGCTTCAACCAGGAAGATTCCGGCTACCACTTCCAGGGCAGCGGCAACCCATCCCCCCTGCCATGGAAGAGCCCCTTCGTCGGCGTGAACACCTTCAGCAGCGTCGGCAACAAGCGCACCTCGACCACCGGCAAGGCCAGCCTGCAGTACCAGGTGACGCCATCGTTCATGGTGTACGGCATGACCTCCACAGGCTACAAGGGCGTGGCCTACGACATCACCAGCAGCCTGAGCGCTGTCACCGCCGCCCAGCAGCCGGTCAAGCCGGAACACGCGCGCAGCTACGAGCTTGGCTTTAAAGGCAATTTGCTGAGCAACACGCTGACCTTCTCCGGCACCCTGTGGCATACCCGCTTCTCGGACTACCAGCAGAGCTCGGGCAGCTACATTCAGGACACCACGATCTACGTGACCCGCCTGAACTCGCTCGACGGCGTGCAGACCCGCGGCGGCGAAGCGGACGTCAACTGGCTGGCCAACCGCGATCTGCTGTTCACTTTCGCCGGCGCGTTCACCGATGCCACCATCATCACCTACAAGAACGCCAGCTGCTACACGGTCACGCCGGCCGGTGTGATACCGTCCAAGCTCAACGCCAGCTGCATCCTGAAGAATCCCCTGTTCAACGGGAACAACACCAACGATGTGAGCGGCGGCCGCATGCCGTTCTCGCCACGCCGCAAGTTCGCCCTCAGCGGCAAGTACGACGTGCGCGTTCCTGGCTGGAACTACACGCCCTGGGTATCGCTCAACGCGACCTTCCAGAGCGACATGATCACGAGCCTGGATCAGAATCCGAACAACATCGTCGCGGCGAAGAACACCTTGAACGCGGCCTTTGGCGTCAAGGAAAAGTCCGGACGTATTTCGGCCACCTTGAACGTGCAGAACCTGCTTAACAAGCAAGCGAAGATGAACCGCAACTTCAACTACGCAAGCCTGAACGCCAGCGCGCCGAACACGCCGGCGACCGTGATCATCGATAGCTGGACGCCGCTGCGCTCGTCCTTCCGCAGCTTCGCTTTCCGCATGGATGTGAAGTACTAGAAGATCGCGGCGCGGTTCTCGTAACCGCACGGTGTGATCAAGACAGGGTGCCGCGCGCACCCTGTTTTTTTGTCCGTCGCATTCGTACCGAGCGCGGCGCGATCGCATAGGATCGATTACGCGAATCGGCTGTCGCATCATTCAAGCGTCACCGCGGGCAGGGCCGCGCGCTGGCAATGGCTTGTTCGCCGGTGGCGAACGTCGCCCTCGGCGGGCGCGACTGTGTCGCGCGGACGCCGGCACCC
>DIZW01000023.1:0-44839 GCA_002428015.1 Oxalobacteraceae bacterium UBA6018 | reverse complement strand
GCGGACGCCGGCACCGGCCCCGAGCGTGGGCGGGCGGCTGCGCATGGGGCGGGCTGGGCAGGGGTTTTTGGCAAAAAAAAGTACCGCCACCGGATCAAACCCCAAGCGGTAGCGGTACCAACAATGATCAGAATGCGAGGTGTTTAATCTCGATTCACAGCGCTTGCGACATCAAAGGTCCGGCGACGATTTAGTACACGCTGATCTGATAGCTTTTGTTGTACACCTTCCCGGAACCGGTCTTGATTTCCGTGCCCGCCTCGACCATCATCACGTAGTACGTGCTCTTGAAATAGTTGGGTTGACGCGCGGCCGCCTCGCCAAAGAAATCGGCCAAGTTGTGGTTGAAATAGTTCGCGTTGACCCGCTTGCGAAACTGCGTCACGTGCCAGCTGTAGCCGTTGGAGTTTTGGGTTGCCTGCCAGACATCCCAGGTTTCGCCACCGAGCACAAAGGCCGTCGGATCCTTCACACCCCAGCCGGACGTTTGCGAATTGGCCGCCGAATCGGTGATGATCATGATCTCCCCGCGGATGTTGGACTGGGCGGTGCTGTTGGCCGCGTTGAAGAACACGTCGAAGGTATGGTTATACCCGCCGCTGATGCTGCCGGTACCGTCGTAGCCGGTGGAATCGAAACTCCACAGTGCGTTCACGGTCTTGCTATTGTTACCGAACAGGTAAGGCAGGCCCGACACGGCGGGATCGTTCTGGGCGTTGCTGGCGCCGCGCCGCAGGCTGGGATAGGCCTTGACGTCAGTGCTGTTGCCGCCGAAGCCGCTCCACTTGTAGCCCGAGCCATCCATGTTCGAGGTCGAGTTGGTGAACAGGTATTCGTACCAGTTGGTGCCGGCGCCGCTGATGCCCCACAGATTGGTCGACAAGTCGTATTGACCCACGTAGATGTGCTTGTTGGAGGAGTCGGTCGGACTGGCCGAAACGGCCGCGGCCTGGACCTGGGTGGCCGAGAGCATGCCGGCGGCCACGCCGAAGGCGGTGGCGAGCAAGGTACGACGGGTAAACAATGTTTTCATTTTTGAGTCTCCTGATTATTGTGATTAAACGAGTCAATGAAACGCGGGCGCCGCCATCGGCGGCCCGCGTGCGCAGCAGGGTGAAGTGACCATGTTGTGCTCCTTGTCGGTGCGGCGCGCTAGCGCTGGCGGACCCAGACCAGCGCCGTCGGCAGCCGGTCGTCCTGATCCAGCGCGAAGCGGACCCGCCCTCCTGTATGCCGCCGGATCAGCGCTTGCGCGTCGAGCGCGGCGCGCTCCACGCGCACGCTGCTCGTCACCAGAAAATAGTTACTGCGAACGTCGAGACCGACGCCCTCGCCCACCTGCCTGCCCTGCAGGCGGTTGACCAGGTCCGCCGCGTCGCGCAGCCAGGCCTGGTCGCGGCTGCGCGCGAGCGCGCGCGCCTGTGCCAGCGGCATGTCGAGCGTGGCGGCCAGCACCTCGGCCGACGCCGTGTTCGCGTTCAACGCGGTCGGCTCCGGCAGCATCACCGCGTAATCGCGCAGCGCCTCGAGCACGCGCGGCGTGTAGCCTGCGACGCCCAGCAGATCGTCCAGCCGCATCACCGGCAGCGTCCCCGCGCCCGCCCGCGCCAGCGCCTGGGCCGTGCGCGCGGCCAGTTGCGGATCGAGCCGCAGCAGCCGCAACAGGCGCGCGTAGATCAGCACCTGTTGCGGGACCACCTGGCCGCCGCTGGCCAGGTTGGCCAGGTTGTAACGCGACTGGGCGTCGACGATGCGTCCGCTCAGCGTGGCCCCGGGGGGCGCACCGGCGGCCCGGTCGCGCTCCAGAAAATCGCCAAGCCCGCCGCTGCCGATCGGCCGCGCCCAGACGCCGTCCAGCGTGGTGACGTTGCCCTCGCTCAGGCCGTCCTGGTGCAGGACCTGGCGCGCGTAATCGAGCATGCCCTGCAACAGCAGGCGCGCCTGCAGCCGCATCCGCTGGTTCTCCATCGCGCGCACCTGGACCTGCTGCGGCCAGAACAGGCTCGTCACCAGGCTGACCGCCAGCGCCGTCAGCAACATGGCCAGGATCAGCGCGACGCCGCGTTGGCGGCCGCTCCCGAGGCATTTCATTTTGTCAGCGCATCGCGGATCGGCGCGACCCAGGCGTCCTGGTCGATGTCATAGACGATGAAGTCGCTGTCGAACTGCCAGTAGGCCCAGCCCATGCCCAGCCGTTCGGCGGTGCGCGCCACCTGCGCGGTGTAGCGGGCGCGCGAGGCCATGTCGCCCTTGTCGTAGGCGCCGAACTCGCCCAGGAAGAGCGGACGGGCGTGGACGCGGCCCCAGTCGGCGGCCTGGCCCAGACGCGTGTCGACGGCCTGCTTCTCGGCCGCGCTGCCGGTCCAGGTGATGCCGCTGTAGCCCTTGTTATCGGCCGACCATGGGGCGCCCTGGTGAGTGAAGCGCATCGGATCGTAGTAGTGCACGGTGACGATCAGGTTGCGGTCCTGTTCGGGCAACACCAGCGCCGGCAGGCTGTCGATGCCGTTCCAGTGGCCGGGGCCGATGATCACCTTCCGGGTGGGATTGGATTTGCGCACGATGGCCAGCGCCTCGGCGGCGTAGGAATTCCACAGTGCGTCGGTCAGCTTGCCGTTGGGCTCGTTGAGCAGTTCAAACACCACCTCGGGCGGCTGATTGCGGTAGCGCTCGGCCAGCTGGCGCCAAACGGCCAGGAATTTCGGCTGATTGCCCTCGGGGTCCGCCGCCATGGTTCCGAACTCGTGCAGGTCGAGCACCGGGGTCAGGCCGGTCGCCAGGCTGCGGGCCACGACCCAGTCGAGCGTGTCGAGCCAGTGCGGCGACAGCGCCAGCTTGTCGTCCATGTAGGCGAACGGCGTCAGGTTCACGCGCACCGCGGTAAAACCCGCCTCCCGCAGCATGGTGAAGTAGCGTTCCTTGAAGCGCCCTTGCGTATGGTCGCGCCAAAAAGCTTTGTCATACCCGAGGATGTTGACGCCACGGGCCAGGTTGGCCGCGTGCTGAGGCGGCGGCGGGGTTTGCGCGCGCGCCGGACCGCCGCACGTCATCACCGCCGCACATAAAATGCCGGCCAACTGTTTCGCTGAAATCATGCAAAGTCTCCTGTTCGATTTTGGTACCGCTATCATTTCTTGACGCAAAAACGATGCTTGCAACCATTATTTGTGCATCGCGTTGGTACCGCTATCATTTCCATTTTAAAAAAACCCGTCTGCTTAGGACGGAACAATATGAGCCACAACGACAGCTCAGGGTAGCAACAATTAAAAGCATCCGTCAACCGATTTTCGTGGCCGCGCATCGCGCCGGTAAAGGCGCGACTGCGCGGCCGCGTTGGATGACAAGGCGGCGCCCCACCGACCTCAAAAGCGCGCCAGCGACGCCGGCACGATGATTTTATGCAAAGGTGCAACGAAGAACATGTACACCCGGCCAAGCAGGTTATTGATGTGGACCACGGTCGACACCGCGACGCTTGAACGGCCCTCGCGCAGCAGCTTGCGCACCGAGACTTGCACGCGCAAATGGCGGTCCGCATCGCCCAAAATGATCTCCTCGTCGCTCAGATAAAGCAGCGAAAAAATCCCGACCCGGTCTCCCACCCGGTAAGCGCTGGCCGGTTTGCCGGGATCGACGCCGCCCAGCCTGCCCAGGTCCTTCAGGCCGACCAGGGAGACGATCCGGTTTCGCAGCGACATGAGACCGTTGACCCATGAGGGCGTTCTGGACAAGCCATCCAGATACAGCGCCAGGGCCGATTGCCCGTGAAACTCGCGCGCCGTTTCGTAGCTGTCGTAAAAATACGCGCCCGCGAGGGTTTCGCCAATCCTGCTGTCCGGCGGAACCGGAATCGCGCTCACCTGACGCGGTTTCGAACCATTCATATTTTCCCTCCAAGTGACTGGCGGTCGGCCGCCAGGTAGCTCCGTGTGCATGCGTTTAGCAGCGTTAAGCAGCGTTAAGCAGCGTTAAGCAGCGTTAGCGTAGCACCAAATTCGCCCTCCCATGCAGGCAAAGAAGGCCGCCAGCCGGCGCCGGCCGCGGCCCCCCTTGGAAGGCGAAAACACACGTGCGCGCCTGGCCGGAGCCGGCCTTCTTCGCGCGGCAAATGTTCAGTACGCCGGTCATGCTGTTGTCATTAAGCATAGCTAAGCTGTCGAAAGTTGTTGTGAATGCTTTCTTCTTACTTCATTGCTCGACTCTAGGAAATTACCCAAACATGCGCCTTCCTCTTCTCCCCATCGGCTTTGTCGGCGTGCTCGCCTTCGTCAGCGCCTGCAGTTCCCCCAAGGACGCCGCGACACCGCCCGTCCAGGCCGCGGCCGCCGCACCGGTCCAGCGCACCATCATCATGGTCTGGGACGGTCTGCGTCCCGACTCGGTCAGCCCCACCGACACTCCCAACCTGTACGCGCTGCGCCAGGCCGGTGTGCAGTTCGCCGACAACCACTCGACCTACCCGACGTTCACGATGATGAACGGTTCGTCGTTCGCGACCGGCTCGTTCCCGAAGACCAGCGGCTTCTACGGCAACACCTTCTGGACGCCGCCGCAAGCCGGCGCCAGCCAGCCTATCCCTGCCGGCAAGACCGCGGGCGGCGGAACCCAAGACTACGTGGCGCCAGTGTTCACTGAGGACTACGCGGTCCTGACCACCCTGAACGACTACTACGGCGGCCAGCTGCTGCTCGTGAAGAGCCTGTTCAAGACCGCCCAGGACGCGGGCCTGAAGACCGCCACCATCGGCAAGTCCGGCGCGGCCTTCATCCAGGATCTGGGCCGCGGCGGGGTCTTCGTCGACGAGAACACCGTGATGCCGGCCTCGCTGATCACCGAAATGCAGGCGGCCAACCTGGCCCTGCCGCTCAACACCCCGTTCGCCTACCCGTCCGGCAGCGTGACGCTCAGCGCCACCAACGGCAACCCGACCGCGCGCGCCAACGCGCTGACGTTCGCCCTGCCCAACGGCCTGCAAGCGAAGGATGCCACCGACACCACCCAGGGCAATCCGGAAGACGCGGCCAACAAGTACATGATGAAGCTGTACACCGACTTCATCCTGCCGAAGAAGCTGCCTGACCTGTCGCTGATCTGGTTCCGCACGCCGGACAACACCCAGCACGCATATGGCCCGGGCTCGGCCAACTACCACAAGGCGCTCGCTTCGCAGGATGCGCGCCTGGGCGAGCTGATGGCCGCGCTCAAGACCAACGGCATGGATACGAGCACCAATATCATTGTCGTCTCCGACCACGGCCACAGCAATGTGTCGGGTCCGGCCAGCCTGTATCCCCTGCGTGCGATCACGGCCAGCACCTCGGTCGCGAACGGCGTGACCAACGCCGCGCTGGGTGCGCGCGACGCCATCAACGGCTTCTCGGTGTCGGGCGACGTGCGCACCGCCGACCTGCTGACCTACGCCGGCTTCAAGGCTTACGACGGCAACGGCTGCTCCACCTCGGCCATGTACGGCATCAAGGCCGACGGCAGCAACCTGCTCCCGGTCAACGTGGACGCGACCGGCGCGCTGTGCGGCCCGGCGAACAGCAAGTACCAGGCGATCAGCGCGACCTTGCCGGCGCCGGTAGCCAGCTTCAAGGTCCCGGCCGTGCTGCCAGCCAAGGGCATCGTCGTGGCCGCCAACGGCGGATCGGACTATCTGTACGTGCCGGACCATGACGCCGCGACCATCGCCGGCGTGGTGCGCTTCCTGCAGTCGCGTGAAGAATACGGCGCGATTTTCGTCGACAGCCGCTACGGCGTCGTCCCCGGCACCCTGCCGATGTCGATGATCAACCTCGAGAACACCGTCCGCGCCGGCAAAGGCCAGCCCGACATCGTAGTCAGCTTCAACTGGGACGCCCAGCAGCTGGTCAACGGCATGCCCGGCATCGAGTTCGAGAGCACCGGCGCCAACCGCGGCATGCACGGCAGCTTCAGCCCGATCGACGTGCACAACACGCTCATCGCCAGCGGCCCGGCCTTCCGTACCGGCACCACGATCAGCAATCCTACCGGCAACGTGGACGTCGCCCCGACCGTCGCCTACCTGCTCGGCCAGTCGATGCCGCAAGCGGACGGCCGCGTGCTCAACGAAGCCCTGGTCAAGCCGGCCAGTGCCAGCGCAACGAGCGTCAAGACCGCGGTGCTCAATCCGTCGGTCGCGGCCACCGGCCTGAGCTTCAAGCTCCCGACCGACCTGGCCGGCGCCTCCAGCGATCCAGCGTTGACCAACGGCAGCTACTCGGTCAACCTGATGGTCAAGGATCTCACCGTCGACGGCAAGACCTACCGCTACTTCGACTACGCCCAGCCCGTCCGCAACTAAGCTTACTGAGCCAATAACAATTCGTATGACATTTCAAAAAGTTCGTTTCAGCCCGCGATGTTCGCGGGCTTTTTTTCTCGCCGCATGCGTCGCCTCCGCCCCCGCCTTCGCGGCTGGCGCGCTGCATTTTGACCAGGTCTTCAACGACAAAGGCGAGCCGGCCGCGCTCGACTACCGCGCCACCTACCAGTTGGGCGGCACCGAGCACCATATCGAGGTCTGGCGCGACCGCGACCGCAAGCTCAGGCGGCGCACCGACGACGCGCTGGAAACCTATGTGCTCAAGTCCCCCAAGGACGCCGAATGGCGCATGGTGGTGCTTGACCTCAAGCGCAAGATTCGCACGGATGTCGAGCGCAGCAACCTGTACCGGATCGGCCATTTCACTGACTGGTTCAGCTTATCGCACGCGCTGGCCCGGCCAAGCGGCGACTACAGCTTGACCCGCCTCGCGGCGGCGCCCGTCAACGACAAACCGCTCCTCGCATGCCAGTGGTACGTCCTGACACGCGCTGGATCGGCCAGCAACATCTGCTGGAGCCCATCCTTGAACGTGCCGCTGCTCATCACCGACGCCGGCGGCACGGTGCAATGGCGCGTCACCTTCGCCAGCAAGAACGCGCTGCCGGCGGCGACCTTCGCCGTACAGGACCAAGGGTTTGTCGTCAACGACGCCAACAGCGATATCCGAGGCGACTGAGCGCCGCTCCGCCGCCAGCCCGCCGGTGACGCCGGCCACCTGCCGCGCTTTGACGTGCGGCGGGCTGCGGATGGGTTCATAATCATGGCAGGCTCAACAACAAATTTGCCGCATGCCCCCATCCCCCACCGCGCCTGCGCCATCCGGAACGACCATGCCAGGTCTGGCGCAGGCCAGCGCCTTCGCTTGGCAACGCGATGCGCATTGCTTGCGCATCCATCTCATCGAATTCGAGCCGGCCAGCTTCCATCTCGCCGCCTTCGCCCGCGCAGGGATCGCGCTCCCGGCGGCGATCGAGCGCAGCGTGCCGCGGCGTCAATGCGAATATTTTTTCGGCCGCCTGGCGGCAAGCGCCGCGCTGGCGGAAATCGGCGTGGAGAACGCGCGCGTCGACACGGGGAGCCGGCGCGAACCGATATGGCCACCCGGCATCGTCGGTTCGATCACGCATAACGCACGGTACGCGGCAGCGAGTGTCGCGCAGGCCGCTTCGTGGCGCGGGATCGGCGTCGACATCGAAGAGCGCATCGCGGAGGAAGCGCTCGCCAGCGTGGAACAGATCGGACTGTCGGCCGATGAACGCCAGCGGCTGCATGCGCCGGGCCACCCACCTTACGCCCTCGCGGTCACGCTCGCCTTCTCGGCCAAGGAGAGCTTTTACAAGGCGATCTTCCCCACCGTCGGCCGGTTCGTCGATTTCGACGCGATCCGCATCGACGCGATCGACCTCGAGCCGGGCAGAATCCGCTTCACAACCCAGGAAACGCTGTGCCCGGATTGGCCCGCGGGAAGATCGTCCGCGATCGCCTTCCGCCTGCTCCCGGGCGGCGAGGTGATGACCTGTTTCAGCTGGTAGCGTCCAGTGAAGGTCCGGCGCGGCCCTCGTCCGCCGATGCGCGGATCGCCGCTTACACCGCCTCGTCCACGGCGCCAATCGCCTTCGCCGCCTGGCCGGACGTTCCCGCCTGGCTCGGCACGCGGCGGCGCCTGAAACGCGGGGCGATCCGGGCGCAGGCCAGCTCGATGCTGTCATAGAAAGTCGGCACCACCAGCAAGGTCAGCAGGGTCGAGGTGATGGTGCCGCCGATGATGGCCACCGCCAGCGGACGGTAGAACTCGGCGCCCTCCCCGCCGCCTACCGCGACCGGCAACATGCCCGCGATCAAGGCGAAGCTGGTCATCACGATCGGGCGCAGGCGCAGCTGCCCGGCCAGCACCAGGGCGGCCGAACGCGGCGTGCCCTGGGCCTCCAGGTTGCGTGTGCAGTCGAGCAGCAGGATCGCGTTCTTCGCCACCAGGCCCATCAGCATGATCACGCCGATCAGGCTCATCAAGTTGAGGCTGCCGCCGGTCAGCAGCAAGGCCAGCACCACGCCGATCAGGCTCAGCGGCAGCGACAGCATGATCGCCAGCGGCGCGCTGAAGGAGCCGAACTGGACCACCAAAATCAGGTACATCAAGCCGATCCCCATCGCCAGCGCGACCGCCATCGCGGTGAACAATTCCTTCTGGCTGCGCGAAGCGCCGCCCAGGTAGATCCCGTAGCCAGGCGGGAAATCAATGCTGCGCGCCAGCGCCATCGCGTCGTCGGTCACTTCGCCGGCCGAACGGCCCTGGGCGTTGGCCGACACCGTCACCACGCGCCGCCCGTCGGTGTGGGCGATGTGCGAAGGCCCTTTGCTCATCGTGATGTGCGCGATCTGTTCGAGCGGCACCATCTGGCGCCCGCCGTTGACGGCGATCGGCAGGCGTTCGATGTTCTGCGCGCTGACCCGGTCGGCCGGGTCCAGCCGCACGGCCACGTCGCGCGCCTCGCCGGTGGGGTCGATCCAGTCGCCCACGGGAACGCCCGCGAAGGCCACCCGCATCGTCTGCGCCACGTCGTTGACGGACACGCCCAGGGTGCTGGCCAGGCCACGGTCCAGCTCGATCTGCAGCTCGTCCTTCGGGTCCTGCTCGGACAGGCCCACGTCGACCGCGCCCTTGACCTGCCTGAGCTTGTCCATGTAGGCGTTGGTGATCTCCATCAGCTTGCGCGAATCGGTGCCCGAGAACTCGATCTCGACCGTGCGCGCGCTGCTGGCCAGGTCGTCGCTGACGACGTATTCGGCCCCGATCACATTGGCCAGCAGCCGGCGCAGGTCGGCCGCCACGTCCGCGGCCGAGCGCTTGCGCTCCGCGCGGGTGCCGATGTTGACGTAGATCCTGCCGCCGCCGGCGTTGGCGGTGCTGTCCGTGGCACGGGTGTCGGGCAGCGTGTGCGCCACCTGCACCGCCTTGTCCACCTTGAGCTGGGAGTATGGCAGGCTGGAGGTCGGCGGGCTGCGCACGTCGATCCTCACCTTGCCCGTATCCACCACCGGCAGGAAGCTGGTGCCGCCGAAGGCCAGCTGCAGCGCGATGGCGCCGGCGAACGCGGCCAGCGCGATGAGCGTCATCCAGCCGCGGTGGCGCAGCGCCCAGCCCACCACCTTGCCGTAACCGGCGGACTGGCGGTCGAACCAGCCGTTCAAGCGCGCCAGCTGGCGTCCGATGCCGCGCTTTTCGGCGCGGTGGTAGCCGGCCGGGTCGCCCCAGTAGGCCGACAGCATCGGGTCCAAGGTGAACGAGATGAACAGGCTCACCAGCACCGAAAAAGCCACCGTCAAGGCGAACGGCTTGAACCACTGGCCGGCCTCGCCCGGCATGAAGGCCACCGGCACGAACACGGCGATGATGGCGAAGGTGCTGGCGGCCACCGCCACGCCGATCTCGCGGGTACCGTTGCGCGCCGCGCTGACCGGGTCGGCCCCGGCCTCCATGTGGCGCACGATGTTCTCGCGCACGACGATCGCGTCGTCGATGAGCACGCCGATGGCCAGCGACAGCCCCAGCAGGGACATGAAGTTGAGCGTGAAGCCGCACAGCCACACGACGATCAGGGCGGCGATCACCGAGGTCGGCAGGCTCAGCGACGTGACCAGGGTCGAGCGCCAGGAATTGAGGAACAGGTAGACCACCACGATGGTGAGGCCGGCACCGAGCACCAGCGCGTGCACCACGTTGCCCAGCTGGTTTTTCGCGTCGCGCCCGCCGTCGCTGGTGATCTCCAGCTTGGTGCCGGCCGGCAGCGTGGCGCCGATCTCCTTGACCAGCTTGCGCACGCCGATGGCCATGTCCACCGTGCTCGCGTCGCGCGAACGGGTCAGGAAGAAGCCGACGTTGGGCTTGCCGTTGCGCATGGTGACGTCGTTGACGTCGGCGAAACCGTCGCTGATGGTGGCGACCTGGGCCAGCCGTACCGCCTCGTCGCCATGGCGCGCGATGACGATGCGCTCGTAATCGGCCGGCGCCCGGATGCGGCCCGATAGGCGGATGCTGTGGTCTTCCAGCGGCCCGTGCAGGGTGCCGACGGGCGCCGTCGCATTCTCGTTGCGCAGCGCGGTCACCACCTCGGCCACGGAGACGTTATATTCATGCAGCTTTTGCGCGTGCAGCAGCACGCTCAGCTCGCGCTTGAGCGAGCCGCCCACGACCACGGTGGCCACGCCGTCCACAGCGCGCAGGCGGTCCACCAGGCTGTCCTCGGCCAGGCGCGAGATGTCGGCATGCGACTGCGAGGTCGACGACAGCGACAGGATCATCACCGGCTGGGCGGACGGGTCCACGCGCTGGAAGATCGGCTCGCGCATCTCCTGCGGCAGCTTGTAGCGCACGGCGGCGATGACGTTACGCGCCTCGTCCGACGCCTCGATCATGTTCTTGCTGAAGTTAAAGTTAATCCAGATATTGGCGCTGCCCTCGCTCGCCTCCGCATACACGTGGTCGACGCCGGGAATGCTCTGGAGCGACTTTTCAATGCGGGTGATGATCTCGCGCTCGACCGATTCGGGCGAGGCGCCGGGATAGGGAATGACGATCGACAGCACGGGCGGCTCGATGTCCGGGTACTGGTTCACGCGCAGCTTGGTCAGCGCCAGCAGGCCCAGGCACATGAGCGCCAGGATGATGACCAGCGTCGCGATCGGACGCCGGATGCTAAAGTCGGACAGGAACATGGTCGGCTTCTACGTTATGTGGGAAAGGTCGGCAACAGCATGCGGGCGGCCTACAGCCGGACCGGCGCCGCCATGCGCACCTTGCGCCCTTCGCTCAGCCCCGCGCCCGGCCTGCGGATCACGGTGTCGCCCTCGGCCAGGCCGGCGCTCACCAGGTAGCGGCCGTAACGCGCATCGAATTTGCCCAGCGTCACCACAGCCTTGCGCAAGGCGCCGTCCTGCACCCGCCAGGCGTACACGCGCCCATCCTCGCGCACCAGCGCCGAACTGTTGATCGACAGGGCCGCCGCGCGGTCGGTCTCGATGTGGCCTTCCGCGTACAGGCCGGCCACGGGCGCCGCGCCCTGGTTGTCGAACTCGACCAGCAGCGCCACCTGGCGCGTGGCGGCGCTGGCGGCCGGATCGATGCGCTTGACGTGGCCCACGAACTGCCGGCTGTCATCGCCATTGACCTGAAAATCGACCACCTGCCCCACCTTCACGCTGGCGGCGCGGTCGGCCGACACCAGGCCTGCCAGGCGCACGCTGGCCGGGTCCAGCACCTTGACCAGCTCCTTGCCGATCTGCGCCGTGTCGCCCGGCGACACCTTGCGCTCGCTGATGATGCCGTCGAAGGGGGCGCGCACCTCGGTGCGCTGCAACTGCTGACGCGCCTGCGCCACCCTGGCGCTGGCCGCGGCCAAGTCGCCCTGCGCGCTGGCGCGCCGGCTCTCGACCTCCTCCACTTCCTGCTGGGCCGCCAGGCCCATGCCGCGCAGGCGTTCGATGCGCTGGAGCTGGCGCTCGGTTTGCGCGAGCGCCTGCGCGACGACCCGCGCCGTTGCGTTGGCCGAGGCCAGGTTGTCGCGGATCGCGGCGTCGTCCAGGCGCACCAGCAGCTCACCCTGTTTGACCCGTTCTCCGTTTTCGCGCAGCACCTGCACCACCACGGCGGCCGTCTCGGCGCGCAGATCGGCGCAACGCTCGGGCTGCAGCGTGCCGGTGATGACCGTGGCCGAGGCCGACTGTTCGCGGTGCAGGACGAGCACGTCCTCCCGCGCCACCTCGACCGCCGCATCGGTGGCGGCCGGCCGTGTGTCATCGGCGCGGGCCTGCGCCAGGCCGCGCCCGCAGCCAGACACGGCGGTAGCCAGGCATAGCGCGAGCATGAGTCGCAGGGGCGGCGCCGCGCGCCGGGTATCGGGGAACACGTTCATGGAATGCCAATCAATATTAACGTCAGGATTTGCTTAACAGCCGGGCGGGATTTGTGTCGCATTTCGTGTTAAAAATTTAACTAGACATACAGAAAACCCGCACCTATACTAGCCCACGATGTAGCATTACTACAAGAAGAACGTAGAAAATTTTCTACGCTTGCCGGCAACTATTTCCGATAGATAACTTTTAGTCTGGAGAGGAAAGTTTTGCTCGGAAGGTGGCATCCGCAGTGCATGAAGAAGAAAATTTGGCGTATATGCCAATAACAGCACGTAAATATGACAAAGATGACGAATTAATGGGATTTTGGTTTGTCGATATGGATCTTTTCTAATCCATATCAAAAGGGCAAGCGATACGGCATGCTCTGGGGCTCGCAGTGACTTTCACTCCATTTATAGTATTACTACATACATGCGTTTTTTTAAGCAAGCTCAACCTTTGTGTCCTTCGGCAGCGCTCACGGCACGCTCCGGCACCGTGCGTGCCCCCACCCTTCTGCTGGGGTGGGCATGCGTGGTCGCGGCCTGCCAGGCGCACCCGGTCAGCTTGTCCGAGGTGTACACCCAGGCGCTGCAAAACGATATGCAATTGCGCGGCGCCCAGTCCGCCTATCGCGCCGGAAACGAAGCGGCCACGATCGCGCGCGCCGGACTGCTGCCCAAGATCACGGTCGAGGCCGCCCTCATCCGGTCCCGGGCCGACACCCGCACCACCCAGTCGAATCCCTTCGCCGCCGCCGGGCAGACCATCACCGACAGCAACGCGCCCGGCTACAACATTACCTTGGCCCAGCCCCTGTTCGACCTGGCGGCCCTGCACGCCTACCGGCGCGGCCAGGCCCAGGTCGACGTGGCCGCCCTAAAACTGGAGAGCGAACAACAGGCCCTGATCCTGCGCGTTGCCGACGCCTACCTGCAAACCATCACGGCCGGCGCCAAATACGCCGCCGCCCGTTCGGCCGAGGACGCGCTGCGCCTGCAGTGGAAGGCGGCCAAGCTCAAGTACGATATGGGCATGGCGCGCATTTCCGCCTATCTGGAAGCGCAAGCGGCGCTGGACGCCGCCACCGCCGACACTGTCGTGGCCGGCAATCGGCTCAACACCGCCTTCGACGCGGTCAAGGCCATCACCGGACTGCCGCTGGCCGAACTATCGGCCCTGCCCGAGGACTTCGCGGCCAAGCCGCCGGCGCCGCAGGCCTACGCACCCTGGCGCGACGCTGCGCTCGCCAATAACCTGGAACTGCAGATCGCCGCGCGCAGCGTCGAGGCAGCGCACCAGCTCGCCCTCGGGCGCGCCGCCGGGCATCTGCCGACCGTGGCGGCCAACCTGCGCTATTCCGACGGCTACGACCGGCGCAACTACGACATCGCCCTGCCGGACAAACAGATCAAGCGCGGCGCCAGCATCGCGCTGACCTTGACGATTCCCCTCTACAGCGGCGGCGCCGTGTCCGCCGGCGCCCGCGAGGCGGGCTTTCTCTACCAGGAGCAGCGCGACAAGCGCGACGGCGCCGAGCGCAGCGTGCTCCAGCAAACCCATGCGGCCTATCTGAACGTGATCTCGGGAGTCGCGGCGGTCAACGCGCGCAAGGCGGCCATCGTCTCGAGCCAGAGCGCGCTCGAGTACGCCCACCGCGGCTACGACGAAGGCGTCATCGACATGCTCAACGTGCTCGACGCCGAGCGCAAGCTCGTGCAAGCCAGGCAGGACTACGCCGACGCCCTGTACAACTACCTGATCGCGGGCCTGAGCCTCAAACAGCAAACCGGCGCGCTGCGCGCCAGCGACATCGCCGAACTGGACCTGCGCCTGGACCGCGGCCGCCCTGTGGTGGACCTGCAATGAGCCGCCCAGCCATCCGCGCCCGCCTGGCGCAGCCCTTCGCCCGCCTGGCCGCCAACGGCCACTTGAACCGCCATGGATTGACCGTGCCCAAGAACCTGTTTGCTCTTTTCTTCGCCTGCCTGCTGAGCGCCTGCGGCGGCGGCACCGCCCACGCTCCCAGCGAGGTCGTGCTGGCCGCTGTGCCCAACACCCAGCAGGTGGTCGGCCTGTGGACCCCGGCCGCCGGCGCCGGCAAGCCGGCCTTCGAGTTCTTCGGCTCGGCCACCGAGGCGCCCTTCGACAAGAGCTTGCGCACCGGCCGCATCTGGCAGAACCAGCAACTGCTCAGCTTTTTCGTGTGGAACCTGCAGACCGACGGTACCATCACGCTCAATCTCGTGAGCACGACTTGCCTGAGCCGGCCGCTGGCGGGCTGCCCGGTCACCGGCACCGCGCGCATCACGGCCAGCGGCAAGCGCACCCAGGACTCGACCTGGAACATCGACTTCGACAACGACGGCGACGGCAAGGTGGACAGCCAGGTGTCGGACACCTACCACCGCCAGGAGATCGACCTGTCGGGCGTGGGCAATGGCGACGTCTTCCTCACCCATCTCGACGATCCGCTGTTCGACTCGCCCCTGCACGGCACCGTCCGCGGCGCGGCCATGTCGCTGCGCCTGGAAGGCCTCGACAAGCCCGTCAACCCCAGCGCCAGCGGCTTCGCCACGCGCCAGGACACGCTCGCCTTCGCCACCGGCGAGAGCACGGCCATCGTCGGCCCGCAGGACTTCTACGTCATCGGCAGCGGTTACCAGTCCATGCCGGTCAAGCAGTGGTACGACCAGCTCAGCCTGACGGCCTCGGTCAACGGCGCCTACGCCCTCAGCTACGAGGTGCACCGCCAGGTCCAGTTGCCGGACGGCGTCACCGCTGCCCAGGTGCAGGCCGACAGCGGCTCGGCCCGCATCAGCCTGGCCGACTACCAGGCCGTGACGGCCACCACCCAGCTCGTCGGCCTGGTCGACCGCTTCATCGCCGCGCCGGCCGTGCACCCGTTGGACCGCTTCTTCATCAGCCTGGAGCTGGACTTCAAGAAGGCCAGCGAGGCCAACGACCTGCTGTTCACCTCGGCCACCGAAGGCGTGGTCACCAGCACGCTCGCCCACCACCCGGACGTGGTGTCGGAGCAGCGCAGCTTCACCTGGCGCCAGCGCGCCGACGGCGCCATCGTGCTCAGCTTCCCCGGCTATGGCGACGTGGTGCTGCACTTCATCAAGGCCATCAGTGGCGGCTACCAGGTGCTGTACGAACGGCCCGACCAGGGCTACGACCCCTCGTTCCGGGTGCGCGACATGCTGCGCGACGCCCCTTCGCCTCTGGACGAGACCAACCTGGCCGGACGCTACGTGTTCACCAGCACCGCCGCGCAGCCGAACGGCACCCACGAGTACAGCGTCACCTTCCACCGCAACCACACCGTCACCGGCGCTGTGGGCGGCTACTGGTTCCAGGACAACAACGGCGACCTGGTCGGCTTCGAGTGCGCCACCCTGAGCGGCCAGGACATCAGCGACTACGCGAGTTGCGCCGCCACCCTCGACAACACGGCCAGCGTCAATTTCGCCCACGTGCGCCGCCTGCGCTTCGTCAACCGCGACGGCAACAACCTGCAGGCCAAGTACACCGCTTCCGTGTACGGCACCCGCAGCTTCCTGGTCTATCCGCCCTCGGGCGACCCGGTACGGGCCAGCAAGTTCTTCACCGCTGTGGGCGCGCCGATCCAGAGCGTAGCGCTGACCTACCGCTTCGTGCGGGTCGGCGATGAATAAGCCGGCCTTGGCGTCCATTGAACCTATTGGGAGAACCAGCGTGAAAACCTATCTTGGCGGAAAAACCAGCATCGACCACGTCGCCATCGCCGTCGTCGACCTCGAACAAGCCCTGTTCCTGTACGAGAACGTGTTCGGCTTCGAGCTGATCGCGCGCCGCCATATCGACGGCGCCTTCTCCGGCATGAAGTCGGCCGAGCTGAGCGCGGGCGGCTTCTCCATCGTGCTGGTGCAGGGCACCGGGCCCGATTCCCAGGTGTCCCGCTACATCGAGCAGTACGGCCCCGGCGTGCAGCACATCGCCATCGCCGTCGACGACGTGCAGGCCGTGACGGACACGCTCAAGGCCTCGGGCATGCACTTCGCCACCAGCGTCATCCGCGGCGACGGCCTGATCCAGGTGTTCACGCGCCGTGAGGCGAACTCGGGAATGATGTTCGAGTTCATCCAGCGCAAGAGCCACCCCGACGGCTTCGATCCGGCCAATATCCAGCAGCTGTTCAACCAGCTTGAGGCAGGCAATATTTTCTAGAGCGCGCCGGCAGTTGCACGGCGAGTCCACCATTTTTTGCGACCTTGCGAGAACACGATGAACATACTGATGTTTGGCTGGGAATTCCCCCCCTTTATCTCCGGCGGCCTGGGCACCGCCTGCGCCGGCCTGACCAAGGGCCTGGACGCCGTCGGCGGCGTGCACACCACCTTCGTGCTGCCCGCCGTGGCGGGATCGTCGGCCGCCGGCGCCGGCCCTGGCGCGCTGTCGTACCGCGCCGGCAGCGGCGAGTTCGTCAACGCCATCCGTTTCATCGAGATCGACGCCGCCGCCCCGCCCGACAGCGCGGCCGCCGCCAAGCCCCGCCGCAGTTCCTACAGCGGCGCCTCGCTCACCGGCGAGGCCATGCGCTACGCCGCCAGCGCCGCGCGCATGCTCGGCACGGTCGACGACTTCGACGTCATCCACGCCCACGACTGGCTGACCTACCTGGCCGGCGTCCACGCCAAGAAGGTGACCGGCAAGCCGCTCGTCGTGCACGTGCATTCGACCGAATTCGACCGCTCGGGCGAGACCTACAACAAGGAAATCTACAAGATCGAGCGCTTCGGCATGGACATGGCCGACCGCATCGTCGCCGTGAGCAATTACACGCGCGACGTCATCATCGCGCGCTACGAACAGCACCCGGACAAGGTCGTCACCATCTACAACGCCACCGACAAGCACCTGGTGACCCGTCCCGCCCGCCCGGACGCCGTGCAGCGTCCGCTGGTGACCTTCCTCGGCCGTATCACCTACCAGAAGGGTCCCGAATACTTCATCGAGGCGGCCCGCATCGTCCTGCAGCGGAACCAGAACGTGTCCTTCGTCATGGCCGGCGACGGCGACCTGCTGCCGCGCATGAAGTCGCTGGTGGCGGCGCTGGGCATCGCCGACCACTTCAGCTTTCCCGGCTTTATCGACGCCGCCGGCGTGGCCGAGCTGTTCGCCCGCTCTGACGTGTACGTGATGCCGTCCGTGTCCGAGCCCTTCGGCATCGCCGCGCTGGAAGCCATCAATGCCCACGTGCCGACCATCATCTCCAGCAATTGCGGGCTGGCCGAGCTGGTCGACAGCGTCATCAAGATCGCCCCCGACGACTGCGAGGCCATCGCCGAGGCAATCCTGACCCTGGTCGACGATCCTGCCTACGCCCAGCGCCTGGCGGCAGGTGCCAGCGGCGAGCTGCGCAAGGTGAGCTGGGACGAATCGGCCGGCAGCCTGAAAGGCCTGTACGCCGAACTGGTGGCCGAGCCTTGCTAGCCGATCCGGTTCGCCGGCTCTCTACCGCATGTCACCTCCCATGAGCGACCTGATGCCCCCGACTCCCTGGCTCCTGCGCCGCCCCGGCCCGCGCCGCGCGCTGCGCCTGTACTGCTTTTCCTATGCCGGCGGCAGCCCAGCCAGCTACCTCGCGTGGCAAGCCGGGCTGGCGCCGGACATCGAGGTCTGCGCCGTGCAATTGCCGGGCCGCGGCGCGCGTTTCAACGAGCCGTCCTGCACCTCGCTGGCGCAACTGGTCGACACCCTGGCCGAGGTGATCGGCGAGGCGGCAGAGGCAACGCCGGGGCAGCCGTTCGCCTTGTTCGGCCACAGCCTGGGCGCGCTGATCGCCTTCGAGGTGGCGCGCGCGCTGGCCGGGCGTGGCGGCGCTCAGCCCTGCCACCTGTTCCTGTCCGGTTGCGCCGCCCCGCGCTACCGGCCATGGCGGCCCGCCATCCACCGCTTCGACGACGCCGCGCTCGTGCGCGAGCTGGTGACCTACAACGGCACGCCGCCAGAGATCCTGGCCGACGCCGAGCTGATGGCCCTGCTCCTGCCGGCGATCCGCGCCGATTTCGCACTCGTGCACGACTACCAATACCGTCCCGCTCGGCCGCTGTGCCAGCCGCTGACCGTATTGGCGGGCAATGCCGACCGGATCGGATCGTCCACGGAGGTCAGTGGATGGAGCGAGGAGACCAGCGGCCCGTGCCGTGTGCAGTGGTTCGCCGGCGACCATTTCTTCCTGCACACCTGCGCCCCGGACGTACTCGACTGCATCAACGCGGCGCTGGAACATTTTATCGAACCGGCGCTCTGAGGCGCCCAGCGCGACCTTGCCAGGCCGGCTGAACCAACTTACTGGACAACACTTCTGCGATGGTTTTTGTTGAGTTCTTACAGCGTTGCCACGACAGCGCGATCCGTTTTTCCCTCCAGGGCGACCAGGTCAAGGTCAATGCCCCGAAAGACACGCTCACGCCCGAGGTGGTGGCGCAGTTGCGTCAATTCAAACCCGAACTGACGGCCTGGCTGCGCGAGAACGCCGGCGCGTCCCAGGCCAGCATGGCCAGCGTGGCGCCGATCGCCAGGCGCGCTGGCGAGGCGGCAGTACGCGCCTCGTACGGCCAGGAACAATTGTGGCTGACGCAGCAGGCCGGCGCGACCGGCGACGAATACCATTTCGTCAGCGTGCTCGACCTGCAGGGCCCGCTGAGCCCGGCCGCGCTGGAAGCGGCCTTGACCAGCATCGTCGCCCGCCACGAGCCTTTGCGCACCGTGTTCGACGCGCAGGACGGGGTGCTGATGCAGCGCATCTTGCCATCCCACGCCTGCGCGGTGCCGCTTTCCGACCTGACGTCCCTGCCGCCCGCCGAACGCGAGGAGCAAGCCGCCCGCCTGCTGCGCACACTGGCGGCGGAACCGTTCGACCTCGCGCGCGACCTCATGCTGCGCGTGCGCCTGGTCCGCCTGGGCGAACAGCATCATCGCCTCGGCATGGTGATGCACCATATCGCCTCGGACGGCTGGTCCCTGGGCGTGCTGATCACGGAATTCCAGACGCTGTACGCAAGCGACGCGCAGGCGGCGCTGCCGCCCCTGCCGGTCAGCTATGCCGACTACGCGCACTGGCTGCGCGAAACGATGCAGGGCCAGCCCGGCGCCGACCTGAAACGCTACTGGAGCGAGCGCCTGCGCGACGTGCCCCAGGTCCACAGCCTGGCGCTCGATCAGCGCCGTCCGCTCGAACCAACGCGCCGCGCCGGCCACCTGCGCACCATGCTCGGCGCCGCCACCCTCGCCGCGCTCAAGCAGTTGGCGCAGCAGACCGGCACCACCTTGTTCATGGTGCTCGAAACCCTGTTCGCCACCGTGCTGCGGCATCACAGCCAGTCCGACGACATGGTCATCGGCACGCCGGTCGCCAACCGGACCCACGACGACGTCGCCGGCCTGGTCGGCTACTTCGTCAACCTGGTCGCGCTGCGCCACCAGGTCGACCTGGAACTGTCCTTCGTCCAGTTGCTGGCCCAGTCCAGGCAGCACATCGTCGACGCCTTCCGTCACCAGATGCTCCCGTTCGACGAGGTCGTGCGCGCCGCCGTCGCCGGCCGCAGCACCAGCCACGGCGCGCTGGTGCAGGTCGTCTTCACCCTGCAAAACAACGCCATCGGCCAGTTGGCCTTGCCCGCTTTGGCCTGCCGGGTCGAGCGGCCCGACAAGATCCATACATTTTTCGATCTCAATCTCGAAGTCACCGAGGCCGATGGAAGACTGGCGCTGCACTGGGAATACAGCAGCGACCTGTTCACCGAAGCGCGCATCGCCCGCCTGGCCGGGCAACTGGAGCAGCTCATCGCCGGCGTGCTGACCGACCGCGACCTGCCCCTCTACCGGCAAGCCATCCTGGGCGAGGCCGAACGCCAACTGCTGCAAGGCTGGAACGACACGGCCGCCGACTTCCCGCAGGACCGCTGCCTGCACGAGCTGTTCGAGGCGCAGGTGCAGCGTACTCCCGCGCACACCGCCTTGGTGTACGAAGACCAGGCGCTGAGCTACTCGGAACTGAACGAATGCGCCAACCGGCTGGCCCACTGCCTGCGCGAGCACGGCATCGGGATCGACACGCCGGTGGGCCTGTGCCTCACGCGCGGCCCCGATCTCATCGTTGCCCTGTTGGCGGTGCTCAAGGCCGGAGGCGCCTATCTGCCGCTCGACCCCGGCTATCCGGAAAGCCGCCTGGCATACATGGTCGCCGACAGCGGCATCCGCATCCTGCTCACCGAGACCAGGCTGGAAGCGCTGGGCGCTTCGCTCGCCGGCGCCGTGCCGGCGCTGCGCGTTGTCCCTATCGACGGCGGCCAAACCGCCGGCCAGCCGACAACCAATCCCGCGCGCCTGCAAGGCCAGTGCGCACGCAACCTGGCCTACATCATCTACACCTCCGGTTCGACCGGGCAGCCCAAGGGCGTGATGGTCGAACATCGCGGCGCTGCCAACCTGGCACAGTTCCAGCGGCGCGATTTCGCGGTGCAGGCCGACAGCCGCGTGCTCGCCTTCGCCTCGCCCAGCTTCGACGCCGCCGTCTCCGAGTGGACCATGGCGCTGCTCGCCGGCGCCGCTCTCCACCTGTGCACCGAACTGCAGAAGCAGGACCCGCGGGCGCTCGAAGACTGCCTGATCGCGCAGCGCATCACCCACGTCACCCTGCCGCCGGCGCTGCTGCCGGCGCTCGACGCGCGGCGCGAGTACGCGCTCGAACACCTGATCCTGGCCGGCGAGGCGTTCAGCCTGTCGCTGCTGGCCGGCTGGCAGGACAGGTGCACCGTCCACAACGCCTACGGCCCCACCGAAACGACGGTGTGCGCCACCACCGCCGTCCTGCGCGCGGGCGACGCCATGTCGATCGGCCGCCCGATCGACAATTTCAAGCTGTACGTGCTCGACGCCTTCCAGGCACTGGCCCCGATCGGCGCCATCGGCGAACTCTACATCGGCGGCGCCGGCCTGGCGCGCGGCTATCTCAACCGTCCCGAGCTCACGACCGAACGCTTCGTCGCCAATCCGTTTGCGGCCGACCCTGCCGAACATCTCTACAGGACCGGCGACCTGGTTCGCTACCTGGCCGACGGCAGGCTTGAATACGTCGGCCGCATCGACGACCAGGTCAAGATCCGCGGCTTCCGCATCGAACTGGGCGAGATCGAAGAGCAGCTCGCGCGCCACCCGCAGGTGACGGGCGCGGTCGTGCTCGCGCGCGAGGACGTACCGGGCCAGAAGCGCCTGGTGGCCTACCTGACGGCGAACGAGACGGACGGCCTGGTTGCCCCCCTGCGCAGCCACCTCCTCGCCGCCCTCCCCGACTATATGGTGCCGGCCCTGTTCGTCGTCATGGATGCGCTGCCCGTGTCGGCCAACGGCAAGATCGACAAGAAGGCCTTGCCGGCGCCGGACGCTGCGGCCCTGCAGGCCCACTACCAGGCCCCGCGCGGCGCCACCGAGCAGCGCCTGGCCGAAATCTGGGCGGCGCTGCTGCAGCTACCGGCCCACCAGGTCAGCGCCGGCGCCAACTTCTTCGAACTGGGCGGCCATTCGCTCCTCGCCATGCGCTTGCTGTCCGAGATGCGTCAGGCGTTCGGCGTCGAACTCTCCGTCAAGGACATCTTCAGCACCACCAGCCTGGCAGCGCTGGCCGAACTGGCCGACGCCAGCAAAGGCCGCATCGCGCGCGCGCCGGTTACGCCGCACAAACGCAGCGCCAACCGCCTGCCGGCCTCGTTCGCCCAGCAGCGCCTATGGTTCATCGACCAGTTCGACGCCGGCAGCGCCCACTACAACATGCCGGCCGCACTGCGCGTGCGCGGCCGCTTCCACGCGTCGATCGCAGAACAGGCATTCAGGCGCATCATCGCGCGCCATGAACCGCTGCGCACGGTCTTCAGCCAGGACGCCGACGGCACCTGGCAAACCGTGCGCGATCAGGTCGACTTCACCCTGGCCCGGCTCGACCTTGGCCACGTGTCCCTGGCCGAGCAGGAGCGGGCCGTCCAGTCGGCGGCCCAGCAAGACGCCAGCACCGTCTTCAGCCTGGCCGAGGACGTGATGCTGCGCGCGAGCTATCTGCGGCTCGCCGACGACGACGGGGTCCTGCTGTTCAACATGCACCACATCGCCTCCGATGGCTGGTCGATGGGCGTGTTGATCAAGGAGTTCATCACCCTCTACGACGCGCTGCGCGCCGGCCGGCCGGACCCGCTGGCGCCCCTCGCGCTGCATTACGCCGACTATGCCCAGTGGCAGCGCGACTGGCTGCAAGGCGCAGTGCTCGAACAGCAGCTCGCCTACTGGGAAGGCCAGCTGGCTGGCCTGCCGCCGGTGCACAGTTTGCCGCTCGACCGTCCGCGCCCGGCGCGCCAAAGCTTCCGCGGCGCCAGCCACCGCTTCGGCACCGACCGCTCCACCCAGGCCGGCCTGCGCCAGCTCGCACGCGCGCAGCACGCCACCCTGTTCATGGTGCTGCACAGCGCCTTCGCCGTGCTGATCGCCCGCCACGCCGGCAGCGACGACATCGTCATCGGCACGCCGGTCGCAAACCGCCTGCAGAAGGAGCTCGAAGGCCTGATCGGCTTCTTCGTCAACACCCTGGTCCTGCGCAGCGACTGCGGCGGCAACCCGGCGTTTACGGAACACCTGGCCCGCACCCGCGCCGTCAACCTGGACGCCCAGGCCAACCAGGACGTGCCTTTCGAAGTGCTGGTCGAACGCCTCAAGCCCGCCCGCAGCGCCCAGCACAGCCCACTGTTCCAGGTGATGTTCAGCATGAACACCAACGAGGGCGGCGACGCAGGATCGCTGCAACTGGCCGATGTGCGCTTCGAGCCGGTGAACGGCACTGCGCTACCGGCCAAGTTTGAACTGGTGCTCAACGCCAGCGAAGGCGAAGACGGCTTGGCGTTAAGCCTTGACTACAACTGCGACGTGTTCGACGCTGCCACCATCGAACGCATGGGCGAGCATTTCAGCCGGTTGCTGCGGGCCATCGTGGCGAACCCCGCGACCCCGATCCGGCACCTGCCCATGCTGTCCGAGGCAGAACAGCACCATTTGCTCCATTCCCTCAACGCGACCGCCGCTGACTATCCGCGCAGCGCCTGCATTCACGAACTGTTCGAGGCGCAGGCGGCGCGCGCGCCGGACCAGCATGCTGTGGTATATAGCAGTACGACGTTCAGCTACGCCGAGCTTAACGCCCGCGCCAATCGGCTGGCCCACCATCTGCGTGCGCAGGGTGTGGGAGCGGGGATACTGGTCGGCCTGTGTGTCGAGCGCACCCCGGATATGCTCGTGGGCCTGCTGGCCGTCCTGAAGGCCGGTGGCGCCTACGTGCCGCTCGATCCGAGCTATCCGCCGCAGCGGCTGGCCTATATGGTCGCCGACAGCGCGATCACCATCCTCGTCACCCAAGCGGCTTTGGCGGACCGGCTCGCGCCGCTGACCACGGACGCCCCCGCCCTGCGCCTGATCGCGCTGGACCAGGCGCCGCTGCAAGGCTACCCGTCCACCAACCGCGCCCGCGACCATGCCGACTCGTCGCGCAACCCTGCCTACGTGATCTACACGTCTGGCTCCACCGGCCAGCCCAAGGGCGTGGTGGTCGAACACGCCAGCGTGATCAACCTGTGGCAGGCGCTCGACGCGGTGTTGAGCCGTCACTGCCCGGCTCCTACGCGGGTCGGCCTGAATGGCTCGCTGTCCTTCGACGGATCGATGAAGTCGGTCGTCCAACTGCTGTCGGGCCACGCCATCGTCATCATTCCGGACGATATACGCCGCGACAGCGCCGCCCTGCTTGGCTATCTCGAACAGCACACGGTCGACGCCTTCGACTGCACGCCGGCCCACCTCGACCTGCTCATTTCGGCCGGCATGCTGGACGCGACCGGCTACCAGCCACGCCTCGTCCTGGTCGGCGGCGAAGCCATCAGCCACGCCAGCTGGCGCCTGATGAGCGCGTCGGCGATCCACTTCTACAACGTCTACGGACCCACCGAATGCACGGTCGACTCCACGATCGCGCCAGTGCGCGGCACGGACCACCCGCACATCGGCCGGCCTATCCCGAACGCCATCGTGTATGTGCTCGACGGCGAACGCCAGCTCGTGCCGATGGGTTCACCGGGCGAGCTCTATATCGGCGGCGCCGGCCTCGCGCGTGGGTACCTGCATCGTCGCGCCTTGACCGCGGAGCGCTTCATCGCCAATCCGTTCTCCAGCGATCCGGCCGACCGGCTGTACCGCACCGGCGACCTGGTACGCTACCTGGCCGACGGCAATCTCGACTACATCGGCCGTATCGACGACCAGGTCAAGCTGCGCGGCTACCGCATTGAACTGGGTGAAATCGCGCATCAGCTGGCGCGCCACCCGAGCGTGGAGAACGCGGTCGTCCTGGTCCGCGAAGACACCGCCGGCGACAAGCGCCTGGTCGCCTATGTCACGGCGGCCCCTAACGCCACGCCAGCCGAGGACGACCTGCGCGCCCATCTGCAGGCGGCGCTGCCTGACTTCATGGTGCCGTCCGTGTACGTGACGATGGATCAATTCCCGCTCACGTCCAACGGCAAGATCGACAAGCGCACCCTGCCCGCGCCCGACGCGAGCCTGCTGGCTGCCAGCTACGCGGCGCCGCAAACGGAGACCGAGGCCACGCTTGCCGCCATCTGGGCGACGGTGCTCAAGCTGGACCAGGTCGGCACCACCAACAACTTCTTCAGCCTGGGCGGCCATTCGTTACTGGCCGTGCAGTTGCAAGGGCGCGTGAACAGCGTGTTCCAGAAGGAGCTCAAGCTCAAGGACGTATTCGACTACCCCACCGTGGCGCTCATGGCCGCGCGGCTCGACACGCTCGCGCTGAGCGTGGCCAAGCCGGTGACGCGGCTGGCCGAAAAAGCGTACTACCATACCTCGTTCAAGCAGCAGGCTGAGTGGGTCCATAGCCAGATCAACACCGCCGTCAACAATTCGCCCTGGTGCTACCAGTACCGCGCGCCTATCCCCTACTACAATCTGGCCCTGCTCGAACAGGCCATGACGGCCTTCATCGCGCGCCATGAGACGCTGCGCACGACCTTCCACGTCGTCGACGGCGTCCTGTGCCAGAAGGTGCATCCACCGGCTGCCTACTCCGCGGCCGCCGACCTGGTCGATCTGAGCGGCCTGGAAGACCCGGGACCGGCGCTCGACGCCATCGAACGCGTCGACAAGGCGCGCAACTTCGATTTTTCAACGCTCTATCCATTCCGCCTCAAGCTGGTCACCGCACGCACCGGCCACTGGATGATCTTCACCATCGACCATGCGTTCGCGGACCGCCAGTTCGTCGCCTCCATGCAGGCCGAATTCGGCCTGCTCTACCAGGCGCTGCTCAAGAACGAAACGCCCGACCTGCCCGCCATCGACGTCACGTACAAGGACTACGCCGAATGGGAGTTCGAAGAACTGTACGGCCAGCGTGGCGCCGAGCATCGCGTCTACTGGCACGACCTGATCGGCCCCGGCCCCTACCCCACGCTCACGCGCCAGATCGCCGACCACCAGTTGCCGCTGATCTACTCGTACGCGGACTACATCAGCGACAACCTGGCCCAACTGCCGGCCGTGCTCGACCCATTCCTGCATTCCCGCGTTTACGGGTCCGTGCTGGGCGTTGAAAACAGCGACGCCATCCCGCGCATGACCAAGCGCTACGCCTTCCCGATCCGGGGCGCGACCTACGCGGCTTTGCAGGCGCTCAGCGTGGCCACGAGCACGCCGGTCAGCGCCCTCATGCTGTCCGCACTGAGCATTGTGCTGCACCGGATGTCGCAGGCGCGGCAGGTGATCGTCATCACCTTGAGCGGCACGCGCGTGTCGGAACAGTGGGCGCAGGTCGGCGGCCATATGGCCAACGAGATCCTGTCGGTGACGGACTTCAGCGACGGCATGACGGTGGAAGAACTGATCCGCGCCACCCGCCAGCAGATGCTCGATTCGGACGAGCACAAGATCTACCCGTTGGCCAAGCTGCTGCACGAACTCGACGTGTCGCACGACGGCCTGGGCGCGGCGCGGTTCAACTTCATCAGCGGCTTCAGCGATGATGAACTGACCCACACCGCCGGCTACCACGAAGACCGCGACGCCTTCGGCTTCGAGCTGGAAGTGGCTATGCACGGCTACGCCAACGGCATCCACATCATTTGCGACTACCGCAGCGACCTGTTCGAGCCGTCCACCATCGAATCCATGATGGCCAGCCTGCTGCGCATCGCCCGCATGATCGCCCAGGGCGAAGGCGGACGGATCGATACGCTCGCGCTGGACGACACGATCGACATGAGCGATCTGCGCGACCTCGGCGCCGCCGGCGCCGCCCAAGCCGCCAAGCCACTGCTCGCATCGTCGTAACATGGACAACCGCTATCACATCGAAACCGTCGAAGCGGCGCACGCCTGGGCGCTGTCCCTGCTCGGTCCGGAGCAACAGCATGAGCTGCTGCACACACTGAACGCCACAGGCGTCGCGTATCCGCACGAGCAGGGCATCCATGAACGCTTCGAAGCCCGGGTACGCGCCACGCCCCACCACGTAGCGGTACTCGCCGACGAGGGGCAACTGAGCTACACCGAATTGAACGCCCGGGCGAACCGGCTGGCCCACCACCTGCGCGGGCTTGGCATTGGCCCGGACCGCCTGGTGGGCCTGCACCTTGAGCGCGGCATGCCGGTGATGGTCGCCATTCTCGGCATTCTCAAGGCCGGTGGCGCCTACCTCCCGCTCGACCCAGCCTATCCCGAAGCGCGTCTGCGCTACATGGTCGAGAGCAGTGGCCTGGCGCTCGTGCTGAGCCAAAGCTCGCTACGCACGCAGGCGGCGCGCCTGGCCGATGCTAACGCCAAGGTGAGCGTCATCTGCCTCGACGACGAGGCCGTCGCGCGCGCCTGCGCCGCCGAAAGCCCCGCCAACCCCGGCAGAATGGACGAACAGGGACCACGCAACCTGGCCTATGTAATCTACACCTCGGGTTCCACCGGCCAGCCCAAGGGCGTGATGATCGAGCATCGCGGCGCGCTTAACCTGGCGCATTACCAGCAGAAGCTGTTCGACGTGCGCGCCGACAGCCGTGTCATCTGCTTTGCATCGTTCAGCTTCGACGCCGCCACCAGCGAATGGCTGATGGCCTTGCTCAAGGGCGCCACGCTGTGCATCTGCGCGGAAGCCGTTCGGCGCGAGCCGGCGGCGCTCGAAGCGTATCTGATCGCGCACCGCATCACCCATGCGACCCTGCCGCCGGCATTGCTGGCCCACCTTCCGTCCGACCGCCCCTACAGCCTCCAAAGCCTGGTGCTGGCCGGAGAAGCCTGCCCGCTGCCGCTGGTGCAGACCTGGCTGGCGCGCACCCGCGTATTTAACGCCTACGGTCCCACCGAGACCACCGTCTGCGCCAGCGCCGTGCAGTTGCGCGAAGGTGAGCCGGTCACGATCGGGCGGGCGATGGACAATTTTCAGTTGCATGTGCTCGACGCGCTGGGCCGCCTGCTGCCGCGCGGCGAGCCGGGCGAGCTGTATATCGGCGGCGTGGGCCTGGCTCGCGGCTACCTGAACCGGCCGGACCTGACGGCCCAACGTTTCGTTCCCAATCCGTTCGACTTGTCAGGCAGCAGCCGTCTTTACCGCAGCGGCGACCTGGTACGCCTGCTCGACGACGGCAGGCTCGAATTCCTGGGCCGGATTGACGACCAGGTCAAGATCCGCGGCTATCGCGTTGAACTGGGCGAGATCGAGGCGCAACTGCTGGCCCATTCGGCACTCGATGCGGCGGTGGTGGTGGCGCGCGACCAGCGCCTGGTCGCCTACGTGACGGTCAACCAGGGCGTGGCCCCGCCCGACGCTGGAGCGCTTCAGGCATACCTGCGGGCCAGCCTGCCGGACTACATGGTGCCAGCACTGTACGTCACGCTGGACGCGCTGCCGCTCACCCCCAACGGCAAGGTCGACAAGCGCGCCCTGCCCGCGCCGGACGCGCTGCCGCATCAGGATGCCTTCCGCCCGCCGACGACCCCGACCGAACGCCGGCTGGCCGAAATATGGGCGCAGCTGCTGCACATGGATGCGGCGCAGATCGGCGTCAGCGCGAACTTCTTTGCGCTGGGAGGCCATTCGCTCTCCGTCATCGCGCTAGGCGTGGCCATCCGCGAGCACTTTGGCAAGCAGCTGCGCCCCGGCGACCTGTACGGCCACACGGACATCGGCGCGCTGGCCCGCAGGATCGACACCCTGCCAGACGGCGCGCGCGGCGCCATCGCCAGTGTCGGCGCCCAGCAGGCCTACGCCGTCTCGAGCAAGCAGAAAATGGACTGGATGTCCAACCAGATCAGCAAGGTCAAGCAGTTCCCGTCGCTGTGCTGCCAGTTGCGCCTGGACGTCGCCGATATCGACAGCGCCGTCCTGGAGCGGGCCTTGCAGCTCATGATAGGCCGCTACGAAATCCTGCGCACGACGCTCAACGTGATCGATGGCCAGCTCAAACAGGTCGTGCTCGACCAGCCTGAATTTGCCGTCCTCGCCGGCGAACATGACCTGCGCGAGGTGCCCGACGAGCAGGCCGCCTTCGCGACTATCGCCCGCGACGAGAACGCGCGCTGGTTCGACT
The DNA here is from genome assembly GCA_002428015.1 of Oxalobacteraceae bacterium UBA6018. Classification (GTDB taxonomy): domain Bacteria; phylum Pseudomonadota; class Gammaproteobacteria; order Burkholderiales; family Burkholderiaceae_D; genus Telluria_A. The sequence goes on along the minus strand of DIZW01000023.1, from coordinate 15,919 downwards.
TTGGCGCCCTGCCCTTGTTCAGCGCCCAACTGGTACGGATGCGGCGTACCGACTGCCTTCTGTTCACCGTCGACCACGTGTGCGGCGACCAGCAGTTCTTCGACGCCTTCCTGCGCGAACTGCGGCTCGCCTACGAGAGCCTCCTGGACGGCCGCTTGCCACCGCTGCCGCCCGTCCCGCTCGACTTTAAGAGCTACGCCCAATGGGAGCACGAACAGCTCAACGGAGCAGCCGCCAAGACCCACCGCGACTACTGGCACGCGCTGATCGGGCCGGGCCCGTATCCTAATCTCAGCCGCCACTTCGCCGACCGCGCGCCGCCCGCGATCGCGTCCTACCGCGAATCGATCGCCAGCCAGCTCGACGCGCTCGGTCCGGGCCTGCCCGCGCTGTTCTACACCGACGTGTATGGCAGCGTCGTGAACGCCTATCCGGCGCCGCAGCAGACCGCGCGCTACCTGTTTCCGATCGACGCCGCGCTGCTCGCGGCGCTGCAGGCCGCCGGCGCAGCGTCAGGCGTGTGGCTCAGCTGCGTCGTCATCGCCGGCCTGCATATCCTGCTGCACAAGCTGACCGGGCGTGAGCGCATCCTCATCGGTATCGTCGCCGAAGGCCGCATCACGGACGAACTGGCCGGCGTGGGCGGTTGCCTGATCAACGATATTTTCAGCGTCAGCCGCATTGGCGCGCAGACGTCGTGCGCCGCCCTGATGACACAACTCCAGCAGCAGATGCAGGCGTCGGCCGCGCACAAGATCTACCCGTTCGCCCGCCTGCTGAGCGAACTCGATGTCGCGTTGGACGCCCTCGGACTGCTCGAGCTGAACTACGTCAGCGTGCCCGGAAGCGTGGCCATGCCCGCGCTTGAGGCGCACCACGCGCCAGGCGGCTTCGGCGCGATGGACATCAACATCGCGATGACGGCCTACCGCGACGGCATCCACGTCGAGTGCAATTACAAGCGCACCCTGTTCAACGCATCCACGATCGAGACGGTGATGAACTGCTACCTCGACATCCTGCGCCAACTCGCCAGCCATCCCGGACAACCGATCGCCGCCATCGCGGCAAAAACGGCTGCCACCGACTCCCGACCCAACGCTACTGAACCATGAAACGAGATAATCCAGACCTCGACCACGGCAACCCGAGCGCGCTCGTGAAGTCGGCCATCGCGGCCGCTCTTCGCGCCCGCGTGCTCGACTTCGCCAATGTGCTGGCCGACTTCAACGCCATCGTCGCGAACGGCGGCGATCGCACGGGCGCCGACGAAGCCGCGCTGGCGGACCTGTTGCGCCAGTGCGTCGCCATGCTGGGTGACGGCTCGACCGTGTTCAGCACCGCCCGCACGGAGCTCGACAGCGCGATGCGCCGGACCCTGGTGCTCGAGCGGGTCGCCAGCCAGGACGGCGCGCTGGTGAAGACGGTGCTCAAGGCCGGCCCCGGCGCGCGCGCGGGCGACACGCGCGCCCATGCGCACCACGCCGGCGAACCGGGTATGCTGCTTTACTACCACCCCATTACGCTGCCCGAGGAGACGGACCCGCCGCTGGAGCACGCCGGCGACGCGCTGCGCCCTGCGGACCTGGACGAGTTCTACCGCAACCGCCAGCGCATCGTGGACGACATCGCCCGCGGCATCGCGCAGGCGGCGCAGCAGCCGGAGGCGCCATGGCGCGCCGCCGTGCGCGCCAATCGCCATGCGGTGCAGCAGCTCTTTGAGGCCCTGCAGGCCGCGCCGAAATCGCCAGCGTCCATCGTCAGTCGCGCCACCCATCCGGCGATGAAGCCGATCCTGCATGTGCTGCCGCGCCTCGTGAGCAGCGAACCCGATGGCGACAGCGTGCTGGCCATGGTGCGCGCCAGCCTGCCGCACTTGCGAACGATGGGATTTTCCACCCTGATGCTCGGCTGCGTGGACCGCCAGGCCTGCGACATCCACTACGGCGAGGATGAATGCGGCACGCTTCACAGCTACGTCAACAATCACGGCTACTGGAGCAGCGGCGAACCGGGCATCGACCCGACGCTCGGCACCCAGGCGGACTACATCGCGCTGGCACAGGCGGCCAGGGACGGCGGCGTCATGCTGATGCAGGATACCGTGCTGGCCTCGATGGGCTATCCGGCGCAGTTGGCCCGGTTGGCGCAGACGAACCTGGACGATCCGCTGCGCTGCCTGCGCCTGGGCGAACGCGAGGTCTCGATCTGCGACGTCAACGCCTTCCTGCACGACGACTGCGTCCCGGAGGAGGACAGCCTGGACGATGAAGTGACGGCGACGCTGTATGCCGACGTGGTGGCCCAGTCGCATTGCGGCTCGCTGTACGCGCTGCCCAAGCCGAACCTGTTTGACCCTGCCGTGTTAAACGCGACGATGCAGCGCGCCCTGTGGCAGATCCGCAGCGCGGGCGTGAACGCCTTCCGCATCGACATGGCCAAGCATATCGGCCCGCAGCAGCTGCAAACCATCATCGCCACCCTGCGCGCCGAATGCGCGGCCGAGCGCGCCGACGGTGCCGCCATGGCGGTGTTGCTCGAATACTGGACCACCCGCTACCGCGACCTCAAGTTCGCCATGCTGGCAGTGGCGCCTCAGTCCGACGGTGTGTACTTCTACGACTTCCCGCTTGCCCAGGCCTTGCAGGACATCCTGCTCAGGGACCGCGACGTGCACGAATCGCTGGGCGAGCTGCTGGCGCAGCGTGCGCGCTGGGGCATCAACCTGTACCAGATGATCCCGACCCTCATCGACCACGATTTCAGCTTCCGGCCTATCTACAACGGCAACTGCGCCACTCGCGCGATGGTGGTGGTCGGCTACGCGCTGGCCGCCATGCTGAGCGCGAACGCGCCCTATGTGTACTTCGCGTACGACAAATCGTGCTCGGCCCTGCATGGCGACGATCACTTCGCACGCACGATGGTGTCCGAAATCTTCGCCAGCGCCGACCAGCGTTCGCCCGCCGATCCGGTCGCGGCCTTGTTCCACGCGCTCGGCCAGCACCCGGTGTTCAGCCACTGGACGGATGGTGGAATCACCGTCGAAGGCGACGTCTACTCCGCCACGATCACGCGGACGATGGCCGGCCCGCCAGGCGCCGCCCCCACCGTCGTGCAGGCCCACTTCTCGCGCTTTTACGAGCCCGATCCGGCCGCCGGCGACCCAAGCGTCATCTTCGCCTACTGCCACGGCCCATCGATCGTGATTCGCCGGCTTGACAGCGTCGCAGCCGACCGTGACCAACCTTAACCGCAACCGTTCGCCACGCGCGACGCCTACCACCGGAAGTTCACCGATGCGCTTTACCCTAGTTGACCGCCTCCACCACCATGCGCTCGCGCGCCCCGATGCGACCGCATTCCGCTTCCTCGACGACAGCACGGTGGCACCTCAGGACATGACATACGCGCAGCTCTGGCGAGGCGCCGCCGGCGTCGCGCGCCATCTGTCCTCACGTGCCGCCCCGGGCAGCCGCATCATGCTGTTCTTTCCGCCCGGCCTGGACTACATCACCGCCTTTTACGGCTGCCTGTTGGCCGGCATGGTGGCGGTCCCACTGTATCCGCCGCGCCGTAACATGAAGTCCGACCGGATTGTCAACGTCGCGCGCAGCTGCGAGGCCAGCGTTGCCCTGACTACCGTGGCGGAGGTCGATACCGTGCAGGCGGCGTGGGACCAGCAGAATGACTCGCAGCTGCCATTGACGCTGTATGCCACCGATTCCATCATCCCAAGCGACCGCGTGCCGTCGCGCTGCCTGCCCAGCGCCCCGGACGGCATCGCCTTCCTCCAATACACGTCCGGCTCCACCGGCATGCCCAAGGGGGTCATCGTCACGCACGCGAACATCGTCGCCAACGCGCGCCACCTGACCGACATGGTGCCGACCGACGAGTCGGACGTGTTCGTCAACTGGGTCCCGCCCTTCCACGACCTGGGCCTGGTGATGGGCATGCTGGTGCCGGTGCTGCTGGGCGCACTGTCAGTGCTGATGGCGCCGGCCAGCTTCGTGCGCGATCCGGCACGTTGGCTGCATGCCATCAGCCGCTACCGCGGCACGCGCGGTGGCGCGCCCAACTTCGCCTACGACCTGTGCGTCGACAAGGTCAGCGACGCCGACCTGGCCTTGCTGGACCTGTCCAGCTGGCGCGTGGCCTATAACTGCGCAGAGCCGGTACGCGCGGACACCCTGGAACGCTTCAGCGCGCGCTTCGCCGCATGTGGCTTCCGTCCTGAAAGCTTCTTCCCGTCCTACGGCATGGCCGAGGCCACGCTAGCCATGACCGGCCTCGGCGTCGATGCCCTGCCGCGCCTGATCAACGTGGAACGCGCCGCGCTGGCCGAGATGCGCGTGCGCCTGCTGCCGGACGGCGACCCGGCCGGCATCCGGCTGGTCGGCTGCGGCAACGCGTCAGCCCGCCACGAGGTGCGCGTCGTCGACGCGCGCAGCGGGATCGAAGCCGGCCCGGGCCAGGTCGGTGAAATCTGGTTCAGCGGCCCCAGCGTGGCTGCTGGTTACTGGGAGATGGACGCCCAGTCGCAATCAGCGTTTGGCAACGTGCTGGCGGGCCACATGGAGGCTGACGCGCGCTTCCTGCGCACCGGCGACCTGGGCGTGCAAGTCGATGGCCAGGTATTCATTGTCGGCCGCATGAAGGACTTGATCATCCTGCGCGGCCGGAACTACTACCCGCAGGATATCGAAGTGTCGACCGCGCGCGCCCACGTCGCGGTGCGATCCGGTCATGTGGCTGCCTTCTCGTCCGAGGTGAACGGGCGCGAGACCCTGGTGATCGTCGCCGAGCTTGAGCGCGAACACTTCCGCAGCGTCGACATGGACGAGGTGATCGCCGCCATTCTCCAGCGCGTCACGCGCGAGCACGCGATCGCGCCCGAACGCGTGGTGCTGCTGCGCCCCTACCGCATCCCCATGACCTCCAGCGGCAAGATCCAGCGCAGCCAGACCCGCGCGATGCTGGCCGACGGCTCGCTCGACACGTTGGCCCAGTCGGCCGCACCCGCCCGCGCCGCCCAGCGCCAGCCGGCCACCGCCACAGAACAAGCGCTGGCACGTATCTGGAGCGCGGTGCTCAAGCAGAACCCGATCGGCGCCGACGACAACTTCTTCGAGATCGGCGGCGACTCGCTGGCCGCCGTAGAAATCGCCGCCCAGGTCGGGCGCGAATTTCCGCAGGTGGCGATCGATACGGCCGACATGTTCGACTATCCAACCATCGGCGCGCTGGCCGGCTGGCTCGATCTCGCCGTGCTCCACGCCGCCGCCAAGGCCGCCGTACCCGCTGCATCGGCCACCGCATTTGCCACCCCACTGAAAACGATCGCAATATGAACACAGCACAATTGGTCGCCGCCCTATACGCACGCGGTGCACACCTGGCCGTCCGGAACGGAGAACTGCTCGTGAGCGCTTCCGAGGGCGCGCTCGACGACGCCCTGATCGCGCAAGTACGCGCCGACAAGCCGGCCATCATCGCCCTGCTGGGCCGCCTGGACCAGGCCGGCAATGCTGGCGCCGCGCTGTCGCCGCCGGCGCGCCCGCTGGCCTACAGCTGCGCCCTGTCGCTGGCGCAGCGGCGCATGCTGTTTCTGGAAGAACTGGCCGGCGCAAGCTCCTATTACAACATGCCGCTCGCCTTCCGCATCGACGGCGCGCTGGACAAGCCAGCCTTGCACCGGGCCTTGAACGACCTGGTCGCGGTCCATGACGTGCTGCGCAGCGCGTACAGCCAGACTGCCGGTGAACCGGTTCAGGTGGTGGCCGCCCCCGCGCCGGTGGCACTGATTGAACACACGGCGGCAAGCGAAGCCGAGCTGGCGGACCTGCTCGCGGTGGACGCCGACCACCGCTTCGCACTCGCAACCGCCATGCCGCTGCGCGTGGCCCTGATCGCGCTGGGCGAGCGGCAGCATGTCCTGAGCATCAACCTGCACCACATCGCCGCCGACGGTCTGAGCGCGCACAAGCTGCTGGCCGACCTGGGCACGGCCTACCGCCATCATTGCGCCAACGCCAGCGACACACCGGCGTTGGCGCGCGGCTGGCAATACGCGGACTTCGTGGACTGGCAGGCGCAGTGGATCGCATCACCCCAATACGAGGCCGCCAAAACCTACTGGCTGGCGACGCTGGCGGACGCGCCCCAACTGCACGGCATCATGCCGGACTACCAGCGGCCGGCGGTCCAAAGCGTGGCGGGCAGCCACCTGCGCCTGCCGCTGCTCCCATCGCTGGTGCAGGCCACGGCGGCGCTGGCGCGTGCGCGCAGCACCACGCCCTTCGTTATCTACCAGGCCGCATTCGCCGCCCTGCTGGCGCGCTACGGCGACGCCACCGATATCGTCTTCGGCACGGCGGCGGCCAACCGCCAGCCGGCCCAGTTCGAACAGGTAGTTGGCCTGTTCGTCAACACGCTGGTGCTGCGCTTCGCGGTCGATCCGCACACCAGCTTTGGCGCGCTGGTAGAACAGGCCAAGAACGTCAGCGGCAACGCGCTGCGGCACCAGCAACTGCCTTTCGACGCGCTGGTGGAACAGTTGCGCCCAGCCCGCAGCCTGGCGTACAACCCGCTGGTGCAGATCATGCTGGTGATGCAGGACGAGGACGGCCAGGCATTGACGCTGGACGGCGCGACCGTCCAAGCCTGCGAGCAGCAGCAGGCCGTGTCCAAGTTCGACATCGCCCTGCATGTGCGCCAGCGCGACGGCGCCGTCCTGCTCGACTGGGAATACAACACGGGGCTGTTCGCCGCCAGCACCATCGCCGCCATGTCGGCCAATTTTGTCCACCTGCTGCAAGCCTGCGTGGATGGTGTGGAAGGCCCCATCGGTGCGATCGCGCTGCCTGGCATGCGCGACCCGCGCGCCGAGCCTGAGCGCGACCTGGCGGGCGACGCCGGCGCGCCCCAATGCGTACACCAGCTGTTCGAACGCATGGCGGCGCGCCAGCCCGGCGCCCCGGCCCTACTCGAGGGCGAGCGTAGCACCACTTACGGCGAGCTGGAACAGCAGGCCGAACGCGTTGCCCGCCACCTTGCGTTAGCCGGCGCTGGCGCCAACACGGCGGTGGGCGTGTGCATGGAAAAATCGGCGGCGCTGGTCATTGCCATGCTCGCGATTTACAAGGTCGGCGCGACCTATGTGCCGCTGGACCCGCATTATCCGCACGAACGCCTGGTCTTCATGCTGCGCGACGCCAGCGTCGCCCTGCTGCTGGTCGATGGCGACAGCCCCTCGGACGCCGACCTGGGCGCCGACGCGACAGGAGCCATGCTGCCGCGGCTGGACCTGCGGGTCCTGCTGGCCACCGAGGTCAAGATCGACTATCCGCGCTGCGCGGCGCCTTCCAACGGCGCATATATCATCTACACGTCCGGATCGACCGGCCAACCGAAGGGAGTGCTAGTCACCCACGCCAACCTGTACTACTCGCTGCACGCCAACCGCGCCGCCATGGCGTTCGCGGAGACGGACGCGATGCCGACCATCGGCTCGCAGGCCTTCGGCGTGTCGCTGCTGGAGATCCTGCTGCCGCTGACGTCTGGCGGCGCGGTACGGCTGGTCACCCGCTCCGAAGTGATCGACCTGGAGGCGCTGGTACGCGTGACCGGCGACGTGACGGTTCTGCACGCGGTGCCAAGTCTGATGCGGCGCTGGCTCGACGTGCTCGAGACAGGTGCCGACGCGGCTGACGGCGAGGCCGCCATGCCGTATCCGGGATTGCGCCTACTGCTGGTAGGCGGCGAGTCGGTACCGGCGGGGCTGCTGAAGCGGATCAAGCAGTGGCGCCCGTCCGTGCGGCTACTGGCCCTGTACGGCATGACCGAGTCGGCGATCGTATGCAGCAGCTTTGAAGCGAGCCTGGCAACGGATGCGCCGGCGGCCCACTACGGCATCGGCAAACCCTACCGCCACGCGCGCTTCCACGTGCTGGGCAGCGCCGGCCAGGAGCAGCCGGACGGTGTGCCGGGCGAGCTGCACATCGGCGGACTGTCGATCGCCGCCGGCTACGTGGGGCAGCCGGCGATGACGGCCGAGCGCTTCATCGCCAGCCCTTTTCACCCTGGCGAGCGGCTCTACCGCAGCGGCGACCGGGTGCGCCGCCTGGCCGACGGCAGCTTCGAATTCCTGGGCCGGTTCGACCACCAGGTGAGCCTGCGCGGTGCGCGCATCGAACTGGGCGAGATCGAAACGCTGGCCAATGGCGTGGCTGGGGTCACCCAGGCGGTGGCCCATGTGGCCGGCGAGGACCCGGTACTGGTGCTGTTCTACACCTCGCCCGCTTCGGCCGATGAGCAGGTGGACATCGTCGCCGCCCTGCGCGCGCAGATGGAACGCCGTCTGCCCGATTACATGCGGCCATCGATCGTGCAGCACCTACCCGCTTTTCCGCTCAACCCGAACGGCAAGGTCGACCGCCAGAAGCTGCCCTCGCCCCAAGCCGCCGACGCGATGGAGGCGCCCGCCAGCGAGATCGAGCGGCGCCTGCTGGCGATCAGCCACGCGCTGCTCGAACGCAGCGACTTTGGCGTGACGGCCAACTTCTTCGAGGTCGGCGGCCATTCGCTGCTGGCGACCCGGATGGCGACCCGCATCCGCGCCGAATTCGGCATCGACTTCCCGCTCGCGGCCCTGTTCTCGTCCGCCAGCGTGCGCGCCTGCGCCGCCGTGGTCGAGGCAGGCCTGAAGGAGAAATTCGCGGCCAGCATGGCTGGGCCGGCGAGCAGTGAACTGGCCCTCGACGACGAGATCGTGCTGTGACGCGCCGCTTCCCTGCCCCATTGTCCGGCGCCGCCGCTAGCGCCGGCGCGCCGGATACGCCGGTATCGATCTTCACGCTGCTGCTGCGCCAGTCGCCCCGGCTGCTGGTGTTCGCGGCGCTGCTGGGCGCCCTGGCTGGCGTGCTCTATAGCCTGATCATTCCATTTGTGCTGGGCGAATTGAACCGCCAGTCGGGCCAGGCCGCGCCCACAGGCCTGCTCGCGACCCTGGCCGGCGGCCACGGCGCCACGGTATTTTTCGTGATGTGCCTGCTGATCCTGTCGGCCAAGGCCAGTTCCATCATCCTGGTTAACAACATCGCCAAGTCCGCCACCGGCGAGCTGCGCCTGACGATCGCTACGCGCATCGGCGCCATGACGACCGACGGCGTGGAAGCGGTCGGCTTCGCGCGCCTGCTCAACGTGCTGGTGGACGACGTGAACGTGGTGGCCGGCGCGGCGACGGCCATTCCGATGCTGATCGTCTCCGTGGTGACAGTGGCCGGCATGCTGGTGTATCTGGCCACGCTCGACCTGCGCGTATTCGGCGTGGCGGTGGCCGCGGTTGCCGTAGGCGTGGCGCTGTTCCAGTTGCCGCTCGCGCGCGCAAGCCTGCTCTACGTGAAGGCGCGGGCCCTGCGCGACGTGCTGCAGGAAGGCATGCGCGGCCTGATCAGCGGGGTCTATGAGCTCAAGCTCGACCGCGCCAAGGCCGCGCGCCACCTACATGACGATCTGGCCCTGCCGCAGCGCGAATCGGTGCGGCTGGAAAAGCTGGCCGATGCCATCATCCATCTGGCCGGCAATGCCAGCGACCTGCTGTCGCTGTTCATCATCGGGCTGATGGTGTACGTGCTGCCACGCTACATGTCAATGCCGCCCGCCCACACCTACGGCGTGGTCATGGCGCTGCTGTACGCGGCCGGCCCAATCGCCGCCATCATGAGCATGGCGCGGCAACTGCAGATGGGGCGCGTGGCGATCGGTCGCATCACCGACCTCGGTGGGCACGCCGAGCCAGCCGGGCCGGTGGACGCGGCGCCGGCGCTGGCCGGCTGGACCCGCTTCGGCGTACGTGGCGTGAGCTACCGCTACCCGCAGCCGGACGGCGCCAGCGAGCCGGGCTTTGCGCTGGCGCCGACCAGCGTCGAGTTCGCGCGCGGGCAGATCAACTTTATCGTCGGCGGCAATGGGTCGGGCAAGTCCACGCTCAGCAAGCTGCTTTCGCTGCACTACCAGGCGCGCGCTGGCGAGGTGTACTTCGACGATACGGCGGTCAATGCCGGCAACCTGACGGCGGCGCGCACGCGCATCGGGGTTATCTTTTCCAACTACTACCTGTTCCGCAAGCTGTACCGGCCGCTTACCGATGCCGACCGTGCCCGTATCGACGGCTGGATCGACCTGCTCGGTTTGCGGGGCAAGACCGAACTGGTCGATGACGCGTTCACGACGACCAAGCTGTCCGACGGGCAGCGGCGCCGGCTGGCCTTACTGGTGGCCCTGCTCGAGGACAAGGACATTTATGTGTTCGACGAATGGGCAGCCGATCAGGACCCGGGCTTCAAGCGTATTTTCTACCGCGATATCCTCCAGTCCATGAAGCGCGACAACAAGCTCGTGATCGTCATCACCCACGACGACCGCTACTTCGATTGCGCCGACCGGCTGATCTTCATGGATAGCGGCGCCATTACCGAGGTACGTGCACAAGGCCCGGTTGGCGCCGAGCTCACAGGCACGGCAAGGGAGCGTATGCCGCGCTGCGCGTGAGTGAGGCTTTAGTGGGAATGAAGGGCGGGTCAGACAAGTGCGATTTTATTTTATGATAATATTTTTCGCTCAAGGAGGGCTTGTACGCTTCCGCTTCTCATGGTTTAGAAGCGCTCGGATGAGCCGGGGTGCAGCTAGCACGGTGCATCTTTGCTGCGACAATGCCTCCGCAACCCGATAAGGGCCGATATGAAATTCAACATTTACGGACGATTCAGGATCGAGGTCCGTCGTGAAAATGACGCATGGGCCGTCTATCGATCAGAATTGGGCAAGCGCATCATGTTGAACGACGTGGTGATCCCTTCCGACATCGAGGCAGATGAGATCGCGATCTATCTGGATGACATATTTCATGAGTACGCCGGTCCCGGCCAATGCGTCGAGCTAGTGGACGACGTTGACGGCATGAGCTCGTCTGGAACCGGCTGAGGCGCCCCCGTACAGCACGTCCGCTGGATGAGTCCAACGCGCTGGTCTTGGATACGAAGGAATCACATGTTTTGGTGGTGAAGAAATTTATTCCTTCTTATGTTTTCAGACGGACAATCCTTTTTGCAGCAGTTCCGCCACCAGCTCGCTCAACTCAACGCCGCGCTCCTTGCTCAGCGCGTGCAACTGCTGCACCAGGTCGCCGTTCAGCTTCACCGCGAATGGCACCAGTCCCAGCGCGCGGTCACGCTCACGCTGTTCGCGGCGGTCCGGTGCGGGGGCGCTCGTCGCTGCACCGATGGCACTGCTTTTCGCGCCCATCTGACTTATCAGTTTCTTGGCATCGCTCTTTGCCAGGCCGGTCTTTTTCATGGTTCGCCTTGTAATATTAAAACTGCATTCTACCTGCGAAAGGCAGGACGATCGCGTTCTACGCGATACCTGGCTTGGCTTCAGGCGAACACATCGATCACGCTGCCTAGGTGCGCGCTTGCGGATGCGGCGGAACCTACTGGCTGCGTGGTGCTGCCGGAGCGTGCCGACTGGCTGCTGTCAATCTCGGCAATGCTCTGCCGAACTTGGCTGATGTGCGCGGCGATGGACAGGATGTCGGCTTTTCCTTGGCGCGTGTTGGCGGACGGGCAGTTGACGCAGTCGGACAACTTTTGCTGATAACGCTGTAATTGCGCCTGCAGGCTGGCGGGCGAAGGCTTGCCGGCCCTAAAGGCGGGCGCGGCTGCAGGGCTCGTGCTTGGTGCGATGGCGCGCGGCATGGGTGTTACTCCCGGAGAAAGCCCGGCCCGAAAGCCGGGCATCACGACTATTTTTTCATTTCATCTTTCTTCATCTCGTCCTTTTTCATCTCGTCCTTTCTCATCTCGTCCTTGGCCATGGCATCCTTCTTCATGCCGTCCTTGGCCATCTTGTCCTTGTGCATGGGGGCTTTTTTCATGGCGTCCTTTTTCATGCCATCCTTCGCCATGCCGTCTTTCTCCATGGCGCCTTTGCTCATGTCGTCCTTTTTCATGGCATCTTGCGCGTACACGGACCCGGACATCGTCAGGCAAGCGGCGATCAGTGCGATGGTGATTTTTTTCATCATGGTTCCTCTATAGGTGAAGTTAAACAACGTGGTTACTGCGTTATAGGCGGTCCGGGACAGCGATCGATGCCCGATCAACTGCCGCCGAACCAGTTATACCCCTGGTCTTCCCAGTAGCCGCCAGGGTAGGTATTGGTGACAAAAATGGCCTGTATGTGCTTCGGATTTTTATAGCCGAGCTTGGTCGGGATGCGCAGCTTCATCGGAAAGCCGTAGCGCGGCGGTAAGGGCTGGCCGTCGTAGGTGAGCGCCATCAGCGTTTGCGGATGCAGGGCGGTGGCCATGTCAATGCTGGTGAAATAGTCGTCGGCGCATTTGAAACCCACATATTTCGCGCTCAGATCTGCGCCGACCTGGCGCAGGAAATGCGCGAACGGCACCCCGCCCCATTTGCCTATCGCGCTCCAGCCTTCGACGCAGATATGCCGCGTGATCTGCGATTGCTGAGGCATGGCGCGCAACTGCGCCAGCGTCCATGGCTTGCGCTGGGCCACCAGGCCGCTCAGTTCCAGGCGCCAGTCGCCGCCGTCGATCTCGCGGATCTCGTCTTCATCGTAGTAGGCGTTGAAGGGGAACGGCCGGGTGATCATGCTGTCCGGATAAGTCGGCGCCAGGCGGGTGGGATCGAACAGCAGCCCCTGCATGCGGTCGTTGAAACGCGAGATGCCGGTCAGCGCCTGGTCGATGCTGCCCTGGTCGCCGATCGAGCAGCCAGTGAGCAACGAAAGGCCGCCGAGGGTCAGGCTGCGCTGCAGGAAGGCGCGGCGCGACGGCTGGGCAATCCTGGCGATGCTGTCTGCCAGCATCGCCGCGCCGTCGCCTGGGATGACAATGTCGCGTTTTTTGAAGAGTTTCATAATATGTTCTCCTTAATTCAAGCGCCTAGCGGCCGCGCAGCATGGCCAGGAGTGTGCGCGGCACCAGTGCCACCATCGCGACATGCACGACAATGAAGGCGCACAGTCCGCTCATCGCAAAAAAATGGATGCGGCGCGCCGCCTCATAACCGCCCATTAGCTCGCGCAACAGCGGAAATTGCACGGATTTCCAGAGCACCAGCCCGGACAGCACCAAGATCACGCTATCGAGCATGACGAACAGGTAGGCCAGCCGCTGCACGCTGTTGTAGTGGCGCGGGTCGGCGTGGGCCAGTTTGCCTCTCAGCGCAGCGCCCAAGTCGCGCAGCAACTGGCGCGGCGAGAGCGGGAAAAACTGCCGCCGCAGGCGGCCGGAGAATAGGTTGATCGACAAATACAGCATGCCGTTGGCAACCAACAGCCACATCGCCGCGAAGTGCCACTGCAAGGCGCCGCCCAGCCAGCCGCCCAGCGTCATGGCGCTCGGGATATCGAAATCGAGAAAGCTGGTGGCGTTGTAGATACGCCAGCCGCTGGTGACCAGCAGCACGACTGCGACGGCGTTGAGCCAGTGCGTGACACGCAGCCAAGCTGGATGAATGATGCGCGGATCGCGGCCCATCACAAGCTCCGTGCCGACGTCGCGGCCTGGCATTGCGCCGTACTGACTGCTTGCAGGATGCGCGCATCGTCGGCGCTCTGGACCAGCGCCACCGCCTGCACATGTTCACTGCGCCATGCCGCCGGCAAGCTGACGTCCTGGCGCACGCGGACTTTGCCTTGCGCCAGCGGGAACGGTCCCAGCCATAGGCGCACGGTATCGTCATGCCTCAAAGTGGCACCGCCGTTTTCCCCGCGCAGCACATGCGACACCAGGCCGCTTTCGCTGAGTGCCAGATACAGCGCGCCGGCGGTGCGCGGATCGGCTGCGGTGACCTCGGCCTCCAGCAGCAGCGTGGCGCCCGCCGCCGCTATGGGTGCCCGCCGGGCGGGCGTGCTTTTCAGGCTGATCGTCAAGGGCGCCGGTTGGGCGTTGATGCGGCGGATCTCGGCCGGCAGCACAGCGCTCCAGTCGCGCAACTCGTCGCCATTGACGAAGAACTGCGGCGTGTAGGCGACCTTGTTGCGGCGTTTGGCCAGCAGCGCGCTTTGCCGTGCGTCGAATATTTTTTGCGCGAACACGTCCTTCCAGCCGATCCGGTCCCAATAACTGACGTGCAGGGCGAGCGGCACCATCACCGCATTGGGATCGAGCTGGCGGCGCAGATTGCTCAGTTGCGAGTCGGCCGGCGGGCAGCTGGAGCAGCCTTCGCTGGTGTACAGTTCAACCAACGCGGCAGTGGCCGGGCCGCTTTTGACTTCACAAGCGCCGCCGGCATATGATGCCGACGCGGCGCAGAGCGAGGCGCCGAGAGTGAAGATAAGGGAGGGTTTCATGATGCATTACCTCTTTATGGGTGACAGTGATGGATAGTTCGCTGCGATCAATAAATTGGTTACAGGGTGAGACGAAAATTTCTTAATTATTTTTGTGTTTTTCAAAAACTGTTACTTAACGTGCCGATGCAACGAATAACCGAGGTAAACGTTCTGCGCCCTACCGAATTGCGCCTGCACGCGCTGTTCTTGCAAGGGCTCGATGGCGACGCGCAGGCGTATCGGCTCTTCCTGCAAACGACTGCGACGCATTTGCGCGCTTTTCTGCGAGGGCGACTGCGTAGTTGGCCGGACGAAGTCGAGGATCTGGTACAGGAGTCGCTATTGGCGATACACAATCAGCGCCTCAGTTACGACACTGGCGTGCCGCTCACGGCGTGGATCTATGCCATCGCCAAGTACAAGCTGATTGACTGGCTGCGTCGGCATGCGCGGCGCGACAGCCTGCACGAACCGCTGTGCGATGAGAACGCGCTGTTTTCCAGTGCCGACCAGGACGCCGGCGAGGCGCGCCGCGACTTGGCCAGGTTGCTGGCCGCACTGCCGGACAAGCAGCGCGACGCAATCGTCTATACCAAGCTGGACGGCTTATCCGTCCGCGAAGCGGCCAGCGCACTCCAGATGTCGGAGGCGGCTGTCAAGGTGTCAGTGCACCGCGGCTTGAAAACACTGGCCACTACATTACGAGGTATCACATGAAAACAGATGACTTGATCAACATGCTGGCCAGCGGCCCGGATGTCGGCGTCGCGCCGCGACCGGCGCGCAGCGCCATGTTGCCACTGCTGGGTGGTTTGCTTGCCAGCACGATCATCATGCTGGTCTTCCTGGGCCTGCGCCCGGACTTGAGAGACGCAGTGATGCTGCCGGCTTTCTGGATCAAACTGGTGTTTTCGGCCGCGCTGGCCTGGGCTGGCTGGCTGGCGGCCAGGCGTTTGTCCGCGCCGGGTGCGCGCACCGCCTGGCTTCCGTTGTGGGTCGGCGCGCCGGTGCTACTGATCTGGTGCGTCGCGGCCGCGACGCTGCTGCAAGCGGCGCCAGAAGTGCGCGCAGCACTGTTCTGGGGCAGCACCTGGCGTTATTGCCCACTGCTCATCACGCTGATGTCCCTGCCCGTGTTCGCCGCCGCGCTTCACGTCATGCGTGGCCTGGCGCCGACACGGCTACGCCTGGCGGGCGCCGCTTCAGGGCTGGCTTCCGGCGCGGCGGCGGCGGCCGTGTATTGCCTGCACTGCCCGGAAATGAGCCCGGTATTTGTCGGCTTCTGGTATTTATTGGGAATGTTGATTCCGACAACGCTGGGCGCCTTGATCGGTCCGCGCGTGCTGGCCTGGTAGTTGATTCGACGCGCTGAAATCACAACGATGGAATGGTCATTGCTGACTTTTCCGGTAAAACGCAAAAAAGGCCTGCAACCGAAAGTTGCAAGCCTTTAAATGTCGAACGAATCTTGGTGGGAAGTGCAAGTTTCGAACTTGCGACCCCTGCAGTGTGAATGCAGTGCTCTACCCCTGAGCTAACCTCCCGAAGCGGGGCG
>DIZW01000016.1 GCA_002428015.1 Oxalobacteraceae bacterium UBA6018 | reverse complement strand
GATGGTGATGCCGCGCGCTTTCTCTTCCGGCGCCGCGTCGATCTGGTCGTAGGCCTTGGCTTCGCCGCCGAACTTCTTCGACAGCACGGTCGCGATTGCAGCGGTCAGGGTCGTTTTGCCGTGGTCAACGTGACCAATCGTGCCGACGTTGACGTGCGGCTTGGTCCGTTCGAATTTGCCTTTTGCCATTTTAGACTCCTAACGATTTTTGAGATTGCCCAGGCACGCGCCTGACTGTCTGTTGAACTGCAGCTTTACTAAATTCTGGTGCCCTTGACGTGGATTGAACACGTGGCCTCTCCCTTACCAAGGGAGTGCTCTACCACTGAGCTACAAGGGCTAATTGTCGCGCCGCGGGACGGCTGCGTTACCACACACCGTACCACGCATCGCATCGCATTGCAGAAATCCTGGAGCGGGTGAAGGGAATCGAACCCTCGTCGTAAGCTTGGAAGGCTTCTGCTCTACCATTGAGCTACACCCGCGAGGTTTCATTCACCGACTGCATTTTTTCCACAACTTCTTGGTGGAGGGGGCTGGATTCGAACCAGCGTACTCATAGAGAACAGATTTACAGTCTGTCGCCTTTAACCACTCGGCCACCCCTCCGCGAGGAACCGCAGAGTATGAAGCAAGTAAAAATCGCTGTCAACAGTTTTGCGGGATCATCTTCCGCCGCCCCGTTGACGTCTTGCTTCGGGGCGTGATTGTAAAGCCGCCCGTGCAACTGTGCAAGGGTCAATCGCGGCGGCGTGCGAATTTATTTCGCGCCAAGCCCGCGCACGGCTGGAACCGCGGCGCGCACTGGCCGGTCCAACTCCGGTCGGCCGGCTCGCTGGCTCAAGCGCAAAGGTCACGCAATGAAGCAAGGCATCACCAGCTGGCGCCTGGCGGCCACGGCCAACCTGTGGTTCGCCGCCGCCTACCTCGCCGCCGGCTGGCTCGGGCTGGCGCTGGCGCCACCGTCGGGCCAGTTGTCGCCACTGGCGCCGGCGGCCGGGGTCGGCATCGCCGTGCTGGCCAGCTACGGCTGGCGCCTGCTGCCCGGCCTGCTGGCGGGCGCGTTGGCGCTGGCCGACGTGCGCCTGTTTCCCGGCGCGGCCGCCCTGCATCCGCCCGTCACGCTGGCCATTGCCGTGCTGGGCGGCGCGGCGGCGCTGCAGGCCGTGGTGGGCGCGGCGGTGCTGCGCCGCCGCGTCGACCTGGCCTTGGCCGGCGGGCGCGACGTGCTGCGCTTCGTGCTGTTCATGCCGCTGGTGTGCTGCGTGCGCTCCTCGTTCGGGCTGGGCGGCCTGGCCGCGCTGGGCGCCCTGCCGCCCGGCGCCAGCGCCCTCACCTGGCTGTCCTGGTGGGCCGCCGACAGCACCGGCGCGCTGCTGGCCGCGCCCCTGTGCTGGGTGCTGTTCGGGCGCCCGCGCGCGCTGTGGCGGCGCCGGCGCGCGATGGTGGCGCTGCCGCTGATCGTGTCGGCCGGCAGCTTCATCGCGGTCTACCACCTGACCTTGCGCTGGGAACTGGGCCAGCAGCTCGAGGGCTTCCGCCTGAAGGCGCAGGAAGTGGGGCAGCTGATGCAGGGCGCCCTGCGCGAGCACGAGCGCTACCTGGCCGGGGTGGCGCGCGCGCTCGACGCGCGCGGCGTCATCGGCTCGCGCGCGGAGTTCGCCGGCATCGCCAGCGGCTACCTGCACCAGCGCCCGGAACTGCAGGCCATGGCCTGGCTGCCGCGGGTGCCGGCGGCCGGCCGCGCCGCCTTCGAGCGCTGGGCCGGCGCGCAGTACCAGTTGCCGTTCCAGATCCTCGACGTGCTCCCGGACGGCAGGGCCGTGCCGGCCGCGCCGCGCGACCAGTACTTCCCGGTCGTGTACATCGAGCCGCAGGGCGGCGCCCTGCTGCTGGGGCGCGACTTCCTGCAGGAGCCGGAGCGCCGCGCCGCGCTGATCCGGGCCATCGGCACGGACAAGCCGAGCGCCACCAAGCCGGTGCGCCTGCGCCAGACCGGCGGCACGCCCGGGATCCACCTGCTGCAGCGGGTCGGCGGCGCGGCCGGCGGGCCGCCGGCCGGCATGCTCGACCTGGTAATCCGGGTCGACACCTACGTCGCGCGCGCGCTCGAGCGCAGCCGCTTCGACAGCTTCGAGGTGGAGTTCTCCGACGTCACCAGCGCCGGCGCGCCCATCCGCGTGCTCGACACGATCCCCGAGAACTACCACCCGCCCGACTACAAGGTCAACCTGGGCTTCGGCGGGCACCAGCTCCTGATGCGCCTGGCGCCGGCGCCGCAGTACCTGACCACGCATGCCGGATGGCAGAGCTGGAGCGTGCTCAGCGCAGGCCTGCTGCTGGCCGCGCTGTTGGGCGCACTCATGCTCGTCGTCAGCGGCGAGCGCGCCCAGATCCAGGCCCAGGTCAGCGAGGCCACGGTGCGCCTGCGCGAGCGCGAGGCGCGCCTGCAGGCCATCCTGGACCATGCGGGCGACGCCATCGTGACGGCTGACCAGCACGGCACTGTGCTGACCGGCAATGGCGCCGCGGCCAAGCTGTTCGGCTACGCCGGCGAGCGCCTGGCGGGCCTGAATCTGGCGCAATTGCTCAGCCTGCCGGAGGACGACGCGCGGGCCGCGCTGCCGCGCCTGGCGCGCGCCGAGCTCGGCGAGCGCGAGCTGGCCGGGGTGACCAGCGACGGCACGCCGTTTCCGCTGCTGATCTCGGTCAGCCAGGTCAGCCTGGCCGGCGCGCCGCTATTCGTGTGCATCATGCACGACCTGACCGAGCAGCGCCGCGCCCAGGAACACATCCACCGGCTGGCCCACCGCGACGTGCTCACCGGCCTGGAGAACCGGCTGTCGCTGGGCGAGCACCTCGAGCAGCTGCTGGCCCACGCGCGCCGCACCGGCGGCGCGGTGGCGCTGCTGTTCCTCGACCTGGACCACTTCAAGAAGATCAACGACTCGGCCGGCCACCAGGCCGGCGACCTGCTGCTGGTCGAGGTGGCCGAGCGCCTGCGCGCGCTGCAGCGCGAGGTCGACATCATCGGGCGCCTGGGCGGCGACGAGTTCATCATCGCCATGTCGGGCGAGCTCACGCCCGAGCTGGTGACGGCGATGGCGCTGCGGGTGGTCAAGTCGCTGTCCCAGCCCTATCTGCTGGCCGGCAAGACCATGCACAGCGGCGCCAGCGTCGGCATCGCCATGTTCCCGCTCGACGCCGACAATGCCGGCGCCCTGCTGCGCCACGCCGACACCGCCATGTACGCGGCCAAGAGCCAGGGGCGCGGCAACTTCCAGTTTTTCTCGCCGGCCATGAACGCCGCCACCCATGAGCGCCTGGCCATGGAGACCCGGCTGCGCCTGGCCCTGGGCAAGCACGAATTCGAGCTCTACCTGCAGCCCCAGATCGCCCTGCGCACGGGCGCCCTGGTGGGGGCCGAGGCGCTGCTGCGCTGGCACCAGCCGGAGCTGGGCACGATCATGCCGGCGCGCATGATCCCGATCGCCGAGGAGTCGGGCCTGATCATTCCGCTGGGGGACTGGGTGCTGGGCGAGGCGATCGGCCTGCTGGCCAGCTGGAAGGCCAGCGGCCTGGGCGAACTGCGCCTGGCCGTGAACGTGTCGGCGCGCCAGTGCCACGGGCGCGACCTGCTGCCGCGCCTGGACAAGCTGCTGGACCAGAGCGGCGTCGCGCCCAGCCGGCTCGAGCTGGAACTCACCGAGTCGGCCGCCATGCACGACCCGGAGTCCACCCGCGCCCTGCTGCGCCAGCTGCGCGTGCGCGGCATCAATGTCGCCATCGACGACTTCGGCACCGGCTACTCCTCGCTCAACTACCTGAAATTGTTCGCGATCGACCGCATCAAGATCGACCGCGGCTTCGTTACCGACATCGAGACCGATCCCAACGACGCGGCCATCGTCAGCGCCACCATCGGACTGGCCCACGCGCTGGGGCTGGCCGTGATCGCCGAAGGGGTGGAGACGCTGGCCCAGATGCGTTTCCTGGAAGAGCATTTGTGCGACGAGGCGCAGGGCTATCTGTTCGCCGAGCCGATGACGGCGGCGCATTTCTACGCGTTCGCGCGCGACGCCCTCAGGGAGCCAGCGCCACCAGCACTTGCCCCTTGAGCGCCTTGATCAAGGAGGTCTCGTCGGGGGGCACGCCTTCCGGCGCGCACGCGACCCGGTCGGCGTAGAACAGGCCCAGCTGGACCTTGCCCACCACCAGCGGCAGCACGATGAAGCTCTTGGCGTCCGGCAGCAGGGCCCGGTGCCAGGCCGGCAGCAGGTCGCGGATCTTGACGCTGGAGGCGTCCGCGATCATCAGGTCGGCGTCGTTCTCCATGGCCAGGTGGAACAGGTCGCGCGTGGACGCGGTCGGAAAGCTGAACCCGGCCTGCAGGCGCGCATGGTCCTGGCCGAACGCCAGGCGGGCCCGGAACTGGCCGCTGCGCGCGTCCTTCAGGCACACCGTGGCGAAGCGGAAACCCATGCTGCGGTACAGCGTTTCCAGCACCGCCAGGATAATCTCGTTGACCTTGCCCTGGCCCGAGGCGCGCATCTGCGTCACGTCCTGCACGCCGGCCAGCAGCAGCTCGCGCGCGTTGTGCGGTTTGCCGCTCGGATGCGCGCCGTTGTCGTGCTCCTCGCCGGCGTCCATGGTCGCCAGCAGCAGCACGTTGGGCAGGCCGCCCGGCTCCGGCGCGGCCGGCTCCACGCGCGCCTGCGGCTTCATGTTCATGCTTTGCAGCAGGCCGTTGATCTCGTTCTGGACCGTCGAGAACAGCTCATCCATCTTGTCCGCGTCCAGGTTCAGCGCCACCCCGTAGCGCGACAGCAGGGCGCGCGCCTCGACGCTGCCGGCCGGGTTGCCGGTGCGGCCCAGCAGCTGCGACACTTCCAGGCCGAACGAGGCGGCCTGGCGCATCCACTCGCCGCGGTTGGCGGCCACCTTCTGCGCGCCCGGCGGCAGCGCGCTCAGCGCGCGCACGATCACGTCGGGGATCTTCCACTCGGCCATGACCGCTTCGGACAGGGTGTCGTAGGTGCAGCCGAGGATCATCTGCGACGCCTGCGCCAGGCTGTGCTTGCCGCTGGCGGCCAGCGAGTTGATCTCGCGGTAACGGTCGTGTTCGTGCGAGGCCACCAGCAGCGGCCCCAGGTTCTTGAACAGGGCGCCGATGGCGGCCTCCTCGGCCCCCTGGTAGAAGCTGTGGCGCGCCAGCTCGCGCCCCACCAGGCTGGCGCACAGGGCCGTCTCGAGCTCGATGCGCACGCTTTGCGCGTGCACGCTGTTCGACAGCGCGTCCACCAGCAGCATCGCCAGCGCGGTGGTCTTGACGTTGTCGAAGCCGAGCAGCGAGATCGCGCGCGAGATGGTGGTGACGGTGCTGCCCGAGGCGGTGCGGTATTTCGCCGTGTTCGACAGGCGCAGGATGCGCTGGGTCAGGGCCACGTCCGACAGCACGTAGTAGGCCAGGTCGTGGGTGCCCTGGTCGTCCGAGGAGGCCATCTGCACCACCCGCGCCACCGAGGTGCCCAGCGCGAACATGTCCTCGTCGCCGCACACCTTGCTCATCAGGGCCGCGCGCACCCGGCGCGTGTCGGCGGCGGACGGAGTCATGGGAATTGCACTTGCCATAAATTATGTCGTGTCCGCGGCCTAGGCCGGCTTGGCACGCGCGCCCTTGTTGTATTTTTTCAGGATCTGCTGATGCAGGCCGGCCAGCGCCGGCAGCTTCGGATTGATCGGGTCGAGCCGGCGCACGGTGTCGATCAGGGAGAGCGCGTACTGGCCCAGGCGCTCCTCCCATCCCATGTTCTCCAGGCACTTGAGCACCGCCACGGCCGCGTTGAACACCACCTGCGGGTTGTCCGGCAGCTTGTTGACCGCCTCGGCCATCAGCGACACCGCGCCGCGGTAGTCGCCCTCCTTGGCCTTGCTGGCGCCGGCCGCCACCAGGTCGACCACGGCCTGCCGGCTTTCCTGGGCGATCGTCAAGGCCAGGTCGGCCCGCCCGGCCTTCTCGAACACGCCCATGGCCTTGGCCATGGCCGCGTTGTTGGGGGCGTTGCGCATCACCTCGCGCATGACCTCGGACGCGCCCTCCTCCAGGTTGTTTTGCAGGCAGTTGCGCGCCAGTTCCATCTTGACCTCGGCCGACAGGCCCAGCGTCTCCTTGCAGGCGTTCAGGGCCGCCGTCAACGATTCGTTCAGGCGCGTCTCGTTGCCGGTGTACTCGTGCACCATGGCCGACGAGATCGCGCTGCAGGCGGCGGTGTTCTTCTGCCCGCCCATCGACTTGTCGAGGTCGCGGATCACGGCCGCGGCCTGCACCGGGTCGCCATTCTTGACCAGGGTCTGGACCAGCTTGACATGGTCCTCCGGATCGCGGAACTCGGAATACTTGGCCTTGCTGACGACCTGCTTGAGCACCTTCTCGGCGGTCGCGGTGTCGCCCGTCTCGAGCGCCGTCTCACCCAGCTTGCGCAGGCGCCGCACCGCATGCGGCGACACCGCCACGGCGTCGGCCAGCACGCTCTGGGACTTCTCCATCTCGCCCACCGCGGCGTGGGTCTTGGCCAGCCAGTCGTAGGCGTCGACGAACTTCTTGTTGCTGTCGACCAGGCTCTCCAGGATGTTCTGGGCCTCGGCGAAGCGCTCGCGCATGAACAGGGTCTTGGCCAGGCCCAGGCGGGCCCAGGCGATCGCCTTGGCCTCGTACAGCTGCTGGTAGATCGGCTCCGCCCCCGCCGGCCCCCCCCCCCCCTCCCCCC
>DIZW01000017.1:600-7202 GCA_002428015.1 Oxalobacteraceae bacterium UBA6018 | reverse complement strand
CTCCGTGGGCACCACTCTACCGGGTTAGTATATTCCCGCAGAATTTAATGTGACGCCGCAATTCCCCACGGAATTGCGGCGTTTTTCATTTCTCGCGCCGCCTTGGCGTTTGCGCTTCGCGTGCCGCCTTGGCGAGCGCTGGCGCATGGACTACACTAACTAGGCAAATCCCCTCGTTCAAGACGCGCGTATGGCCACGTTTCGCATGACAACTTACCCGCCTCCCCTTGCCGCGCCCGGGCTGCAGGTCGACGGGCTGCAGGTCGACGGGCTGCAGGTCGATTATCACAGCCTGATCGAACACGCGGCCGACCCGATGCTCTTGCTTGAACCCGAGCATTGGCGCGTGGTCGATGCCAACGCGCACGCCTGCGCGCTGTTCGGCACGGCCCCCGGCGCCCTGCTGGGCAAATCCCTCACCGATCTGATGCCGCCGTCGCAACCGGATGGCGCCGCTTCGCGCGATGCCATCGCCGCACAGCTGCGCGCCGTTCCCGACCGTGTGACGCAGGTGTTTCCCTTTGCGTTCCAGGATGCCCGCGGGCGCGCCCTCGAATGCGAGGTCCAGCTGGCGCCGCTGCCGGCGCCGGGACGCATCCTCACGCACGCGCGCCTGACCGACGTCGGTGAACGCAACCGCGCCGACCGCTTGCGCGCGGGGCAAAACCGCGTGCTCGAATTGATGGCCAGCGGCGCGCCACTTAGGCAGACGCTGGACCAGCTGGTGCTGCTGATCGAGAGCCAGTCCCCCGATGTGCTGTGCTCGGTCATGGCGCTCGACGAAGACGGGGTGCGCATGCGCTCCATTTCCGGCCCGCACCTTCCGGCAGCTTACCTGGCCGCGCTCGACGGCGTGGCGATCGGCCCGGCGGTCGGCTCCTGCGGCACGGCCATGTTCCGCAAGCGCCTGGTGGTGGTCGATGATATCCAGAGCGACCCCTTGTGGGCGCCGTACACCGGCCTGGTGGCGCCCTACGGATTGCGGGCCTGCTGGTCGACCCCGATCTTCCTCGAGCGCCAGCAGGTGCTCGGCTCGTTCGCGATGTACTACCGCGAGCCGCGCGCGCCCGGCCGGGACGACCTGCGCCTGATCGGGGTGGCCACCCACCTGGCCGGGCTGGCGCTCGAGCGTACCCGGCGCGAGGGCGAACTGGCGCGCTACCGCGAACACCTGGAAGAGCTGGTGCGCGCACGGACGGCCGAACTGACCCGCGCCAAGGAAGACGCGGACCGGGTCAACCAGGACCTGGCCGCGACCCTGGCGACACTGTCGCTGACCCAGGAAGAACTGGTGCGGCGCGACAAACTGGCGGCGCTCGGCAGCCTGGTGGCGGGCGTGGCCCACGAACTGAACACGCCCATCGGCAACAGCCTGATCATGGCGACCAGCATGAGCGAACAGCTTGGCGGCCTGGCCGCCGAGCTGGCGGACGGGCTGCGCCGCTCGCACCTGGACAACTACCTCGCGCGCACCGGCGAAGCGTCCAAGCTGCTGCTGCGTAACCTGCAGCGCGCGGCCGACCTGGTGGCCAGCTTCAAGCGCCTGGCCGTCGCGCACGGCGACGCCGAGCGCAGCCTGTTCTCCGCCAGCGAGCTGGTCGCCGAGCTGGCGCCCACCCTGCGCATCGGCGCGCGCGAGCACAACATCACCCTGGAAATCGCCCTCGAACCGGGGCTGATCATGGAAAGCTATCCGGGCGCCCTGTCCCAGGCCTTGTGCAACCTGTTCGAAAACTGCCTGGTGCATGCGTTCGAACAGCGCAGCGATTGCCGCATGCGCCTGGCCGCCGGCATGCGCGACCCGGACACGGTGGCCATTTCGGTCGCCGACAACGGCATCGGCATGGCGCCCGAAACGATGGCGCGCGTGTACGATCCGTTTTTCACCACCAAGCTCGGTTCGGGCGGCTCCGGGCTGGGACTGCATGTGACGCACAACCTCGTCGCCGGCACCTTGGGCGGGCGCATCGAGCTGCACAGCGCACCCGGGGAAGGCAGCACCTTTACCTTGCTGCTGCCGCTGGTGGCGCCGACCCATGGCGCGCCGGCCCTGCCCCAGCCATCGCGCGCTTGACTTGCAGCGCCAACCGGCTATGCTCGGCAATTGAATATGAAAAAACGCTCCCGACTCGCTGCCGCAACGCTGCTGGCCCTGGCCTGCGGCGCGCTGGCGGCCGCGCCCGCATCCTGGTGGAAATGGCGCAGTAAGCTTGACGGGAAGCAAGTGTGCGCGCAAACCCCGCTCGGCCCGGGCTGGGAACAGGCTAACGGGCCATACCGTGATAGCCATTGCGAAAAATTGGTTTATGCTAAGTAGCGCCGGCGCTGCCGGCCAGGGATAAAAGAAATCGAGGAGAAGTCTGACAGCCGTACCGCCGCATCCATTCAACCTGAGGAGAAGTGCATGTTTACCAGCCCCGAACAATTCGCATCCGCTACCAAGACCCTGTTCGAACTACAAATGATGACCTTCAATGCCCTGACCAGCAAGGCCGTGCAAGGGGTCGAGCAGGTGGTCGCGCTCAACATGCAGACGGCGAGGAATTCGGTCGAGGGGTCTATGGCCAAGGGCAAGGAGATCGCCCAGGCGCAAAATCCGAAGGCCGCCATGGACGCAGCCGCGCGCGCGCGTCCCGACGTTGCCGGCGCGGTGGTCTACGGCGAGCAGGTCAAGGTGATCATCGACGACATCCGCAACGAATTCAACCAGGCCGCCGACGCCCACATGGCCGAGGCCAAGAGCGCCCTCACCGCCCTGATCTACGACCTGACCCAGAACGTCAAACCGGGCACCGAGAACGCGGTCGTGATCATCAAGACCGCCATCGACAATGCGTTCCAGGGCTACGAACAGGTGACCCAGGCCACGCGCCAGGCGGTGCAGGTGGTCGAAGACCAGATCGCCAAGGCCACCGCCAAGGTGAGCTCGGGCGCCAAGGCCGACGCCAGCTAGCGACTCCACCGCCGGCCAGCGCGCGCTCGGCGCGGCAATGGCCGGCTGCGGGCCACATCGGCCCGGCAGGCGCGCCGGCTAGGGCGCGTCCTGCACGCCCAACAGTTCCTCCAGCTGGCCGCACACGGCCGCATCCTTGACCACCGTACGCAACCACACGTGCAAGGGCTGCTCGCCCCATGCCGCGGCCTTCTCGGCCAGGTAGGCGACCGGGCTATGCGGCTCGGTGCGGCGGAAGAAATCGGCCACCGCGCGCAATTGCGCCAGCGCCTGGGCGCGGGTTTGCAGCGGCCCGGCCGGCGCGGCCCGGCCCGCAAGCGGCACCGCCTCGCCCGCCATCGTCTCACCCGCCACCATCGGCACGGCGGCACCGGCCGGCGCCGGCTCCACCAGAGCCCCCACCTCGCGCGCCGATTGGGTGACGTAGTGGCTCACATCCTGCAGCGCCGCGCGGGCCGCGCTGAACCCCGGCCCGTCGGCCCCCAGGCGCTCGTCGACCACCGCTTCGAGCGCGCCGATGGCCTCCAGGCAGAACGCCATGTCGGCCAGCAGCGCTTGATAGAAGCCGCGCGAGGAGCGTTTGCGCGCGCCGTCGATGTCCGCTCCCGCTTCGGCGCCGCCGCGCGCGCGCGCCGCCTCCACGTCGATCATCGAAAACCCCGTCGTCCCTTCGGTCAGCGCCAGCTCGCGCATCAGCTGCGGGGCGCGCGCGGCGATCCAGCACAGGTTGCCGATGCGCTGCTCGAAGCCGTCCTCGTCGGCCTGGGGGTGGACCTGCTCCCAGTAGCGCTGGCACAGGCCGGCGACGAGCTGCAGGCCCTCGCCCAGGCCGCGCATGCCGTGGGTCTTGGCGCGCGCCTCGGTCAGCCATACGGCCAGGTGCAGGTCCTTGCTGCGCGTCTCGATCAATTGGGCGCAGCGGGTGCCGACGAACTTCCAGTCGGCTTCCTTCAAGGTGGTGACCCAGGCGCCCTGCTCGAGCGAGGGGTCGTCGGCCACGCGCGCCTTGGCGATGGCGTCGACTTCCGGCGAAAAGGCGATATCCTCGCCGCAGGGGGCTTCAAGGGTCAGCGCCTGCAGCATCTGTTCGATGACGTCCATGCCGTTCTCCTTAAGCCGCTTCGACCGCGTATTTGAACTTGCCGGCCTTGGTGGCGCTGACCTTGATGCGGGCGATGGCGCCGCCTTCGGCCATGCGCGCCAGGACCGTGTCGGCGATCTCCGGCAGCAGGCTGCCGTTGAGGATGGTGTCGACGTTGCGCGCGCCCGAATCGACCTCGGTGCAGCGCGCCAGCACCGCGTTGACCAGCGCCTCGTCGTAGCTGAAGGCGGCCTTGTGGTTGTCGTCGATGCGGCGCCTGATTTTCTCGAGCTTGAGCTTGATGATGCGCGCCAGCACATCGTCGCCGATCGGGTAGAACGGCACCACGGTCAGGCGTCCCAGGAAGGCGGGCTTGAAGTGCTTCATCAGCTGCGGCCGGATAATCTCGGTCAACTGCTCCGGAGTCGGCATCTCGGCCGCGCTCTTGTTCAGGCAGGCCTGCATCATCTGGGCCGAGGCGGCGTTCGAGGTCAGGATGATGATAGTGTTGCGAAAATCGATCTGGCGTCCTTCCGAGTCGTCCATCACGCCCTTGTCGAACACCTGGAAGAACAGCTCGGCCACGTCGGCGTGGGCTTTCTCGATCTCGTCGAGCAGCACCACGCTGTAGGGATTGCGCCGCACCGCCTCGGTCAGCACGCCACCTTCGCCGTAGCCCACGTAGCCGGGCGGCGAGCCTTTCAGGCCGGAGACGCTGTGCGCCTCCTGGTATTCGCTCATGTTGATGGTGATGAGCTTGCGCTCGCCGCCGTACAGCAGGTCGGCCAGCGCCAGCGCGGTTTCGGTCTTGCCCACGCCCGAGGTGCCGACGAACAGGAACACGCCCTTAGGCTTGTTGGGATCGTCCAGGTTGGCGCGCGCGGTGCGCACGCGCTGGGCCACGGTGGCGCCGGCGTGGCTTTGACCGAGGACGCGCTCCTCCAGCAAGCTCTGCAAATTGAGCACGGTCTTGATCTCGTCCTTGACCATGCGCCCGAGCGGGATCCCGGTCCAGCCGGCGACGATCTCGGCCACCACGTTGCCGTCCACCTGGACCGGCACCAGCGGCGCCTCGCCCTGCAGGACGCGCAGTTCGGCGATCAGGCCGCCCAGGGCCGGCCCGTCGGGGTGGGCCTGGCCGCTCTCCAGGCCGGCGCGCACGCGCATGATCTCGGCGCTGACGGCCTGCTCCTTTTCCCAGCGCTGCTGCTGGCGCCGATGCTCCTCGGCGGCGGCCACGCGCCGCGCGCGCAGCTGCGCCAGCTTGTGGCCGTGGTCGGCGCCGCCGCTCTCCTCGCGCGCCAGCGCGGCCGCCTCGGCGTCGAGCCGCTCCAGCGTGCGCGCGCCCGCTTCGACCAGGGCCGGGGTGGCGTTCTGGCCCAGGGCCACCTTGGCGCAGGCCGTGTCAAGCACGCTGATGGCCTTGTCGGGCAGCTGGCGCCCGCTGATGTAGCGGTGCGACAGGCGCACCGCCTCGGTGATGGCGTCGTCGTAGACGCGCACGCCGAAGTGCTGCTCCATCAGCGGCGCCATCGCGCGCAGCATGGCGCAGGCGGTCTCCTCGTGCGGCTCCTCGACCTTGATGACCTGGAAGCGGCGCGCCAGCGCGGCGTCCTTCTCGAAGTACTTCTTGTACTCGCTCCAGGTGGTGGCGGCGATGGTGCGCAGCTCGCCCCGCGCCAGCGCCGGCTTGAGCAGGTTGGCCGCGTCGTTCTGGCCGGCCGCACCGCCGGCGCCGATCATGGTATGGGCCTCGTCGATGAACAGGATGATCGCGCGCGGACTTTTCTTGACTTCGTCGATGACGTTCTTCAGGCGGTTCTCGAACTCGCCCTTGACGCTGGCGCCTGCCTGCAGCAGGCCCATGTCGAGCGTGTGCACCTCCACCTCGCGCAGCACCTCGGGCACGTCGCCCTGGGCGATGCGTAGCGCCAGGCCCTCGACCACGGCGGTCTTGCCGACCCCGGCCTCGCCGGTCAGGATCGGGTTGTTCTGGCGGCGCCGCATGAGGATGTCGATGGCCTGGCGAATTTCGGGATCGCGTCCGATCACCGGGTCGACCTTGCCGTCGCGCGCGCGCTGGGTCAGGCAGGTGGTGAACTGGTCCAGCGCCGGGCTCTTGTGGGCCGCGGTCGCGGCCAGCTCGCCGACCGGATCGCCGCCGCCGCTGGTGCCGGCGCTGGTGCCGGGTTGGGCGCCGGCCTCGCCCGAGCCGCGCGTGAGCTTGTCGAAATCGTGCTTCAGGCTGTCCAGCGCGATCTCGCCGAACAGGCGCGAGCCGCGCTGGGCCAGCTGGGCCAGGGCCGGCTCGGTCAGCAGCGCCAGCAGCAGGTGGCCGCTGCGGATCTGGTGCGGCTGGCCCGCCCCCAGCGAGGCGATCAGCCAGGCGTGTTCGAACAGGGTTGGCAGGTGCTTGGAGAACACCGGGGTGCGCGCGCTGCCGGCGCTGAAGCGGCCGATCTCCTTGCGCAGGTCGGTCTCGATCCCGGTCAGGCTGATCCCGCTGTGCCGCAGGATGCGCACGAAGTCGCTGTCGTCCTGTTCCAGCAGGGCCAGGAACAGGTGCTC
>DIZW01000017.1:0-445 GCA_002428015.1 Oxalobacteraceae bacterium UBA6018 | reverse complement strand
AGCAGGGCCAGGAACAGGTGCTCGAGGTCGACCTCGTACTGCCCCAGGCCGACGCAAATGCTGGCCGCGCGGGTGGCCGCGGCGCGGGTGGTGTCGTTGAGCTTGCCGATCAGCGTCTTCAGATTAATGTCCATCGCGGCCTTCCTTTCGTTCGA
Organism: Oxalobacteraceae bacterium UBA6018; assembly: GCA_002428015.1. Classification (GTDB taxonomy): domain Bacteria; phylum Pseudomonadota; class Gammaproteobacteria; order Burkholderiales; family Burkholderiaceae_D; genus Telluria_A. The sequence goes on along the minus strand of DIZW01000017.1, from coordinate 290 downwards.
TTCGGTCAGTTCACAGGTGAAGCGTCACGACGCCGTGCGCGATGGCGCTGCCGCACACGAGGACGCACAAGATCAGCACAGCGACCCGCTTCCGGTAGGCCAGGCGCGCGATTTCGCCGCGCGAGAAGGTTCTCATAGGGACTCCAAGGAATGGGCGGGCGCGGCCGCGATGCATGCGATGAAAAAGCGCGTGGCCGCCACGGATCGGACGGCCACGCGCGCCAGCGGTTTTACACGACTTTGTTAGTCTGCAGATTCCAGCCACCGGAGGTGTTGCCGCCGGCGCCGCC
>DIZW01000133.1 GCA_002428015.1 Oxalobacteraceae bacterium UBA6018 | reverse complement strand
CCGGGGAAGTGCTTGACGCAGCAGGCCACGCCCTCGGCGTCGCTGCCGGCCATCCAGGCAAGCGCCAGTTCGGTGGCGCGCTGCGGATCGGCGCCGAAGGAGCGCTCGGCGATGACGGGATTGTCCGGGTTGTTGTTCAGGTCCAGCACCGGCGCGAAGTTCCAGTTGAAGCCGAGCGCGCGCACCGAGCGCGCCACCGCCGCGCCCACCGCGCGCGCCAGCGCCGGGTCGTCGGCCGCGCCCAGCGCCATGGCCGACGGCGGCGCCGGCACCCAGGTCGAGCGCACCACGGCGCCGCCTTCCTGGTCGATGGCGATCAGCGCTTCCGGGCCCATGATGGCGCGCAGCTGGCCGGTCAGGCGCGTCAGCTGGGCCTCGTCTTGCATGTTCTGGCGGAACAGGCACACGGCGCGCACGCTGTTATCGCGTAAAAAATCGGCGGTGGCGGCATCGAGTTCGGTGCCGGGGAAGCGGATCATGATCAGGCGGCCCGCGAGCTGCCTGAGCGTACTTGGTTCGGTCATGGTGGCTTGTCAGTTGGTCTTGGTGACTTTGCTCAGGTGGCGCGGCCGGTCCGGATCGAGCCCGCGCGCCTTGGCCAGTTGCGCGGCCATCACGTAAAACGCCTGCACGGCGACGATAGGATCGAGGTCGGGGGTGCTGGCGGTCGGCAGCGTCAGGTCGCGCTCGGCCACGTTGGCCGGCGCGGCCAGCAGCACGCGCGCGCCGCGCTGGCGCATCTCGGCCGCCAGCTGCACCAGCGAGGCCTGGGCCGGCCCGCGCGTGGCGAAGATCAGCAGCGGGTAGCCGTCCTCGATCAGCGCCATCGGGCCGTGCTTGATCTCGGCGCCGCTGAAGGCCTCGGCCTGCAGCGCCGACGTCTCCTTGAGCTTGAGCGCGGCCTCGAGCGCGATCGGGAAACTGATCCCGCGCCCGACCACCATGATGTTGCGCGCCGGCGCCAGCACCTCCAGCGCGGGCGACCAGTCCAGCTGCGCGGCCGCGCGCAGCGCCTCCGGCAGCGCCTCCAGGCCCTCGGTCAGTTCGGGGTCGCGCTGCCAGTGCGCCACCAGGCGCGCGCCGGCCACCAGGCTGGCGATGAAGCTCTTGGTGGCGGCCACGCTGTGCTCCTGGCCGGCGTGCAGCGGCATGGCCCACTCGGCGGCGGCGGCCAGCGGCGAGTCCATGTCGTTCACCAGCGCGACCGTGGTGGCGCCGCCGTCATGGAAATAGCGGATCGGTTCCACCACGTCCGGGCTCTGGCCGGACTGCGAGATCGCGATCGTCAAGGTGTCGCGCGTGATCAGCGGCGACTTGTACAGCGTCACCAGCGACATCGGCAGCGAGGCGACGATGCGCCCCATGCGCGCCATGATCAGGTAGGCGCAGTAGCCGGCCGCGTGGTCGGAGCTACCGCGCGCCACCGTCAGCGCGGTGCGCAGCGGCGTGGTGCGCAGCTTGCGTCCCAGGTCGGCGTAGCGCTCGGCGTCCCGGGCCAGCTGGGTGGCCACGCAGCCGGCCGCCGAGAGGGCCTCTTTAAGCATCAGCGAGGTCACAGGCTTCTCCTTCCACGTAGACGGCCTTCACGCGCAGATCCCGGTCCAGCACCACCAGGTCAGCGAAGCAGCCCGGCGCCAGGCGCCCGCGCTGGCTCTCGCCGAGATAGTCGGCGGCGTTGGTCGACACGCGCCGCGACGCCTCCCGCAGGCTCAAGCCGAGTCCGACCAGGTTGCGCAGCGCCTGGTCCATGGTCAGCGCGCTGCCGGCCAGGGTGCCGTCGGGCAGGCGCACCCCGCCCATGCACTTGTGCACGCGCTGGCGGCCCAGCATGTATTCGCCATCCGGCATGCCGGTGGCGGCGGTCGAATCGGTCACGCAGTACAGGTGCGGAATCGCGCGCAGCGCCACCTTGATCGCGCCCGGGTGCACGTGCAGCAGGTCGGGGATGATCTCGGCGTAGTCGGCGTGCGCCAGCGCGGCGCCAACCATGCCGGGCTGGCGATGGTGCAGGCCGTTCATGGCGTTGAACAGGTGGGTGAAGCCGGAGGCGCCGTGCGCGAGCGCGGCCACGCCGTCTTCGTAGGAGCCCGCAGTGTGGCCGATCTGCACCCGCACGCCGGCCTGCGCCAGCTGCCTGACCAGGTCCAGGTGGCCCGGCAGCTCGGGCGCCACCGTGATCAGGCGCAGCGGCGCGTGGGCGCCGAGCGCCTGCACGTCGGCCAGCGTGGCCGCCCGCGCGAAGTCCGGTTGGGCGCCCAGCTTGCCGGGGTTGATGTACGGGCCTTCCAGATGCACGCCCAGGATGCGCGCGGCGCCGCCGCGCCGCTCGGCGCAGGCCTTGCCGACGGCCTGCAGGGCCGCCACGATGTCCTCCAGCGGCGCGGTCATCGTGGTCGCCAGCAGGCTGGTGGTGCCATGGCGCGCGTGGATCGCGGCGATCGTGTGCGCGGCCTCGCTGCCCTGCATGATGTCCATGCCGCCGCCGCCGTGCACGTGCAGGTCGATGAAGCCGGGCAGGATGAAGTCGTCGGCGTTGGCGTACGGGTCGGCCGGCGCGCCGTCGATGGCGCCGATGCGCGCGTCGTGGTGCATCCGGCCGTGGACCCAGCCCGCGGGCGTGAGGATATTGCCGTCGATCGCGCCGCTCATGCCGCGGCTCCTTGCAGATGCCGTTCGATCAGGCGCAGCGCGCCGCTGGCGGCGTCGCCGCGCGGGTCCACGCTGCGCGCCAGCAGCTCGCCCGGCAGATACGCGCGCAACGGCGCGCCCAGCCCGCCGCACAGGGCCAGCGGCAGCTCGCCCGCCGGGTCCAGCGCGCTTGCGATCGCCGCCACTTCGCGCCCGGCGTCCTGCAGGATCGCGCGCGCCGCCGGGTCGTCGGCGGCAAATGCCACCACGATCGGCGCCAGCGCCGCGTAGCTGGTCTGGCTGGCGTGGCCCAGCCACACCTGGATCGCGTCGCGCGCGCCGCCGCAGGCCGTGGCGAGGGCCTGCGCGAACTCGCTCGCCGGACGGCGTCCATCGAGCACCTGCTGCATGTGATTGACGGCGCGCAGGCCGATCCAGCCGCCGCTCGCCTCGTCGCCCGAGGGGAAGCCCCAGCCGCCGATCTCGCGGTAGCTGCCGTCGCGCAGCAAGGCCTGGCCGACGCTGCCGGTGCCGATCGCCACCACGCTGCCGGGCTGGCCGTGGTGGGCGCCGAGCAGGGTGGTGGTGGCGTCCGATTCGAGCACGAAGGCGCCGAAGCCGGGATCGGCGCCGGCGAACTGGCGGGCCCAGTGCTGGTTGTGCACCCCGGCCAGACCCAGGCCGATGGCGCAGCGCTGCGGCGGTGCCGGCGCCAGGCCGGCCTGCACGAAGGCCAGGCCGATGGCGTCGCATATGGCCGCCCAGGCCTGGGTGATGCCCAGCGCGAGACCGGACGGGCCGCTCTCGGCCTGCGCCACGGCGACGCCGTCCGCGCGCGCCAGGCGCACCCGCGTGCCGGTTCCGCCGCCGTCGACGCCGATAAGGTATTCGATCATGTTGATTGTGCCGTTTGACTGCCCAAGGTGAGGCGACTATAGGGTTCGACCCCAGGCTTGTCAATCGCGGACCCAGGCGTGCGCACTGGGGGCGCGCCCGCCTGGGTGCCGCTGCGGGAGGCGCGCGGCAAGTCGTCCGGCGGATCGCGCGCCGGGCCATGCCCGCCGCCGGCCCCACCGCCGCCGGCTCCACAGTGAAAGCGTTTCTTTCTCGCCACAATCAATCGTTGAAGTGTGACAATTATTTCAACGAGCGTGATTCCTTGTGCTATATTTCTAGGCAGAACTTGTCGTGACAGCGTGACAGCACAGTGCGCTTTCACCGGTCCGTAACAAGAACAAAAAGTCTCACGAGTAGTTACTGCTCATCTCGAAAGCCCGCCCCGTGCGGGCTTTTTTTCGTGCGCGCCTAGCCTGAACGCGTCACTTTGCGAAAAATCGCCGTGTTTGGTGGCAAAAGCCCTCATCGAAATGTCATAATGTGCCGAAAGTGAGATAGGAGGATATGCCGCACATATTCCGCTCACCGTACTGCTAGGGGAAAGAAATGATTCGTTATATGGGCACGCGTAAAAACATGGAAGGTGCCACCGTTTATGTTTTCGTGATCAATGGCGCGCAAAAAGAAGTACGCGAAGGTAATCTCAAGCAGTATCCGGGATGCTATGAAGCGCTGCCCGCCTCGGCCAAGGCGAAGATCGCCGCCGACCGCAGCTGGATGTCGAAGTTATAAGGGCTGGTCCAGTGCGCTGGGCGGCAATCTCACCACCATGGCGCGGCTCACTGAACCCCTCGCACGATCATGGCGCCACGCCGGCGCGGCCTGCGCCGCGCTGCTCGGGCTGACGGGGCAGGGTGCCTGGGCCGCGCCGTCCACCTTCGGGCCGGTCATCGGCAGCGCGCTGCTGTGCCGCAGCCATCTCGATAACGCCTATTTCCAGTCCTACCTGGTGGAAGCTTTCGGGCCGTCCTACAAGCACGAGGGCGGCGCCTACTGGTTCAAGGCCGACGCCAGCCTGTGGGGCACCCCGGTCACGGATATTCTCATCAGCGACGACACCAGCGACCTGGTGTTCGTCGGCGCCGTCACCGACACCACCCCCGACAAGCTTGAGCAGGCCATCCGCGCGTCGGTCGGCGTGCGCCACCTGCCGGCGGACGCGTCGGCCACGCCGGTACGCGAATCGGCGCCGGGCAGTAGAATCGTGTACTTCGATAGCAAATCCAAGATCTACTGCGCCAAATATAAGCCGCTGCCGCTTGGCCGCTAGTCCAGGGAATCCATGTACACGCAATACTTCAGCCTGAAGCAATCGCCGTTTTCGATCGCCCCTGATCCGCGCTACCTGTTCATGAGCGAACGCCATCGCGAAGCGCTCGCCCACCTGCTTTACGGGATCGACAGCGGCGGCGGCTTCGTGCTGCTCACCGGCGAAATCGGCGCCGGCAAGACCACCGTGTGCCGCTGCTTCATCGAACAGATCCCCGATACCTGCCGCCTGGCCTACATCTTCAATCCCAAGCTGACGGTGGCCGAGCTGCTGCTGTCCGTGTGCGAGGAATTCGGCATCGCCCCACCCGACACGCAAGGCGGCGTGAAGGCTTGCGTCGACGCGATCAACCGCTACCTGCTCGACAGCCACGCGCAGGGGCGCAACAACGTGCTCGTGATCGACGAGGCGCAGAACCTGTCGGCCGGCGTGCTCGAACAACTGCGCCTGCTCACCAACCTTGAAACGAGCGAGCGCAAGCTGCTGCAGATTATCCTGATCGGCCAGCCCGAACTGCGCGCCATGCTGGCCCGGCCCGAGCTCGAACAGCTGGCCCAGCGCGTGATCGCGCGCTACCACCTCGGTCCCTTGTCGGACGCCGAGACCGGCAGCTACATCGCGCACCGCATGACCGTGGCCGGCGCCGCCGCCGCCAATCCTTTTCCCGCCAGCCTGACCGCGCTGATTCACCGCCTTGCGCGCGGCATCCCGCGCCGCATCAACCTGCTGTGCGACCGGGCCCTGCTCGGCGCCTACGTCGAGGGCAGCCGCGACGTCACCGCCGCCATCGTCAAGCGCGCCGCGGCCGAGGTTTTCGCCGACAGCGCCGCGCCGGTCCGGCCGGCGCGCTGGCCGCTGGCCGCACTGCTGGCCGGCGCGGCGATCAGCGCGGCGGCAGCCTGGCAATGGATACCGCGCACGGCGCGCCCGGCCAGCGTCGCGCGCGTGCCGGCGACTGCGCCCGCGCCAGCGCGCGCGACCGCCCCAGCGCCCGCCCAGCCAGCGGCGCCGCTGGCGCTGGCGGCCGAACAGAACGCGCTGCGCGAACTGGCCGGCTTATGGAAAGAGACGCTGCCCGACGGTGACGCCTGCGCGGTCGCGGTCAAGCTGAACCTGCGCTGCCACCAGGGCCGGGGAGGGCTGTATGAACTGCGGCTGCTCGACCGTCCGGCGGTGCTTACCCTGCACGAAGGCGCCGCCACCGGCTACGCGCTGCTGGTCGGGATGGACGACAACAACGTCACCTTGCGCGTCGGCGGCAAGACACGCGTGCTGCCGCTGGCGCTGCTCGCCCCGCGTTTCGACGGGGCCTTCACCACCCTATGGACAATGCCGCGCACCTTTCGCGACCAGGTCGCCGCCGGCGGACGGGGACCCGAGGTGGACTGGATCGCCGCGCGCCTGGCCCAGCTTGACGGCGGCGTGGCGCCGGCTGGCGCGCAGGTGCTCGACGCCGGTCTGAGCAACCGGCTGCGCAGTTTCCAGGCCAGCCAGAATCTCAAGGCCGACGGCGTGGCCGGGCCGCGCACTTACATGCGCCTGAACCAGCTCACCGGCGTGGCCGAACCGCGGCTGCTCGCGACAGGAAAAAAATAAGATGTCGTACATTCTCGAAGCGCTCAAAAAAGCCCAGGCCGAACGCCAGCTGGGCAGTGCGCCCACCTTGCATGCGCTGCCGCTGCAGGCGGCTCCCGCGGCCGGCGCGCCAAGCCGGCGCGTCCTGGCCTGGGGCGTGCTGGCCGTGCTGGCGCTGGCCGCCGCTGGTTATGGCGCCTACTTTTGGCACGCAGCGCCCTCGCGCATGGCGAGCGCCGCCGCACCGGCGCCGGGGACGACCGCGATCGCCACTCCGCCGTCCGCCGCGGTGATCGCGCCAGTAACGATTGCCACCGACGCGACGCGCGCCGACGCGCCGCTGTTCGCGCCAGCGCCGGCGCCTGCACCGGCGCCACGTGCGGTTGCCGTCGCGTCGTCTCATGCGGCTGCCATCGCACCGCCGCAGCATGCGCTTGCCATCGCGCCGCCACCGCCCGCGCAGCAGGTCGCGCGCGCGCAGCCGGCCCCCGCACCGGCCGCCGCGCCATCGCCGGCCCCGACGCCACCGACCGCGCCGGCGCCAGCCGAAGAAAGCCTGCCGGTGTTGGGCGCCATGCCGGACGCGGTCGCGCGGGTGCTGCCGCAGGTGACGCTGGGCGGTTATATCTACTCACGCAATCCGGCCGACCGCCTTCTGCTGGTCGACAAGGTGCTGCGCCACGAAGGCGAGGAGGTGGCGCCGGGCCTGACCCTGGAAAAGCTGCTGCCCAAGGCCGCGGTGATGAACTATCGCGGCTACCGCTATCGCATTCCGTATTGAGCACTTTGTATAATGGTGCATTCATAACGACGGCGGAAAGGCCGAACATGCAAAAGATCCTGGGCGTGGTTGGCTGGTCCGGCAGCGGCAAGACCACGCTGCTTGAATACCTGGTGGTGCAACTGGCCGCGCGCGGCCAGCGCGTGAACGTCGTCAAGCACAGCCACCACGACATCATGGTCGAGCCGCCCCACAAGGACAGCGCGCGCCTGCGCCTAGCCGGGGCGGCCGAGGTGCTGATCGCCTCGCCCTACCGCACGGCCATCGTGCGCGAACTGCGCGGCGCGGCCGAACCTGCACTGTCCGAGCATGTGGCGCGCCTTGCCGAGGCCGACCTCACCCTGGTCGAGGGCTACAAATGGGAGCCGATTCCCAAGCTCGAAGTGCACCGGCCCGCGCTCGGCCAGCCGGCGCTGTACGCCAGCGACACCCACATCGTCGCGGTGGCCTCGGACGTGCCGCCCCCGCCCGGGCTGCGCCCCGGCCTGGCCTGGCTCGACCTGAACGCGCAGGACCAGGTGCTGGCCTGGCTGCTCGACGAATTTATTTCAGCGCCGGCCTCAAGTTCTCTCAACGCCGTGCCGTAAAAGAAGGATATGGGTTAAAACGGAGACCGTCATGGACGTTTCAGGCATTGCCAAACTCGCGACCAGCATCGCCGATACCGGCACCCGGCAGGAGGTCGATATCGCTATCCTCAAGCGCGCGCAGCAGATCGAAAGCGCCACCGGCACCCAGCTCATCGACGCGATTCAAGCGGTTCCCTCCGCGCCGAACCTGCCGTCTCATCTGGGCGGCAAGATCAACACCACGGCATAATCTGCGCGAACGTTGCGTCGAAGCATCGTCTTCGTCGCCTTGGGACTCGGCAACAGTCCCTAAGTTCTTTACGGGTAAAAAAAATCAGCGGAAACTGGGTTTGCGCGTCAACAGAACCGCAGCGCAAGGCGTTATGGACACACGTAAACCCGCTTTTTACGGACAACCTGAAGGAACTCTGCAATGAAAAAATTGATCGCCGCTCTCGTCGCCTCCACCTTCGCCATGGGCGCCGCTTTTGCGCAAGCTTCAGCACCGGCCGCGGCTGACGCGCCAGCTGTTGCCGCAGCACCGCACAAGAAGGCTGCCAAGGCCAAGCACCACCGCAAGGCGCACAAGAAGCACGCCAAGAAAGCTGCTGCTTAATTAAGCGCGACTGCTGGCTGCTGACCGCGTTCGGCGGCTTGGGAAAAACCCGGCGTTTCTCGACAGGGAAACGGCGGGTTTTTTTTATGCCTGCGGCGCGGCCTGGCGCGCTTGCGTCTACAATTAACGCCTCACCTCTTGATGGAGACACCGTAATGAATCAACGTCACGCCCTGCTCGCCGCCGCCCTCGCCACCGCCTGCGTCGCCGCCACCGCTGGTACCGCGGCCGCCGGCGCCAAGGCCGAGCACGAAAAGTGTTTTGGCATCGCCAAGGCCGGCCAGAACGATTGCAGCACCGCCGGGCACTCGTGCGCCGGCCAGGCCAAGGCCGACAATGGCGCCGACGAGTGGAAGTTCGTGGCCAAGGGCACCTGTGAAAAGGCCGGCGGCAAGCTCACCCCCGCCAAGTAAGCCCGCGCGCATGGCCAGCGACCTGAGGGCGGGGCCACCGGCCGCCCCTGCCGTCGGCATCGGCCTGCGCGCTCCGCATTACCGCCAGTTCCTCGAGCGGCGCCCGCGCGTCGACTGGCTCGAAGTCCACACCGAGAATTTCCTCGACCGGGCCGGCTGGGACTGGCATGTGCTGCGCACGCTGCGGCGCGACTATCCACTGAGCCTGCACGGCGTGGGTCTCGGCCTCGGTTCGGTGCATGGCTTTTCAGAGGACCACCTGCAGCGCGTGCGTGCGCTGGCCGATGAGGTCGAGCCCTTCCTCGTGTCCGAGCATTTGAGCTGGGGCGCGGTGCGCGAGCGCCAGCTCAACGACCTGCTGCCATTGCCGCTGTCGGCGGCCGCGCTGGCCTTGCTGTGCGAGCGCGTGGCGCGCGTGCAGGATGCGCTGCGCCGGCCCATCCTGATCGAGAACGTCTCGACCTATCTGCGCTACCGCGACGACGCCATGAGCGAGGCCGAGTTCCTGGCCGCGCTGGCGCGCCGCACCGGTTGCGGCGTGCTCCTGGACGTGAACAACCTCTACGTCAACGAGCGCAATCACGGCGAGGACGCGCTAGCCGCGCTAGCCGCGCTGGCGGCGATCGCGCCCGGCAGCGTCGGCGAGATCCACCTGGCTGGCCACCTGGAAACCCCGCACGCGCTGATCGACCATCATGGCGCCGCCGTCGCCGCGCCGGTGTGGGCGCTATTCGAGGCTGCGCTGGCGCGCTTCGGCCCGCTGCCGGCCTTGATCGAATGGGACACCGACATCCCGGCGCTGGAGGTGCTTCTCGGCGAGGCCGACAAGGCGAGGGCGCTGATGGCGCAGGCGCGTCCGAACGAGCTTGCGGACGGCGCGCGTGGGCGCGAGGCACTGGCGGTGGCAGCGGCGCCGGGCGCGCCCGCCGAGTCGGTGGCCGGGGCCCAGCGCGACTTCGCCCTCGCGCTGTTCGACGTCGGCGCGGAGCCGGCGGCGCTGGCCCACTTCAATAGCCAGGCTGGCCGCGAGCGCTTCGCGCTTTACCGCGGCAACCAGAGCGCCACCTGGGACAAGGTGCTGGCGGCGGCCTATCCCGTGATTGTCCAGCTGGTCGGCGGCGAATTCTTCAGCGCCCTGGCGCGCGCCTACGGCAAGGCCACGCCGTCCGATAGTGCGGACCTGAACCGCTTCGGCGCCGCCTTCGCCGACTTCCTGGCCGGCTTTCCGCACGTCGGCGAGCTGCCCTACCTGCCCGACATGGCGCGCCTCGAATGGTGCCTGCACCGGGCCTACTATGCGCCCGACGCACCGGCCATCGAAGCCGCGGCCCTGGCGGCGCTGTCGCCCGCGCAGTTCGACAGTGCGCGCTTCGCCCTGCACCCCGCGGCCTGCCTGTTCGCCTCGGAATGGGCCGTGGTGCCCTTGTGGCGGGCGCACCAGGGCGAGGCCGCGCCGCCGTTCCCGAGCGAGATGGCGGCCCCGTCCTGGGCGCTGGTTACGCGCGTGGGTTTCGTCCCCGAAATGCATGCGCTCACGCGCGCCGGCCATGCCGCGTTGGCGGCGCTGGCCGGCGGCGCGAGTACCGGTGCGGCGCTCGAGGCGGCGCTGGCCTGCGACCCGGGGTTCGATATTGTGGGCGAACTGGCGATGTGGCTGGCCCGGCGTGTGCTGGCCGGCCCGATTCGGTAGGGCGGGGGAGGCGGCGCGGGCGCGCCGCCGGAGAACTTACTTGAACGCGCGCAGAATGCACGCCTCGCCGCTGGGATCGGCGTGCAGCAGGTTGGCGGCATGCGTGGCTGCGATCATGCGCGTCAGCTGGGCGTCTTCGAAACGCGCCAGTTCTTCCGTGGCGGCGTTGAGCGCGTTTGCCAACTTGGAGCGCGCGCTCTGGTACAGCACATTGGTGTATTGATCCGTATTCTTAAGCAATTCCTCCGCATTTTCGATGACGAGTCGCAAATCGCCGATCAGTCTTTCCTGCGTATGTTGACTTTCTTCAGGGCTATCCATGGCGGCCACCTTCAACCGGTTGATAACGTCTTACAATATAAACAAGCAAGCGCTTCCGTGTTTGTCCGCGCACAAGCCGAGCACGGGTGTAACCTGTCCAGCTTATTGGATTATTGCTGAAATGCAAGAAGAATTTGCGTAGCGAATCAACTCAGGCGCCATCTGTTGCGCTGCCACCCACCTGGATGCGCACGTCTCCCACCACCACAGTCTGCCCCGCGCGAATCTTCGCCGTCTTGCGCAATTCGCGCTTGCCGTCCACTGTCACCACGCCGCTGGCCACCATCGCCTTGCCGGCGCCGCCGCTGTCGCACAGGCCGGCCAGCTTGAGCAACTGATTAAGTTCGACGAACTCACCCTCCAGTTGAAAATTTACTTTTTGCATTGCTACCTCGCCTATTGTTTCAAAATATCCATATTGCGTAGTTTACAGGACGGCAGCTTAAGCTGGCTTTAATGTGGGAAAAAAGCGGCCACTTGGCGAAATACATGTTGCTCACTGGCACAGAAGTGCTAAGCTGAACTCAGCATCGGAGTGCATGCCATGAACAAATTCCTTCTCGTCGCGACCCTGGGCCCGGCCCTGCACTGCGCGTGCGCGGCCGAGCCGCCCGACCGCCCCGCCAAGCCGCGCCTGGACGCCGACGGCCACCCCGTCACGGTAGTCTTGCCGACCGCCCTGCAGCATGAGCTGCACAAGGGCTGGACCTTGGCGCTGGGGCAGGGCAAGCGCTTGCGCGTGGGCCTGTTGGCCGAGCGCGGCGCGCTGACCGATACCCTGCCTTTGGGCACCACGGCGAGCATACGCACCTTGGTCGGCATCGAATTTGAACAGCAGTTGGGCTGGGGCTTCGCCAACATCAAGTTCGGTTCGCTGCGCCAGACCAGTTTGCTGCTGGGCCGGCTGCAAGCCTCCGACTCGCCCTTCAATCCGGCCACCCACACCGCCTTCACCGCCGCCTCCGTCGGCTACGCGCTCACGCCGTCGCTGGCGCTGGTGGGCATGCTTGCGTTGGGCCGCACGGCCGGCGTGCGCAACGCCGCGCTGATGCCGGAAGGTCCGCCGGCCATGGCGGCCGCGCTGAGCCTGGGCCTGTCGGCGCGCAACCTCTTCCAGCGCGGCGACAGCGCCGGCGTGGCGCTGATCGCGCCGACCCGCGGTGCCGGCGTTGCCAGCGTGGACGGCGCCCCTGCCGCGCGCACCGGCATGGCGCTGGGCCTGCGCTACGGCGTCGCGTTTTGAGCGCGGGCTGAACTCGGCCTGAACGCCACATAGCGTCAAGGGCCGGCCTCAGTGCTGGTGCTGTTTCCCGTACTCGTCCGCCTGCGCCTTGGTCGCGTGGACGATCCCGTCCGGATGCTCGGGCGGCGTGTACAGCGTGTACAGGCGTAAGGGCGCGTTGGGCGAAGTATTGATCACATTGTGCTCGGTCCCGGCAGGGATGACGACCGCCACGCCATCTTCCAGCGCATGCTGTTCGCCGTCCAGGATGGCCATGCCTGTGCCGGCCTCCACCCGGATGAACTGGTCATGGCCGGTATGGTGCTCCATGCCGATCTCCTCGCCAGGCTGTAAAGTCATGATGACCAGCTGGCTGCGCGCGGTGGTGTAGAGCACCTCGCGGAAGTTATTGCCCGCTAGCGTCTTTTGTTCAATGTTGATGCTGTAACCGGACATGCTGTTCTCCTCAAAAAAAGTGGACAGGATATCGTTGGGTAGCCGCGCTTACAGGCCGGGGCGGGTCATCGCAAGCGGCACGATCCACTCGTTGAACTGCTGCTCGCTGACGAAGCCCAGCTGCAGCGCCGCCTCCTTCAGGGTGCCGCCCTCGTGCTGCGCCTTCTTGGCGATCTGCGCGGCGCGGTCGTAGCCGATATGCGGCGCCAGCGCCGTCACCAGCATCAGCGAGCGCTCCATCAGCTCCCCGATACGCTCGCGATTCGGTTCGATGCCGTGCGCGCAATGGGCGTCGAACGAGCGCATGCCGTCGGCCAGCAGGCGCGCGCTTTGCAGGAAATTATGCGCGATCATCGGCTTGAACACGTTCAGCTCGAAGTTGCCCGAGGCCCCGCCCACGGTGATGGCCACGTCGTTGCCGAATACCTGGCAGCACAGCATGGTCAGCGCCTCGCATTGGGTCGGGTTGACCTTGCCCGGCATGATGGAACTGCCCGGCTCGTTTTCAGGAATGTGGAGCTCGCCCAGGCCGGAGCGGGGACCGGACGCCATCCAGCGCACGTCGTTGGCGATCTTCATGAGCGCCGTGGCCAAGGTCTTCATCACCCCATGCACGCCGACCAGCGCGTCGTGCCCGGCCAGCGCGGCGAACTTGTTGGGCGCGCTCTTGAAGCTGAGCGCCACCCGCGACCCCAGCTCGGCCGCGATGCGCGCCGCGAAATCGGGATGGGTGTTCAGGCCCGTGCCGACGGCGGTGCCGCCGGCGGCCAGCAGCAGCAGGGCGGGGGCGGCCTGCTTGAGCGCGTGCTCGGCATATTCGAGTTGCGCCACGTAGCCGGAAAATTCCTGGCCGAGCGTGAGCGGGGTGGCGTCCTGCAAATGGGTGCGGCCGATCTTGA
>DIZW01000110.1 GCA_002428015.1 Oxalobacteraceae bacterium UBA6018 | reverse complement strand
GGCGATAGTTTCGTCCGAGACGCGCAGCCGTACGGAGGTACGGCGAGCATCGCAGTGCGAAAATTTTGACGCGCAGTAGGTTTTTCGAGGTTCCCTAGTAAAATGCCGAATCAAGTATCTTAATCTACCCGCCGTGCAAAACCAAACCACCCCTGTTATTCTGACCATCGGCGTGTCCGATCCCGTCGGCGCGGTCGGCATCCAGGCCGACCTGGCCACCTTCGCCGCACTCGGCTGCCACGGCCTGTCGGTCCTCACCGGCCTGCTCATCGCCGACACCGCGCGCGTCGAGGACAGCCAGGAAGTGGACGCCGACTGGGTCGTCGACCAGGCCCGCGTTCTGCTCGAGGACATGCCGGTCGCCGCCATCAAGGTCGGCGCGCTCACCAGCCTCGAACAGGCCACCGCGGTGGCCGAAATCGTCTCCGACTACCCCGACGTACCGCTGATCCTGGATCCATATCTGTCCAGCCTTCCCGATTCGGGCCTGGCCGACGACGACATGCTCATGGCGATCCGCCAGATCCTGGTGCCGCAGGCGACCGTGCTGCTGCTCTCGCAGGTGGAACTGGCGCGCATGGCCGAAACCTGGCGCGAAGGCGGCGGCGACATGCTGGCCGAAGACGTGGCCGAACTGACCACGGCCGGCTGCGAGTTCGTGCTGGTCAAGTGCACCGGCTCGTCCGGCGCGCCGGTCAAGACGGTCTCGAACACCCTGTATAACGACGACGGGGTGGTGGCCGAGAGCGAGTGGCAGCACCTGGCGGGCCCCTTCAACGGCGCCGGCACCACCTTGTCGGCGGCGCTGACGGCGTTCATGGCGCGCGGCCTGGACGCGCGCGAGGCGGTACAGGCGGCCCAGGAATTCACGGTCGGCGCGCTGGCGCACGCGCAGCGCTTCGGCATGGGCAAGCTGATCCCCAATAAATTTTACGGTTACACCTTCAAAGAATCGAGCAAGCCATGAGCACACCGAACCTCCCTGACCATTCGCGCAACGGCGAGCTGTTCGCACGGGCCCAGAAAACCACGCCGGGCGGGGTCAACTCGCCGGTGCGCGCCTTCAAATCGGTGGGCGGCACGCCGCGCTTCATCACCCGCGCCGAAGGGCCCTACTTCTGGGACGCCGACGGCAAGCGCTACATCGACTACATCGGCTCGTGGGGCCCGGCCATCGTCGGCCACGCCCATCCGGAGGTGGTCAAGGCGGTGCAGGACGCGGCCGCGCGCGGCCTCTCGTTCGGCGCCCCGACCGAAGGCGAAGTGCTGATGGCCGAGGAGATCTGCCGCCTGGTCCCGTCGATCGAGCAGGTGCGCCTGGTGTCCTCGGGCACGGAGGCCACCATGAGCGCGCTGCGCCTGGCGCGCGGCGCCACCGGGCGCGACAAGATCGTCAAGTTCGAAGGCTGCTACCACGGCCACGCCGATTCGCTGCTGGTCAAGGCGGGCAGCGGCCTGCTCACCTTCGGCAACCCGACCTCGGCCGGCGTGCCGGAAGACTTCGTCAAGCACACCCTGGTGCTCGACTATAACAACGTGGCCCAGCTCGAAGACGCCTTCGCCAGCATGGGCGACACGATCGCCTGCGTGATCGTCGAGCCGGTGGCCGGCAACATGAACCTGGTCAAGGCCACGGCCGAGTTCCTGCGCCGCATGCGCGAGCTGTGCACCAAGCATGGCGCGATCCTGATTTTCGACGAGGTCATGTCCGGCTTTCGGGTCGGCCTGGGCGGCGCCCAGGCCCTGTACGACATTGTTCCCGACCTGACCGCGCTGGGCAAGGTGATCGGCGGCGGCATGCCGGTGGCGGCCTTCGGCGGGCGCGCGGACCTGATGCACAACATGGCGCCGGTGGGCGCGGTGTACCAGGCCGGCACCCTGTCGGGCAACCCGGTGGCGGTGGCGGCCGGCATGACCACCTTGAAGCTGGTGCAGGAACCGGGCTTCTACACCCGCCTGGCGGCCACCTCGGCGCGCCTGGTGGCCGGCCTGTCCGGCGCGGCCAAGGAGGCCGACATCAGCTTCTGCGCCGATTCGCTGGGCGGCATGTTCGGCATGTACTTCAGCGACGACATCCCGGCCAGCTACGCCGAGATGATGGCAGCGGACAAGAGCCGCTTCAACGCCTTCTTCCACGGGATGCTCGACGAAGGCGTGTACTTCGCGCCGGCCGCGTTCGAGGCCGGCTTCGTGTCGGCCCAGCACAGCGACGCGGTGATCGACGAGACCATCGCGGCGGCGCGGCGGGTGTTCGCCAAACTCGATTAATGCGGCGCGCGGGCCGCGCGGGCGCCAGGCGAACGCCGGCGCGCCCGGCTTAGCGCGGCCTCACTTGAGCCAGCCGCGGCGGCGGAAATACCACAGCGGGGCGATCGCGGTGCCGGCCATCACGGCCAGGGCGAAGGGGTAGCCGAGCGTCCAGTCCAGCTCCGGGAAGATCTTGAAGTTCATGCCGTAGATGCTGGCGATCAGGGTCGGCGGCAGGAAGGCCACCGAGGCCACCGAGAAGATCTTGATGATCTTGTTCTGGTTAATGTTGATGAAGCCGACCGTGGCGTCCATCAGGAAGTTGATCTTATCGAACAGGAACGAGGTGTGGCCGTCCAGCGATTCGATGTCGCGCAGGATCTGGCGCGCCTCCTCGAACTGCTCGGCGTTGAGCAGGCGCCCGCGCATCAGGAAGCTGACCGCGCGCCGGGTGTCCATCATGTTGCGGCGGATGCGCCCGTTCAAGTCTTCCTCGTGGGCGATGGCGTTCAGGGCGGCGGCCGCATCCTGGTCGGTGAATTCTTCCTGCAGCACGCGCCCGCTCACCTCCTCCAGGTTCTGGTAGATCCCTTCGAGGGCGTCGGCCGAGTACTCGGCGTCGGTGGCGTACAGGTCGAGCAGCACGTCCATGTAGTCGGCGATCGAGCCGGGCCGCGAACGGGCGCGCATGCGCACCAGGCGGAACACCGGCAGGTCGTCGGTGTGCACCGAGAACAGCATCTTGCGCGCCAGGATGAACGCCACGGTGACGATGCGCGAAGGGCCGTCGTCTTCTTCGAGCAGGAAGTCGGTGCGCAGGTGCAGGTCGCCGTTTTCGGCCTCGTAGTAGCGGGCCGAGGCCTCGATGTCCTTGACCTCGTCTTCGCCGGGCAGGATCACGCCGTAGATGGCCTTGACCCAGGCGCGCTCGTCGTCGGTCGGATCGGTCAGGTCGACCCAGACCGGCGCGACGTTCTCAAGGTCCTCGCGCGAATCGATCGGCACCTGGTTGAGTCGGCCATTTTGAAGGACAAATACATTGATCATGCGCTTTTCTCGGCCGGAATGAAACAGCGCAAGTGTACCCGTTAGGCATCGGGGCGGCCACCCCGGAATGCGCGAATTACCGTCAGTGCAGCTGTTTTTCGATCATTTTGTCGAGCGCGGGCTGGGAGGTGGGCGCGGCCTCGGCCGGCGGCGCCACCTTGGGCGCCTCGAACCCCTTGGTGTCATGCAGCTGTAATGTTTTCGAGGTCGGATTCTTGTCCGTGCAGGCGGTGTTGGAGATCACGCGCTTGCCGTCGATCAGGCATTGGCGCAAGGCGCCCCCGCCCGCGTCGCCGGCGCCGGCCGCGCTCCTGGCCGTGTCGAGCGCGCGCGCGGCCGGGCTGGCGCCGAACAGCTTGGCGAGCCTGGCGCCGCCTTCGGCGAACAGGTTGCGCTCGTAGCGCATCGAAAACAGGGCCGCCATCGCCACCGCGGCGAACACGGCCGAGAACACGGCCACCCAGGTCAGATTCAGAACACCCCGTTGACGGTCGAGCATGCTTGAGCTTTCAATGATGGGCAGGTCACGGCACTTCGGCCGCGCTCATGCGGTTGACGATCAGGTTGGTGCGCCTGGCCAGGTAATTGGTGTCGCGATGACGGTCGTAGTAGCGCGGATTGGGCAGCATCACGGCCAGCTTGGCGCCCTGGGCCGCGCTGAGCCTGAGCGCGCTGCTGTGGTAGTAGTGGCGCGCGGCCGCCTCGGCGCCGAACACCCCGCGTCCGAACTCGACCACGTTCAGGTACAGCTCGAGGATGCGTTCCTTGCTCATCACGCTCTCGAGCATGAAGGCGATCACCAGCTCCTGGCCCTTGCGCAGGTAGTTACGCGAGCCGGACAGGAACAGGTTCTTGGCCAGCTGCTGGGTGATGGTGGAGCCGCCGCCGACCACCTTGTGCTTCTTGTGGTTTTTCTCGTAGGCCTTCTGCAGGGCTTCCCAGTCCACCCCGTCGTGCTCGTTGAAATTGGCGTCCTCGGAGGCGATCACGGCGCGCTTGAGGTTGTCGGAGATCTGGCGGTAGGGCACCCAGGTCTGCTCCAGCACGGCATGGGGATCGGTCTCGCGCAGCGAAGCCAGCTGAAGGCGCATCATGCTGGTCATGGACGGGTTGAACCTGGCGTACCAGCACACCATCGAGAAGAAATACAGTTGCACGGCGAACGCCAGCATCAGGACGCCAAAGATCGCCCAGAGGAACCAGCGCCGCACCAGGGCGAAGCCGGACAACTTGTGTTTTCTCATAAAGCGCTGCGGATACGGGTCAGGATCTCATCCGTTTCAGGGCGCACGCCGCGCCACAGGAAGAACGCTTCGGCAGCCTGCTCGACCAGCATGCCCAGACCGTCGCGCGCGGTGGCGCCCTGGGCCGTGGCGAACGCCATGAAACGGGTCGGTTTGTTTCCGTACATCATATCCAAAGCCAGCGTCGTTGGGGAAAAAGCTTGCGAGGGCACGGCCGGCATGGTGTCGGCCAGGCTGGCCGAGGTGGCGTTGATGACGATGTCGTAGGGGCCGTCGATGTCGGCAAAGTCGGCTGCGGCCACCTTGCCGGGCGCGGCGTCGGCGAAGCGTTCCACCAGGGCGTCGGCGCTGGCGCGGGTACGGTTGACCACGACGATGGCCTGCGGCCCCTGGCTCAGCAGGGGCAGGATGCAGCCCTGGGCCGCGCCGCCCGCGCCCAGCATGAGCACGCGCTTGCCGGCGACGGCCACGCCGGCGTTGTGGACGATATCGTTGACCAGCCCGGCGCCGTCGGTGTTGTCGCCGAAGATGACGCCGTCGGCGAACACCAGGGTGTTGACGGCGCCGGCCGCGCGCGCGCGCTCGCTCAGCTGGCCGGCCAGCGCGGCCGCCTCCAGTTTGAACGGCACGGTGACGCTGGCGCCGCGGTAGCCGCTGGCGACCAGCCCGCCCACGGTGGCGGCGAAGCCGTCCAGCGGCGCCAGGCAGCGCTCGTACACCAGCGTGTGGCCGGTCTGGGCGGCGAAGGCGGCGTGGATGTCGGGCGATCGGCTGTGGGCGATCGGATTGCCGATGACGCAATAGCGGTCGCTCATTGGCCGCCTCCGCGCAGGTCTGCTTCCATTTTTTCCTCACGAGTAAATTTAAAGCGGGTGATGATCACCCACAGGTCGTCCTTGTCGGAGGACAGCATATTGGGGGGGAATTTCCCGAACGGGGCGGCGCGCCGCACGATGGCCAGGGCGGCCCGGTCCAGCGCCGGGTTGCCCGAGCTCTTCTCCACGCGCAGGCCGCCATCCTTCTGGTAGATCGTGCCGTCCTGGAAGATCGGGATGTAGATCACCAGCTCGCCGTACAGCTTGCGGCCGTCCTGCTGGGGGAAGTTGAGCGTGCCGATCTCCTCGACCCGTTTCTGCATCGCCTTGTAATACATGGCGTAGCCCACTTCCTGGGTGCTGGGGGTGATGAAGGTCTTGCGCGGGCGCTTGTTCTCGTCCTCGATGCGCTGGGTGATCTCGGCCGCCGTGCGGGCGATCGCCTTGCTGCTCTCGAGCAGGTCGGCCCCGGTGCGGGTCTTGTCCGGCTTGTCCTTGTCCGTCACCGGCGCGGCGTTAAAGCGCGAGGCGCGCGCGCGCGTGAGCAGGTTCTTCTGCACTTCCTCGAGCTCGGCGATGCGGCGCTGGGTGGCCTTGACGCTCTCGCCGGTCTCCATCTTGCGCAGGTCCGGCAGGGGCGACTTGGCGCGCCCGGCGTCGGCGTTGCCGCCCCCGTCCAGGTTGGCCTGGGCCAGGGCGTCGGCCTTGAGCGGCTTGCTGGCGTGCTTGGCGTTGACCAGGATCACCTCCAGCCCCGGGTCCACGGGCTTGAGCTGGAAGGCGTCGGGTGCGACGAAGCGCACCGCCAGCAGGGCCGCATGCGCCAGCAGCGATACGCCCAGCGCGATCATCATCGAGCGGTTGTCTTGAAAATACTTCACGCGGTACCGGGCTTGAACCTGTTGAATCTAAGAATGGGCAATTCTACCCTGTACCCGCGTTCGGGTGTCATTCGCCCGCTTGCGCCTGCGCCCCGGGTGGCGGCGGCGCGGCGGCGGTGACCACGGCCACCGCGCCCTCGGCCTCGGCCGCCTCCACGGCGGCGGCGCCGCCGGCCTCCTCGTCCTCGTAGTCGAGCTCGGCGTCGGCGGCCACGCCCTCCTGGGCCGGCAGGTCGAGCAGGCGGGTCTCGATGGTCAGGTCGAGCTCGTCCCAGCGCAGAATGTCGAGCCGCACCTGGGAGCCGCGCGCCACCGGCGGCATGCCGGGCAGACGCACGATCAGGGGAATGTCGACCAGGCGCAGCACCTCATCCTTGAGCACCACGGCGTCGACCTGGCGCGCCTGCTCCTGGCCCAGCCAGCGCAGGCACCAGTAGCGTTCCATGTTCTGCTGGTGCTCGTTGTAGGCGGCGTAGGCGGCGTCGAAGGCCGACACCACCGAGAACAGGGTGGCGTCGCGCGGCTTGAAGGGCGCCACCAGCGGCGCGGTGACGCCGTGCTCGGCGCAGGCCAGGATCTGCCACTGGTTGACCAGGTCGGTGTAGCGCCGCAGCGGCGAGGTGCTCCAGGCGTACTGGTCCACGCCCAGGCCCTGGTGCGGGGCGGCATGGGTGACCATGCGCACCTGCATCTTGGCGGCCCAGCCGGCGCCGCTGCCGGCCCCTTGCGAACGGTAGATGCCGGGCACGCCGGAGTCATGCATCAGCTTGCCCCAGGTGCTGTTGGCGAAGATCATCAACTCGGCCACGATCTTGTCCAGCGGCGCGCCGCGCTTGCGGCGCACCACCGAGACCACGTCGTCGTCGACGTAGAAGTTGAAGTCGACCCGGTTGTTCTGCTCGGGCTTGAGGCCGAACTGCTCGCGCTTGACCATGCGCGCCGCCTCCAGCACCAGCGCCCACTGCCACAGCACGGCCAGCTCGGCCTTGTGCGGGTACTCGCCGGCGCCGCTGGCGAGGGTCTCCTCGTTGACCAGCTCGTCGAGGTCGTTGTGGCGCAGGTTGCTCTTGATGGGCACCAGCTCGGCGCGGGTTTCCGTGGCCAGCACCGACCAGTCGGCCGGGTTGATGGTGGCGTACAGCGACACCGCCGGGCAGCGCTTGCCCTCGGCCAGGGTGAAGGCGGCCACCACCTCGTCCGGCAGCATGGTGATCTTGTCGCCCGGCATATACACGGTGGACATGCGGGCGCGCGCGATCTTGTCGACGGCGTCGTCGGGGCGGATCGCCAGGCCAGGCGCGGCGATGTGGATGCCGACCCTGATGGTGCCGTCGTCCAGGATGGTCACGGAGAAGGCGTCGTCGATCTCGGTGGTGGTGACGTCGTCGATCGAGAACGCGGCCACGGCGGCCAGCGGCAGGCCGGTGGGCGCCTCCGGCACGGGCAGGGGCGCGAAACCGGCCCCGCGCGGGAAGTATTCGAACAGGAAGCGCGCCATGTGCACCTCGCGCGGCGAACCGATGCCGCCGGCGGCCAGCATCAGGCGCGCCGGGGTGGTGTGCAGCTCGTCGCAGGCCGCTTCCAGGGCCTTGAACTCGATGCTGTTCTTGTCCGGTTTGAACAGCAGCTGCTGCACCAGCGGCTGCATCGCGGCCGGCAGGCGGTTGGCCTTGAGCTCCTCGACGTAGGCGGCTTGCACCATGGCCTGCTGCTTCTTCTTTTCAATGCCGGCCTGGGCCGCGCGCAGGGAGGCCTCGGGGGCCGCCTTGTAGCGTCCGCGCCCCTTCTTGTAGAAATAGATGGGCGCGCCGTGCAGCGCCAGGATCAGCCCGGCCGCCTCCACCGGCAGCGGGGCGTGGCCGAAGTATTCGGCGCCCAGCTCGGCGAAGCCGAACTCCTCCTGGCCCGCCACTTCCCACAGGAATTCGAAGTCGGCGTCGGCGGCGATCGCCTTGGCGCCGTCCAGCAGCTCGGCCGGGGCCGGCTTGTCGTACTGGATCAGGACATCCTTGACCTTGACCTTGGTGCGTTTACCGCTCGGCATCTCGACCTGGTAGGCCTCGCCGGCCTGGGACAATACGGTACCGACCTTGAAATCGCCGGATTCTTCGAAAAATAAGTTCATCTTGTAGGCTTCAATAAAATAAGTTAGCGCGGCTGCGTTAGCGACTGAACCGCGTCCAGCGCGAGCACGGGCGGCAGGAACACCTCGGTCACCAGCAGGCTGCCGCGGCGGCGCCGGTACAGGCAGCGCCGCGCGTACAAGGGCGCGACCGCCTGCCCGAGCGCGGCGCGGGCGCGCTCAAGCAGCGGATGGCCGGCGCGCAGGCGCGCGAATTCCAGGGCGCCGCGGGTGACCAGCGGATCGTAAAACAGGGTGCTGCCGAGCGAACGTTCGCCCAGCGCGTTAAACAGGGGCCAGTCCGAGGCCGTGGCCGACAGCGGCACCACGGTGTGCGCGAACACTACCGGCGCGCCGTCGCAGCGCAGCAGCACTTCGCGCTCCCACACCCGGCCCGGGCGCGCCAGGCCGATCGCGCAGGCCTCGTCCGGCAGGCACAGGGCGCTGCGCTGGTGCAGGCGCTGGACCCGGAACGCCGCGCTGTGGGCGATCAGGCGCGCGGTCAGCGAGCCGTCCGCGCCCAGCCAGCGGCGCAGCGGGGCCGGCGCGGACAGGGCGTTCAGATGCCGGTGCCACAGCGCCTGGCGCAGCGAGGCCGCCCTCACCGGGGCATGCCTTCGAGACAGAAGGCGAGCACCTCGTCCACATACCGCTCGAAGCCGGAAATGGCATGGTCGCCGCCGTCGATCAGGTGGATGCGCGCGCCGGCGTAGTGGCGCAGCATGGCGCGGTAGTCGAGCACCTCGTCGCCGCTGGCCGCGAGCAGGAAGTAGCGCTCGGGCCGGGTGATGGCCTCGACCTTGAGCGCGCGCAGCTCGTCGATATAGCCGGGCTTGAATTCGAATACCCGGTCCGAATGGTACTCGGTGCCCACGCCCACGTGCCGCTCGAGATCGTCGGAGGGGTCCACCGCCGGGTTGAGCAGCGCGGCGCGGCAGCCCAGCCGCTCGGCCAGCCAGTTGGCGTAGTAGCCGCCCAGCGAGGAACCGACGATGGCCAGGCGCTCGGCCGGGTAGCGTCCGGCCAGGGTGGCGACCAGTTCCATGGCCGCCCGCGGCGAGGCCGGCAGGTGTGGACAGATCAGCTCGTCCGCGCGGCCCAGGCGCGCCATGGCCGCGCCCACCACGCGCGCCTTGAACGAGCGCGGCGACGAGCGGAACCCGTGCAGGTACAGCAGCATCAGGCCAGCGCCTCGAGCAGCAACTGGTGCACGCCGCCGAAGCCGCCGTTGCTCATGACCAGGATATGGTCGCCCGGCCGGGCCGCGTCGGCCACGGCCTTGACCAGGAAATCGAGCTGGTCGAAGCTGTGCGCGATCTGCCCCAGCGGGCCGAGCGCGTCGGCCAGCGACCAGCCCAGCGCCTGCTGGCTGCCGAAGCCGAACACCAGGTCGGCGTCCTTCAGGCTACCCGGCAGCGCGTCCTTCATGGCGCCCAGCTTCATGGTGTTCGAACGCGGCTCGAGCACGGCCAGGATGCGCCCGGAGGCGCCGATCTTCTGGCGCAGCCCGCCCACCGTGGTGGCGATGGCGGTCGGGTGGTGGGCGAAATCGTCGTACACGGTCACCCCGTTGACCACCCCGCGCACTTCCATGCGCCGCTTGACGCTCTCGAAGCGGGACAGCGCGGCGGCGGCCTGGGCCACCGGCACGCCCACGTTGCGGGCGGCGGCCATGGCCGCCAGCGCGTTCATGCGGTTGTGCTTGCCGGTGAGACCCCACTGCACCTGGGCCACCTGTGCGCCGTTGAACAGCACGTCGAAGCTGCCGCCCGGGTGCTCCACCATGGTCCAGTTGACGCCGGCGCTGGCGCCGAAGGTTTCCTTCTCGCTCCACACGCCGCGCTTGAGCACGCGCGCGAGCGAGGCCTCGTCGCCGTTGACGATCAGGCGCCCCACCCCGGGCACGGTGCGCACCAGGTGGTGGAACTGGGTCTCGATGGCGCCGATGTCGGGGAAGATGTCGGCATGGTCGTATTCGAGGTTGTTCATCACCGCCGTCTTGGCGTGGTAGTGGACGAACTTGCTGCGCTTGTCGAAGAAGGCGGTGTCGTACTCGTCGGCCTCGATGACGAAGAAGTCCGACGCCTGGGCGCCGCACAGGCGCGCCGAGATGCCGAAGTTGACCGGCACGCCGCCGATCAGGAAGCCGGGCGCGTAGCCGGCGTCTTCCAGGATCCAGGCCAGCATGGCGGCGGTGGTGGTCTTGCCGTGGGTGCCGGCCACGGCCAGCACCCACTTGCCGCGCAAGATATGTTCACCGATCCATTGCGGGCCCGACATGTACGGCAGGCTGCGGTTGAGGATCTCCTCGACCAGGGGATTGCCGCGCGAGACCACGTTGCCAATCACATACAGGTCCGGGTTCAGCTGGGTCTGCTCGGGGCCGAAACCCTGGATCAGTTCGATGCCCTGGGCTTCGAGCTGGGTGCTCATCGGGGGGTACACATTGGCGTCGCAGCCGGTGACGCGGTGGCCGGCTTCTTTGGCCAGGACGGCCAGGCCGCCCATGAAGGTGCCGCAGATGCCGAGGATGTGAATATGCATGATGTCGGGGCGCGCGAAAAAGGTCGAATACGCGATTTTACCCGACCCCATGGTTTTTCCCGTTCCAGAGTATGATCTTGACCATGATGAGCAATACCGCTGACGACCCCAGCCTGCTGCGCGCGGAAATCGCCGCCGTGGCGGCGCGCATGATCGCCCAGGACGGCGCCGACTACGCCGGCGCCAAGCGGCGCGCTGCGCGCCAGGTGCTGGGCAACGACAATCCCGGAAGTAATTATCTGCCGGACAACCTGCAGATCGAGGCCGAAGTGCGTCAATACCAGGCACTGTTCCACGGCGACACACAGCCGGCCCGCCTGCTGGCCTTGCGCGGCATCGCCCTCGAGGTGATGGACGCGCTGGCCGCGTTCTCGCCCTACCTCACCGGCGCCGTGCTCAACGGCACGGCGGGAGTCCACGACGATATTCATTTACAATTGTTCGCCGAAAGCGCCAAGGACGTCGAGATTTTCCTGCTCAATAAAAACGTCCAGATCGAGGTGTCCGAGACGGCGCACTTCAAGGGTGGCCGCCACGGGCCGGTCGAAACGGTCAGTTTCATGTGGAAAAACGAGGGTGTGCATGCCGAGCTGTACGAGCTTGACGACCTGCGCGGGGCGCGCCGGCAGCGCGCCGACGGCCGCCCCCAGCGGGCCGACGCCCAGGCCGTGCGCGCGCTGCTGGCCGGCGGCGATTGACCGCCTTGCTTGACACGCCTTGATTGACACACCATTAACGATAGCCCTTCAACCTGGAATCCGCATGACCAAGAATTTCAAGCTGTACGCCGGCATTGCCGTGCTGTTCGCCCTGGTGGGCGCCTACATCGGCATGCGCCAGGGTGGCGGCGCCGCGCCCGGGCCGCTCACGACCACCATGCGCCCGACGCCGGACGGGGTGGCGCACACCCCGGTCACGGCCCTGCTGGCCACCTCCCTGAACGACCTGGGCGGCAAGCCGCAAGCCTTGGCGCAATGGAAGGGCAAGCCGCTGCTGGTCAATTTCTGGGCGACCTGGTGCGCGCCCTGCGTGCAGGAGATGCCGGAATTGTCGGCCCTGGCCGGCAGCCCGGCGGCCGGCCAGGTCCATATCATCGGCATCGGCATCGATTCGCCCACCAACATTGCGGAATTCGCCAGTAAATACAAGATCGCCTACCCCGTCTACGTGGGCGGCATGAGCGGCACCGACCTGTCCCGCCAGCTCGGCAACACCAATGGCGGGCTGCCTTACACGGTGCTGATCGGGGCCGACGGCCAGGTGAAAAAAACCTATCTGGGGCGCCTGAAATTCGAGGAGTTGAAGGCAGACCTGGCCAAGCTAGATTCCTGAACAAAACTTTTTCGCTTGCCATTGCACACAGTTGGCGGCAAAATGCGGGACTTTCGCGTAAAGGTGTTCCTTCAACCATGGCAAAAAAGCTCCTGCTGCTCAACGGCCCCAACCTGAATCTGCTGGGGACCCGCGAGCCTGAAGTGTACGGCAAGGCGACACTGGCTGACATCGAACACGCGGCCGTGGCCCAGGCCGCGGCGGCCGGCGCGACCCTGGCTTGCTTCCAGAGCAACCACGAGGGCGCGCTGATCGACCGCATCCACGCCGCGCGCGCCGAGGGCGTCGACGCGATCGTCATCAATCCGGGCGGCCTGACCCACACCAGCGTGGCCCTGCGCGACGCGCTCGCCGGCGTGGCCATCGCGTTCGTCGAAGTGCACATCTCAAATATTTACCAGCGCGAAACGTTCCGTCACCACTCTTTCTTGTCGGCCATCGCCGAAGGCACTATTTGCGGTCTCGGCACGGACGGCTATCGCTTAGCCATCGACTTCGCGCTTAATAAACGTTAATCTACTGGCATCTTCAAGCATGTGCGCGTCTTTTTTAGCGCACTGCATACTCTTCACCACCACAATAATTCCAAGGGGTTTCACATGGATCTACGAAAACTCAAGACATTGATCGACCTCGTCGCCGAGTCGGACATCGCTGAACTCGAAGTGACCGAAGGCGAAAGCAAGGTTCGCATCGTCAAGTCCTCCGCAATCCCGCAGAACCAGATGGTCATGATGCAGCCCCAGGGCATGCAACATCATTACGCCGCCCAGCAAGGCGCGCCCGCCCCGGCCGCCGCGCCCGCGCCGGTCGTGGCCGCCGAGCCCACCGGCCATATCGTCAAGTCGCCCATGGTCGGCACCTTCTACCGCTCGTCCGCCCCCGGCTCGCCGGCCTACGTCGACGTGGGCTCGACCATCAAGGAAGGCGACACCCTCTGCATCATCGAAGCCATGAAGCTCCTCAACGAAATCGACGCCGACGTCTCCGGCGTCGTGACCAAGATTCTGGTCGAGAACGGCCAACCGGTCGAATTCGGCCAGCCGCTGTTTGTGATTGGCTGATCGAAAATACACCATGTTTGAAAAAATTCTCATCGCCAACCGTGGCGAGATCGCGTTGCGCATTCAACGCGCCTGCCGCGAAATGGGCATCAAGACCGTGGTCGTGCACTCCGAAGCGGACAAGGACGCCAAGTACGTCAAGCTGGCCGACGAGTCGGTCTGCATCGGCCCGGCGCAGTCCTCGCTGAGCTACCTGAACATGCCGGCCATCATCAGCGCGGCCGAAGTGACCGACGCCGAAGCGATCCACCCCGGCTACGGCTTCCTGTCGGAAAACGCCGACTTCGCCGAGCGCGTCGAAAAATCCGGCTTCGTCTTCATCGGCCCCCGTTCGGACTCGATCCGCCTGATGGGCGACAAGGTGTCGGCCAAGCAGGCCATGATCCGTGCCGGCGTGCCCTGCGTGCCCGGCTCGGACGGCGCCCTTCCCGACGACGCCAAGGAAATCATCCAGACCGCGCGTAAAGTCGGCTATCCGGTCATCATCAAGGCGGCCGGCGGCGGCGGCGGACGCGGCATGCGCGTCGTGCACACCGAGGCGGCCCTGCTCAACGCGGTCGCCATGACCAAGACCGAAGCGGGCAGCGCGTTCAACAATCCCGAAGTCTATATGGAGAAGTACCTGGAAAATCCGCGCCACGTGGAAATCCAGATCCTCGCCGACGAACACAAGAACGCCGTCTGGCTGGGCGAGCGCGACTGCTCCATGCAGCGCCGCCACCAGAAGGTCATCGAGGAAGCGCCGGCGCCCGGCATTCCGCGCAAGCTGATCGAAAAGATCGGCGACCGCTGCGCCGAGGCCTGCCGCAAGATCGGCTACCGCGGCGCCGGCACCTTCGAATTCCTGTATGAAAACGGCGAGTTCTACTTCATCGAGATGAACACCCGGGTGCAGGTCGAGCATCCGGTGACGGAGATGATCACCGGCATCGACATCGTGCAAGAGCAGATCCGCATCGCCTGCGGCGAGAAGCTGCGTTTCCGCCAGCGCGACATCATGCTCTCGGGCCACGCCGTGGAATGCCGCATCAATGCCGAGGACCCGTTCAAGTTCACCCCTTCGCCGGGCCGCATCATTTCCTGGCACGCGCCGGGCGGCCCCGGCATCCGGGTCGACTCGCACGCCTACGCCGGCTATTACGTGCCGCCCCATTACGACTCGATGATCGGCAAGGTCATCGCCTACGGCGCCACGCGCGAGCAGGCGATCCGGCGCATGCAGATCGCGCTGTCGGAAATGGTGGTTGAGGGTATCCTGACGAATATCCCGCTGCATCGCGAACTGATGATCGATGCGCGCTTCATCGAAGGCGGCACCAACATCCACTACCTCGAGCAAAAGCTGGCGGCCAAGCCGGACCTGCCCAAGGGTCCCAGCATCGCGAGCAAATCGGAAACCAAGGCTGAAGTATGAGCTGGACTGAAATCGTCATCGAGATCGCGCGCGACAACGCCGAGGCATTGTCGGACGCCTTGATGGAAGCGGGCGCCCTCTCGGTGTCGGTGGAGGATGCCGACGAAGGCACCGAGCAGGAAAAGCCCCTCTTCGGCGAACCCGGCATGGAGCCGAAAGAGGCGGCCTGGGAACGCTCGCGCGTGGTCGCGCTGACCGACGTGGACGCCGACCAGGCCGCCATTGTCGCGGAAGCGGCCGCGGCCGTCGGCCTGGCGCAGGCGCCGGCTTTCACCACCCGCGCCGTGGCCGACGAAGACTGGGTGCGCCTGACCCAGTCGCAATTCGCGCCTATCCACATCGGCAAGAACATCTGGGTCGTGCCGAGCTGGCACGAAGCGCCCGATCCGGACGGCCTGATCCTCGAGCTCGACCCCGGCCTGGCCTTCGGCACCGGCAGCCACCCGACCACGCGCCTGTGCATGGAATGGCTGGAAGCCCATCCGGCGCCCGGCAAGACCGTGCTCGATTACGGTTGCGGCTCCGGCATCCTGGCGATGGTGGCCAAGAAGATGGGTGCCGGCGACGTGGCCGGTGTCGACATCGACCCGCAAGCGATCGAATCGGCGCGCGATAACGCCGCGCGCAACGCCTGCCAGATCGACTACTACCTGCCGGACGGCTTCGCCGCCTCGAGCAATCCGCGCCACGCCAGCGGGCGCTTCGACATCGTCGTCGCCAACATCCTGTCCAGTCCGCTCAAGCTGATGGCGCCGATGCTGGCCGGACGCGTGGCCGACGGCGGCTTCCTGATCCTGTCGGGCGTGCTGGCGCGCCAAGCCGAGGAAGTGGCCGCCGCCTACGCGCCGTTCATCAAGCTTGGCGTGTGGGCCGAGCAAGACGGCTGGGTGGCCCTCCACGGCCAGCTCGGCAGCGACACGGTACCGCCGGCACGCGCAGACGGCGGTCAATAAAGGCATGGCGCTCGCCACTCAATGCCCCCACTGCCACACGACCTTCCGGGTCGCGGCGGACCAGTTGAAGTTACGGGGGGGCATAGTGCGCTGCGGCGCCTGCAATGAAGTCTTCGATGGAAATTCCGCCCTGATCGACCTGGACGCGCCGCCGCGTCCAGTGTCCACGCCCGCGTTGAGCGACGAGCTTGGCAACGAAGTTCGCGACGAACTGGCCGAACAAGCGGCCGGGCAGCTGGACGAAGCACCGGCTCACGAACTGGCCGAACAAGCAACCGAGCAGCTGGTCGAAGCGTCGGCCGAGGAGGTGGCCGAGCACCCGGCCGGTGAACGCGGCGTGGAATCGGTCGACGAACTGGCCGAACAAGCACCCACCCAACTCAACGAAGACCTGGTCGAAGAACTGGCCGAGCAACCGGCCGCGGGACTCGACGAAGAATCCGCCGAGCAATTGGCCGAGCTAGCGCCCGCTGAACGCGACGAAGAGCCGGCAAAGGAACTCGACGAAGAACCGGCGCAGGAGCTAGCCGAAGAGCCAACCGACACCCCGGCCGAACCGGTCCTGGATGACGCTGCGGAAGCCTCCGCCAGCGCGGCGTTCGACGCCGAAGTGGCCGCGATCGACGCGCGCCAGCAGCAGGCCGAGGAAGAACCGGTCTACACGCTCGACTTCGACACCACCTTCGACCCGTTCGGCATCCTGCCCAAGGCCCAGGCGCCGGTCGCAGCCGTGCCGGAGCCGGAGCTTGTGCCCGAGCCGGAGGCTGAGCCCGAATTCGAACCCGAACCCGAATCTGAACCCGAACGTCCACCCGTACCTGAAGCTGCGCCCGAGCCGCAATCGCCGTCTGAGTTCGATGCGGATCTGGAATCGATGGCACAGCCCAAGCCGGAGACCGAACCCCAAGCTGCTCAAGAAGCTGCGCCCGAGCCTGAATCGGCACCGCTCGAAACCGCCGTGCCCGAAGACACAGCGGTGCTGGAAACGACGGCCGAACCCTTGCCTGCCTACGCCGCCGACGAGGAACTGGCCACCGTCCCCGTGCCCAACGAGCTGCCGCCCGCGCCCGCGCCGGTGATCGACATTGAACACGGCCCGCTTCCGCTGCTGCGTCAAGCGGCCGTGGCGGATGAGGCGCCCACCGAGGCGCCCGCGCCGCCTAGCCCGAAGAAAACCCGGTCGCCGAAGCAAAAAACGCCCGCGCCGAAAATCGCGGAACCGGAGCCGCCCGCGGCCGAGCCGGAGCCGGACGAGCCGGAGTTCGTGCGGCGCGGCCGCGAGCTCGAGCGCGTCGGACACAAGCGCCGCATCGCCATGATGGCCGGTTCGGCGCTGCTGGTGCTCACGCTCTTGCTGCAGGGCGTGACCACCTTCCGCAACGTGCTGGTGGCCCGCTTCCCCGGCCTGAACCCGGCCATCGCCAGCGTCTGCGGCGCGATCGGCTGCCGTCTCGAGCTGCCGGCCCAGATCGAGGCGCTGAGCATCGAGACCGGCGAACTGCAAACGATAGGCGCCAACACGTTTTCGCTCGTGACGCTATTGCGCAATCAAAGCGCGCTGACCCAGACCTGGCCTAATATTGAACTGGAACTCACCGACGCCAGCGACAAGCCGCTGCTGCGCCGCGTGTTCACCCCGGCCGACTACCTGCCGCCCGGCGTAAGCCCCGCAAAGGGCTTCGGCGGGCGCTCCGAACAACCGGTCAAGCTCTATTTCGAACTCAAACAACTCAAAGCATCCGGCTACCACATCGCCGTTTTCTATCCTTAAGGCCATCATGACCAAGACCACCCTGATCTGCGGCTCGCTCGCATTCGACAAAATCATGCAGTACAAAGGCCGCTTCGGTGAGACGCTGCTGGCTGACCAGCTGCACAAGGTCAACGTGTCGTTCCTGGTGCCTACCCTGCGCACCGAATACGGCGGCTGCTCGGCCAACATCGCCTACAACCTCAACATGCTCGGCGGCGACCCGTTGATCATGGCCACCATCGGCCAGGACGGCGGGGAATACCTGCAGCGCTTCGAGACGCTCGGCATTTCCACGCGCGCCATCCGCAAGATCGCCCACGCCTACACCGCGCAGTGCTTCGTCACGGCCGACCTGGACAACAACCAGATCAACGCCTTCCACCCCGGCGCGATGGAATACTCGCACGAGAACAACGTGGCCGACCACGCGCCGCTGCGCCTGGCGATCATCGCCCCGGACGGCCGCGAAGGCATGCTCAAGCACGCGCGCGACTGCGCCGGCAACAACGTGCCCTTCATGTTCGACCCGGGCCAGCAGCTGCCTATGTTCAGCGGCGCCGAGCTCATCGAGCTGATCAACGAAGCCACCTACGTCGCCGCCAACGACTACGAATTCGAAATGCTGATGGACCGCACCGGCCTGACCCTGCCCGACATCGCCGGCCGCCTGGAGGCGCTGATCGTCACGCGCGGCGAAAAGGGGTCCGAGATCTACGCCAACGGCGAGCGCCACGTCATTCCGTGCGTCAAGGCAGCGGCCGTGGTCGACCCCACCGGCTGCGGTGACGCCTTCCGCGCCGGCCTGCTGTACGGTATCGCCAACGGCTTCGACTGGCCCACCACGGGCCGCCTGGCCAGCCTCATGGGCGCGCTCAAGATCGCCTCGGCGGGCGGCCAGAACCACGTGGCCACCGCGGCCCAGATCGCCGACCGGTTCGAGACCGAATTCGGCTACCGCTACTGATCCAGCCGCTTCAAGGCGGCGCCGCCGGCGCGCTCCATGCGCTTCCTGAGCCCGGCCTGAGCCCTCCTGAGCCCGCCTGAGCCCGTCCCCGGGCAGGCGGCTGCTAGGCCTCCCCGCCCAGCAGCCGCTGCGCCACCTGGGCGCACGTCAGGGCCGGCGCGGCGATCTCGATCAGCTTGCGCTTGCTGGTATGGCCGTGGGTGATGGTGACGGCGCCACGCGGCACCGCCAGGGTCTTGGCGAGAAATTTGACCAGCGCGTCGTTGGCCTTGCCTTCGATCGGCTGGGCTTGCAGCTTGAGCTTGAGGGCGTCGTCCAGCACGCCGATGACTTCAGTCTTCCTGGCGTTGGGCGTGATCTGCACCGCCAGCCGCAGGCCGCCAGGCCGCGCCACACACCACGCATGGCTCATCGGTAGCCGAAGACCATGCCCAGCACCAGTTGCGCGATCTGCAGCAGGATCAAGGCCACCAGCAGCGACAGGTCGAGCCCGCCGACCAGCGGCACCACGCGCCGCAGCGGACGCAGCAGAGGGTCGTTGAGCGCGCGCACGAAGGGCGCCAGCGGCGCATGCGGATTGATCCAGCTAAACACCGCCTCGACGATCAGCAGCGAGATGAAACCGTAGATGATCCAGGTGAGAAAGCGATGCAGGGCCATCAGGAACACGGTCTGGCCGTCCATTCCCTGCAGGAAGTAGATCGAGGTGGCCAGCATGACCACCAGGAAGGCGCCGATCAGGCTGGCCCAGTCGTAGCCGCCCACGCCGGGCACCAGGCGCCGCAAGGGGCGCACCAGCCAGTCCGACAAGGTGAAGGTAAATTGCGCCACCGATGCCGGCGGACGCACGCGGATAGCCTGCATCCAGAAACGCAGCAGCAGCACCCCGCCAAGGATGGTGGCGACGGTGTCGACGATCAACTGAAGAATACTGAGCACGTGGACTCCTTAAAAAAAAACCGCTGTGTGAGCGAATCACACAGCGGTATTTTGCCTGATCCAGGCCCAGCTGGCTATTACGGACGGCTGCTGGTCGGGAAAGGCCATGCTGCTGCCGGTGCCAACACCGTTTTTGCCGCAGGCGCTGGCGCGGCGGGTGCCGGTGCCGGTGCTGCCGCTGGGGTTGCCGCTGCCATTGGCTTGGCTGCTTCCGCCTTAGGCGCTGCCGCCTTCTTCGGTGCAGCGGCCTTCTTGGCTACTGGCTTGGCCGCTGGCTTGGCTGCTGCGACTGGAGCAGGTGCCGCCGCTGGCTTGGCTGCTGGCTTGGCCGCAGCCTTAACGGGCTTTTTTGCTGCTGGCTGAGCCGCCACCTTTTTTGCTGCTGGCTTTGCTGCTGCTTTCGCTGCTGGCTTTGCTGCTGCTTTAGTTGGTGCTTTAGCTGCCACCTTGGTTGCTGCTGGTTTCTTCACTGCGGCCTTGGCTGCTGGCTTTGCTGCGGCTTTCTTCGCTGCTGGCTTGGCTGCGGCTTTCTTCGCTGCTGGCTTGGCCGCCGCTTTCGCTGCAACCTTCTTCGCCGCTGGCTTGGCTGCCGCTTTCGCTGCTACCTTTTTCGCTGCTGGCTTGGCTGCCGCCTTTTTCGCTGCTGGCTTGGCTGCGGCTTTTTTCGCTGCCGGCTTGGCCGCTGCTTTCGCTGCGACTTTCTTGGCTGCTGGCTTGGCTGCTGCTTTCTTCGCTACTGGCTTGGCTGCAGCTTTTTTCGCTGCTGGCTTGGCTGCTGCCTTGGCTGCTACTTTCTTGGCTGCTGGCTTGGCTGCGGCCTTCTTCGCTGCTGGCTTTGCTGCTGCCTTCTTCGCTGCTGGCTTGGCTGCTGCCTTCTTCGCTGCCGGCTTTGCTGCTGGCTTGGCGGCTGCCTTCGCTGCTGGCTTGGCGGCGACTTTCTTCGCTTCCGGTTTCGTAGCGGCAGCGGCTTTCGCGGCTGGCTTCTTTACTGCTGGTTTCTTAGCGGCTGTTGCCATTTGGGTTCTCCTTCATCTGCGATGGGAAAAAATCACGCTACAAGATTTAAAACCCGCCGACCCGTAACAAGGTCAGGCGAATTATTCATCGGCACAAACCTGTTCGTGTTTATGCTAATGAATTCGGTCACCAGCCGAAGCGCTGCACTTGTTCGTACGTCGCAGCGGTTCAGCTTAGGCCGGCGCTGATTCTTCAGCACCGACGAATTCGGTGTTCCAGTGCGCTGTTCACATCACCCACTTGCATCAACCTGAAAAGAAAAAGCCGCCATGCCTGAACAGGATCAGGCAGTGCGGCTTTGGCTTTTGCGGAAGTTTAAGCGCATATCTGTTTGAATCAGCGTCCCATTTTTTGATCTTTTTTGTCTGCCGCGCGCGTCTCACATCATCGCGTTCACGTTTTGACAAATTCAATCACGTAAAGTACACGAAAACCTTGTCAGTGCGCAACCTGCACACCGCATTTCGCATAACTTTTTTTTCGTGGGACGCGCGCCGTGCGCGGCGCGCGTTTCGATATGCGTTCGATCGCGTTTGAAAAATCGCCTATTCCCAGTTCAATGCGCCACCGGTTTGGTACTCGGTCACGCGCGTCTCGAAGAAGTTGCGCTCCTTTTTCAGGTCGATCATTTCACTCATCCATGGGAACGGATTTTCCTCCTGCGCGAACAGCGGCTCGAGGCCGATCTGGGTGGCGCGGCGGTTGGCGATGAAGCGCAGATAACCCTTGAACATGGTCGCGTTCAGACCGAGCACACCGCGCGGCATGGTGTCCTCGGCGTACGCGTATTCGAGCTCCACGGCCTTGGCGAACAGCACCTTGATCTCCTCGCGGAAAGCGGCGGTCCACAGCAGCGGATTTTCCATCTTGATGGTGTTGATCAGGTCGATCCCGAAATTGCAATGCATTGATTCGTCACGCAAAATGTACTGATACTGCTCGGCCGCGCCCATCATTTTGTTCTGCCGTCCGAGCGCCAGAATCTGGGTAAATCCGACGTAAAAGAACAGGCCTTCCATCAGGCAGGCGAACACGATCAGCGACTTCAACAGCTTCTGATCGTTCTCCACGGTGCCGGTCTGGAAGGCCGGATCGGTCAGCGTATCGATGAACGGAATCAGGAATTCGTCCTTGTCGCGGATCGACGCGACCTCGTTGTAGGCGTTGAAAATCTCGCCTTCATCGAGCCCCAAAGACTCCACGATGTACTGATAAGCGTGGGTGTGGATCGCCTCTTCGAAGGCCTGGCGCAGCAGATATTGGCGGCATTCGGGCGCCGTGATGTGGCGGTAAGTGCCGAGCACGATGTTGTTGGCGGCGAGCGAATCGGCGGTCACGAAGAAGCCCAGGTTGCGCTTGACGAGGCGACGCTCGTCGTCGGTCAAACCGTTGGGATTTTTCCACAACTCGATGTCGCGCTGCATGTTGACCTCTTGCGGCATCCAGTGATTCGCGCAACCGGCCAGATATTTATCCCACGCCCATTTGTATTTGAACGGGACCAGCTGGTTGACGTCGGTCTTGCCGTTGATGATGCGCTTGTCGTCGGCGCTGACGCGCTTGGCGACGGCGGAGGCCGGTGCGGCCGGTTCAGTGGCGGCGCCCATCGGCACCGCTGGCGGCGCGGCTGGCGCGCTGGTTTCGTCATCCCATGACAGCATAGTCGTTTCCTCTTGTTCTATCGATTAGCGTCGTTCCCGCGTCGGCGGAAACGACCGTATGTGTTGGCGGCCTGGAGCCGGCCGCTTCGCTGCGCGGTCCGCGCCGGCTTATTGGCAGGCTTCGCATTCCTCGAAACCGTCGTCGCCCGGACGCAGGTAGCAGGCCGCGCCGTCGGCGGCGGCCGCCGCCGGTGTCGCCGCCGCGGCCGCCGCCACCGCGCTGGCCGACATGCCGCCGTCGACCGCCACCGCGTTCAGCGCGCCGGTTTTGGAGGTCGACTTCTCCATGTGCGTGGCGGCGACGGTGCGCAGGTAGTAGGTGGTCTTCAGGCCGCGCAGCCAGGCCAGCTTGTAGGTCTCGTCGAGCTTCTTGCCCGAGGCGCCGGCCATGTAGATGTTCAGCGACTGGGCCTGGTCGATCCACTTCTGGCGCCGCGAGGCCGCCTCCACCAGCCAGCTCGGCGACACCTCGAAGGCGGTGGCGTAGATCTCGCGCAGGTCTTGCGGGATGCGGTCGATCTTGGCCAGCGAGCCGTCGAAGTACTTCAGGTCGGAGATCATCACCTCGTCCCACAGGTCGCGCGCCTTGAGGTCGCGCACCAGGTAGGCATTGATTTCGGTAAATTCGCCGGACAGGTTGGACTTCACGTACAGGTTCTGGAAGGTCGGTTCGATGCAGGCCGACACGCCGATGATATTCGAGATTGTCGCCGTCGGGGCGATCGCCACGCAGTTCGAGTTGCGCATGCCGAACTGCTTGATGCGCTCGCGCACCACCTTCCAGTCCATGCTTTCGCTGGCGTCCACCTCCAGGTAGCCGCCGCGCTCGTCGGCCAGCAGCTTGACCGAATCCTGGGGCAGGATGCCGCGGTCCCACAGCGAGCCGCTGTAGGACTCGTAGCGGCCGCGTTCCTCGGCCAGCTCGGTCGAGGCCAGGTAGGCGTAGTAGCACACCGACTCCATCGAGCGGTCGGCGAACTCCACCGCCTGCATCGACGAGTACGGCACCCGCATCATGTGCAGGCAGTCCTGGAAACCCATGATGCCCAGGCCGACCGGACGGTGGCGGAAGTTCGAGTTGCGCGCCTTGTCGACCGCGTAATAGTTAATGTCGATCACATTGTCGAGCATGCGCATGGCCGTGCGCACGGTCTTTTGCAGCTTGACCGGGTCCAGCTTGCCCTCTTTCATGTGGGCCGGCAGGTTGACCGAACCGAGGTTGCAGACCGCGATCTCCGACTCGTTGGTGTTGAGCGTGATCTCGGTGCACAGGTTCGAGCTGTGCACCACGCCCACGTGCTGCTGGGGCGAGCGGATGTTGCACGGGTCCTTGAAGGTGATCCACGGGTGGCCGGTCTCGAACAGCATCGACAGCATCTTGCGCCACAGGTCGAGCGCGGCGACCTTCTTGAACACGCGGATGTCGCCGGCGGCGGCGCGCGCCTCGTAGCCCGTGTAAGCGAGTTCGAAGGCCTTGCCGACCTTGTCGTGCAGATCCGGCGCTTCGCTGGGCGAAAACAGGGTCCAGTCGCCCTTTTCCATCACGCGCTTCATGAACAGGTCGGGAATCCAGTTGGCCGTGTTCATGTCGTGGGTGCGGCGGCGGTCGTCGCCGGTGTTCTTGCGCAGGTCCAGGAATTCCTCGATGTCCAGGTGCCAGGTCTCCAGGTAGGCGCACACCGCGCCCTTGCGCTTGCCGCCCTGGTTGACCGCCACGGCGGTGTCGTTGACCACTTTCAGGAACGGCACCACGCCTTGCGACTTGCCGTTGGTGCCCTTGATGTGGGCGCCGAGGGCGCGCACCGGGGTCCAGTCGTTGCCCAGGCCGCCGGCGTACTTGGCCAGCAGGGCGTTCTCCTTGATCGCGTCGTAGATGCCTTCCAGGTCGTCCGAGACCGTGGTCAGGTAGCACGAGGACAGCTGCGAGCGCAGGGTGCCGGCGTTGAACAGGGTCGGGGTCGAGCTCATGAAGTCAAAGCTCGACAGCAGGTTGTAGAACTCGATCGCGCGCGCCTCGCGGTTTTCCTCGCGCAGGGACAGGCCCATCGCCACCCGCATGTAGAACGCCTGCGGCATCTCGATGCGCACCTCGCGCACGTGCAGGAAGTAGCGGTCGTACAGGGTCTGCAGGCCGATGTAGCCGAACTGAAGGTCGCGGTCGGCCACCAGGGCCTTGGCCAGCTTGGCCAGGTCGAAGCTGGCCAGGACCGGGTCCAGCAGCTCGTTCTCGATGCCCTTGGCGATGTAGCGCGGGAAGTACTCTATATAGTGTGCGGCCGCTTTCGCCTGCGGCACCTCCTGGGCGAACACCTCCTTGCGGATGGTGTGCAGCAGGATGCGCGCCGTCACCTGGGAGTAGGCCGGATCTTTCTCCATCAGCGCGCGCGCGGCCAGGATGGCCGACTTGTGCAGTTCCTCGACCGGCACGCCGTCGTACAGGTTCTTGACCGTCTCGGCCAGGATGGCGTCGGCGTCGACGTGCTTTTCCAGGCCGACGCAGGCGGCGTTGATCAGGTCGCGCACCTCGTTCATGTCGAGCGGGCGGCGCGCGCCGTTGTCGGTGACGTGGATCTGCGGGGCGGCGACGTCGGTCGTGCCCTGGGCTTCCTTCTGCTTGCGGCGCTCTTCCATGTGCTTGGCGCGGTACAGCACGTAGGCGCGCGCGACGTCGTGCTCGCCCGAGCGCATCAGCGACAGTTCGACCTGGTCCTGCACGTCCTCGATGTGGAAGGTGCCGCCCGACGGCTGGCGGCGCACCAGCGCGGCCACCACGTTGTGGGTCAACTGCTCGACCATCTCGCGCACGCGCGCGGAGGCGGCGCTGGCGCCGCCGTGCACGGCCAGGAAGGCCTTGGTCATCGCGACCTGGATCTTGGACGGCTCGAAGGCCACCACGGCGCCGTTGCGGCGGATGATGCGGTAGTCGCCGTTGGCGGCCAGCGCGGCCGCACTGGCCGCGGGCTCCGCACTGGCTGCTCCAGGTGTACCGTGCAATGGATTGTTCGAAATTTCTTGGGATGTTTGCATGAATCCTCCTGGAACGGCTAACAGCGCGCTGCCGCCGGTTTTTTATCAATGGGACAGCCGCCTGGGCTGCCCGCCTACGCTAACAAAAGCAAACACCATGGCGCCCGGCCACCAGTACGTGGTCGGAAAAAGGCGTCATCGTGGGGTAAAAAACGCTATCTCTGAGGCAATTTCTTCGAAGGTGCCGAGTTCGCGCATATGGGTGTAAATTCGCTGGTGACCACTACATGTAGTACGTTGATCAAATCTCATAACTAATTGTAGTGGCTAGCCCACACGTGTGCAATAGGTAACTGGAATCAAACTCCGGTTTTATTTTCGGCGGCGACCTTGACATTTTCGAGGCCAGACGCCGATAGGGTCAGCGGGTTAGCGAGCGCTAACGTCGCGGCCCAGCCCGTTCGGTGCGGACGAGCTCGCCAACGGCTTTTTGAGGTCTCAACGGTGCGCGCGCCGACCCGCCGGCGGCGCTGGCCGTTTTCGCAGGGCCGGGCGGCGCCGGACGACCTGGTGGCGCTCAAGGCTCCGGCGCGTGAATATCCAGCTTTTGCATTTGATAGCGCAGCTGGCGGAAGCTGATGCCCAGCAGTTGAGCGGCCTGGGTGCGGTTGAACTGGGTTTGCGCCAGCGCCCGCAAGATGATGTCGCGTTCGATCTGGTTCAGGTACTCGGGCAGGCAGTTGGGCAGCGCGTCGCCGGGGGCGCCCTTCGGTGCCGGCGGCGCCGATGGTGCCGATGGCGCGGCTGGGACCGACGGCGCCGCGGCCGGCGCACCCGCTTCGGCCAGGCGCGCGCCCTTGAGCGCCAGGTCGCCCACCTCGATCACGCCATGGTCGGCGAACGCCAGCGCCCGTTCCAGCACGTTCTCCAGCTCGCGCACGTTGCCGGGGAAGGAGTAGGCGCGCAGGGTCTCGAGCACCTGCGCGCCCAGCACGGCCTGCTGGCCCGGCCCGGCCAGGCGCTTGAGGATCCCCGCGGTCAGCACGCCCAGGTCGTCCAGGCGCTCGCGCAGCGGCGGCACCGACAGCTCGATCACATTGAGGCGGTAGAACAGATCCTGGCGGAAGCGCCCGCTCTCGACGCAGTGCGCCAGGTCCTGGTGGGTGGCGCTGATGATGCGCACGTCCACCGGCTCCTCGGCGGTGGCGCCGATCTTGCGCACGCGCCGTTCCTGGATCGCGCGCAGCAACTTGACCTGCATCGGCAGCGGCAGGTCGGCCACCTCGTCGAGCATCAGGGTGCCGCCGTTGGCGGCCTGGAAGAAGCCGTCGCGGTCGTCCGCCGCGCCGGTGAAGGCGCCCTTGCGGTAGCCGAAGAACTCCGCCTCCATCAGCGTTTCGGGAATCGCGCCGCAGTTGACGGCGATGAAAGGCTTGGCCGCGCGCGTGCTCTGCGCGTGGATCTCGCGCGCCACCAGCTCCTTGCCGCTGCCGGACTCGCCGTGGATCGCGATGGGCGCCATCGAACGCGCCAGGCGGCCGATCTGCGCGCGCAGCGACTGCATCGATGCCGATTCGCCGATCAGGCGGGTCGAGGCGGCCACGCCCGCGGCCGGCGCGTCGGGCGCGGCCGACAGGCGCAGCGCCGACTGCACCATCACGCGCAACTCCTCCAGCACCACCGGCTTGGACACGTAATCGAAGGCGCCGGCCTTGAGCGCCACCACCGCGTTGTCGGCGCTGCCGTAGGCGGTGACGACGGCGATCGGGGTGGCCTTGCAGTTGGCCGTCACTTCGCGCACCAGCTCCAGGCCCAGGCCGTCGGGCAGGCGCATGTCGGTCAGCACCAGCGCGTACTCGGTGCCGGCCAGGAAGGCGCGCGCCTCGCGCAGCGTTTCGGCGCTGTCCACGTCGAGCCCCATCCTGACCAGGGTGATCTCGAGCAGTTCGCGCAGGTCCGCCTCATCGTCGACGACCAGAACCCGGGGTGAAGTCATTGCACTGCCTTTCTCGTCACAGAGCGCTTGCGTTTCATGCCGGCGCGCGCCTTCACGCCGCCAGCGGCTGGGCGAAGGTGATCACGAACCTGCCGCTGGCCTTGGCCTGGCCGAACACGCCGCCGTCGAACCGGTATTCGTAGTCGAGCATCGCCTCGTTGTTCAGGCACAGTTCGCGCGCCAGGTACAGCCCCAGACCGGTGCCCTTGCTCGAGGTGGTGTAGAACGGTTCGAACAGGTGGGCGCGGATCTCCGGCGTGATCCCGGGGCCGTCGTCCTGCACATGCAATTCCATGCGCCCGGCGGCATCGGTCACCGCGTAGATCCGGATGCTGCCGGCCATCCCGCTGGCGTAACGGATCGCGTTCGTCAGCAGATTGACCAGCACCTCGCGCAAGTGCAGCGCGTCGAAGCGCACCGGCGCCGTTCCGGTATTACCCAGCGCCACTATATCACTGGCGAGCGCGTGGGTTTCCTGAAATTCCGTCTTCAGCTCGGCCAAAAAGTTCGCCAGGAACAAGGGATCGCCATTCGGCTGCACCTTGCGCGACAACTGCAGGATGTCCTCGACCATGCGGTTGACCCGCCCCACGTTGTCGCTGACGATCTTGAGCAGGCGCGCGTGGGTGGGCGCGCTCAGGTCCTCGGCCAGCAGCGCGGTGGCGTGGCCGATCGCCGAGAGCGGATTGCGCACCTCGTGCGCGATGCTGGCCGTGAGCCGCCCCATCGAGGCCAGCTTCAGCTCCTGGGCCTGGTTCTCGATCGCCGTCACGTCCTGCATGAAGATCACGCAGCGCCCGGCCTCGCCGTCGGGCGTGTCGACCTTGGCGAAGCGCAGCTTGAGGTGGGCGGCCAGGTCGCGCCGCCCGCTCCAGGCGGCATTGTCGTGGTAAGGCTTGACGGTGACGAAGGCGGCCCGCTGCACGCCCTTGGCGCCGGCGCCCTCCTGCGCCAGCCACTGCTCGAACGCCTGGGCGATCGGCTCCAGGGCGGGCCGGTCGCCCAGGCGGATATGCTGGGCGCCTTCGCCCAGACCGAGCATGTACTGGGCCGCCGGGTTCCCGGTGAACACCTCGCCGTCGCGCCCCACCACCAGGATGCCGTCGCCCACGTCGGCGATGATGAGCTGGTTGATCGCCATCTGGATCTTCAGGTCGGCGCCGCGGCGCACGGCCAGCTCCTCCTGGCGGATGAGGCGCGCGGCCAGGCGATTGACCACCGCCACGATGGCGAAGAAGGCTGCGCCGTACAGGCCGGCCTGCATCGGCGCGCTGCGCGCGTCTCCGGTGATCACCTGATACACGCTCTCGCCGAGCAGGAACAGCGTCACCAGCGAGGCCGAGAACAGCGCCAGCAGCAAGGGCGTGAGGATGGCCGCCCCGGCCAGCGGGAACAGGTACAGGATCACCAGGCCGCTGCGGGCGCCGCCGCCGGCCAGGTAGAGCAGCGAGATGACCACCATATCGAGCGCGATCTGGGACGTCACCTGCAGCAGGAAGCGGCGCCGCGTATACAGGGTCAGCGCCGCGAAGCCCAAGGCCACGATCACGTAGCCGATGCAGGTTTGCGCATACAGAAAGCTGCCGGGCGCGTCGGCGCGGCGTTCGAACGACAGATAGGCCAGCAGCACCAGCGCGATGACCACGCGGGTCGCGTTCAGTGCCTGCAGCGAGCGCCAGAAGGTCTCGCGCGACTGCGCCGACAGCGCACTCCAGCGGATCATCGGGCGGTCAAAGCGGCGGCTGGCGCACGTGGGCCGGACTGCAATAGTCCAAGCCGTCGGCGCGCACCGCCTCCGACGCCGGGAAATACATATGGCAATGCGCGCAGCAAGCCATCGCCTCGGCCTGCCCCACTTGGGGGGTGGCGCCGTGGGTGCGGGCCGCCGGCGCGCCGCCGCCCAGGCCGGCGCTACGCAGTTTGCTGCGGATGGCTGCCACGACCAGGCAGGCCAGGGCAATCCAGAACAGAAGGCGGCTCATACGAAACCTCGATGCAAAATAACTTCGAACACAAAACGGCTGCCCACATAGGCGAGCACCAAGGTGGCAAACCCGGCCAGGGTGAAGCGCAGCGCGGTCTTGCCGCGCCAGCCGCGCCAGCGGCGCCCGGCCAGCAGCGCACCGAACAACACCCACGACAGCAGCGCGAACACGGTCTTATGGTCCCAGCGCAGGGCGATGCCGAACAGCTGCTCCGAGAACACCACGCCCGACAACACGGTCAGGCTGAGCAGCACGAACCCGATCGCGATCAGGCGAAACAGCAGTTTTTCCATGGTCAGCAAGGCCGGCAGCTGGTCCAGCGCGCCCGACAGCCAGTGCGCGCGCGGCGTGCGCGTATGCAGGCGCGACTCCTGCAGCGCCATCAGCACCGCGTGGAAGGCCGCGATGGTCAAGGTGCTGTAGGCCAGGATCGCCACCGCGATGTGCCAGGCGTAGGCCGGCGCCTTGCCCTCCAGCTGCAGCACCTCGCCGGGGAACACCGCCGGCAGCGCGGCCGCCACGGCGGCGCACGGCATCACCAGGCGGCGCAGCCCGTCCAGCGCCAGATTGCGGTTTTCGATCCAGTAGGCGGCCACCGACACCCACAGCGCCGCCGAGATCATCATCGCGAAGCCGAACCGGGGACTGGAGCTGGCGGTGACGTCGGACGACAGCGCCAGAGCGTGCAGCACCCAGGCGGCGGCGGTGACGCCCGAGACCGCGCGGCGCGCGCTGGCCGGAAGGAAGGCGCAGACGGCGTACAGCAACGCCGCTGCCAGTAATAAATAGGTCTGCATGGTCGAAGTTTACACTGGATCGCGCCGGCGCGGGCATCCGGGCCCGCCCCAGCGATTTCTGACGGGGTATTTTTGCCGCCAGCGGAGCGCCGCCGGCGGCGCCGCCGCTCAGTCGACGGCGGCCATGCGCAGCTCATCGTGGTGATGGCGCTGCTGCTCCTCCATCACCAGCAGGCCCAGCTCGCGCTTCAAGGCGTTAAATTCCGGCGCCGCCGGGTCGCGTATGCGCGGCAACCCGACCAGCAGGTCGCGCTTGACCGTTCCTGGCCGGTAAGTCATCACCACGATGCGGTCCGCCAGGTAGATCGCCTCCTCGATACTATGGGTGACGAACAG
This sequence comes from Oxalobacteraceae bacterium UBA6018, assembly GCA_002428015.1. GTDB lineage: Bacteria > Pseudomonadota > Gammaproteobacteria > Burkholderiales > Burkholderiaceae_D > Telluria_A. The sequence continues at coordinate 48,827 of DIZW01000110.1, read as the reverse complement.
GATGGTCTTCTTCAGCTCGGCCCAAATGCGCAGCAATTCATCCTGCAGGTTGCGCCGGGTCAGCGCGTCGAGCGCGCCGAAGGGCTCATCCATCAACATGATCGGCGAGTCCAGCGCCAGCACGCGCGCGATCGCCACGCGCTGGCGCATGCCCCCGGACAAGTCCTTCGGATAGCGCTGGCGAAAGTCCGCCAACGACAAGGTCGCCAGCAGCGTGGCGACGCGCCGCGCGATCTCCGGCTTGGGCAGGCGCTTGATCTGCAGCCCGAAGGCGACGTTCTCCTCGACCGTCATCCACGGGAACAGCGCGTACTCCTGGAACACCATGCCCCGGTCCGGGCCGGGGCCGCGGACCGCCATCCCGCCGGCCACGATGCTCCCGGAAGACGGCGGCGCGAATCCCGCCACGGCGTTGAGCAAGGTCGACTTGCCGCATCCGGAAGGACCCAGCAGACAGATGAACTGCCCGCGCGGAATCTCCAGGTCGATATCGCGCAGCGCCACCAGCTCCTTGCCGGCGCTGCCGCTGAAAACCTTGCTGACGCCTGAAATGACGATATGGGCCGATTTCATCTCAATGCTCCAGGCCGCGATGCCAGCGCAGCAAATGGTTATTCAAGCGATTCATCCCCACGTCGATCGCCAGGCCCAGCATGCCGATGGTGATCATGCCCGCCACGATCTTATCGGGCCAAAAATACTCACGCGCCTCCAGCATACGGAAACCCAGGCCGCTATTGACCGCGATCATTTCCGCCACGATCACCACGATAAACGCCGTCCCGATCCCGATCCGCACGCCCGACAAGATATACGGCACCGCGGCCGGCAAGATCACCCGCACAAACAATGTGAGGCGGCCCGCGCCCAGGTTGCGCGCCGCGCGCAGATAAATGCCGTCCACCTGGCGCACACCGGCGATGGTATTCATCAGCACAGGAAAAAATGCCCCCAGCGAGATCAAAAAGATGGCCGGCGGATTACCCAGCCCAAACCACAAGATCGCCAAGGGAATGTAAGCGATCGGCGGAATCGGGCGCAGCACCTGCACTAGCGGATTACACCAGGCGTACACCCGCGCGCTGGCCCCCATCAGCAAGGCCAGCGGCAACGCCAACGCCGCCCCGATTGCGAAGCCCACCACCACCCGGTACATGCTCGCGGCCGCGTCGACGAACAGCTCCCCCGAGAACGCCCAGCGCACCCAGCTCCCCTCCGTATGCGGCTCCAAGGGCAGCAAGTAGGCGAACCAGCGCTCGACGACCGCCAGCGGCGACGGCAGCACCTGGGGATTCACCCATCCCAGCATCGACGCCGCCTGCCAAAAACCGACAAGCGCGGCCGGCACCGCCAATCCGATGCCGAATTCACGCAACTTCCTCATCTAAACTCCCTCCTCCAAAACGCTTACGCGCAACGATCGAACCACGGGGTCGGAGGCGACATTCGGACACGGGCTCATCAGCGTTAAGTTCGCGATTATCTGTGGGGTCGGAGGCGACCCCACCGCACTACCAGAATCAATTCGCCGCGGACTTCCGGCCGAGGCCGTGTCCGAATGTCGCCTCCGACCCCCTCGGTTATTTGACGTTGAGGGCTTTCTTGGCCTCGTCGAGCAGGTCGGTCTTGACCCAGTCGCGCGCCAGCGGTGCCCTGCCCAGCCTGCCGACGCCAGTCTTGACCATGGTGTCGGTGGTGACCTGGATATGGACCGGGGTGATGTCGTACATATACGGGGAATTGCCGATGGCGTCGTCGAAATCGTCTTTGCTGAGCTGACCTTTGAAGATCGATTCGCGCACGTATTTTTCGGCGACGGCGTGGTTGTCGATAAAGGTCTTGGTGGCGCGAACAAAGCAGCGCATGAATTTTTCGGCCAGCGTAGGCTTTTCCTTGTAAAACGCTTCACTCATGACCATCGTGCGGATCGGCTCGCCAATGGGGGTGTCGTAGGGCTTCATCACTTCAACGCCGAATCCTTTGTTGATCGCCTGCGAGGATTGGGGCTCGGATTGCATCATGGCGTCGATGTTCTTGCCGAGCATGGCCTGGTTGAGGTCGGGATAGGATAAATAGATCAGCTGGACATCCTTGCCCGGGACGCTGTCGGCCGTCATGCCGAATTTTTGCAGCTCGGCCATGAGCAGCACTTCCTGGATGGCGCCGCGCGTGACGCCAACCTTCTTGCCTTTAAGGTCCTTGATGCCTTGGATGTTGAGCCCGGGCCGGCCCACCAGGCGCGCCCCGCCGCGCGCGAAACCGGCCACGACGTAGATGGGAACCCCGCTGGCGCGACCGGAAATGGCTGCTTCGGAGGCGGTGGCGCCGACGTCGAGCTCGCCAGCGATGATCGCCTGCATCACGTCCAGGCCTTTGGCGAAGGCCTTCTCGTCCACCTTGATGCCGCATTGGGGGGCTAATTCCTTGATGTAGGCGACCGCGCCGTAGTGGGCCAGCTTGAGGTTGCCAAGACGTACCACCTCCTGCGCCTGGACCGTGCCGGCAGCCACGACCGCGGCGAGGGCGACGGCCCCGCATAATCGCCTTGCCGTCCAAACTGTTGTCATACCTGCTGTCATACCTGCTGTCATACCTATCTCCATGAAGGACATCGGTTTCGATATGGTCACGCGTTGCTCGCCATTATGCGGGCAAAATCGACAATGTTTCCACTTCTAACGGTGAAAGCAGAAAACGCCTACCCCGACCGAGAAAATGCCTAAAGAGGACGAGGCCGCGGCCGGTGGCGCGCTATCCCTTAGGGTAAAATGGCGCCCTGCCGGCCTTGCGCCGGCGCTCCCACCGCCGTCTTCTTTAGTCAGGTTTGCCATGCTAGATAACTTAACTCAACGCCTCGCCAAGGTCGTCAAGACCATGCGCGGTGAGGCTCGTCTGACCGAATCGAACACCGCCGAGATGCTGCGCGAAGTGCGCCTGGCCTTGCTCGAGGCCGACGTGGCGCTGCCCGCGGTGCGCGAATTCATCGGCCGCGTGAAGGAAAAAGCGCTGGGCGAGGAGGTCATCGCGTCGCTCAGCCCGGGCCAGGCGCTGGTCGGCGTGGTGCAGCGCGAACTGGCCCAGCTGATGGGCGCGGACCTGGGCCCGGAGGCGTCGCAGCTGAGCTTCGCGCAGCAGCCGCCGGCGATCATCCTGATGGCCGGCTTGCAGGGCGCAGGTAAAACTACCACCGTCGGCAAGCTGGCCAAGTATCTGAAGGAAGAGAAGAAAAAGAAGGTGCTGACGGTGTCGGCCGACGTCTACCGCCCGGCTGCGATCGCTCAGCTCGAGGCCGTCACCAAGCAGGTCGGGGCCGACTTCTTCCCGTCGGCGGCCACCGACAAGCCGGTCGATATCGCCCTGGCCGCGCTGGACTGGGCCCGCAAGCATTACCACGACGTGCTCATCATCGACACCGCCGGCCGCCTGGGCATCGACGAGGCGATGATGCAGGAAATTAGCGCCGTGCACGCGGCCGTCAAGCCGATCGAGACCCTGTTCGTGGTCGACGCCATGCTGGGCCAGGACGCGATCAACACCGCCAAGGCCTTCAATGACGCGCTGCCGCTGACCGGCATCGTGCTCACCAAGCTCGATGGCGACTCGCGCGGCGGCGCGGCGCTGTCGGTACGCCACATCACCGGCAAGCCGATCAAGTTCGCCGGCGTGTCGGAGAAGCTGGACGGCCTGGAGGCCTTCGACGCCCAGCGCATGGCCAACCGCATCCTGGGCATGGGCGACATCCTGGCCCTGGTCGAGGAGGCGCGCAAGGGCGTCGACAGCAAGGCCGCCCAGGACCTGGCCAACAAGATCAAGGTCGGCGGCCGCTTCGACATGAACGACTTCAAGTCGCAGCTGGGCCAGATGAAGAAAATGGGCGGCATGGCCAGCCTGATCGACAAGCTGCCGGCCCAGTTCCAGCAGGCCGCCGGCGGCGCCAACATGGACCAGGCGGACAAGCAGGTGCGGCGCATGGTCGGCATCATCGACTCGATGACGCCGGCCGAACGGGCCAAGCCGGAGCTGATCAAGGCCACCCGCAAGCGCCGTATCGCGGCCGGTGCCGGGGTCCAGGTGCAGGAGGTCAACCGCATGCTGGCGCAGTACGACCAGATGCAAACCATGATGAAAAAGCTCAAGGGCGGGGGCTTGATGAAGATGATGCGCTCGATGAAGGGCATGATGCCGGGCGGGATGGGATAAAGCCAAAACGCGCGGGGCGCACGCCCCGCGCGCGCCCGAAAGCCTCCAGGGGGGCGCGGATCGGGCTTTTCCCTATGAAATCGGCCAAATATTATCGAAAAACACTTGCATCAAGAGTAAAACCCCACCAATATAAGCCGTGCGATCAATTGCGCAATTTCCCATGTGTTCGTTAAGGAGGCTCGAAGATGGCAACAGCCAAAAAAACCCCAGCAGCAGCGCCAGCAAAGAAAGCAGCAGCCAAGCCAGCCGCAGCCGCTAAACCAGCAGCGAAGAAAGCAGCTCCGGCAAAAGCCGCCGCACCAAAAGCAGCAGCAAAACCAGCAGCAGCACGCAAGCCGAACGCCGCTTTCATGAAGGCGATGACGCCATCGTCGGATCTGGCCGCCGTGGTCGGCGCGACCCCGCTGCCACGCACCGAGGTCACCAAGAAGGTATGGGACTACATCAAGAAGCTCAATCTGCAGGATGCGGCCAACCGTCGCATGATCAATGCCGACGACAAGCTCAAGGCAGTCTTCGGTGGTAAAGCCCAAGTGTCGATGTTTGAAATGACCAAGCTGATTTCGGATCACCTGAAGTAAGCAGAAAACAAAACATAATTGGTCCAAGCCCAAAATGCACAAAGCCCCGGTCGAACGACCGGGGCTTTTGCGTTATGTGGGGCCCCATCGGGGTACGCAGCGCGATCAGCGCAGCGCGCGACACGCGGCACACGCGTGGCCACGCCGGGCGTGTGCACACGCATGCGCATAGCCACGCTGCGGCATGAGCACACAGCACGCGTATCGCCGCGTCGCCAGCCGCACGCGCAGGCGCGGCGTCCCGCCCCTAGCCGGGGAATTCCCAGTTCTTCCAGGCCGCCAGCACCGCGTTCGGGTACTGCGGCTTGCCGCGGCTGCCGTTGTAGCGGCCCAGCGCCATGTACAGGTTGCCGCCTTCCATGTCGATATACATGCGCAGGATGGAGCAGCCGTAGCGCAGGTTGGTCTGCATGTTGAACAGCGCGCTGCGGTCGTTGTTACCGATGATCCCGGTCCAGAAGGGCATCACCTGCATGTAGCCGCGCGCGCCGACCATCGACACGGCGTACTTGCGGTACGCCGACTCGACCTGGATCAGCCCGAGCACGAGGCCGGGATCGAGCCCGGCCCGGCTGGCCTCGTACCAGGCGGCCTCCAGGAACTCCAGGCGCGACTGCTCGTCCGGCAGCTTGCGCTTGAGGCGGGCGGACATCACGCCCAGCCAGCGCTGGTAGCGCGCCCTGGCCTGCTCGTCGTGAAAGACCGGCTGCGGCGGGCGCGCGTCGCGAATGGCGTTCGACAGGGCGAGGCGCACCGAGTCGGCCAGCGCCTCTTCCTTCTGGTTGCCAGCCCAGGCGCGGCTGGCCGCCAGCACCAGCAATGCCGCCCCGGCCAGCTTCACGATGGCAGCGCGCCGCCTCACCGGGCCAGTTTGCCCTTGATGAAGTCGACCATGCCGGCCACCGGCACGGCGCTGGCCTCGGCATCGCGGCGGCCCTGGTATTCCAGGTTGCCTTCCTTGAGCCCGCGCTCGCCGATCACCACGCGGTGCGGCACGCCGATCAGCTCCCAGTCGGCGAACATCGCGCCCGGGCGCAGGCCGCGGTCGTCGATGATCGCGTCCACGCCGCCGGCCAGCAGCGCCTCGTACAGCTTGTCGGTCTCGGCCTTGACCATCTCGCTGCGGTCGTAGCCCATCGGGCACAGCACGACTTCGAACGGCGCGATCGCGGCCGGCCAGATGATGCCCTTGTCGTCGAAGTTCTGCTCGATCGCCGCGCCCAGGATGCGGGTCACGCCGATGCCGTAGCAGCCCATCTGCAGCGGCGCCGGCTTGCCGGTTTCGTCGAGGAAGGTCGCCTTCATGCTCTCCGAGTAGGCCGTGCCGAGCTGGAACACGTGCCCGACCTCGATTCCGCGCTCGATCGCCAGCACGCCCTGGCCGTCGGGCGAGGCGTCGCCCTCGACCACGTTGCGCAGGTCGGCCACCATCGGCTCGGCGGCGTCGCGGCCCCAGTTGGCGCCCGTGTAGTGATAGCCTTCGGCGTTGGCGCCGCACACGAAGTCGGCCATGTTGGCGACGGTGCGGTCGGCCACGACCTTGACCGGCTGCAGCGCGCCGATCGGCCCCAGGTAGCCGGGCACGGTGCCGTAGCAGGCCACGATCTCGGCCTCGGTGGCGAAGCGGTGGGCGGCCAGGCCGGGCACCTTGGCCACCTTGACCTCGTTCAGTTCATGGTCACCGCGCAGCAGCAGCATCCAGTTTTCCGTGCTCACCTTGCCGTCGGTTTCCTTCTCGACGGTTAGCGCGATCGCCTTGACGGTCTGGGCCAGCGGCAGCCCAAGCAGGGTGGCGACCTGTTCGCATTTGGTGGCGCCCGGGGTGGCGGTCTTGGTCAGGGCGGCGCCGGCGGGGGGGCGCGCGGCGGCCAGCGGCAGCGCTTCGGCCGCTTCCATGTTGGCCGCGTAGTCGGACGTCGGGCAGTACACCAGCGCGTCTTCGCCGGTGCTGGCGATGACGTGGAATTCGTGCGAACCGGTGCCGCCGATGGCGCCGTTGTCGGCCGCCACGGCGCGGAACTTGAGGCCGAAGCGATGGAAGATGGCGCTGTAGGCGTCGAACATGATCTTGTACGAAGCCTGCATGCCGGCCACGTCGCGGTCGAACGAGTAGGCGTCCTTCATGGTGAACTCGCGTCCGCGCATGAGGCCGAAACGGGGACGGCGCTCGTCGCGGAACTTGGTCTGGATGTGGTAGAAGTTCAGCGGCAACTGGCGGTAGGACTTGATCTCGCCGCGCATGACGTCGGTGATGACTTCCTCGGAGGTCGGCTGGATCGCGTAGTCACGGCCATGGCGATCCTTGACGCGCATCAGTTCCGGCCCCATCTTGTCCCAGCGGCCAGTCTCCTGCCACAGCTCGGCGGGCTGGACCAGGGGCATCAGCAGTTCGATCGCCCCGGCGCGGTTCATTTCCTCGCGGATGATGGCCTCGACTTTACGAATGACGCGCAGACCGGTCGGCATGTAGGTGTAGATGCCGGAACCGAGCCGTTTGATCATTCCGGCCCGCATCATCAGCTGGTGGCTGACGATTTCGGCGTCGGAAGGCGCTTCTTTTAAAGTTGAAATAAAAAAACGGGAGGCACGCATATCGATGAATTCTTTTTAAAAAGAGAGGGTTATAATCAACCTAATTTTAAAGGATTAGCTGGCGGATGCGTCCAATCTTTATGCAAATGCGCCTGTTTGATGCGGTTCCTGCCGTTTTCGCTCGTCGAAAACCTGGCAGGCGCCTGGGTTTGCGGGTAATTATGTAAGAAGGCGGTCGCCGGCAGAAAGTTTCGAGGTGCACTATGCTCGATCGAGAGGGGTTCCGCCCCAACGTCGGCATTATCCTGCTAAACGCCCATAACGAGGTGTGGTGGGGCAAGCGGGTGCGCGAGCACTCATGGCAGTTCCCGCAAGGGGGAATCAAATATGGAGAAACACCGGAACAGGCAATGTACCGCGAGCTCGAGGAAGAGATCGGACTGCGGCAGGAACATGTGAAAATTGTCGGTCGCACACGCGACTGGTTGCGTTACGAGGTGCCGGACCACTTTATCAAGCGTGAAATTCGCGGGCATTACCGGGGGCAGAAACAGATCTGGTTTCTGCTGCGCATGTGCGCGCGCGACAATGACGTGAACCTGCGCCTGACCGACCATCCCGAGTTCGACGCCTGGCGCTGGCACGAGTACTGGGTGCCGCTGGACGTGGTGATCGAGTTCAAGCGCGACGTGTACCAGCGCGCGCTGCAGGAACTGTCACGCTTCCTGACCTGGCCCGTCAACGGCGGCCACACGCACGAGCGGCGCCACACGGCGCGCTACCTGCGCCAGCCGCACGCCCCGCGCCAGCCGGCCGAGGCGGCGCCGTCCGACGAGCCGCCGGTGCAGGTGCAGCAGCTGATCCTGATGCCCGACAAGGAGTAAGGTCCGCGCGGCCGCCGCCAGGTCGGCGGCGGCCACGCCGACGGCGCCATGGCGACGCCATGCCCGCCCCCGCCGGCGCGGCCACCGCGCTACGGTACAATACGGGCCTGATTTTCCGCCGCCGGCCCAGCGCCCGCCACCATCATGTTCACACCCTCCTCCCACGACGTCCGCCGCTTCTTCTGCGAAGCCTTCCGCAAGCAGCGCGCCGGCGAGGTCCTCACGCCGATGGACGCCATCGCGGCCGACTGGATCGCCCAGCATCCCGAATACGACGAGGCCCTGTCCGACGCCGAGGCGGCCATCGCACGCGACTACTCGGTCGAGGGCGGGCAGACCAACCCCTTCCTGCACCTGTCGATGCACCTGTCGATCGCCGAGCAGGTCTCGATCGACCAGCCGCCCGGCATCCGCACGGCCTGCCAGGCGCTGACCCAGCGCCTGGGCGCGCACGAGGCCCACCACGCGGTCATGGAGTGCCTGGGCGAGATGATCTGGACCTCGCAGCGCAACGCCACGCCGCCCGACACCGCCAGCTACGTCGAGTGCGTGCGCAAGCGCGCCGCCTGATCCCGCCGCGCCAAAAAAAATCCTCTCGCACCGCCTGGGTGGGAGAGGACTGTTGCTCAGCGCGCGAGGCGCAGTCTCAGCGCTTGACGATCAGGCTAGACGGCAGGCTGTGCAGGTAGGCGGCGATGTCGTCGATGTCGCGGTCCGACAGCGGCTTGACCTGGCCACCCATGATGGCGTTGTTGCGGCCGTTGGGACCGTCGCCGCGCTTGTAGGCGGTCAGCGCGTGCTTGATGTAGTCGGCGTGCTGGCCGGCCAGCTTGGGGTAGCTTGGGTCGATCGGGGTCTTGAAGTCGGCGCCGTGGCAGGCCGCGCAGCTGTACTTCTTGGTCAGTGCCTCACCGTTGGCGACGTTGCCGCCGGCGACGGCGCTCAGCGAGGCGGTGGCGCAAACGAGGGCGATAATCAGCTTTTTCATCAATCAGTCCTTATTTCTGCGCGGTGGCCGGTACTTGCTGCGAATAGTAGGCGGCGGCGTCGGCGATGTCCTGATCGCTCAGGTTCGCTGCCACGCCGTGCATCGAGGGATGCTTGCGGTCGCCCTTCTTGTAGGCATTCAACGCGTTTTCAATGTATTTGGCGTTTTGCCCGCCCAGCATAGGCACTGGGAAGACTTCGGGGAAAGTCGCTTTGTAGCCAGGAATGCCATGGCATCCGACACATTGTTCAATCTTGGCGTTCTTGGCATTGCCGACGACGTCCGCGGCGGCGGACACATTGGCGACGCTGGCAAGCACGAGAAGTGCGAAGAGTTTTTTCATGGTGGCGATGGTTAGTGGTAATCGGATACCGCAAATTCGGAAATACGGGCACATCCCTACAGTCATGCTATGAATTGTGCATGCCTTTTGCACTATCAACCTGCGAGTGTAACCCAACTAAACACCCTCGTCCACTTCCTCAGTGGCAACCAGAATGGCGCGCCGTTCTGGCGTATACTTCACTACCAGCCGCCTCCAACCGGGTCCCTCCATGCAAGCAAACACCACGCATCGCTTCGCCGGCACCGACAGCTACGTCGCCACCGACGACCTGACACTGGCGGTCAACGCCGCCCTCACCCTGCAACGTCCGCTCCTGATCAAGGGCGAGCCGGGCACCGGCAAGACCATGCTGGCCGAGGAAGTGGCGGCCGCCCTGAACATGCCGCTGATGCAGTGGCACATCAAGTCCACCACCAAGGCCCAGCAGGGGCTGTACGAGTACGACGCCGTCTCGCGCCTGCGCGACTCCCAGCTCGGCGACGAGCGCGTGCGCGACATCCACAACTACATCGTCAAGGGCGTGCTGTGGCAGGCCTTCACCGCGCCCGAGCCGGTGGTGCTGCTCATCGACGAGATCGACAAGGCCGACATCGAGTTCCCCAACGACCTGCTGCGTGAGCTGGACCGGATGGAGTTCTTCGTCTACGAAACGCGTGAAATGGTCGTGGCGCGCCACCGGCCCCTGGTGATCATCACGTCCAACAACGAGAAAGAGCTGCCCGACGCCTTCCTGCGCCGCTGCTTCTTCCACTACATCCGCTTCCCCGACCGCGACACCATGGCCAGGATCGTCATGGTGCACTACCCCCACCTGAAGCAGCAGCTGCTGGCCCAGGCGCTCAACACCTTCTACGAGGTGCGCGAGGTGGCGGGCCTGAAGAAGAAGCCGTCCACCTCGGAACTGCTGGACTGGCTCAAGCTGCTCATGGCCGACGATATTGGTCCGGAAGCGCTGCGCGGCTTCGGCGCGGGCGGCGGCGCGCCGCCGCTGCACGGCGCCCTGCTCAAGAACGAGCAGGACGTACACCTGTTCGAACGCATCATGCTCATGGCGAGGAACAATCGATGATCAAGGTCGAACCGGTCACCCTGGCGCGCGACGGCGTGCGCCTCGAGCCGCTGGCCCCCGCCCACGCCGACGGCCTGCGCGAGGCCGCGCGCGACGGCCAGCTGTGGACGCTGCGCTTCGCCTCGGTGCCCGAGCCGCAGGACGTGGAGCAGTACATCGCCAAGGCGCTGGCGATGCCCGAGCGCCAGCCGTTCGCGGTGATCGAGGCCGCCACCGGCCTGGTCGTGGGCAGCACCAGCTACCACGACATCGTGGCGCCGGCCGACCGGGTCGAGATCGGCTGGACCTGGTACGCCAGGCGCATCCAGCGCAGCCACGTCAACACGGCCTGCAAGCTGATGCTGCTCGCGCACGCCTTCGACAAGCTCGGCTGCGCGGTGGTGGGCTGGCGCACGGACGGCATCAATCTCGTCTCGCAGGCGGCCATCGAACGGCTGGGCGCGAAAAAGGACGGCGTGCTGCGCCACCACAGCCTGCGCCGCGACGGCAGCGTGCGCGACGCCGTCTTTTACAGCATGCTGCGCGACGAATGGCCGGACGCGCGCGCCCGGCTCGAAGAGCGCCTTGGGCGCCACCTGAACCGGGACTGACGTGCTGATCGACTTCTTTTTTTCGCTGAAGGACGCGAAAATCCCGGTCTCGATCAAGGAACTGCTGACCCTGCTCGAAGCGCTGGAGCGCCAGATCATCGGGATGTCGCTGGACGATTTCTACTACTTGGCGCGCCTGGTGCTGGTGAAGGACGAAGCCCACTTCGACAAGTTCGACCGCGCCTTCGGCCAGTACTTCCACGGCATCGACGCCCTGTTCGAGGGCGAGGCGGCGGTGCCGCTGGACTGGCTGGTCAAGCGCATGGAGCGCGCGCTGACGCCCGAGCAGAAGGCCGAGCTGGAGAAATTTGGCTACGACAAGCTGATGGCGCGCCTGGCCGAGCTGCTCAAGGAACAGAAGGCGCGCCACGAAGGCGGCAGCAAGTGGATCGGCACCGGCGGCACCTCGCCTTTCGGCCATGGCGGCACCAACCCGGAGGGCATCCGCATCGGCGGCGCCGGGCGCCAGCGCAGCGCGGTCAAGGTGTGGGAGCAGCGCAATTATCGCGACTATGACAGCGGGCGCGAGCTGGGCACCCGCAACATCAAGCTGGCGCTGCGGCGCCTGCGCAAGTTCGCGCGCGACGGCGCCGCCGAGGAGCTGGCGCTGGACGATACCATCCGCGCCACGGCCAGCAACGCCGGCTACCTGCAGATCCGCATGCAGCCCGAAAGGCGCAACAACATCAAGGTGCTGATGCTGCTCGACGTGGGCGGCAGCATGGACGACCACATCGCGCGCACCGAGGAGCTGTTCTCGGCGGCCAGCAGCGAGTTCAAGAACATGGAGTTCTTCTACTTCCACAACTGCGTCTACGACTACCTATGGAAGGACAACCGGCGCCGCCATGCCGAGCGCTTCGCCACCTGGGACGTCCTGCGCAAATATTCACCCGACACCAAGCTGATTGTCGTGGGCGACGCCACCATGAGCCCCTACGAAATCCTGCAGGCGGGCGGCTCGGTCGAGTACAACAACGAGGAAGCGGGCGCCGACTGGCTGGCGCGCTTTTGCCATGCCTTTCCGAAATTTGCGTGGCTCAACCCCGAGCCTGAAGGGGCGTGGCAATACCGGCAGTCAATCTCCATCATTAAACAGATTGTGAATCAACGCATGTTTCCCCTGACCATAGACGGCCTGGAGCGCGCCATGCGCCTGCTCAGCAAGTAGATCAGACGCCCGCGCAACAACATTAACATTCCAATCAGCTTGCGATAAATTCAAGCCGAACAATCGTGCGCAGCGGCGCGTCTTGTAGAATCGGCCGGCACTTTGCTCCAGACGACCGAAAGGACAACATGCCGGACCTGCTAACGATCTTGACGAATCTTTCCTGGCCCGTGGCGATCTGCATCGCCTGGCTGGCCGGCGAGTTCGGCCAGCGCCTGACCAGCTTGCCACGCATCAGCTTCTACGGCCTGGTCGGCTTCGCCCTGGCCAACAGCCAGCTCGGGGTGCTGCCGCCGGCCGAAGGCGGCCCCGCCCTGGTGCTGGCCGACGTCGCCTTCGGCCTGATCCTGTTCGAACTGGGCTACCGCATCAACCTGCGCTGGCTGCGCACCAACCCCTGGTTCGGCGCGGCCGCGCTGGCCGAGGCGCTGGCCACCTTCGTGGCGATCTACCTGGTCGCCACCGCCTTCAACATCGCCGTCATGACCGCGCTGATGATGGCCGCCCTGTCGATGGCGACCTCGCCGGCCACGGTGGTGCGGGTGATCAACGAGATGCGCAGCTCCGGCCAGGTCACCGAAAGGGTGCTGCACCTGTCGGCGCTGAACTGCGTGCTGGCCGTGTTCGCCTTCAACGTGGTGGTCGGCTTCTGGATCTTCCACAACTCCGAGGACCTGGGCGACGCCACCCTCAACAGCCTGGTGGCGCTGCTGACCTCGGCCGCCTCCGGCGCCATTTTCGGGGTGGTGGTGCCGGCCCTGCTGCGGCGCCTGGGCAACCTGGCGCAGGACGCCACGGTCGGCTTCGCGCTGGCGGTGATCCTGCTGGTGGCCATCACCTACAGCGCCCAGCTCTCGCCGGTGGTGGCCACCCTGGCGTTCGGCCTGACGGCGCGCCACCGGCGCGTCGCCTTCAGCCAGGCGCAGCGCAACTTCGGCGCGCTCGGCGAAGTGCTGACCGTGCTGCTGTTCGTTGTACGCCGCCTCGACCCTGCAGTGGGACAAGGTGATGGCCGGCGGCGCGCTGGCCCTGGCCGTGATCGCGGCGCGCCTGCTGGCCAAGACGCTGGCCGTGACGATGTTTTCGCACCTGTCCGGGATCTCCTGGCGCAAGGGGGTGCTGACCGGCGTGTCGCTGGTGCCCGTGTCGGTGTTCGTGATCCTGCTGCTCGAGCACGCGCGCCTGCGCGGGGTCGACGTGGCCGAGGAGCTCGAGGCGATGGCGGCGGTGACGATGCTGCTGGAAGTGTTCGGCCCCGTCATCATCCAGCGCGCCCTGCTGCTGGCGCGCGAAACCTCGGAGACCTGAGATGCCCCTCGAACCGTTTGCCCAATCGCAGGCGCTGACCTTCGGCGTCGAGCTAGAACTGCAACTGGTGAGCCTGTCGGACTTCAACCTGACCGCCGCCAGCCCCGACCTGCTGCACCTGCTCAACCGCAAGCCCTTCCCCGGCAACGTCACCCCGGAGATCACCGAGAGCATGATCGAGATTAATTCGAGCGTGCACTCGGCCCACCAGCCGCTGCTGGGCCAGTTGCTGGAGATCCGCGACACCCTGGTGGCCGCCGCCGACCAGCTCAACATCGGGCTGTGCGGGGGCGGCACCCACCCGTTCCAGCACTGGTCGGAGCAGAAGATCTTCTCCAAGGAACGCTTTCGCGAACTGTCCTCGCTGTACGGCTACCTGGCCAAGCAGTTCACCGTGTTCGGCCAGCACGTGCACATCGGCTGCGCCTCGGGCGACGACGCCATGTTCCTGCTGCACTCGCTCAACCGCTACATTCCCCACTTCATCGCGCTGTCGGCCTCGTCGCCGTTCGTGCAGGGCCACGACAGCCTGTTCGACTCGGCCCGCCTCAATTCCGTGTTCGCCTTTCCGATGAGCGGGCGGGCGCCGTTCACGCTCAGCTGGGACGAGTTCGCCAACGTCTACTTCGCCAAGATGGAAGCGACCGGCATCATTCGCAGCATGAAGGATTTTTACTGGGACATCCGGCCCAAGCCGGAGTTCGGCACCATCGAGCTGCGCGTGTGCGACACCCCGCTGACGGTGGAACGCGCCGCCGCCCTGGCCGGCTATCTGCAGGCCCTGTGCGCCTACCTGCTGGAGCGGCGCGAGGAGCCGCCCGTGGAGGACGACTACCTGGTGTACAACTTCAACCGCTTCCAGGCCTGCCGTTTCGGGCTCGACGGCACCATTACCCACCCCAAGAGCTACGAATCGATGTCGCTGCGCGAGGACATCCTGGCCAGCCTGCGCGCCATGGCGCCCTACGGCGAGCGCCACGGCAGCGGCGCGGCCCTGCGCCACCTGACGGCGGTGGCCGAGGATGTCAGCGACGCGACCTACCTGCGCCGCCAGTACCAGCACGAGGGCAGCGCCGAGGGCATGGTGCACGCGGCGATCGAGCGCTTCCGCGGCGTGCGCTGACGGCCGCCGCGCGGGCTGGACGGCTTTCTGGCTTGAGGGCTTGCCGGCGTGCGGCCCCGCCTGCCTGAGTGGGGGTTTCGAGCCGAGCGCAGCAACGTGCCTGGCGGCACGCCTATCTAAAACCGGGTCTCGCGGGCCGAGCGCAGGAACTCGTCGAGGATGGGCGTGCAGTCGAGCAGCTCGCGCCCGCCGGCGCGGTGGAACTCCGGATGCCACTGCAGCCCCATCACGAAATCGGCGCGCAGGTAGCGGATCGCCTCGACGATGCCGTCCGGGTCGGACATCGCCTCGACGCGGATATCGCGGCCCAGCTCCTTGACGGCCTGGTGGTGGATCGAATTGACCAGCGGCCGCTGGGCCTGGGGGAACATGCCGCCCAGGGTGGAACCGGGCGGGAACGTGATCGCGTGCCGGTGCGCGTCGTAGTCGGTGTGCACGTGGGCCTGGGCGGCCGGCACGTCGGTGGCCACGTCCTGGTACAGGGTGCCGCCGAAGGCCACGTTGATCAGCTGGCAGCCGCGGCAGATGCCCAGCACCGGCTTGCCGGCGTCGACGAATTCATGCAGCAGTTCGAGCTCGTACACGTCGCGCGCGCGGTCGCCGTTCCACTCGGGCCGGGTGGGCGCCTCGGAATAGGTCTGGGGCGAGACGTCCGCCCCGCCCTGCAGCACCAGCCCGTCCAGGTGACGCGCGTAGTGGCGCATGGTGATGTTGCTGGGATGGAGAAGGCCGTTGGTATTGACCGTCGGGATCATGAACACCAGCACGTCGCGCGACATGACCCATTGGGCGATCGACTCCTCCAGGTATTGCAGGTTTTTGCTGCGCAGCCCGGTCGCCCCCGGCTCCGGGTGGAAGATGCGCGCCGACACGCCGATGCGCAGGGTGCGCCGCATGAAGTCGCGCCCGATCTTGTCGCGCACGGCGCGCCAGCGCGAGGCCAGCACGCGCCGCGCCAGCGCCAGCGGGGTGTCGTCGTGCTTCTGGTAGCGCGGCCGCGCCTCGCTGGCGCGGCGGTCGGGCACGCGCGGGGCTTTGGGGGAATCCGGAGGTTGTTGGTCGGACATCGTCAGGGGAAATGTTTGTACGGCTCAAATATAGCCCGGCAAGCTCCCCGCACGATTAAAAACGGCAAAAAAAACCGTCCTGTCTTCCGCCCCTCAGTGCCCCATCGACAGCAGCTTCTTCAGCGCGCCGAGCAGGTGGCGGTCGCGCACCGGCTTGTCGAGCACGCCGCGCACCCCGGCCGCGCGCCCGCGCACCGCGTCGTAGGGACAGGCTTCGCTGACCATCAGCACCACCGCCGTGCGCGCCGCCTCCGGGCGCGACTTGATGGCCGCGCACAGGGCGTAGGGGTCGATCCGCGGGGTCGAGGTGTTGATGATCAGCACAGACACCGGCGTCTCCTCGCACAGCCGCGCGGCGGTGGCGGCGCTGTCGGTCCACTCGATGGCGACCCGGCGCGAGGCCATCAGCTTGGCCACGTGGTCGCGCAGGGCCCCGCCCTTGTCGACGATGAGCACGGCCCCGTTGGGCGGGGCGCGCCGCCGCGCCGCGTACTGGGCCGGATCGGTCAGGTCCAGGTCCAGCCTGGCCTTGCGCCGCCGCTCGGGAATGACGGGGATGCCGCGCGCGGTCGTATGGGCCAGCGCGTCGGCGCGGGTGGCCGCCAGCTCGGCCAGCGCCGCGTGCAGCGCCTCCACGTCGAGCGGACGCGCCAGCTGCATGTAGGGCAGGTCGGCCGGCGCGCCCCCGCCCAGCACCAGCGCCGGCTGGGTCGGGCCGGGCGCCAGCGCCACCAGGGCGGCCAGCGCCTTGACGTCGTCGCCGTTGCCGATGTAGAAGTCAGGGTCTTGCAAACTCTCGTCAAGCAGGCAAGAATAGCCCGGCCCACCGCGGGCGGCGGCCGGCGGGTGGGCCAGCGCGGCCGCCAGCTGGGCCGCCTCGGCGGGGGCGAAACCGATCAGGCGCACGCCGAAAGGATATTTGAAGTAGTACATATTTGCTCATGCTTAAAGAGTAACGAAGCGCCGGTCCATCCACGCTGCCTGAATCTACCCAGAAATATCCATATTGGCAAGCTGTCGTATCGCGGCACAATCCGATCCTTTTCCGCTCGACAAGATAGAATGCGCAGGCATCCGCATAAAGAATTCTGATATGGCCACCAAAAAACCTGCTTCCGACTACAGCGAATCATCCATCCGGGTCCTGAAGGGACTCGAACCGGTCAAACAACGGCCCGGGATGTACACGCGCACCGAGAACCCGCTGCACATCATCCAGGAAGTGATCGACAACGCCTCCGACGAAGCCTTGGGCGGGCACTGCCGCAACATCGGCGTGACCATCAACACGGACGGCTCGATCACGGTCGAAGACGACGGCCGCGGCATCCCGGTTGGACTGCATCCCGAAGAAAACGTGCCAACCGTCGAAATCGTGTTCACCCGGCTGCACGCCGGCGGCAAGTTCGACAAGGGTTCGGGCGGCGCCTACGCGTTCTCGGGCGGCCTGCACGGGGTCGGCGTGTCGGTCACCAACGCGCTCTCGTCGCGCCTGGAGATCACGGTGTGGCGCAAGGAGCCTGACGGCACCGGCCTGCACAAACTGACCTTCGCCGACGGCGACGTGATCGAGCCGCTGTCGTCGGTGCCGGCCCCGCGCGAGGGCAAGAAGAGCGGCACCCGCGTGACCGCCTGGCCGAATCCGAAGTATTTCGACTCGCCGGCCATCTCGCTGGCCGAGCTGCAGCGCCTGCTGCGCTCGAAGGCCGTGCTGCTGCCGGGCGTGACCGTGACCCTGACCAACGCCAAGACCGGCGACGTCACCACCTGGAAGTACGACGAGGGCCTGCGCGGCTACCTCAACGAGATGCTGGCCCAGAGCAGCAACGGCGAGACCGTCATTCCGCTGTTCGAGGGCGCCCAGTTCTCCAACGGCGAGGCCGACGGCTTCGCCGAGGGCGAGGGCGCGGCCTGGGTGGTGGCCTGGACCGAGGACGGCGCGGTGGTGCGCGAATCCTACGTCAACCTGATCCCGACCCCGAACGGCGGCACCCACGAGTCGGGCCTGCGCGACGGCCTGTTCGGCGCGGTCAAGAACTTCGTCGAGATGCACTCGCTCCTGCCCAAGGGCGTCAAGCTGCTGCCCGAGGACGTGTTCGCGCGCACCTCGTTCGTGCTCTCGGCCAAGGTGCTCGATCCCCAGTTCCAGGGCCAGATCAAGGAGCGCCTCAACTCGCGCGACGCGGTGCGCCTGGTGTCCTCGTTCTGCCGGCCCCCGCTCGAGCTGTGGCTGAACCAGCACGTGGAGTTCGGGCGCAAGCTGGCCGAGCTGGTGATCAAGCAGGCCCAGTCGCGCCAGCGCTCGCTGCAGAAGGTCGAGAAGAAGAAATCGTCCGGCGTGGCCGTCCTGCCGGGCAAGCTGACCGACTGCGAATCGTCGGACATCACCCGCAACGAGCTGTTCCTGGTCGAGGGCGACTCGGCCGGCGGCTCGGCCAAGATGGGGCGCGACAAGGAGTTCCAGGCCATCCTGCCCCTGCGCGGCAAGGTGCTCAACTCGTGGGAGACCGACCGCGACCGCCTGTTCGCCAACAACGAGATCCACGACATCGCGGTGGCGATCGGGGTCGACCCGCACGGCTACGGCGACAGCCCCGACCTGTCCGGCCTGCGCTACGGGAAAATCTGCATCCTGTCGGACGCCGACGTGGACGGCTCGCACATCCAGGTGCTGCTGCTGACCCTGTTCTTCAAGCACTTCCCGGCCCTGTTCGCGCACGGCCACATCTGCGTGGCGCGCCCGCCCCTGTACCGGGTCGACGCGCCGGCGCGCAGCAAGAAGCCGATCCAGAAGCTATACGCGCTCGACGACGGCGAGCTGGTGGCGATCGAGGACAAGCTGAAGAAGGACGGCCTCAAGGACGGCGCCTGGAGCATCTCGCGCTTCAAGGGCCTGGGCGAGATGAACGCCGAGCAGCTGTGGGAGACCACCATGAACCCGGATACCCGGCGCCTGTTGCCGGTGGCGTTGGGCAGCTTCGACCACATCGCGTCCAGCTCGCGCTTCAATATGCTGATGGGTAAAGGCGAAGCGGCCGCGCGCCGCGCCTGGATCGAAGAACACGGCAACGAGACCGAAGCCGACATTTAAATAAGCCCGTTGCCGCCGCGCGGCGGCAACGGCGAACCGCCACTGAAGAACCATGTCCCAAGCCAACCTGTTTGAACAAGCCAGCGCCCCCGACGACGAAATCGAGACGCTGACCCTCTCCACCTTCGCCGAGCGCGCCTACCTCGACTACGCGGTCTCGGTCGTCAAGGGCCGCGCCCTGCCCGACGTGTGCGACGGCCAGAAGCCGGTCCAGCGCCGCATCCTGTTCGCGATGAACGAACTGGGCCTGGGCGCCACCGCCAAGCCGCGCAAGTCGGCCGCCGTGGTCGGCGACGTGCTCGGCAAGCTGCACCCGCACGGCGACCAGTCGGTCTACGACGCGCTGGTGCGCATGGCCCAGGACTTCTCGCTGCGCTATCCGCTGATCGACGGCCAGGGCAACTTCGGCTCGCGCGACGGCGACGGTGCGGCGGCGATGCGCTACACCGAGGCGCGCCTGACCCCGATCGCCCGGCTCCTGCTCGACGAGATCGACATGGGCACGGTCGACTTCCAGTCCAACTACGACGGCTCGACCACGGAGCCGAAGACGCTGCCGGCGCGCCTGCCGATGGTGCTGCTCAACGGCGCCTCCGGCATCGCGGTGGGCCTGGCCACCGAGATCGCTTCGCACAACCTGACCGAGGTGGCGGCGGCCGCCGTGGCGATGATCCGCAACCCGAAGATCAGCCACGCCGAGCTGATGGCGCTGGTGCCGGGCCCGGACTTCCCCGGCGGCGGCCAGATCATCACCCCGCCGGGCCAGATCGCCGAGATGTACGCCACCGGGCGCGGCTCGATGAAGGTGCGGGCGCGCTGGAAAATCGAGGAGCTGGCGCGCGGCCAGTGGCAGGCGGTGGTGACGGAGCTGCCGCCGGGGACCTCGGCGCAGAAAGTGCTCGAGGAGATCGAGGAGCTGACCAACCCCAAGATCAGGCTGGGCAAGAAGGCGCTGTCGCCCGAGCAGCTGACGCAAAAGCAGCTGATCCTGGGCGCGCTCGACACCATCCGCGACGAGTCCGGACGCAACGCGCCGGTGCGCCTGGTGTTCGAGCCGAAGTCGAAGAACCAGGACCAGGGCGAGTTCATGCTCATGCTGCTGGCCCACACCTCGCTCGAGTCGTCCAGCTCGATCAACCTGGTGATGATCGGCGGCGACGGCCGCCCGCGCCAGAAGGGCTTGAGCGAAATCCTGCAGGAGTGGATCGATTTCCGCTTCGTGACGGTGCGCCGCCGCACCGGCTTCAGGCTGGGCAAGGTGGACGAGCGCATCCACATCCTGGAAGGGCGCGAGGCGGTCCTGCTCAATATCGACCAGGTGATCCACATCATCCGCAACGCCGACGAGCCGAAGGCGGCCCTGGTCGCCGAATTCAAGCTGTCGGACCGCCAGGCCGAGGACATCCTGGAGATCCGCCTGCGCCAGCTGGCGCGCCTGGAGCACATCAAGATCCAGCAGGAGCTGGCCGAGCTGCGCAAGGAGCGCGGCACGCTGCAGGACATCCTCGACAATCCGGCCACCTTGAAGCGCGTGATCATCCGCGAGATCGAGGCCGACGCCAAGCAGTTCGGCGATGCGCGCCGCACCCTGATCGAGGAGGCCCAGCGGGCCGTGGCCGAGCAGAAGGTGGTCGACGAGCCGGTCACCGTGATCATCTCGGAAAAAGGCTGGGTGCGCGCGCGCACCGGCGTCGGCCACGACGTGGCCCAGTTCACCTTCAAGGCCGGCGACGCGCTGTACGGCGCCTTCGAGTGCCGCACGGTGGACACCCTGCTCGGCTTCGGCGACAACGGCAAGGTGTATTCGGTGCCGGTGGCGGCCCTGCCCGGCGCGCGCGGCGACGGCGTGCCGATCACCACCCTGGTGGACCTGTCCAACGGCGGGCGCATCCACCACTACTTCGCCGGCAGTGGCGACACCACCTTGCTGCTCTCGACCGCGCTCGGCTACGGCTTCGCGGCCAAGGCCGGCGACATGGTCAGCCGCCTGCGCGGGGGCAAGGCCTTCATGACCCTGGAGGCGGGCGACGTGCCACTGCCGCCGCGGGTGATCGCGCCCACCGCCAGCGCGGTGGCCTGCCTGTCGGAGAAGGGCCGCCTGCTGGTGTTCGGCATCGACGAGCTGAAAACCCTGACCAACGGCGGACGCGGGGTGATCCTGATGGAGCTCGAGGACAAGGAAAAACTGCTGGCGGCCCAGCCGATCAGCCAGAAGGGGGTGTCGGTGCTGGGCACCTGGGCCGGCGCCAAGCCGCGCGAGGTCGATCTGTCGGCATCGGCGCTGCAGGCCCACTTCGGCAAGCGCGCCCGCAAGGGCAAAGCGCTGGCGCAGAAGATCAAGGTGCAGAACCTGAAGCCGCTCGGCTAAGGGGCGGAGGCGGGGCCGCTCACAGCGGCGGCCCCGCCCCGCAATCGCGCCAGACGCGAAAACCGCGCCCCCAAAGAAAACAGCACCTGTCCGGCTTGTGGCTGGAAGGCGCTGTCGGTACTACAGGCTTGTTGCTCTTGGTACTAATTACTTCGCAGCGGCTTTCTTCACTTCAGCCGCGGCGTCGGCTTTCTTCTCGACGGTCTTGGCAGCTGCGGTCGCCTTGGTGGCGGACGCATCGACAGCGGCCTTCTCGGCTTTGGCATCGGCCTTGATCATGGTCTTCTCGGCCTTCAGGTCGGCGCCGGCGATTTTCTTCTCGGCCTTCGCTTCTGCCTTCATCTTGTCTTCTGGATCGGCCTTGGCGACGGCTGCGTCTGCGTCTGCGTGCTTCTTGGCGGCCTTGGCGTGGGCTTTGGCTTTCTTCTTCGATGCCTTGGCGGCGGCTTTGCTGGACTTGTCGTCAGCCTTGGCATCCGCCTTGGCTTCTTTCTCTTCGGCCTTGGCGACTTCCTTGTCGGCCTTGACTTCAGCTTTGGCGACAGCCGGGGTGGCAGGCACGGTGGTGGCAGCAGGGGTCTGGGCGTAGACCGAGGTGGCGAACAGACCGGCGATCAGGGTGGCAAGCAGTTTATTCATGGTCGTACCTTTTTATAAGAATGGTTGGGGCTGGGTATGCGCGGACAATACGAGTGGGACCGTTCGCCGTCTCATGTCCCTGGTGTAACTTTCGCTCAGGAACGATTGAAGAATATGACTATAAGACAACACGGTCTGTGCGCTAACACACGTTGGCAACATTGAAACGCGGCGGGAGGGCGGGAGCCCCGCGCGCCGGGGGCGCGGCGGGGATGTGAGGCGGGAAGCTGTTGTTATTTGTGCCTGTTACTTGTACTCGTAGAACGGTTGCTTGATGGTGATAGGACGCACGTCCAGGCGTAGGTAGTAGGCCGAATAGGCGTCGTAGATGGCCGAGGCGTAGCCCACGCTTTGCGGCGTGCGGCTGAAGCGGAACTCGAAGCCGAGGTCGGGCTGCAGGTCGCGCGGGCTGCCGAAGGCGATGCCGATCGCCTCGGTCTGGTCGCTGTCGACCAGTTTCTGCATCAGGTCGACCACCGCCGTGTGGCCCAGGATGTCGGCCGAGAACAGCGGGCCGCGGTAGTAGGGATTCTTGGTGTCGAACTTGCCTTCGGCCTTGTCCGGCGAGGGCGTGGCCTGGTGGGTGACGAGGCTGAAATGGTCGCCGTTGTCGAGGTAGCTGATCTTGACCCCGCTGACATTGAACGGCCCCGGCGCGGTGGTGGCCGCGCTCAGGTCCAGCAACAGCGCGCCCTTGTAGCCGAGGATCTCGACGTCGCGGTCGGGCGAGACCACCATCGCGGTGTTCTCGTCAATGCCCAGGCCGTACTTGTAGCCCTTGGCCAGCATGGCCGGCAGCATGCGCCCGAAGCGCCCGCGCACCAGCAGGTGCTGGTCGACGAACACGTCGTCGCCGATGAAACCGAGGCCGGTGGACAACTCCATGCCGTCGGCCACCCCGCGCTTCAAGGTCGACAGCACCGAGGAGACGTTGTAGAACATGGTCGAACTCATCATGGCCGCGCCGGCGCTGGTGCCGGCGATCACGCCGCCGCGCCGGTACATGTCCCACAGGGCGTCGAGCACCAGGCTGTTGGTACCGTCCGGGCGCCGCAGCGCCATCGTGATGCGGGCCTGGTCGCCGCCGACGAAGAAGGCGCCACCGGCCGCCGCCACCTGGCGCGCCAGTTCGGGATCGTTGGAGGCGGCGCGGTAGTCGGTGCCGGCCAGGCGCACCGCCACCGGCACCGCGAAGGCATCGGCGCCGTAGGCGTTCAACTGCTCGACGTCGGCCAGGGCGGCTTTCTCGGGATTATTCGAGGCCGAGCCGAACACCGCGATGCGCGCGCCGGGGCCGCCGGCCAGCGCCACGATGCGCTGCCACACGGCCGCGTTCTCGCCGCGCAGGCCGCCGCCGATGATCACCAGCGAGCCCTTGGGCGCGATCCTGGGCGCGTTCACCCTGATCACCGGCTCGACCGGCTTGGGCACCACCAGCGCCGGGATCGATTGCCCGCGCGGCTGCGCTTGCTCGTGCTGGGGCGCCGGGGGCGCCGCCTCCACCGTGGGGGCCAGCGCCATCAGAACCATCCATGCGCTCAGGCAGGCCAATTTCAGCATCAGTCGTCATTCCTATATTCGGGTGTCGAGGGCGACGGCCCGCGGCGCGCGCCGCGAAGGCGCGCGATCTTGTCGTTAATCTTGTTTGTTCAATCAGGTTCCTGCAGGCAAATCATACGCTGGATTCGAACTTTGCGGCGCCGTGTTCGGCTGGCCGGTTTTGTGCCACACTTGCTGCCGTTGCCACAACCAATGATCACCATGCAAGTAATCACCCACGACGTCTCGCTGGCCGACAGCAGCATGCGCTGCCAGCTGACCAGCTTCCACTTCGGCACGCCCGGCAGCGGCAAGAAAGTCTACATCCAGGCCGCGCTGCACGCCGACGAGGTGCCCGGCATGCTGGTGGCCCAGTTCCTGCGCACCGAGCTGGCCGCCCTGGAAGATCGCCTCCATGGCGAAGTCATCCTGGTGCCGGCGGCCAACCCGATCGGCCTGGCCCAGGCCATCCAGGGCGCCCCTTTCGGCCGCTTCGACCTGACCACCGGGATCAATTTCAACCGCGCCTACAAGCACGTGGCGGACGAGCTGAAGCAGTCGCTCAAGGGCAAGCTGGGCCTTGATGCCGCCGCCAACGTGGCGCTGGTGCGGGACCATGCGCGCGCCTCGGTGGCGGCCTGGCAGCCGGGCACCGACGCCGAGGCGCTCAAGAAGATCCTGCTGTCGCTGGCGATCGACGCCGACATCGTGCTCGACCTGCATTGCGATAACGAGGCGGTGCTGCACATCTACGCCGGCACCCCGCTGGCCGAGCGCGTCAAGCCGCTGGCCGCGCTGATGGGCGCGCACGCGGTGCTGCTGGCCCTGGCGGGCGGCGGCGAGCCCTTCGACGAGGCCTGCAGCCGCCTGTGGTGGGACCTGGCCGCGCACTTCGGCCCGGACCAGCCGATCCCGGAAAACGCCTGCCTGTCCACCACCGTCGAGCTGCGCGGCGAGATGGACGTCAATTACGCCTGCGCCGAGCGCGACGCGCGCGCGCTGCTGCAGTTCCTGGCGCGCGAGGGCATGTTCGAGCTGCCGCTGGCGCCGCTGCCGGCCGCCCTGTGCGAGCCGACCCCGCTGGAGGGAGTGCAGCCGATCGCCGCGCCCCACGCCGGGGTGCTGGTGTTCGTGCGCGAACTGGGCGAGCAGGTCAAGGTCGGCGACACCATCGCCGACCTGATCAACCCGGTCAGCGGCGCCAGCACGCCGCTGCGCGCCGAGGTGGACGGGGTGCTGTTCGCCCGCACCGCCCACCGCCACCTGCTGCGCGGGATGGCGGTGGCCAAGATCGCGGGGGCCACCGCCTACCGCGCCGGCAATCTACTGAGCCAATGATGAAACGACTCCAGCTTCCCAACACCTTCGTGCTGCTGTTCGCGATCCTGGCGCTGATCGCGCTGGCCACCTGGCTGGTCCCGGGCGGCAAGTACGACACCCACCTGGTCAACGGCAAGCAGCTGGTCGACCCGGCCACCTTCCGCTACATCGCCAGCGCCCCGCAAGGGCTGGTGGCGCTGATGACGGCGCCGATCAAGGGCTTCGTCGAGGCGGCCCAGATCATCGGCTTCGTGCTCATCGTGGGCGGCGCCTTCGCGGTGCTGCAGAAGACCGAGGCGGTCGACTCGCTCATCAAGCGCATCGCCCAGGCCCACACCCACTCGGCCTTCGTGCGCGCCGCCCTGATCCCGGTGTTCGTGACCATGTTCTCGCTGGGCGGGGCCACCTTCGGCATGAACGAGGAAGCCATCCCCTTCATCCTGATCTTCGTGCCGCTGGCCATCGCGCTGGGCTACGACTCGATCGTCGGGGTCTCGATCCCCTTCGTCGGCTCCCAGGTCGGGTTCGCGGCGGCCTTCCTCAATCCCTTCAACGTCGGCATCGCCCAGGGCATCGCCGGGGTGCCGGTGTTCTCGGGCATGGGCTACCGGCTGATCGTGTGGTTCGTCGCCACCGGCATCACGATCGCCTTCCTGATGTGGTACGCGGCGCGCATCAAGCGCGACCCCACCCGCAGCCCCACCTACGCGCTCGACCAGCTGCGCCGCGGCGAGCGCGCGGCCGAGCTTCCCGACAGCTTCGCCGGCATGACGGCGCGCCACAACGCGGTGCTGTGGATCTTTGTGGCGACCCTGGGCGGGATGGTGTTCGGGGTGATCCGCTACGGCTGGTTCATCGACGAGCTGGCCGCGCTGTTCCTGAGCATGGCGATCGTGGTCGGTCTGGTCGGGCGGCTCGGCGCCGACGACTTCGTGGCCGCCTTCATGCAGGGCGCGCGCGACCTGGTGCCCACCGCGCTGGTGATCGCGCTGGCGCGCGGCACCCTGGTGCTGGCGCGCGACGCCCACGTGATCGACACCATGCTGCACGCGCTGATGCCGCTGGTGCAGTCGTCCAGCCCGGTGTTCTCGGCGCAGAAGATGTTCCTGATCCAGTCGGTGATCAATTTCTTCATCCACTCCGGCAGCGGCCAGGCGGCCCTGACCATGCCGATCATGGCGCCTCTGGCCGACCTTGTGGGCGTGACGCGCCAGACCGCCATCCTGGCGTTCCAGTTCGGCGAGCTGACCACCCCGATGATCCCCACCTCGGGCATCACGGTGGGCGTGCTGGCGCTGGCGCGCATCCCCTGGATCACCTGGGTCAAGTGGATGGTGCCGCTGCAGCTGATCTACCTGGCGCTGGCCCTGGCCCTGCTGGTGCCGCCCTGCCTGATGAACTGGTGAGCCAGGCGCGCGGCCAAGGGTTCGGCTGATCCCTCAGCTGACGTAGATGTGGGGGAAGTAGCGCTCGAGCAGGGTATCGGGGCGCTGGGGCGGGGCAAAGCCGAACTGTTCGTACAGGCCATGGGCGTCGCCGGTGGCCAGCGTGAAGCGGCGCAAGCCCTTCAGGCTGGGATGGGCCATCACGGCGCGCATGATGTCCTTGGCGTAGCCGCGCCCCCGGTACTCGGGGATGACGAACATGTCGACCAGGTTGCCGAAGGTGGCAAAATCGGTGACCACGCGGGCGAAGGCGACCTGGCGGCCGTCGACGAAGCCGCCGAAGCACAGGGAGTTTTCGATGGCGCGCTCGACCACCGCGCGCGATATGCCGACGGCCCAGGTCGACTGCTCGCTCAGGAAGCGGTAGATGAGGGGGACGTCGAGCTCGGAACGGTCGGTACTAATCTGCAAGTTGGACATGGGTTTCGCGATCCGCCAAAAAATTTGATTTTACCGTCGAATCGTCCCCGGTGTCGTTCGCGCGCCAACGGCGTGCGCGGCGCCCGGCCCGTGGACGCGCCGGGCCGGAATTGTCCTACGTCCCGGTGCCGTGTTTTATAATCCTGTAAATCAAAGGAACCCCTACATGACCGCACAACTCTCCAAGAAGGGCGAAGCCTGGTCGGCGCGCTTTTCCGAACCTGTCTCCGACCTCGTCAAACGCTACACGGCCTCGGTCTTTTTCGACAAGCGCCTGGCCCTGTTCGACATCCAGGGCTCGCTCGCGCACGCCGAAATGCTGGCCGCGCAAGGCATTATCTCCCAGTCCGACCGCGCCGAGATCGAACGCGGCATGGCCCAGATCAAGGGCGAAATCGAGGCCGGCGGCTTCGAGTGGCTGCTGGACCTGGAAGACGTCCACCTGAACATCGAGAAGCGCCTGACCGAGCTGGTGGGCGACGCCGGCAAGCGCCTGCACACGGGACGCTCGCGCAACGACCAGGTCGCCACCGACATCCGCCTGTACGTGCGCAGCGCCATCGACGACATCACGGTCCTGCTGCAGGCCCTGCGCGGCGCCCTGGTCGACCTGGCCGAGCGCCACGCCGACACCATCCTGCCCGGCTTCACCCACATGCAGGTGGCCCAGCCGATCACCTTCGGCCACCACATGCTGGCCTACGTCGAGATGTTCGGGCGCGACGTCGAGCGCATGGCCGACGCCCGCAAGCGCGTGAACCGCCTGCCGCTGGGCGCGGCCGCGCTGGCCGGCACCACCTTTCCGATCGACCGCGCGCGCGTGGCGCGCACGCTCGGCTTCGACGACGTCTGCCACAACTCGCTCGACGCCGTCTCGGACCGCGACTTCGCCATCGAATTCTGCGCCGCCAGCGCGCTCATCATGACCCACGTGTCGCGCATGTCGGAGGAGCTGATCATCTGGATGAGCCCGCGGGTGGGCTTCATCGACATCGCCGACCGCTTCTGCACCGGCTCGTCGATCATGCCGCAAAAGAAGAACCCGGACGTGCCGGAACTGGCGCGCGGCAAGACCGGCCGCGTGTTCGGCCACCTGACCGGCCTGCTGACCCTGATGAAAGGCCAGCCGCTGGCCTACAACAAGGACAACCAGGAGGACAAGGAGCCCCTGTTCGACACGGTCGACACCGTCGTCGACACCCTGCGCATCTTCGCCGACATGGCCGGCGGGATCACCGTCAAGCCGGACGCGATGCGCGCGGCCGCCCTGCAGGGCTACGCCACCGCGACCGACCTGGCCGACTACCTGGTCAAGAAGGGCCTGCCGTTCCGCGACGCCCACGAGGCGGTGGCGCGCGCCGTGCGCGCCTGCGACGACGCCGGCTGCGACCTGTCCGAGATGGCGCTCGAGACGCTGCGCCAGTTCTCGCCCCTGATCGAGGACGACGTGTTCGCCGTGCTGACCCTGGAGGGCTCGGTGGCGGCGCGCGACCACGTGGGCGGCACCGCGCCGGCCCAGGTGCGCGCGGCGATCGCCCGCGTGCGCGCCCAGCTGGCGTAAGCCTCTAGCCGCCGCGCCGGGCCGGCGCCGCCCGTCCTGGGCGGCGCGCGCGGCCCGCCTGGGCCGCCCCTCACAACGTTCCCACAAGCTCCCTGATCTTTGTTACCCTTATCTGACAGCAATAGTTGGCACACAGGAGACACGACAATGTTCATGGCACTATCCCGGCTGATCGACAGCCTCAATGAAAAAATCGCGGACACGGTCAGCTGGGCGCTGCTGGCGGCCGTGATCATCTGCGCCGGCAACGCGCTGATCCGCTACATCTTCAACAGCAGCTCCAACGCCTGGCTGGAAATCCAGTGGTACCTGTACGCGGCCATGTTCATGCTGGCCGCGTCCAACACCTTGAGACGCGACGAGCACGTGCGCATCGACGTGGTGGTGGGGCGCTTCTCGCGCCGCACCCAGGTGTGGATCGACCTGTTCGGCTTCCTGCTGTTCCTGCTGCCGGTGTGCCTGGTGATCCTGTGGTTCGGCGTCCCGTTCGCGGCGCTGTCCATCCGCAGCGCCGAGATGTCGAGCAACGCGGGCGGGCTGATCGTGTGGCCGGCCAAGCTGCTGGTGCCGGTCGGCTTCGCGCTGCTGGTGCTGCAGGCGGTGTCGGAGGTGATCAAGCGCATCGCCTTCCTGGCCGGGCGCATCGACGGGCACGAGTTCGCCAAGCACGCCACCACGCCGGAGGACGAGATCGCCGCCATCAAGGCGGCCAACCAGATCGGCTGACGCGCGCCGCGCGCTCTCACATAACAATAACTAGTTAATCAGGGGCACATGGAATCCTTCCTTATCGCGAATCTGGCGCCGATCATGTTCTGCGCGCTGGTGATCTTCCTGCTGTCGGGCTTCCCGGTGGCGTTCTCGCTGGCCGCCAACGGCCTGTTCTTTGGCGTGGTCGGCATCAAGCTCGGCCTGCTCACGCCGGAGCTGCTGCAGGCCCTGCCCAACCGGATCTTCGGCATCATGAGCAGCGACACGCTGCTGGCGATCCCCTTCTTCACCTTCATGGGCCTGATCCTGGAACGCTCAGGCATGGCCGAGGATCTGCTCGACACCATCGGCCAGCTGTTCGGGCCGATCCGCGGCGGCGTCGCCTACGCCGTCATCTTCGTGGGCGCCCTGCTGGCCGCCACCACCGGCGTGGTGGCCGCCTCGGTCATCTCGATGGGCCTGATCTCGCTGCCGGTCATGCTGCGCTACGGCTACGACAAGCGGGTCGCCTCGGGCGTGATCGCCGCCTCCGGCACCCTGGCCCAGATCATCCCGCCCTCGCTGGTGCTGATCGTGATGGCCGACCAGCTGGGCCGCTCCGTGGGCGACATGTACAAGGCCGCCTTCGTGCCCGGCCTGCTGCTCACGGTCCTGTACGCCGGCTACGTGCTGGCGCTGTCGATCTTCAAGCCGGCCCTGGTGCCGGCCCTGCCGCTGGAAGCGCGCAACCTGCGCGAGCCGAACGGCGACAGCGGCGCGCGCTCGCTGCTGGCGCTGATGGTGGCCGCGGTGCTGGTGTCGTACGGCTTCGCCCACCTGTGGGGCGCGCGCCACCCGCAACTGGCCAAGGACGAACTGGGCATCTTCGGCGCGGCCGCCGGCATCGCCGCCGCCTTCGTGCTGGCCCTGGCCAACCGCCACCTCAAGCTCGGCCTGCTCTCGCGCATGGCCGAACGGGTGGTGTTCGTGCTGGTGCCGCCGCTGGCCCTGATCTTCCTGGTGCTGGGCACCATCTTCGTGGGCATCGCCACCCCCACCGAGGGCGGCGGCATGGGCGCCATGGGCGCGCTGATCCTGGCGCTGCTGAACCGCCGGCTGTCGTATCCGCTGCTGCGCCAGGCCATGAATTCGACCACCCGCCTGGCCTGCTTCGTGATGTTCATCCTGATCGGCTCGACCGTGTTCACGCTGGTGTTCCGCGGCGTGAACGGCGACCTGTGGGTGGAGCGCCTGCTGACCGGCCTGCCGGGCGGCGCGCTGGGCTTTCTCATCGTCGTCAACATCATGTTCTTCCTGCTGGCCTTCTTCCTCGACTTCTTCGAGCTGGCCTTCATCCTGGTGCCGCTGGTGGGGCCGGTGGCCAACAAGCTCGGCATCGACCTGATCTGGTTCGGCGTGCTGCTGGGCGTGAACATGCAGACCTCGTTCATGCACCCGCCGTTCGGCTTCGCGCTGTTCTATCTGCGCTCGGTGGCGCCCAAGGAAGTGAAGACCTCCGACATCTACTGGGGTGCGATGCCCTTCGTGGCGGCCCAGGTGATCATGGTGGCGCTGATCATCGGCTTCCCCCAGGTGGTCTCGGTGGAAAAGAAGGTCGACATGAACGAGCAGATCGAACTCAAGCTGGACACCCCCGCGCCGGAAGCGGAACCGCCGCAACTGCCGGCCGGCAGCGATGCCGGCAAGGACAAGGCGCCGGCCGACGACAGCACGCCCGAGCTGAACTTTTCGACCGATGGTGCGAACGACAAGAAGCCGTGACAGGCGAACAAGCAAAGGCGCGCTCGACGCGCCGTCTTGTTGCGCTTTCGCAGCATAGCTAGCATGGGGCGCCTTGGCCGGGCGCCACCATGGTAGGACGTGCGGGCTCACAAATACTTACAAACCCCCGTTTGAAATGTTGCTGGTGATCACCTACTATCCGTGGGTGCCTAACTCATCAGGAAGCCCCGCCATGGAAGACGTCAGCCGCGCTCCCTTCACCGAACGCCGCGCCGTCGCGCGCTACGTCCTCGAACCGGACTGGCCGCACCGCGCGATCCCCACGGCGGCCCTGTCGGCCGCGCTGCTGAGCGCCTGCGGCGGCGGTGGCGGCTCGCCGGTCCCGGCGCCCGTCCCCACGCCGACACCGACCCCCACGCCCACGCCCCCGGCGGCGGCCGTCAGCGCGCCCCAGGCCGCGCGCTTCCTGGCGCAAGCCTCGATGGGCGCCACCCACGAGCAGATCGCGCGCGTGCAGGCGCTCGGCTACGGCGCCTGGCTCGACGAACAATTCACGCTGGCCCCGTCGCAGGCGCGCTGGGACTGGCTGGTGGCGGCCGGCTTCGGCGCCGCCGCCAACAAGAACAGCGAGGCCGGCGCCGACGCGGCCATCTGGCGCAAGATGCTGTCCGCGCCCGACACCTTGCGCCAGCGCGTCACCTTCGCCCTGTCCGAGCTGCTGGTGACGGCCATCGCCGGATTTATCGGCGCCGGCTGGAAGGCGTTTTCGGCGGCCGCCTACCTGGACCTGCTGGAGGCCAACGCCTTCGGCAACTACCGCACCCTGCTGCAGCAGGTCAGCCTGTCGGCGCCGATGGGCGAATTCCTCACCTACCGCGGCAACGTCAAGTACAACAGCGTCACCGGCGCCATGCCCGACGAGAATTACGCGCGCGAGGTGATGCAGCTGTTTACCATCGGGCTGGTGCAGCTGAACCTGGACGGCACGCCCAAGCTGTCCGGCGGCGCGCCCCAGGAGACCTACACCCTGGACGACATCACCGGCCTGGCGCGCGTGTTCACCGGCTGGAACTACGACCTGGCCGGCGGCGACACCAGCACGCCCGACTTCAAGCGGCGCCCGATGGCGATGACGGCCGCGCGCCACGAGAGCGGCGCCAAGACCTTCCTGGGCACCACCATCGCCGCCGGCACCGACGGTCCCACCAGCCTGACCCTGGCGCTGGACGCCATCTTCGCCCACCCCAACGTGGCGCCCTTCGTCAGCCGCCAGCTGATCCAGCGCCTGGTGTGCAGCAATCCCAGCCCGGCCTACGTGAGCCGGGTGGCCACGGTGTTCAACAACGACGGCGCCGGCGTCAAGGGCAACCTGCGCGCGGTGCTCAAGGCGATCCTGCTCGACGCCGAGGCGCGCGGCGCGGACCAGCTGGCCGACCCGCATTTCGGCAAGCTGCGCGAACCGGTGCTGCGCTTTTGCGCGTGGGCGCGCGCCTTCCACGCCAGCTCGCCCAGCAACGCGTGGGCCGTCGGGAACACCTCCGACGCCGGCACCCGGCTCGGGCAAAGCCCGCTGCGCTCGGCGACGGTGTTCAATTTTTTCCGGCCCGGCTATGTGCCGCCCAACAGCGCCGTGGGCAGCGCCGGGATGGTGGCGCCCGAGCTGCAGATCACCAACGAGTCGACCGTCGTGGCCTACATCAACGTCATGCAGACGGTGATCAGCAAGGGCGTCGGCGACGTCAAGGCCGACTACGGCGCGCTGCTGCCGCTGGCCGACGACGCCGCCACCCTGCTCGACGAACTCAATCTGCTGCTGGCGGCCGGCCAGCTGTCGGCCACTACCCTGACGCTACTGCGGGCTCCGCTCGACACCATGGCCAAGGGCAGCGACAGCGCGCGCCTGAACCGCATCTACGCGGCGCTGGTGCTGGTGATGGCAGCCCCCGAATTCCTGGTCCAGAAATAGGAGAGCGCCATGGGCGACAAGCACGGCATGAACGCATCGCGGCGCGCCTTTCTGCAGCGCGCCTCGGCCCTGTCGGTGGCCGGCGCGGCCGCGCCCTGGGCCGTCAGCCTGGCCGCCATGGCCGAGGCCAGCGCCGCCGGGGCGACCGACTACAAGGCGCTGGTGTGCGTGTTCCTCTACGGCGGCAACGACTACGCCAACACCCTGGTCCCCTACGACAGCGCCAGCTACGCCCAATACCAGGCGCTGCGTCCCACCCTGGCCTACGCGCGCGACGCGCTCACCGGCACCGTGCTGGCGCCGGCCGGCGCGCCGCTGGACGCGGCCGGCTTCGCGCACCAGTACGCGCTCGCGCCCGAGCTGGCTCCGCTGCTGCCGCTGTTTAATGGCGGCCGCCTGGGCGTGATGCTCAACCTGGGCACCCTGGTGCAGCCGACCACCAAGCAGCAGTACAGCAACAAGTCGGTGCCGCTGCCGCCCAAGCTGTTCTCCCACAACGACCAGCAATCGGTGTGGCAGTCCTCGCTGCCGGAAGGGGCGACCTCGGGCTGGGGCGGGCGCATCGGCGACCTGTTCGAGGCATCCAACGCCAACGCCACCTTCACCTGCGTGAATGTGGCCGGCAACGCGGTGTTCCTGTCGGGCCGCTCGGTGGCGCAGTACCAGATCTCCACGGTCGGCTCGGTGGCGCTGGCGGGCGTGAAGAACCCGCTGTTCGGCTCGGCCGCCTGCTCGGCCGCGCTGCGCACCCTGATCACCGAGCCGCGCGTGCATCTGCTCGAAAACGAGGTGAACCGGGTCAGCAAGCGCTCGCTCGACGCCAACGAGGTGCTGACGGGCGCGCTGGCGGCGGCGCCCGCCCTGAGCACGGTTTTCCCGGCGAGCAACAACCTGGCCGACCAGCTCAAGATGGTGGCGCGCATGATCGCCGCCGCGCCCGCGCTGGGCGCGAAGCGCCAGGTGTTCTTCGTCGCGCTGGGCGGGTTCGACAATCACGACGGCCTGCTGACCGACCACCCGGCCCTGCTGACCCGGCTGGGCGGCGCCCTGGCCGCGTTCGACGCCGCCACCGCCGAGTTGCAGGTGGCCGACAAGGTGACCACCTTCACCGCCTCCGACTTCGGGCGTACCCTGACCGGCAACAACGACGGCTCCGACCACGGCTGGGGCAGCATGCACTTCGTGATGGGCGGGGCCGTCAAGGGCCAGCGCTTCTACGGCACGGCGCCGGTGGTGGCCAACAACGGCCCCGACGATGTCGGCCAGGGCCGCCTGCTGCCCACCACCTCGATCGAGCAGTTCGCCGCCACATTGGGCACCTGGCTGGGCGTGTCCGACAGCGAGCTGCTGGCCTTGCTGCCGAACCTGGCGAATTACAATTTGAGCGCAAGGACGCTGGGCTTCGTATAAACTTGGTAGTGAAAGTGGAAAAACTGTCGCCTAATGCCGACATTGCCCGCTTTGGCTTTCCAATGCTACGCGACATACTCGCGGCGGATCCGGTGACATGGCAGCAGCGAACGACACCTCGTTTAACGAATTATTCAGGGCCCACCCGATACCGATGTGGGTGTACGACCTCGACACGCTCGCGTTTTTGGCCGTCAACACAGCCGCCATCGTCCACTACGGCTACAGCGAGGACGAGTTCCTCGCCCTGACCATCCTCGACCTGCGCCCGAGCGCCGAGCTGCCGCGCCTGCGCGCCAACCTCAAGACGGCGCCACGCACCGGGCTCGAACGCTCCGGCATCTGGTGCCACCGCAAGCGCGACGGCAGCCTGATCGACGTCGAAGTGAGCTCGCACCCGCTGCTGTTCCAGGGCCGCGCCTGCAAATTCGTGCTGGCCCACGACGTCACGGCGCGCCTCCAGGGCGAGCTCAAGATCGCGCGCCTGAACCGCGTGTACGCGCTCCTGTCGGGGATTAACTCGGCCATCGTGCGCATCCGCGACCGCACCGCGCTGTTCAAGGAAGCCTGCCGCCTGGCCACCAGCGAAGGCGGCTTCGCCACGGCCTGCATCAGCACCGTCGACGCCGCCGCCACCGGCTTGAACGAAGTGGCCCACGCCGGGCGCGCCCTGCCGCCCCGCCCGGCCGAGCTGGAACAGCACTGGTGCGCGCTGCGCGCCGCGCGCGGCCAGAGCACCGTGGTGTGCAACGACATCGGCCAGGACCCCACGCTGGCGCCCCTGCGCGCGCCGCTGCAGGCGCGCGGCTTCGCCGCCGTGGCCGCGTTCCCGCTGCTGGTGGGCGCGCACGCGGTCGCCGTGCTGACGCTGCTGTCGGACTGCGCCGGCGTGTTCGACGAGGACGAGCTGCGCGTGCTGCACGAGCTGGCCGGCGACCTGGCCTTCGCCCTGCTGTTCCTGGACCGCGAGGAGCAGCTCAGCTACCTGGCGTATCACGACGTGATGACCGCGCTGCCCAACCGGCGCCTGTTCCAGGACCGCCTGACCCAGCTGCTGCATCCCGC
Organism: Oxalobacteraceae bacterium UBA6018; assembly: GCA_002428015.1. Lineage (GTDB taxonomy): Bacteria > Pseudomonadota > Gammaproteobacteria > Burkholderiales > Burkholderiaceae_D > Telluria_A. Next base: position 13,708 of record DIZW01000110.1, on the reverse strand, counting down.
GTCGGGCGTGGTGGCGCTGGTGCTGGTCGACCTGGGCCGTTTCTCCCAGCTCAACGACGCGCTCGGCCGCCACGCCGGCGACGCCGTGCTGGCCCAGGTCGCGCGCCGCCTGTCCAGGCAGCTGCCGGACTCGTTCAACGTGGCGCGCATCGGCGGCGACCTGTTCGCGCTGACGCTGCCGGACCTGGCGCGCGGCGAGGACGCGGCGCGCCTGCTCAACGAGACCGTGTTCGGCCTGCTCGACCAGCCCTACCTGCTGGGCGCCAAGGAAGTGCGGGTGGCCAGCCGCGCCGGGCTGGCGCTGTACCCGGGCGACGGCGCCGACGCCGAGACCCTGTTCAAGCACGCCGAGGCGGCGCTCAAAAACGCCAAGGCCTCGGGCGAGCGCTATCTGTTCTACGCGCCGCGCATGAACGCCGCGCTGGCCGCGCGCCTGGCCATGGAACACCAGCTGCAGGAGGCGCTCGAACAGAAGCAGTTCGTGATGATGTACCAGCCACGCGTGGACCTGGCCAGCGGGCGCATCGTCAGCGCCGAGGCGCTGATCCGCTGGAACCATCCCGAGCGGGGCCTGGTCGGCCCGGCCGACTTCATCGAGCTGGCCGAGGAGACCGGCTTGATCCGTCCGATCGGCGCCTGGGTGATCGGCGCCGTGTGCGCCCAGCAGCGCGCCTGGCTGGCGGCCGGCGTGGACATCGTGCCGGCCGCGATCAACCTGTCGGCGGTGCAGTGCGCCCAGGCCGAGCTGCTCGACATCATCGGCGCGGCGATGGCGGCGCACCGGGTCGAGCGCGGCCTGATCGAATTCGAGCTGACCGAGACGGCCGTGATGTCCAACCCCGACGAGGCGGCGCGCCACCTGAACGCGCTCAAGCGCCTCGGCATCCCGCTCTCGCTGGACGACTTCGGCACCGGCTACTCGTCGCTGGCCCAGCTCAAGCGCTTTCCCTTCGACTTCGTCAAGATCGACCGCTCCTTCGTCTCCGGGGTCGACAGCAACGCCGAGGACACGGCGATCGCCGGGGCCATCATCGCGATGACGCACAGCCTGGGCCTGCGCGCGGTGGCCGAGGGGGTCGAGACGCTGGCCCAGCTGGAGGTGCTGCGCCGGCTGCGCTGCGACGAGCTGCAGGGCTATTACTTCAGCCGCCCGCTGACCCCCGACCAGTTCGCGGCGCTGCTGCGCGAAGGCCGCCGGCTATAGGGAAGCACTGATTTATTCATGACGGCGAACTTGGCCGTGAAAAGAGCCGCTGCGGCGTTGCAAATCCTCGCCATACCGCCCGGTATGACTGCGGTTTGCGCCTTGCAGCGTACATTTTTCCCTTGGCCAATTTCATCCGCCAGAATAAATCAGTGCTTCCCTAGCCCAGCGCGGCCGGCGCCGCGCGCTTGGCCACCAGGGTGAGGATGTCATAGCTGGCCACCAGCACATCGTCCTGGTTGGTCACCTGCACATCCCAGGCCACCACGCCCTGCCCCACGCCGCGCGCATCGCTGCGGTTGCGGTCCACCTTGCGCTTGCAGGTCAGGCGCGCGCGGATGGTGTCGCCGATCGCCACCGGCGCCACGAAGCGCAGGTTGTCGAGCCCGTAGTTGGCCAGCACCGGCCCCGGTGCCGGCGAGACGAACAGCCCGGCCGCCGCCGACAACACGAAGTAGCCGTGCGCGATGCGCTGGCCAAACTGCGAGTCGCGCGCCGCGATCGCGTCGAAGTGCATGTAGAAGTAGTCGCCCGAGATGCCGCCGAAGGCCACGATGTCGGCCTCGCCCACGGTGCGCCGGTGCGTGAGCAGCGAGTCGCCCACCCGCAGCTCCTCGAAGTGGCGGCGAAACGGATGGACCTCGCTCTCGCGCACGGCGGCGCCGCGCACGTATTCGCCGGTGATCGCGGTGAGCATGCTGGGCGAGCCCTGCAGCGCCGCGCGCTGCAGGAAGTGCTTCACCGCGCGGATGCCGCCCAGCTCCTCGCCGCCGCCGGCCCGCCCCGGCCCGCCGTGCTTGAGCTGCGGCAGCGGCGCGCCATGCCCGGTCGAGTCATGGGCCGCCTCGCGCTCGAGGATGAGCACGCGCCCGTGCGAGGCCGCGACGATCGGCACCGCGTACGCGGCCAGCGCGGTGTCGCGCGTCACCAGGGTGCTCACCAGGCTGCCCTTGCCGCGCGCGGCCAGCGCCAGCGCCTCGTCGATGTCGGCGTAAGGCATCAGCGTGCCGACCGGGCCGAAGGCCTCGATCTCGTGCACGGCGGCGTTGCGCATGCCGTCGCGGCACAGCAGCAGGGTGGGCGCGAAAAAGGCGCCGCCGGCCACGCCCTCGCCCAGCGGCGCGAAGCCGTCGCGCTCCCCGAGCAAGGTCTCGTTACCCTCGGCCAGCATGCGCACGCACGCGCCCACGTCGCGCCGTTGGGCGAGCGAGGCCAGCGCGCCCATGCGCACGCCCGGGTGGGTCGGGTCGCCCACCACCACGCCGGCCAGGCGCTCGCGCAGACGCGCGCCGACCGCGTCGAGCTGGGCGCGCGGCACGATGATGCGGCGGATCGCGGTGCACTTCTGCCCCGCCTTGCCGGTGATCTCGCGCGCCACCTCCTTGACGAACAGCTCGAACTCGGGATCGCCGGGCGTGATGTCCGGCCCCAGGATGGCGCAGTTGAGCGAGTCCGCCTCGGCGCTGAACGGCACCGAGCGGGCTATCAGGTTCGGCGTCACGCGCAGCTTGGCCGCAGTCTCGGCCGAGCCGGTGAAGGTGACCGCGTCGGCGCCGTCCAGGCGCGCGAGCAGGTCGCCGGTGGCGCCGATCACCAGCTGCAGCGCGCCCTGCGGCAGCAGGCCGGAAGCGTCCATCAAGCGCACCAGCGCCTCGGTCAGGTAGCAGGTCGCCGTGGCCGGCTTGCCGATGCACGGCATCGCCGCCAGGAAGGCCGGCGCGAATTTTTCGAGCAGGCCCCACACCGGAAAATTGAAGGCGTTGATGTGCACCGCCAGGCCGCCGCGCGGGACCAGGATGTGGGTGCCGGCGAAGCCCCCGTGCTTGCCCAGCGTGAGCGCCGGTCCCTCGTGCAGCACGTTGCCGGACGGGAGCTCGCGCCCGCCCATGCTGGCGTAGGCGAACAGGGCGCCGATGCCGCCTTCGATGTCGACCCAGCTGTCGGGCCGGGTGGCGCCGGTCAGGTAGGACACCTGGTACAGCTCCTCCTTGCGTTCCATCAGGTGCAGCGCCAGGGCCTTGAGACGGGCGGCGCGCTGCTGGAAGTCGAGCGCCATCAGGGCCGGCACGCCGGTACCGCGCGCATACGCCACCGCCTCGCCGAAGTCGATCGCCTCGGCGTGGGTATGGTAGACCAGCGCGTGATCGATCGCGCTGTGCAGCGGCAGCGCCGCCTCGCGTCCGAGCCAGCGGCCACCGATCAGGCTTTGCAGTGTGGGTGGGTTGCTCATCATCTGTCCTCAAGGTTTGGGGGCGTGTGTGGTGACGCCGGGGGCGATGCGGGCGCGTCCGGGTTCCGGCTCGGCCAGCGCGTCCACCAGGCGCATGCTGTCGCGCGAACGCACAGCCAGCTCGTGATACATCCGGGTGCCGGCGCTTTTCCAGGCGACCTCCGCGTCGGTGACCGCGCGCACCACCCGCGCCGGGGCGCCCATCACCATGCTGCGCGGCGGGATCTGCATGCCGGCCTTGACGAAGGCCATCGCCGCCACGATCGCCTCGGCGCCGACCACGGCGCGGTCCATCACCACCGCGTTCATGCCGACCATGGCGTTGCGGCCGATGCGGCAGCCGTGCAGCACCGCGCCGTGGCCGATGTGCCCATCTTCCTCGACGACGGTGTCCTCGCCCGGAAAGCCGTGCATCACGCAGCAGTCCTGCACATTGGCGCCCCGCTCCACGATCAGGCGCCCGAAGTCGCCGCGCAGCGAGGCCAGCGGCCCGATGTAGCAGCCCGGCCCGACGATCACGTCGCCGATCAGCACCGCGCTCGGATGCACATAGGCGCTCGGATGCACCACCGGCGTTACCCCGTCGATCGCATAGACCTTGACCATGGCGTCACACCTTTTCGAGAATGAGCGCGATGCCCTGGCCCACGCCGATGCACATGGTGCACAGGGCGTAGCGCCCGCCGCCGCGGTGCAGCGCGTTGAGGGCCGCCGTCACCAGGCGCGCGCCGGACGCGCCCAGCGGATGGCCGATGGCGATGGCGCCGCCGTTCGGATTGACATGGGCGGCGTCGTCCGCCAGACCGAGGTCGCGCATGACGGCCAGCGCCTGGGCCGCGAAGGCTTCATTGAGCTCGATCACATCCATCTGGCCGATGTCCAGCCCGGCCAGCGCCAGCACCTTCCTGGCTGCCGGCGACGGCCCGAAGCCCATGATGCGCGGCGCCAGCCCGGCCGTCGCCATGGCGACGATGCGCGCGCGCGGAGTCAGGCCATGCCGGCGCGCCGCCGCGCCGGAGGCGATCAGCAGGGCGCAGGCGCCGTCGTTCAGGCCGGACGCGTTCCCGGCGGTGACGCTGCCCTCCGCCGTCACCACGCCCTTGAGACGGGCCAGCGACGCGATGCTGGTGCCGGGGCGCGGATGCTCGTCGGTGTCGAACACGCGCATCTCCCCTTTGGCCTGGGGCAGCGTCACCGCCACGATCTCGTCGCGGAACAGGCCGGCCGCGTTGGCCGCGGCCCAGCGCTGCTGGCTGCGCAGCGCGAACGCGTCCTGGTCGGCGCGGCTCACGCCAAACTCGCGCGCGACGTTTTCGGCCGTCTCAGGCATCGAATCGATGCCGTAGCGCTCGCGCATCAGGTGGTTGACGAAGCGCCAGCCGAGGGTGCTGTCCTCGATCTGCGCGGCGCGCGAGAACGCCGCGTCGGCCTTGCCCATCACGAAGGGTGCACGGGTCATGCTCTCGACGCCGCCGGCCACGATCAGCTGGGCTTCGCCGGCCTTGATGGCGCGCGCGGCGCTGCCCACCGCGTCCAGGCTGGAGCCGCACAGGCGGTTGATGGTGTTGGCCGGCACTGTGGGCGGCAGGCCGGCCAGGAGGGAAGCCATGCGGCCGACGTTGCGGTTGTCCTCGCCGGCCTGGTTGGCGCAGCCGTAGTACACGTCGTCCACCGCCGCCCAGTCGAGCGCGCGGTTGCGCGCCATCAGCGCGGCGATCGGCAGCGCCGCCAGGTCGTCGGCGCGCACGCCGGCCAGCGCGCCGCCATAACGCCCGAACGGCGTGCGCACGGCGTCGCAGATGAATGCCTGTTCATGCATGAAAATATCCTCTTTTCGTCTTTGATGCGAGGCCGTCCGCGCGCGCGGCCGGGTTGACATTAGCGGGCGGCGGCGACCTGGCGCCGCAGCAGCGGCGAGACGCGATAACGCTGCTCGCCATAGCTTGCGGCCAGTTTGTCCAGCACGCCGACGACGTAGTCCAGCCCGATGTGCGCGGCCCAGGCCAGCGGACCGCGCGGATAATTGACGCCTTTTTGCATCGCCAGATCGACCGCCTCGGCGCTGCACACGCCTTGATGGACCGCGTCGGCCGCTTCGTTGGCGAGCATCGCGACGGTGCGCATGACCAGCATGCCGGGCGCGTCGTCGATACGGCTCACCGCAAAACCGGCCGCCTGCAGCATGCCCACCACCGCCGCCCAAGCGGCCTGGCCGCATTGGTCGGCGCGGGCCAGGGCGATGCGGCGCGCGTCGCCCTCGAACCAGTCGTACAGCACCGTGTCGGCGTGGCCGGTGGCGGCCGCGCGGACGGTGGCGCTGCGGCCGTCGGTGAGGAACAAGGCCGCGCCGCCGCAGTGGAAAGCCGGTGCGCCATCGGCGTCGGCCGGCAGCGGCGTATGCTCGCCGAGCGCGAAGCCGGCGGCCACGAGGCGCCGCTCCAGCGGGGCCGCCAGGGCTGCGCGCGCACCCGCCGCCATGGTCATGCCGACACTGCCTGGGCGGGCGCAGGGCGGCTCCTGGGAAGGCTGCGGCGGCGCGTTGTCGGCGTAGCGGTAGAAGCCGCGTCCCGACTTGCGGCCCAAGAAGCCGGCGTCGACCATCTCGCGCTGGAGTACCGACGGCGTAAAGCGCGGGTCGCCGTAAAAGGCCTCGAACACCGAGCAGGTGACGGCGAAATTGACGTCGTTGCCGATCAGGTCCATCAGCTCGAAGGGGCCCATGCGAAAGCCGCCGGCCTGGCGCATGATGGCGTCCAGGGTGGCGGCATCGGCCGCCTGTTCGGACAGCAGGCGCAGCGCCTCGGCATAGAACGGCCGCGCCACCCGGTTGACGATGAAGCCGGGCGTGGAGCGCGCGTGCACCGGCTCCTTGCCCCAGGCGGCGGCGGTGGCGAACACGGTGGCGGCGACCGCGGGGTCGGTGGCCAGCCCGCTGATCACCTCCACCAGCGCCATCAGCGGCACCGGGTTAAAGAAGTGCATGCCGACCAGGCGCCCGGGCCGCATCAGCCGGGCCGCGATCGCGGTGACCGGGATCGACGAGGTATTGGTGGCGAGGATGCAGTCGTCGCCGACCACGCCTTCAAGCTCGGCGAACAGCATGCGCTTGACCTCGAGGTTCTCGACGATGGCTTCGACCACCAGCGCGGCGTCGGCGATGTCCTTGAGGCTGTCGACCCGGCGCAGGCGCGCGCGCGCGGCCCCGGCCTCGGCCGCGCCCATACGGCTCTTTTCCACCAGCCTGGCGTAGATGGCGCCGATCTGGGCGATGGCGCCGTCGGCCGCGCCGATGCGGGTGTCGAACAGCTTGACCGCGTAGCCGGCCGCGGCCACCACCTGGGCAATGCCGGCGCCCATCGCGCCGCTGCCGATCACCGCGACCACGCTGCCTGGGGGGAGTGCCTTGGCGAGCATCTCAGTGCCCCTTGAAGTGGGGCGTGCGCTTTTCCAGGAAGGCGGCCACGCCCTCGCGGTAGTCGTCGCTGTAGCCTAATTCGCGCATCATCTTCGCTTCCAGTTCGAGCTGTTGCTCGAGGTCGTTGGCGTAGCTCGCCTGCAGCGCCTTCTTGGTGAAGGCCAGCCCCTTGGTGGGCGCCTGCGCGAAATGCTCGGCCATCGTGCGCGCCGCGTCCATCAGGCCGGCGTCGGGCACGCATTTCCAGATCAGGCCCCATTGTTCGGCGGTCTCGGCGTCGATCTTCTCGCCCAGCAGCGCCAGGCCCATCGCGCGGGCGCGCCCGACCAGGCGCGGCAAATGCCAGGTGCCGCCGGTGTCGGGGATGAGCCCGAGCTTGCAGAACACCTCGACAAAGCTGGCCGACCTGGCGGCCAGCACGATGTCGCAGGCCAGCGCCAGGTTGGCGCCGGCGCCGGCGGCCACGCCGTTGACCGCGCAGACGACCGGCATCGGCAGCGCGCGCAGCGACAGCACCAGCGGCGTGTAGTAGTGCTCGACCGAGTCGCCCAGGTCCACCGCCTGGCCGGGCGCCACTGCGCGGTCGCCCAGGTCCTGGCCGGCGCAGAAACCGCGCCCGGCGCCGGTCAGCAGCAGCACGCGCACGGACGGATCGCCGCGCAGCGTGTCGATCGCGTCGCGCACTTCCAGGTGCATCGCCTGGGTGAAGCTGTTTAACTTGTCGGGCCGGTTCAGCGTCAGCGTGGCGACGCCCTGCCCTATCGTAAAAAGGATGTTCTGGTAGCTCATGGTCGCACCTTTGTCGGATTCGTTCGGATGCACTGACGGGTTCATTCGGCCTGGTCGAAGTCGATCACCACCCGGTCCGTCACGGGGAAGCTTTGGCAACCGAGGATGAAGCCGCGCGCCACTTCGTAGTCTTCAAGCGCGTAGTTGGCGTCCATGTCGACCTTGCCCTCGACCAGCTTGCAGCGGCAGGTCGCGCACACCCCGCCCTTGCAGGAGTAGCGCATGTCGATCCCGGCGCGCAGGCCGGCGTCCAGGATCGATTCCTTGTCGCGCTCCATCGTGAAGCTGGCGCGCGCGCCGTCCATGACGACGGTGACTTCGGTCTGGTCGGGCATGGCGGCGCCGGCCTGGTGCACCTGGCGTGGCTTGGGCCGGTGCTGGGGGATGCTGGCGGCGAACAGCTCGATCTTGATATTCGTCTTGGGCATGCCGGCCGCCTGCAGCGCTTCCACCACCGCGTGGGTCATGCTCTCCGGGCCGCAGATGAAGGCCACGTCCACGTCCGCCAGGTCGACCCAGTGGCGCAGCAGCTGGCTGCATTTTTCGCGGTCGATGCGGCCATTGAACAGCTCGATATCCTGCTGTTCGCGGCTCATCACATAGGCCAGCGTGAAGCGCGCCATGAACTGGTCCTTCAGGTCGGCCAGCTCGTCGCGGAAGATCACCGAGGACGAGGCGCGGTTGCCGTAAATGAGTGTGAAGCGGCTGCGCGGCTCGGTCAGCAAGGCGGTCGTGATGATCGACAGGATAGGCGTGATGCCGCTGCCGGCCGCAAAGGCCAGGTAGTGCCTGGCCTGGTCCGGCGCCAGCGCCACGTTGAAGTGGCCCATCGGCGGCATCACATCGATCACGGCGCCGGGGCGCAGATGTTCGTTGGCCCAGGTGGAGAACACTCCGCCGGGAGTGCGCTTGATGGCCACGCGCAGCGCGCCGTCCTGCACCGCCGAGCAGATCGAGTACGAGCGGCGCACGTCTTCGCCGCCGATCAGGGCGCGCAGAGTCAGGTGCTGGCCCTCGCGGTAGGCGAAGGCGGAGGCCAGCGCGGGCGGCACCGCGAAGCTGACGGCGACGGTGTCGCGCGTGAGCTGCTGCACGGCGGCGACGGTCAAGGGATAAAACCTGGTCATGGCGCCCGCCTTTAATGGCACTTGAAATAATCGAAGGGTTCGCGGCAGTCCAGGCACTGGTAGAGCGCCTTGCAGGGCGTGGAACCGAACTGGCTGGTGAGCCGCGTGTGCGCCGAGCCGCACATCGGGCAGGCCACCGCTGGCGACGCCGCACGGCCACGGCCGATGCCATGCAGGGCGCTGATGTCGATCGCCCGCTCGGCCGGCGGCGCGATGCCGTAGGCGGCCAGCGCGGCCCGGCCGGCCTGGCTGATCGCGTCGGTGCTCCAGGCGGGCGACAGCTGGGTGGCCACGCGCACCGCCGGGACGCCGTGCGCCTCCAACTTGGCGCGCACGGCCTCGGCGATCATCGTCATGGCCGGGCAGCCTGAATAGGTGGGCGTGATGGTCACCACGCAGGTCTCACCCTCCCATCCTACGCTGCGCACGATGCCCAGGTCGATGATCGAGATCACGGGAATCTCGGGATCGCTGACTTCGGCCAGCCAGGCCATCACCTCGTCCGCGCTCACCATTGCTGCCCCGGGTAGGCGCGCTGCAGGAACTGCATCTCGGCCAGGATGAAGCCGAGGTGCTCGCTGTGGCGGCCCTGTTTGCCGCCGCGCTGCATCCAGGCGTTCGCCGGCGGCATGTTCAGGGTGGCTTCCTGGAAGACGGCGCCCACATGCTCGAGGAAGGCGGTGCGCAGGGGTTCGGCGCCCGGCGCCACGCCCTCGGCCACCATGGCCTCGTCGATGGCGTCGTAGATGAACATCTCGCCGCTGTACATCCACAGGTCGTCGGCGGCGCGCTGTATTTTGGCGTGGCTCTCGGCGCTGCCGTCGCCCAGGCGCACCACCAGGTCGCCGCTGCGGCGCAGGTGGTAGGTCACTTCCTTGAGCGACTTTTCGGCGATCTGCGCGACATGGGCATCGCTGGACGCGGCCAGCGCGCGCAGGAAAAAGTAGTGCCAGCTGTCGAAGTAGAACTGCCGCATCATCGTGTCGGCGTAGTTCCCGTTGGGCTGCTCGACCAGCAGGCAGTTGTGCATCTGGTGGACGTCGCGCAGGAAGGCCAGTTGGTCCTCGGTGCGGCCCTGCCCCTCCACTTCGGCCGCGTAGCCCAGCCATAGGCGGGTCTGGCCGAGCAGGTCCAGCGCGACGTTGGTAAGCGCCATGTCCTCCTCCAGCGCCGGGCCTTTGCCGCATAGCCGGGACAGCTGCTGCGACAGGATCAGGGCGTTGTCGCCCTGGCGCAGCAGCCAGACGCGCTTTTCACTGTGTTTTTCAGACAGGTGCATGGGCGCGCTCACAGGTTCTTGACCTCGTCGGGCATCGGGAAGAAGGTGGGATGCCGGTACACCTTGCTGTTGGCCGGTTCGAACAGCGCTTCCTTGTCGGCCGGGCTGCTGGCGGTGATGTCGGCGGCGCGCACGACCCAGATCGAGACGCCCTCGTTACGGCGGGTGTAGACGTCGCGCGCGTTGTTGACCGCCATCTCCGCGTCCGGCGCGTGCAGGCTGCCGACGTGCTTGTGCGCCAGGCCGTGCTGGCTGCGGATGAACACTTCCCACAGGGGCCATTGTTTGCTCATGCTGTTCTCCTTATGCTCAGAGCTTGAGAGTTTTTCGGGCGTGACCGACATACTCTCAAGCGCTTAGGCGGGGGCGCCGTGCTTGTCGGCGTAGGCCACCAGCGCGTCGCGGAACCAGCGCCCGTCCTCGTAGGCCTGCACACGGGTGCGCAGGCGCTCGCGGTTGCAGGGGCCGTTGCCCTTCAAGACCTCGTGGAATTCGCTCCAGTCGATGGCGCCGAACTCGTAGTGGCCGGTGGCGGCGTTCAAGCGCAGCGCCGGGTCGGGGATGGTCAGGCCCAGGTACTCGGCTTGGGGCACGCTCTGGTCGACCATGCGCTGGCGCAGTTCGTCGTTGGAGAACAGCTTGATGCGCCAGCGCGCCGACTGGGCACTATTGACCGACTCGGCGTCCGAGGGGCCGAACATCATCAGCGCCGGCCACCACCAGCGGTTGAGCGCATCCTGGGCCATGGCCTTCTGTTCGGGCGAGCCGGCGGCCAGGCGCAGCATGATGTCGTAGCCCTGGCGCGCGTGGAAGGACTCCTCCTTGCAGACGCGGACCATGGCGCGCGCGTAGGGCCCGTACGAGCAGCGGCACAGCGGGATCTGGTTGATGATGGCCGCGCCGTCGACCAGCCAGCCGATGGCGCCCATGTCGGCCCAGGACAGGGTCGGGTAGTTGAAGATGCTCGAGTACTTGGCCTGGCCGGCGTGGAGGGCGGCCAGCAGGTCGTCGCGTTCCACGCCCAAGGTCTCGGCGGCGCTGTAGAGGTACAGGCCGTGCCCGGCCTCGTCCTGGATCTTGGCCAGCAGGATGGCCTTGCGTTCGAGCGTGGGCGCGCGCGTGACCCAGTTGCCCTCGGGGAGCTGGCCCACGATCTCGGAATGCGCGTGCTGGGAGATCTGGCGGATCAGGGTCTTGCGGTAGGCCTCGGGCATCCAGTCCTTGGCCTCGATCTTGATGCCGGCGTCGATGCGCGCCTGGAAGCGGCGCTCCTCGTCGCTCATGTCCGCGGCCGACGCCACTTTGCTCACGCCGGTTTCGACCAACTGTGCATACATGCCATTCTCCCCTTGCCGACGCCATGGATGCATAATACGATACACAAAAAAATAAGTACACTGCAATTCATGTATCGGAAGACGCAAAGCCCATGCCGTTTGCGATATACCTGATGTAAAAAAAGTCATCCTGCGGCGGCGGCCGGCAAAGTAGACTCCTGCTTTGCTTGAATAGATTTGCCGGGCTAGAACGATGCGACAACTCACCACCAACGAATGGATCACGCAATTCCTGAGCGCCGACCCGCCGCGCTCGAAGTCGCTCGTGATGACGATTTTCGGGGACACGGTCGCCGCGCATGGCGGCGCGGCCTGGCTGGGAAGCATGATCGGCCTGCTGGCCCCGTTCGGCGTGAACGACCGCCTGGTGCGCACCAGCGTGTTCCGGCTGGTGCAGGAGGGCTGGCTGGTGGCCAGGCGCGACGGGCGGCGCAGCGCCTATGCCATCCTGCCCAGCGCGCAGGCGCGTTTCGCGCGCGCCAACCGGCGCATCTACACCCCGCTGGCCACCGACTGGGATGGCGACTGGACCTTGCTGTTCGCCGGCGCCAGCGCGATGGAGCAGGCGGAGCGTTTGACCTTGCGCAAGGAATTACTGTGGGAAGGGTTCGCGCTGGTGGCGCCTGGCGTGTTCGCTCATCCTTTGGCCGAGCCCGACCTGCTCGGCGAGATCCTGGCCCGGGCTGGCGCGCAGGACCGGCTGTTCGTGTGCCGCGCCGGCGCACTGCCGGGCGTGCCGGCGCGGCCCTTGCGCGCGCTGGCCGAGGGCTGGGACCTGGCCGACGTGACCGAGCGCTACGCCCGGTTCAGCGCGCAGTTCGGCCCGCTGCTTGACCTGCTTGAGCATGGCGCCGCGCTGGCGAGCGAGCAGGCGTTCATGATGCGCACCCTGCTGATCCACGCCTACCGGCGCGTGCAATTGCACGACCCGATGCTGCCGGTGGAATTGTTGCCGCAGCCGTGGCCGGGCTCGCAAGCGTACGCGCTGGCGCGCGCGCTGTACCGGCGCACCTACGCGCTGGCCGAGACATTCGCGATGACGGTGTTGCGGTCGGAAGATGCGCAGGCGCCGGAGGCGGACAGTGCGTTCTATGAGCGTTTCGGTGGCTTGCGCTAGTTGGGGCTGGCTGGCTGCCTTCGCTGCCTGCGGCGCTAAGAGCGGTCGCTGGCAGCCTGCGCTGGCCGCGGCGCCAGGCGAGTGTGCCGGACTGCCGCTCGCGCCTCCCGCGCGCGCCTGTGGTTCGCTAGCGCGGGCGGCTCAGCCGCCACAGCGCGCCGTCAGCAGTCGTAGCTGAGCCCGTTATTGGAGAACGCCATCGGGAAGCGGATCGCGTCCAGCGGCAGGTCGAGGTCGAGATCGGGCCAGTACAGGCGCGTGGAGGTCGGGCACTGTACCCGGCAAATCTGCGCCACCGTCGCGTGCTCGAACCAGGGGAACTCGACGAAGGACATGTACAGCTCCTCTTCGCCGCACTGGACCCAGAAGCCGTTACGGTTGATGCTCGTTACTTCGGCGAATGAAAAACAAATGCCCGTCATATAGCTTCCCTCCTCGATACCCGCGCCAGCTGGCGCGCTCTACAAGGTATCAAATGCGTCGTCTTACGGTTTGATCTAGCGCAAAGCTTGCCGGAAACTTACCTCTTGCCCATCGAAATCAGATAGTCCTGCATGGTCGCCTCCGCCACCGATGCCCACATGTTCTGATCATGCCTGAAGCGTTTCCATGGTCCGTAGATCTTGTTGAAGCGGGGATTCTTGGACGCTTCCTCTTCCATCACCGCGGTCGAGATCTTGTAGGCCTCGTCCATGATTTGCTTGGAGAAATAGTGTAGCTTCGCACCATTTTTGAGCAGGCGCGCCAGCGCGGCCGGATTCTTCGCGTCGTACTCGGCCTGCATCGCCACGTGGCACTCGTAGCTGGCCACCTCGACCGCCGCCTGGTAGGTCTTGGGCAGCTTGGCCCAATCCTTTTGGTTGACGTAGAACGACAGCTGGGGACCGGCTTCCCACCAACCCGGCGCGTAGTAATGGGGCGCCACGCGCACGAAGCCGAGTTTTTCGTCGTCATACGGGCCGACCCACTCGGCCGCGTCGATCGTGCCTTTTTCCAGCGCCGCGTAGACGTCCGAGCCGGGGATCTGCTGCGGCACCGCGCCCATGCGCTCCATCACGCGCCCGGCGAAACCGGCGATGCGGATCTTCATGCCCTTGACGTCGGCCAGGGTGTTGACCGGCTTGCGGTACCAGCCGCCCATCTGGGCGCCGGTGTTCCCCGCCAAAAAGATTGACGATCCCGTAGCCGGCGAAGAATTCGCGCAGCAGTT
>DIZW01000122.1:88954-91890 GCA_002428015.1 Oxalobacteraceae bacterium UBA6018 | reverse complement strand
CCGGCTGCAACGCGGTGGCGAGCATCATCGCGGCCGGCATCATCCCGGTCGGCCTGGCAATGATGGTTCGCACCTCGTCGCGCATGGTCGAACCCTTCGTCAACGCCGGCTACGACACCGATGCGGCCGCGATCCTGCTGTGCGAGGCCGATGGCACCGCGCTCGAGGTGGAGGAGGAAATCGGGCGCATGACCGAGGTGCTGCGCACCGCCGGCGCCAGCGCGATCACGGTGTCGCGCAACGAGGCCGAGCGCCTGCGTTTCTGGTCCGGGCGCAAGAACGCCTTTCCCGCCGCCGGCCGCATCTCGCCGGACTACTACTGCATGGACGGGACGATTCCCAGAAAGCGGCTCGCGCAAGTGTTGACGCGGATCGACGAGATGCAGGCCATCTACGGACTGCGTTGCGCGAACGTGTTCCACGCGGGCGACGGCAACATGCACCCGCTGATCCTGTTCGATGCCAACCAGGCTGGCGAATTCGCGCGGGCGGAGGCCTTCGGCGCGGCGATCCTGGCCCTGTGCGTCGAGGTCGGGGGCACCATCACCGGCGAGCACGGCGTCGGCATCGAGAAGATCGATTCGATGTGCGTGCAGTTCTCGCCCGCCGAATTAGAGGCCTTCCATGCCGTCAAGGGCGCGTTCGACCCGCACCGCCTGCTCAATCCGAACAAGGCGATTCCGACGCTCAACCGTTGCGCCGAGTTCGGCAAGGTGCACGTCTCCGCCGGCCTGCCCAGGTTCCCGGCGCTGCCTCGCTTCTAGCGCAATTTCTCAAGAGTTCAATCGAATGGAACAGGTACTTCAACAATGGCGCGAGCGGATCGCCGCCGCGCACGCCGCGCGCACGCCCCTGCGCCTGCGCGGCAGCGGTAGCAAGGACTGGTATGGCCAGGCAAGCGAGGGCGCGCTGTTCGATACCAGCGCCTACCGCGGCATCGTCGATTACGAGCCGTCCGAACTGGTGGTGACGGCACGCTGCGGCACCCCATTGGCAGAGCTGGAACAGGCGCTGGCGCAGCATGACCAGATGCTCGCGTTCGAGCCGCCCCACTTCGGCCCCGGCGCCACCGTCGGCGGCATGGTCGCGAGCGGCCTGTCCGGGCCACGGCGGCAGGGGGCCGGCGCGTTGCGCGACTTCGTGCTCGGCGTGGATCTGGTCGACGGGCGCGGCCAACTGCTGCATTTCGGCGGCAAGGTGATGAAGAACGTCGCCGGCTACGACGTCTCGCGCCTGCTCGCCGGCTCCTTGGGCACGCTGGGCCTGATCGCCAGCGTGTCGCTGAAGGTCCTGCCACGCCCGGTACGGGAGGTGACGCTGCGCTTTGAGGCCGACCAGGCGCAAGCCCTCGCCAAGCTCAACACATGGAGCGGGCGAGCGCTTCCCGTCTCCTCCAGCGCCTGGCGCGATGGCCAGCTGATGCTGCGCCTGTCCGGCGCCAATGCCGCCGTCACCGCGGCCGCGCGCGAACTCGGTGGCGAGGCGATGCCGGACGCCGACCGCTTCTGGCACGACCTGCGCGAGCACCGCGGCGACTTCTTCGCCGGCGCCGGCGACGCCGGCCTGTGGCGCCTGGCCTTGCCCTCGGTCAGCCCGCCGCTGGCCCTGCCCGGAAGCCAGCTCATCGAATGGGGCGGCGGCCAACGCTGGCTGTTCGACCAGTCCGGCGTGGAACTCGATGGCGACACGATCCGCCGGGCGGCGACCGACGCTGGCGGCCACGCGACCCTCTTCCGCGGCGGCGACAAGCGAGTTGGCGTGTTCGCGCCCCTGCAGCCGGCTCTCGCGCGCGTGCACCGCCGGCTCAAGGAGGCGTTCGACCCGGCCGGCATCTTCAATCCCACGCGTATGTACGACGCGTTCTAATGAGTTTCGATCATGCAAACCAATCTCGCTGATTTCATCAAGGGCAGTCCGGACGGCGAGCAAGCCGAGGCCATCCTGCGCAGCTGCGTCCACTGCGGTTTTTGCACGGCGACCTGCCCCACCTACCAGCTGCTGGGGGACGAGCTCGATGGCCCGCGCGGGCGCATCTACCTGATCAAACAGGTTCTCGAAGGGCAGAGCGCCACCGCCAAGACCCAGCAGCACCTGGATCGCTGCCTTACCTGCCGCAACTGCGAAACGACCTGTCCGTCCGGCGTGCAGTACGGGCGCCTGCTCGACATCGGGCGCAAGGTGGTCGACCGCCAAGTGCAGCGTCCGCTGCGCCAGCGCATTGTCCGCGCCGCGCTGGCCGAGCTGCTGCCGCGGCGCTGGATCTTCTCGCCCGCGATGAAGACCGGCCAGGCGCTGCGCGCGCTGCTGCCGGCGGCCCTGAGGAACAAGGTGCCCCCCCGAACGGCGCGCGCGGTGTGGCCCAAGCGCTCCCACGCCCGGCGCATGCTGCTGCTGGACGGCTGCGTGCAGCCGTCGATGGCGCCCAACATCAACGCGGCGGCGGCACGGGTGCTCGATACGCTGGGCGTCCAACTGATCGTCGCGCCCAAGGCCGGGTGCTGCGGCGCGGTGCGCCACCACCTCGACGAGCAGGAGGCGGCGCTCGACGACATCCGCCGCAACATCAACGCCTGGTGGCCATCCATCGAGGGCGCCGACGGCGCGCCGGTCGAGGCGATCCTGATGACGGCCTCCGGTTGCGGCGTGATGGTGAAGGACTACGGCCACCTGCTCGCCCACGACCTGGCGTATGCGGCGAAGGCGGCGCGCGTCTCCGCGCTGACGCTGGACCTGTCCGAGGCGCTGTTGCCCTTCGAGCCCCAGCTGAGCGCGCGCCTCGCCGGGCGCGAAGGGCCGCGCGTGGCCTACCACCCGCCCTGCACGCTGCAGCACGGGCAGCAGATCCGTGGCCATGTGGAGCGCCTTCTCGGCCTAGCAGGTTTCGACGTGAAACTATGCCAGGACAGCCACTTGTGCTGCGGCTCGGCCGGCACCTA
>DIZW01000122.1:35652-88809 GCA_002428015.1 Oxalobacteraceae bacterium UBA6018 | reverse complement strand
TGCTGCGGCTCGGCCGGCACCTACTCGGTGCTGCAGCCCGAACTGTCGACTCAGCTACGCGACCGCAAGCTGGTCAACCTGGAAGCCACCGGCGCGCAGGAGATCGTTTCCGCCAACATCGGCTGTCTGACGCACTTGCAGAGCGGCACGGAACTGCCGGTGCGTCACTGGATCGAACTGCTCGACAAGGAGCTGGCGGCCGGGCACGAGGCGTCTTGACCGCTTCGGGCCGTCCCGCTGGCGAGAGTCAGCCAAGCTGAGCCCGTCGGCATGCGCGGGCGCATTCATGCCGCGGCTGGTCGAAGGAGCGGTTCAAAGATGGCCCGGCGCCTCCTTGCCATCAGACCGCCAGCCCGGGCACGGGCGGCGCGGCGCAGGTTCTGGCGATAAAATCACCCTGCTCCGGCATGCGCGCCACCGCGGCGTCGATCATGTCACGCAGCCCGGCGAAATGGCCGTGCAGTTCGCGCATGTCGATCGCATCGACCACCGGATCGTAGCGTTTGGGCTGCATTCCCAGTCCCATCAGCATGGCCACGAACGAGGGCTCCTGGAAGCCGTCCGGATCGGTAATGGCAGTCTCCCCGCGTTCGCGGAACAGCTCGAGCTGCTGGCGCAAGCCGTCCGGGATGTCCATGTTGGCGCAGTAGCGCCAGAACGCCGAATCGTCGCGTCGCGTCACCTTGTAATGCAGGACGATGAAGTCGCGTACCGATTCGTAGCGCGTGCCCATGTACTGGTTGAACTTGCGCGCCAGCGCGGGATCGAAGCTACGGTCGGGAAACAGCGCGATCAGCTTGCCGACCGCCGCCTCGATGAGCGCGATACTGGTCGACTCGAGCGGCTCGACGAACCCGGCCGACAGGCCGATCGCCACCACGTTCTTGTCCCATGACTTACGCCGCCGTCCGGTGACAAAGCGCAGCTGGCGCGGCTCGTCCAGTGCGCGCCCGTCCAGGCCATCGAGCAGCGTCTGGCGCGCCGCCTCGTCGCTGACAAAATGGCTGCTGTAGACGTGGCCATTGCCGGTCCGGTGCTGCAGCGGGATGCGCCATGTCCACCCGGCCGCCTTGGCCGTCGATGTCGTGTATGGCGTCATCTTCGGCACCTTCGCGCACGGCACCGCGAGCGCGCTGTTGCACGGCAGGTAGGCGCTCCAGTCCTCATAGCCTGCCTTCAGGGTGCCCTCGATCAACAGGCCGCGGAACCCCGAGCAGTCGATGAACAGGTCGCCATCGATGCGGCGCCCGTCGCCCAGCATCAGCGCCGTCACGAAGCCGGTCTCGGGATGCTGCTCGACCTTGACGACCGTGCCTTCCACGCGCCGCGCGCCGCGCGCGATGGCGTAGTCGCGCAGGTAGGCGGCGTACAGGCCCGCGTCGAAGTGATAGCCATAACTGAAGGCGCGATCGACGATGGTCCCGTCTTGCCTTGGCTCGGTAAATTTGAGATGGCGCGCCATGACCGCGCACATCGACCAGTTTTCGATCGCCGGCATGTTGTTGAAGCTTTGCGCCAGGCGCATCCAGTACAGGTGCGGCGAGCGGCCATCGATGGTCGGGCCGTAATCGGAGAAGCCGTGGAAAAACCGGTTGCCGGTGTGCCCCCAATCCTTGAACTCGATCCCGAGCTTGAAGCTGGCCTGGGTCTTCTGCACGAAGTCGACCGGATCGATTCCCAGCATGTCGTTATAGGCACGTATGGTCGGCAGCGTTGCCTCGCCCACGCCGATGGTCCCGATCTCGGGCGACTCGACCAGCACGATGTCGCACAGCCGTCCCAGATTCAACGCCAGCGGCGCGGCCGCCATCCAGCCGGCAGTGCCGCCGCCGACGATGACGATCTTGCGAATGCGATTGGGGTGCATGCTGTCTCCTCGTGTAGGTACTTATAGGTACTTTTCGGTACTTGTAGGTACTTTTAGATACTTGTAGGTACTTGTATGTATTCGTTTGCAGTAGTGTAGCGACGACACGACGTGTCATGGAAGAGAAAAAATCGCCGGCGGGTCGGCCTGACCTGGGAGCGTGCCTGGGCCCGGCACGCAAAAAAGCCAACCCGTCAGGTTGGCTTGTCAAAGGCGCCGCATCGATCGCGGCGCCCTTCACCGCGGGCCAGGCCCGCGCTGGCTTAGAACGAGTATTGCGCTTGGATCACGTAGCGCGGACCGCTCATGAACAGCTGACGGGTGAACATGCCGGCGTGCTGCTCCATGATCTGGCGCGTTTTGGCATTGTTCAGATTCTGCGCTTCCAGACCGACCCGGAACTTCGACGTGAAGTCGTAGAAGATCGAACCGTCGAGCTGGCCGTAGGCATCTTGCCACAGCGGCAAACCATAGGCCTGGTCGTTATTGGGCGTCGGCACCAGGTAGGACGGCGAAGCCGGATTCGTGTTCAAACCGTTGTTGCCGCGGCTACCCCAGGTGTTGACGGCGACCAGGTAACGCGAGCGCCAGTTGTACGCCAGCCGGGTCGACAGACCGTGCTTTTCATAAATGACCGCGAAGTTGATGGTGTTCTTCGACAGACCCTGCAGCGGCGTCTTGCCGAACGGACGGGCATCGGTATCGCAGCCGTTGATCGACAGGTTGAAGTTCGACGCCGCATCGTTACCGACACACCATGTCTCGGACACCGGGTTTTTCAGGGTGCGCTCGCTGGACACGTAGGTCCAGCTTGCCTGGGTGCCTATCCCCCTGAGCCATTCAGGAACGAAATCATAATACTGCTGGTGCGCGATTTCGAAACCGCGGGCAAAGCCCTTGGCGCCGTTGGTCGGGCCGGTGATGATGAAGGTCTGCGCTTTGCCGCTCTTGTCGTTGACCGTCTTGGCGTAGTTCTGGGTGAGGACGATATCGTTGATGTCCTTGTTGAACGCCGAGAAGGTCAGCGAACCGGCCGGGGCGAAATACCATTCCGCGGTCAGGTCGACGTTGGTGGAGGTGGTCGGCTTGAGCATCGGGTTGCCATCGCTGGTACCGGTCAGGCTGGTGCCATTGAACTGCACGCTCGTGGTCTTGCCGGTGGCGTCCTTGGTCGTCGTCGACAGGTTCGTCGCGGTCAGCGTGGTCTGGGCCTGCAGCTGGTTGAAGTCAGGACGCGACATCGACTTCGCCAGCGCGAAGCGGAACTGCAGCTTGTCGTTGTACTTCATGCGCAGGTTCAGGCTCGGCAACCAGTTACGGTAGGAGTTGCTGAAAGCCAGCGGATCGGCGAAGGCGGCGATGTCGATCAGCTTATCCTGGCCGGTCACTGCCGTCCCGGCCGGAATGTTGATCGCCGACGGCGGCGTGAACGCCACGTAGCCGTTGGCGGTGCCCTTGGTCGACACATACCGCAAGCCGATGTTGCCGTCGACCGGATACTTCAGGTCGTCGAAGCCGAAGCGCAGTTGCGCGTAGGCCGCGCGGGTCTTTTCGGTCTGCGAGTTGCGTGCCGCAGGCGTGTCGAAGGTCGCGGGAACCCATTTGTCGCAGGTGCCCCAGCCTTGGGCGGCCTTCTGCTCGGCGCACAGCACATCGTGGTAGGCGTGGATCTTGGTCCACTCCTCCGGGAAGCCGCGCACCGTCGCCTCGCTCGCGAACAGCATCGGTGGGACGTCGACCTTACCGTCGAAGAAGTTTGGAATCTGATACAGCGAAGAGCCGCCGGAGAAACGCGGATCGCCCAGGCGGGCAACGTGCGGGATCTGCCAGCCCTCCATCCATGGGAAGGTAATGCCGGACCAGTTGTAGAACTTCTGGGCACGGTCGTTCTCGCCTTCGCGGTCGGCCATGCGCACGCCGAAACGGATATCGCGCAGCACCGGATTGTCGAAGTCGAACTTCAGGTCGGATTTCCAGGCCTTCTGCTTGGCGGTGGCCTTGTCGAGCGCCTCCATGGTGTATGCCCAGTAGTAATTGTTCGGGTCGGCCATGTAGGCCGCCGAACCCAGGCCGATGCGCGGGATCGAGCCCGTCATGTCCACCGTCTGGTTCGGCAGGATGAAGCCGGTCGACACGTCGGCGTCGAACCCTTTGGTGGTGGAGCGAACGTTCTGGAAGTCATTGGTCCAGGTCAGATTGGGGGCCACGCGCCACTGCACGTTGAGCGAAATGTCGCGCGTGCCGGACTCGCGCGCGTTGATACGCTGCGAACTGTTGAACGGCGAACCGCCATAGGTCGGGTTGGAGATCGTACCGCTCTGGAACGCGCCATTGCTGTCGAAGATGGCATCGGCACCGGCCACCTGCTGATACCACTTGTCCTCGGAGGAGCTCACTACGTGCTCGCTCAGGTCTTCCTTGTATTTCGTCTTGAAGTAGGTCAGGCCGGCCGTGAGGTCGCGGCTCGGACGCCACTGCAAGGCGGCGTAGTCGCCGTGGCGGGTGCGTTCGAAGTCCTGCGAACGGTAGCCCACGCCCAGCGGAATCCATTTGGTTTTCGACGCGTCGTACTTGGCTGGATCCTGGGAGTTGGTGTGCGGGAAATATGGATCGACGCCAACCGCGTCCGTGCGGGTGGGACTACGCGAGGAGGCCAGGTCGATCAGCGCGCCGAATTGACCCAGCGGCGTGTCCCAGCGGTCCGACAACAGGATCGTGCCGGTCGGCGCTTTCTTCCTGTTGAGCGTGGAGTAGGCTTCCGAGATGCCCATCGAGCCCTTGAAACCCTTGAAGTCGAAGGGCATGGCGGTGCGCAGATTCACCAGGCCGGCGACGGCCCCTTCGATCTGTTCGGCGGAGGGATTCTTGTAGACGTCGACGCCGGCCATCAGTTCCGGCGCCACGTCGGTGAAGCCGAGCGAACGGCCACCACCGGCCGAGAACGCGTCACGGCCATTGACTTCGGAACGCACATAGGTCAGGCCGCGCACCGAAATGCCGGACCCTTCGACGGCCTGGCGGTTAGGGTCGCCAGGGATGTTGCGGTCCATCGTGACGCCGGCGATACGCTGCAGTACTTCGGTGACTGAACGGTCCGGCAACTTGCCGATGTCTTCGGCGACAATCGAATCGACGACTTCGTCCGAATTCTGTTTGAGTTTTTGTGCCGATTGGAGTGCGGCGCGCTGGCCGCTAACGACAACGACAGAGGTGCCCGGCGCTGCTGCGTTCGTGTCGGCCGACTGGGCCCACACTGCGCCGCTGCAAAGTGCAGCGACATGCGCGACCGCGACTGCGATGGCGGTTTTCTGGAACGTCATATGTCTCCTGATTCTAGATTGATATTTTAGGTATTTTTTATTATCCATCCCTGACAACCGCGCATGCACCGCCAGCGACAGCAAGACGGTTCGTACAGCGATCGGCCAAGCGTGCCGGATCGGTTGGCAGGTGGATTATTTTGATAATCGACTGAAAGCACCCAAGCTTCAAAGCAGAGGATAAGCCGCCCCCCATGTTTAGGAGCCGGCACTAAACACTGTGTTGAAAACGCAACGGTCCAATGGCAGGTTTGAGGGGGCCCAATCAATAAACTTATCGTAATCACCATATTGCCGCCCGCGTTAAGGCCATCTCGAACCACCTGGTTTCCAGCGCGTCCGCTGCGCGATGCGATGAGATTTGCCTACCTCACCGGCCAACGGCCCGCAGCTGCGCTGCTTATGAGCGAGCACGACATCGTGGAAGGCTAACTGATCGTGATCCAGCTGAACACCAAACAGCCGCTACGCGTCGTCATCAGCGCCAAGCTGGCCCAGTTGATTGAGCGCATTCGTGAGCGCAAGAAAACGCACAAGGCGGTCACCGCCGCGCTGCGCGTCAATGAATGGGGAAAACGGCTGACCAAGCCGGCTTTACGCAATCAATTCGTCATAGCAAGAAAATCGGCGGCGAACGCCCATCCCGAGCTTGCCAGTGCGATAGATAAATTCCGGCTCTACGAGCTCAGCGCGAAGGCGGCAGATGACACTAGTGATGAGCGCGGCGAGCAGGCTGCAAGCGAGCTCTTGGGGAATGAAAACGTCAAGACAACGCAGCGGCACTACTTGCGCCGCGGACGCATCGTTCCGCCCACGAAGTGATTTTTGCGGAAATCGGCCAAATTGCGGAAAAAATATGGAAGAGTAAAATGCTTGTAAGTCATTGATTTTACTGGAGCGGGTGAAGGGAATCGAACCCTCGTCGTAAGCTTGGGAAGCTTCTGCTCTACCATTGAGCTACACCCGCGTAGCCCGCATTCTACGCGGGTTTCACGCTGTTTGACAAATTTCCAACAAGGCGTGATTGAAAATGGAAACGCCACACTGCTTCCCACCGGCGATGGGAAGCTGACTATCGCTCCCGTGCAGTGCAGCTTGGCAGAAGGCGATGCTTTCCTGCTCGTCACGGACAGAGTCTACGAGCACGTCGCGGAGGATGTCACCGTCTCCACGGTCGCGTCCACACCAATCTGGCGATTGAAAACGTTTTACGTCACAGGCGCTTCATCACTAGGCCGCCAGGTAAGTTCAAGGTATTGCCATCGGAAGACAAGGTGGCGGGGATTGAATTTGGTCCTTGGAAGAGTTTTCCAGGAACAAGCGTTGTATCGTTCAGACCAGCACACCCATTCGTATCGATACTGATGGCGCTCACGGTCAGGCCGGTCGTGGCTGCAAATGTATACGTGCCATATTCAATTCCGGCAACACCACAATGACTTGTGCCGGTATCGCCAAGCGGATCGATCATCATGAATTTTCCATCAGGAAAAAAAACAAAATGTTGGGTTGCCAGCGTCGCCGCCGACGTTAAGGCCCATGCGCCGACCAGGCTGCTGTTGTCGTTAGCGACTCGCTGAAATTGAAAGAGCGGGACCCCCGAAGAATCGCGAACCGCGAGATTCGGCCCATCAAATTTCATGGTTTCGGTCAGTTCGCTTGGACTGGGGTTGGAAAAGCCGGACTCACCGTTTGTATCGAGCGTCACCTTTCCGGAGAAATGCGCATTAAGCGGGTCAACGGTCATCGTTCCAGCTTCGATTCCAGGTTTCGGACCGTCCGCCTCCCCCATCAGGTAAGCTCCCGACGCATCAAAACGGAACACGACCGGTTGTGCTGTGCCGCCTTGATAGAGCTGCCACACGCCAACTGCTTGTTTCTGAAATTGGGCACTAGCATGTGCGATCGCCGCACCCGGCGCCACAATGCCGCTCGTGATTCCAGCGGTGGTTTGAGCAGCGACTAGTGTCGCGTTCGCCGCGCTCGCAAAAACTACAGGACCTTGCGAAAGATCAATGTGGCTCAAGTTGGCACTAGCGAGCGTGGATGGAATCGTGATGGTATTGGCCACGCTCTTGTTATCAAGTGACTGTAACAACACGTATATATTGATGGCTTGGTCGGAACTCGTTGCCAGGTCAATGGGAGAAATGGTGTTACCCCCCTTTGCCGTGCCAATTACCAGATTGCCAATTTTGAATGTAACGGTTTCGCCAGTGTTAAATTTAAAAGTGCCGTTGGCGTCGGTCGTCCCGCTGTAAGCGCCACTCGTCGTGTAAGACAGGCCTGCAACTGGGTCGTCGGTGAAAACGCCAGATTGTGTTGGGGCAACCGGTGGGGGGACAACAACAGGAACGGGGGTAACGACAACCGGCGCGGGCGTAACGACAACCGGTGCGGGGGTAGGGTCAGCCGGAGTGGGTGTAACGGCAACTGGAGCGCTGCTGCCTCCGCCGCCGCAGCCAAACAATGCCAGGGACGCCAATATTGCCACGCCCAGGTTTCGTTGCCTTGTTTGCCTATCCATGTATTTCTCCATGCTGTGAATTATTGTTACAAGTGCAATTATTCGCGCCATTACAAATCAAAACATAGCGTTATAGACATCTTTTTGTGTTTCACGACGATCAGTTTTGCTTGACGTTTTTCTGCTCGATTGTTGTCACGGAGTGGGACCGCGCCTCTCCTGTGCTAATTCAATGATATTTTATTAATGCTGCTCGCCACATCCCCCGTTTGAGGTATATGCGGCCAAATGGCGAATGCGATGGGGGCGAATGCGACGCGGGCGGCACGGCGCTTCCAGCGGAGTTGGCGCGGCGGCAAAAACCTGGGATGCCGAATCCAGCGCTTCAGGCGGGGGAATCGACGTGAGTGTCCCAGGTAAAGCTGGTTGCGGGAAGTGCTTGGCCGCTCGCCACATCGCCGCGGCCTCTGACATGCACATTGAAATGCTGGCCGCAAGCAGCGGATTCTGTTATTGTAAATACATTGCACTTAGGCATCAGAATTGCCTTTGCGGCCGATCCTGCGTGAAGCGCGCATCCGATGGAATCACTGACAAGGGGTGTGCGTCATGCGAACAACGATTACCGGTGCGATGTATGACAAGCTCAGCCGACGACGGCGCTTTGGTGGGCAAGCTGTATGATGCCGTGATGAACCCGGGCGGGTTTCAGCTCTTCATTGAGGCGCTTTGCCCAGCGTTCCAACTGAAATCGGTCAGCATGGTCACGCGCCATGTCGAGACGCAGGAAATCAAGGGCAATTGGATGCATGGAATTGCCCACGAATGGATCGCCAGCTACGCGCTTATTTACGCGCGCGAAGACATCCTGGCGCGCCACATGATGGACGCGCCCATCGCTTCGTTTTATGCAAGCAACCTGGACATTCCTAACCCGGA
This sequence comes from Oxalobacteraceae bacterium UBA6018, assembly GCA_002428015.1. Lineage (GTDB taxonomy): Bacteria > Pseudomonadota > Gammaproteobacteria > Burkholderiales > Burkholderiaceae_D > Telluria_A. Next base: position 80,216 of record DIZW01000122.1, on the reverse strand, counting down.
GCGCTTTCCCGAATCGCGTTTTTACCGCGAATGGGTGGCGCCACAAGGCGTCGCCTACGCCGCCGGCAGCATCGTGCTGCGCGAGGGCGCTTGGCTGACGCAGTTGATCGTGCAGCGCGCGCCCGAGCATCCGCCGTTCACACGCGACGACATGGACAGGCTCGACCAACTGGTGCCGCACATCCAGCGCGCGATCCAGATGCGCTATCGTTTCGCCGAACTGCAGCTGGGCCAGAACTTTCTCGCCAGCAGCCTGGACGTGCTGGCGATGCCGACTTTACTAATCAACGAATACGGCCGCGTCGCGCACGTCAATCGCAGCGCGACCCGGTTGCTGGAAGGACGCGGCGTCCTGTGGCTGGAAGAAGGCCACATTTTCACGCGCTATGAGGCGGTCACGCGCAGCATCAACCTCGAAGTGAGCAACGCGATACGCGCCAGCCGCGGCATCGCCGCCCATCCCTGCGCCACGGTGCTGCTGCCGCGGCGCGCGCGTATGCCTCTCATCATCATGATTGCGCCGATGCACCTCAATGGAAGCGCGGCGGGACAGGGCGCGGCCTTGCTGTTCGCCTTTGACCCGGAGATCGCGCCGTCAGTCGGCGTGGAACTGGTGCGCGCCCTGTTCGGCTTATCGGAGGCAGAGGCTCAATTGGCCGTCGCACTCGGCTGCGGCAAGACCCTCGACGATGCGGCGCAGGAACGCGGCACGTCCATCCATACGATCCGCTCCCAGCTGAAAAGCATCTTTAACAAGACCGGCACCAAGCGCCAGTCCGACCTGGTGTCGCTGCTGCTGTCGAGCCCTGCCTATTTCCTCGCACAGACGCCCGACCGGTCCGCCGCCGCCCCGGCGCTTTCCTGCCCCGCTTGAACGCCAACACTGGCGCCATTTTTATACCGGAGAGTAGAATCGGCGCTGCCCCGCTCCATGTGGCGCTTCTGCTCTAGCATTGCGCTACATCCGCGATAGCCGCGCTCTACGCGGAGCGGCGCCCGTGCGATGCGCCGCGCGGCGGCCATCTCACTGGGGCGCGTCAACTTGATAGCCCTTGGCCTGCAGCGCGGCGACCAGGCTCTTGTCGCCCAACACATTGTGCATGGGGAGGATGGCGAAGGTCGACGCATTGTTTTCCAGCGCCGTCTCGGCGGCGGCGATCCAGGCGGCGCGCATGCGCTCGGGCGCGGCCTGGAATTCCGGGTTGGACTTGACGGCGCCGCTGCTGTCCATGGCGCTGTTGCAGGCACGCTCGCGTTCGGCGTAATCGAAGCTCTTGATCTCCGCGATGTCCCCTTTCGCCCAGGCGTTGGCCCGTTCACGCATGGCGTCGACGTCGGTTTCCACGCGCGCCAGCGTCGCTGTGAAACAGGGCAAGTCATCCATCGATCCACTCTTGAAGGCCTTGATCGCCTTGCCCGGATCGGCAAGGGTCATGTGGATGCCGGGATTGACCACCTTGACGTGGTTTTTCTTGGCGATACGGTCGACCACTTCCCACACTTCGTTGCCTGTCGTCAGACCGGCACGGGCGATTGCCAGGTCGTACAGTTCGTTGGCGACGAAGAACGGGCGCTCGCGCTCGATGCCGCCGCCCTTGCCGAAGTATTTGTCGCGAATCGGCAGCCAGCGCGCGTACACCTCGTCGGGCAACAGGTCGCGCAGGGTTTTGCCGTCCGGGCTATTCTTCAGGCCGATGAACTGGGGCAGCAGGGTCAGCCCGCGGAAGAACCCGACGCTGGCGGAAATCGACGGTGGCAGCAGGTAGGCCTGGCTGTGCGCGACGATATTTTCAACCTGCTGGGAGCGCCATTCTAGCTTCTTCGGCAAGGGGGCGTAGGTGCCGAACACCCAGAGCACATGCTCGCCCTTGGAAATTTTCCACAATCCCGGTCCAGGACGCTGACCGACCACGAGCACTTTTTCCGGCGCGACTGGGGCATCGTGCGCGTCCGGCGCAGCGGCATCGGTCGTCGCTTGCGCACCGGGGGTAGCGGCATCGGTCGTCGCTTGCGCGCCGGCGGTGGCGGCGAAAAAACACAGACAAAGGGCGGGCAATCCACGGTAGAACATGTCAGTCTCCGGATGGTGAGGGATGACCGAGAATACGACACTGCAATCAATTCCTCGCGGAAAGAAACACGCTGTTACAACCAAGCCAACATATGCATATGTGCAATTTTGCAGCCCCGCCAAGCGTTGCCGCAGTCAATACGAGCTGCGATACTGCGCTGTCGGATAGAAAGAATGTTGGGTCATGCGTCGTGTAAATTGTTTAGTCGGGATTTGGGTGTTGCTTGCGGGTTCGCTGCTGGCCGGTCCGCAGGCCCTGGCGGCCCCAATGGTGGTGCGCTTTTGGGACTGGGGGCGTACGCCGTCGCGCGACGCGTTCCAATACGCGGCGCTGAAGCTGGTGCTGGACAAGACCACGTCAGGTTTCGGCCCTTACCAGTTGACCCGGGTGCGCGGCGACTTCAGTACGCTGCGCGTGAGGCGCGAGGTCAGCGAAGGCGTGCACCTCAACGTGCAGGCGGGGCCGTGGCGTCCGCTGGACCCGAACGATCCGCTGGACCAGCGCATACCAGTCAACGTGCCGCTGATGGACGGCCTGCTGGGCTATCGCTTCCTGCTGATCCGCAGGGAAGACCTGCCGAAGTTCCAGGCCATCACCAGCGCCGCCCAGCTCAAGGCGATGACGGCCGGTCAGGGCCGCGGCTGGACGGAAGTGGACCTGTACCGGCGCAACGGCTACCGGGTCATGGACAGCGCCGACATCAAGACCTTGATCCCGATGCTGGCCGAGAAGCGCTTCGATTATTTCCCGATGAGCGTGGTGGAGATCGATTCGGCACTGGCGCTGTATCCGGCATTATCCAGCCGGCTCATGGTCGCGCCCAACCTGATGATCTCCTACCCTTTTCCCACCATTTTCTACGTGAGCGCGCGCCACCCCACGCTGGCGCGCCGACTCGCGACCGGGCTGGTGATCGCCCAGAAGGATGGCTCGCTTGATGAACTGCTGCATCGGCACTTCCACAAGGAATTAAGCGCCATGGCCGCGGTGACGCGCCATTTCAGCATACCCAGCCCCGACGTGCCTGCTCGGCTGCTGCGTCCGCTGCCACTGCCAGGGCGGTCCGCCGCCGCGTCGCATTAACCGGCAAGCATGGACATTTCGCTCGCCCGTTGATAAGGCGGCATGGTATTCGCCGAATAACCACGGCGGTCACAGCATTCCCGTCGTTAAGGTGTCTGTCCAAAATCCGCGGTGCTATGATCGGCGGACCTCCCCTCGAACGGTATTCTCAAATGAAAAACCTTCCCATCGGCGCACGACTTGGGCTCGGCTTCGCCACCGTGCTGCTGTTGCTGGTGGCGCTGACCGGGCTGGGTGTGTGGCGCATGCACAGCGCCAACGGCATGGTCGACGCCATGGTCCAGGTGCAGGTGCGCCATGAGCGCCTGCTCGATGAGTGGGTCAAGGTCATCGAGGTCAACGCGGCGCGCACCACCACCGCCTACCAGGCCGTCACGGCGGAGGATCAGAAGGCCGTCGAAACGCAGATGAAGGCGTCGTCGGCGCGCGCCACGGAAATCCAGAACACACTCGAAGCCGCGTTGCAGGATCCGCGCTCGAAAGCCCTGCTGGCTACGCTCAAGCAAACCCGCAAATCCTACCTCGACGCGCGCTCCCGCATCTTCAAGGAGAAGGCGGCCGGCAACCTGACCGTGGCCAAGGATTTGTATGAGCGCGAGATGGTGGGCAAGCGCACGGTCTACCTGGAGAGCCTGGCCAAGCTGGCCGAGACCCAGCGCGTGCAGCTCGATGAGGCGGCCGCGGCCATCACCGCCCAGTACGCGAGCGGGCGCATGATGCTCGTGACCTTGGGTACGCTGGCGATCGTGATGGGCGTCGCGTGCGCGGTGCACATCACGCGCAGCATCACCGTGCCGATCCTGGAAGCGGTGCGGGTGGCGAGGAGCGTGTCGTCCGGCGACCTGACCAGCGAGATCGCGCAGGGAAGAAATGATGAAACAGGCCAGCTGATGGGCGCGCTGAAGGGCATGAACGCTCACCTGCAGAGCATCGTGGCGGAGGTGCGCAGCGGCACGGACATGATCACGACGGCCTCGCGCGAGATCGCCAGCGGCAATATGGACCTGTCCGCGCGCACGGAAGTGCAGGCCAGCTCGCTGCAAGAGACCGCGTCGTCGATGGAAGAACTGTCCGCCACCGTCAAGCTCAACGCCGAGCACGCGCGCCGCGCCAACGCGCTGGCGCTGGAGGCGGCCGCGGTGGCCGGCAAAGGCGGCGCGGTGGTGGCCGAAGTGGTCGCGACGATGGGCTCGATCAACGCGTCGTCGCGCAAGATTGTCGACATCATCAGCGTGATCGACGGCATCGCTTTCCAGACCAATATCCTGGCGCTCAACGCGGCCGTGGAGGCGGCGCGCGCCGGCGAACAGGGGCGCGGCTTCGCCGTGGTGGCAAGCGAAGTGCGCAACCTGGCCCAGCGTTCGGCCGCCGCGGCCAAGGAGATCAAGCAGCTCATCGGCGACTCGGTCGCACGCGTGGACAACGGCGCGCGCCTGGTCGATCGGGCCGGCGCGACGATGCAGGAAGTGGTGGCCAGTATCGACCGGGTGACCGGCATCATGGCCGAGATCACCAGCGCCAGCGACGAGCAAAGCGACGGCCTGGAGCAGATCAACCTGGCGGTCACGCAAATGGATCAGGTCACCCAGGAGAATGCCGCGCTGGTCGAGCAGGCCGCTGCGGCGGCCGCGTCGATGCAGGAGCAGGCGCGCCGCCTGTCGGCGGTGGTCGACACCTTCAAGCTGGACGGCGACGCCGCGCCGGACGCGGCGGCGCGGCGCCGTCCATTGCGCATCGCCGCCTGAGTCAGCCCCCGGGCGCCGCCCGGCCCGCAACTTACCCTCGCGGCGCGGCGCAAGTTGCGCAAGCGCGACGGTCAACCGGTCTCGTTTCCTTTTTGGTCGCACAGTGGTATAGTTTCCGACGGTAATTGGAAACGCTTCCATTCACGCCGCTTCAACCACAAGATCAAAGGAGACCTCATGAAAATTGTAGTTCAGCTCGGCTTGCTTTCGCTGTGCACGCTGGCCGCTTGCAGCGGCGGCACCCCGGGCACGGCCGCAACGGCGAGCCCGCCGCCGACGCCGGTAACGGCGAGCCCGAGCGGCGCGCGGCCGGCCGGCTGGAAACTGGTGTGGTCGGACGAATTCGACCACGACGGCCTGCCCGACCCGGCCAAATGGGCCTACGACACCAGCCGCAACAAGGATGGCTGGTACAACGACGAGCTGCAGTACTACGCCGCCGGGCGCCTGGAAAACAGCCGCGTCGCCGATGGCAAGCTGATCATCGAAGCGCGCAAGGAGAAGCTCACCAGCGCGGCCGATTATGGCGGCCAAGCCTACACCTCGGCGCGCCTGCTGACCCGCGGCCTGAAGGAGTGGACCTACGGCTTCATGGAAGTGCGCGCGAAATTGCCGTGCGGGCTAGGCACCTGGCCGGCGATCTGGATGCTCGGCAGCCAGAACCTGGCGTGGCCGGCCAACGGCGAGATCGACATCATGGAGCATGTCGGCAAGAACAAGGGGCAGATCCTGGGCACGGTCCACACCGGCGCCTACAACTGGCCGATGGGCACGCAGAAGGGCAGCAGCACCATGGTGCCCGACGCCTGCGACGCCTTCCACAATTACCAGCTGACCTGGGATGCGGAGCACCTTGCCATTGGCGTCGACGACAAGATCTTCTTCACTTTCGCCAACGCGAAGGATGGCGACAATGCGAAGTGGCCTTTCGGCAGCCCGCAATACCTGATCTTGAATCTGGCGCTCGGCGGCCAGTTGGGCGGTCCGGTGGACGACAGCATCTTCCCTGTGCACATGGAAGTGGACTACGTGCGCATGTACCAGCCCTGAGCTGGCGGTCGCAGCGCTGTCCTCGCATGACCCGGCCTCGCGCAGGGCCATGCGGCACCGTCGGCGCGCCGCCTCGCCAAGCAGGGCGCGCCTTACCAGCCGGGCCCGCTACGCGGCGCTGACCGGCGTGGCCACGGGGCGGTGCCCCCACCAAGTCGCGCGATGCCAGATGGCTTCGAGCGGCCCCTGCTTGTGGTGGCGCAGCCACCATGCGCTGAAGCAGCCCTGCACGCTCGCGAGGGCGATGGCGATCAGCAGGCTCATGCTGGCACCCGTGAACTTGTACAGGCCCAATCCAAACCCGTAGTACAGCGACGAGCCGACGATCGACTGCAGCAGGTAGCTGGTCAGGCTCATGCGTCCGAGCGGGGCGAAAATGCGCAAGGCGCGTCGGGCGGCACCCGTCTGGAACAGCAGCACGAAGCTGGACACGATCACCAGCATCAGCGCCAGGTTCGACCACGAGCTCACGATGGTGTCGAGCGGACGCCGCAGCGCGTCGCCGGGCACCAGCGCCGACATATAGGTCTTGGTGAGGTACAAGGGAGAGAACGCAAGCGCCGCGCCGATGAAGGTGAGCTGCCAGAAACGCCCGGTGGCGGCGGTGGCGGCGAACAAGGCCTTGCGCCCGGCCAGCATGCCGAGCATGAACAAGGCGGGAATTTGAAACATGCGCGCGTTCTCCCAGGACCAGCGCAGCACGGCCGTTTTACCGTTGGTCAGATTGCCGAGCCAGGTGGCGGTGATCGAGCTGCCCTTCATGTACGCGTCCGCGCGGGCGAAATACGCCCAGGAGGCCGGGTCGGCCAGCTTGGCTGAGGGATGGTCGAGTGCGGCAAGCACGTTGGTCCATTCGTAAGGCTGGAGCAGCAGCACCGCGGCGATGGCCAATACCGCCTTGTTCGGCAAGCGCGCGACCGGAATCAGGGTCAGGCCCAGCACGGCGTAGATCGAGAGGATGTCGCCCTGGTAGAAGGCGCTGTTGACCAGGCCGAACATCAGCAGCAGAAGCATGCGCCAGGCGAAGCGCGGGCGGAAATCCTCGCCTTTGGCTTCGCGGTTGGCGGACTGGATGAAAAAGGTCACGCCAAACAGCATCGCGAAAATCAGATACGACTTGCCGCCGAATAGGAAAAAGGCGCTATCCCAGATGCCCTTGTCGAGCGACACCAGCCAGGCTGGGAAGGTCGGCGGGAAAAAGTAGAGGTCGAAGTGCTCGATGTTATGCAAGAGCATGATCGACACGATGGCGAAGCCGCGCAAGCAATCGACCACGTCCAGGCGCTGCGAGGAAGACGTCATGGTTCACTTTCCAGAAAAGCGCCGCATCGGGCGAGGCTTGCCGCCATCGGCAAGGACTGGAAAGGATACCACTCTTATTTTCACGCGTGCAAGATTGTGTGCTGAATCGCCATTTCAGTAGTGCTCGGGCTCGTCGTCGTCCGCCACGGGGTCGGCCCGATGTCAAGGTGGCTTGCGCTGCGCTGAACAATCTTACTGGTCGGTTCGCACCTGGGCCAGCATGGGCTAGCGCGCGCGATCGCCTGCAGGCTCACAAATTCGATTGCGTGCCGGGTTCACGCCCGCCGCATCCTGGCCTGCATGCGGGCTTGCACGCGGTCGCTGGCACGCTTCGCTTGCCCGCAGGCTGCGTGCGGCCTTGAATGCGGTCCCTTGACGCGGGGCTGGGCGCGGCCTTGCATGCGGGCCCGCCGGCGGGCTGGCACGTCGCGGCCTAGCATGCGAGCTTGCATACCGGCTTAGGTGCCGGAATATCGGCTTGCATACCGGCACACATTTCAGATTCATATCACCTCATCTGCCGGCCCTCGCATGCACCTGCGTGTCTCCCGCCGCTGGCGCCTCCGCTTTTGCCGTGCGCCCGGCCGCTACGGCGCGTGCCAATGTCCCTACCCTCCCGCCAGCCGCTTCGCCTCGCGCAGGCCGTCCACCATCCCGGCGAACGCCTGCGCCTTGGCGTCGTCGCCTGGCACGCGCAGCACGTAGGACGGGTGATAGACGGCGACGATCCAGCGCTCCCCGTGAAGGATGGGCTTGCCCATCACATCCTTGAGCGTGGCATGCGGATCGCCCACGACGGCCTTGAGCGCCGTGCTGCCCATCGCGACGATGACGTTCGGGTTCACCTGGGCGATCTCGCTGTCCAGCCAGTAGCTGCAAGCGTCGATCTCGCGCTGCGCCGGCGTTTTGTGCAGGCGCCGCTTGCCGCGCGGCTCCCACTTGAAGTGCTTGACGGCGCTGGTCAGGTAGATGGTGCGCCGCTCCAGCGCGGCCTTGGCCATGGCGCGGTCCAGCAACTGCCCGGCCGGGCCGACAAAAGGCAAGCCGGCCAGGTCCTCCTGGTCGCCCGGCTGTTCGCCGACGAGCATGATGCGCGCCTTGTCCGGTCCCACGCCGCCGACGGCCTGGGTGGCGTGCTGCCACAAGTCGCAGCGCCGGCACTGGTCGAGCGTGCTGGGCTGCTGGCGCTCGGGCCGCGCTTTGTCGGCGGCGACCGGGATCGCCGTGCCGCCGCGCTTGCCGACGCTGGCCGTCTGCCCGACCTTGCGCGCGCCGGCCGCGGCCTGGCTCACCATCTCGGGCACGACGCTGCCTTCGGGCAGGTTTTTCCAGAAGCGGGAGGGAATATGCCCGTGCATCAGGTCCGCATTCAGGCGCGCCGGATTGAAGATGCTGCGGTAGTAGGTCAGCCACAAAGCCTCGCCGGCGTCGTCGATGTCCTCCGGTCCGCGCATCAGGGGCCCGGTCGAGTGCAGCGTGGCGCCGTCCCACATCACGCTCGCATCCGGCGTGGCGATCATCCAGGTGACGCGCCCCATGCGGCTGGCGAAATGGCGCGCCACCTGGGGCAGCACGTCGTGGGCCGGCTCAAACCAGGCCACGAAGCGCGGTGGGCCGGCGTCCTCGCGCCGCTCGCGGAATCGGATATAGGCGTGCATGTCGTGCTCCTCGCGCTTGACCGCCTTGACCATGCCGTGCAGCCGCGCGCCATCCTCGTCGGCGGGCGAGAGCACGGCTTTTTCGCCGTGCTGCCAGCGCCACAGGACCAGGTACAGGAAGGCCCAGCGGTGCGGCACCCGGCAACAGGCCGCGCACTGCAACATGTCCATCAACTGGCGTGGCACGCGCACCAGCGCGCCATTATCGGCGCAGTTCGCCACGGTGCCCGCCACATCGGACCGGCCCGGCGCGCTCGGCGCAACGACGGCGCCACGCACGTCGACAGACGCGGCACTCATGGGCGTGGCGCCGGTCGGCGCGGGGCTGCTGGGCACGGGGCCAGTCGTCGCTGCACCGGTTGGCACTGCACCAGCAGGCTCAGCATTGGTCGACCAATGACCGGCGGGCACGGGGCTGGTGGGCACGGGGCTGGTGGGCACGATACCGGTCGCCGCACGGTCGGTGGGCACGGGGTCGGTCGGTGTAGCACCCTTGAAGCCGGAGCCGGAGTCGGAGCCGGAGCCGGTGGGCACGGCACCGATCGGTACTTCACCAGTTGGTGCCGCGCCGGTGAGCCCGAGCCCGGTCGGCATGGCGGCATCGGTCGGCCCAACACCGGTTGGCGCTTCACCGGTGAGCCCGGGGCCGGTCGTCTCGGAATCGCCAGTCCCAGGACCGGTCGACGTTACACGGGTAAGGTCGCGGCCGGTCGCCACGGCATCGATCGGCACGGCAACGGTCGTCCCACCATTTGTCGGCGGCGCACCGGAGAACCCGGCACCGGCGGACGCGGCAAACAGGTCGCCGTCATCGCGGTGCGCAAGCCATTGCACCTCGTGCGGCGCGACCTGGTGGCGCAATAGATCGCGCGCGGCGTCGCGCCACTCGTCGAACGAGTACACCAGCACGGGCCGCCCGGCCGCCGCGCTGGCCGCCGCGCTCACGCCGCCTGCAATTGCGCCCATAGCTCGCGTTGTTGTGGTGAGTGTTCGGCCATCGATCGCCGCGGGATGGCCGAGGTGGTCGTGTCCGCGGCGGGCCGGTCGTCGGCGGTGACGATGAACGGGGCGATTTTCTTCATGCTGCACTTGAGCCGCGTGAGGTCGACGTAGCGGATGCGCCGCAGGCGCCGCAACGCCACCAGACGCCGCGCGTTGCGCAGGCCGATGCCTGGCACGCGCGCGATCATGGTTTCCTCTGCCAGGTTCAGATCGAGCGGGAAATGCTGGCGGTTGGCCAGCGCCCAAGCCAGCTTGGGATCGATGTCGAGCGCAAGCTTGCCGCCCGCCGGCAGCAATTCGCCGGCCTGGAAGCCATAGCCGCGCATGAGGAAATCGGCCTGGTAGAGGCGATGTTCGCGCTGCATGGGCGGCGGCGCCAGCGGCACCGTGCCCGGACTGTCGGGAATGGGACTGAAGGCCGAGTAGAACACGCGCTTGAGCTTGTCGCTGCCGTACAGGGTTTGCGCGGTGCCGAGGATGGTGCTGCCGCAGCTGGCGTCGGCGCCGACGATCATCTGCGTGCTTTGCCCGGCCGGCGCGAACTTGGGCGCGCGCGGCTCGGCGGCTTTCTCGTCCAGCTTGCGGCGGATCGCCCCCATCGCCAGCTTGATGGTGTGCACGCTCTTTTCCGGCGCCAGGCGGCCGATGCTGGCCTCGGTGGGCAGCTCGATGTTCACCGAGAGCCGGTCGGCGTACTTGCCGGCCGCGGCGATCAGGGCGGGATCGGCGTCGGGGATGGTCTTGCGGTGGATGTAGCCGCGGAACTGATGCTGCTCGCGCAGCGCGCGCGCGATGGCCGCCAGTTGCTCCATGGTGTAGTCGGCCGACCGGATGATGCCCGAGCTGAGGAACAGCCCGTCGATGTAGTTGCGCAGGTAGAAGTCGACCGTGAGCTTGACCACTTCGTCAACCGAGAAACGCGCGCGCGCCACGTTGGCGCTGCGCCGGTTGACGCAGTACTGGCAGTCGTACACGCAGAAATTGGTGAGCAGGATCTTGAGCAGGGACACGCAGCGCCCGTCTGGCGTGTAGCTGTGGCAGATGCCCATGCCGCTGGTGACGCCGATGCCGTCCTTGCCTTCGGACGAGCGCTTGGGCGCGCCGCTGCTGGCGCAGGAGGCGTCGTACTTGGCCGCGTCGGCCAGAATCTCAAGCTTGTCGGTTAGTTCCATGGCGCTGGGCTCTCCGCGGTTCGGCGCAATACAACTGTACGTTTATACAGTTGTAGATTACACCAGGACCGATGGGGAGGGCACACGCTTGGCCGTGCGGCGCGCCGGGGTGGCGCGCCACGCACCAAGCCACAGCCGAGGCGGCGCGGCTGGGCGATGCGGAGTAAGTAAGCGCTAACTTATTTAAGTTACGGCAAGGATGGCTGCAAGGCGCCCTGCTGGACGACGGCGCGCTGGTCCTCGCTCATGTGGGCGGCGGTGCGCTTGAGGTAGGATGCGGCGGCCTTCACGCCGGCGCGCGCCGCGCGTTCGAACCAGCGGTAGGACTCGACCAGGTCGGGCAGCGCGCCATGGCCGCTGGCGTGCATCAGGCCGACGTTGAACTGGGCCCGCGCGTGGCCCATGCGCGCCGCGCACAGGTACCAGAAATAGGCGGCCTCGTAATCCTGGGCCACGCCCTGGCCGTTATCGAAGCGCAGCGCCAGCGCGAACTGGGCGTGCGCGTGGCCCTGGTCGGCCGCGCGCTGGTACCACTGGTGGGCCTCGCGCGGATCGGCGCGGCCATCCTCGGAGCGGTCCAGCAGCATGCCGACCATGTACTGGGCCGCGGCGTAGTCCTGGTCGGCGGCGCGCCGGTACCACAGCAGCGCGGCCGCCTCGTCGCGCGCGACCCCGCGCCCGCTCTCGTAGCGCAGCGCCAGGTCGAACTGGGCCCGCACATGGCCCTGGTCGGCCGCCTTGCGGAACCATTCCAGCGCCTCGGCCGGGTCGATCGGATCGGCCAGCAGGCCCAGATGGTATTGGGCGCCGGCGAAGCCCTGCTCGGCGGCCTTGCGGTACCATTCACGCGCGGCGGCGAAGTCCTGCTCGACGCCCTGCCCCAATTCATAGCGCAGGCCGAGATTGTCCTGGGCGCCCGCATGGCCCTGGGCCGCGGCCTTGCGGTACCAGTCCAGCGCCAGCTCCTCGTCGCGCGCCACGCCGTGCGCGCTGTCGTAGATCAGGCCCAGGTTGAACTGCGAGCTGACGTGGCCCTGCTCGGCCGCGCGCACGTACCAGGCGATGGCCTTGCGGCTGTCTTGGGGCACGCCCTGCCCTTTGTCGTAGCGCAGCGCGAGGTTGAACTGGGCCGGCGCGTGCCCCTGCTCGGCGGCCTTGCGCAGCCAGGCCAGCGCCTGCTGGGGGTCCTGCTGCAGGCCCTGGCCGGCGTCGTAGCGCAGCGCCAGGTTGAACTGGGCGCGCGCATAGCCCTGCTCGGCGGCGCGCCGGTACCAGGCGATGGCCTGGCGCTCGTCCTGGGGCACGCCCTTGCCGGTCTCGTACATCATGCCCAGGTTGTTCTGGGCCCCGGGGTCGCCCTGCTCGGCGGCCTTGCTGAACCAGTGCATGGCGCGCAGCACGTCCTGCTCCACGCCCTGCCCCTTGGCGTACAGCCAGCCCAGGTTGTACTGCGCGGCGGCGAAGCCCTGCTCGGCGGCCAGGCGGTACCAGTAGGCCGCCTCGACGAAGTCCTGGTCCACGCCCTGGCCCTTCTGGTACATCACGCCCAGGTTGTACTGCGCGTGTTCCAGCCCGGCGTTGGCGGCGCGCCGGTACCAGGCCACGGCCAGGCCGTAGTCCTGGGCCACGCCCTGGCCGTTGACGTACATGAAGCCCAGGCTGTGCTGGGCGTTGGCGATGCCGCGTTCGGCCAGGCCTTTGACGCGCAAGAATTCGGCGGTGTGGCCGGCCCCGTCGACCGCGCCGGCCGGACCGCTGGCGACGGCTTTTTGCATGTTCGGCATGGGCCCCGCTTATGCCTGGCGCGCGACCAGGGTGGCGCCGGCCTGGTCCGGCTGCTCCTGCAGCACGTTGATGAAGTTGGGTAGCGCGATCGGGCGATGGTAGAAATAGCCCTGCATGGTCAGGCAGCCGTTGGCCTTCAGGTAGCGCGCCTGGACGTCGGTCTCGACCCCTTCGGCGATCAGGTGCAGGCCCAGCCCGCGGGCGATCGAGATGATCGCCAAAATCACCGGGTAGTGGCCATGCTCGTCGTGGATTTCCTTCACAAACGACTGGTCGATCTTGATGGTGTGGATAGGGAAGCGGTGCAGGTAGGACAGCGAGGAGTAGCCGGTGCCAAAGTCGTCGATCGCCACCGACACGCCGAGCTGGCACAGCTTGTTGAGCTGCTCGATCGCGTACTGCGGATTGCGGATGCAGATGTTCTCGGTGATCTCGACCTCGATCTGGTCGGGCGAGATCCCGTAGCGCACCAGGGCGCCGCGCATCTTCTCGAAGAAGTCGCCGCGGTCGAGGTATTGCGGCGACAGGTTCAGCGACAGGCGGATCGCCTCGCCGCCAGCCTGGTTCCACACCAGCATGTCGCGGCACAGCGCGCCGATCATCCAGTCCGAGATCGGCAGCATCAAGCCGTTCTCCTCGGCGAACGGCAGGAACTCGCCGGCCGTGAGCAGGCCGCGCTGCGGGTGGTTCCAGCGCATCAGGCCCTCGGCGCCCACGATGCGCCCCGTGATGACGTCGATCTGCGGCTGGTAGTACATTTCCAGCTCGTTCTGCTCGAGCGCCTTGCGCAGGCTCTGTTCAAGCGCGATCTTCTGGTGCGACACGTCCAGCATCGAGTTGTGATAGAAGCTGTGGCCGTTCTTGCCGAGCGCCTTGACCTGGTACATGGCGATGTCGGCGTGGCGCAGCAGCTCGTCGATCGATTCGCCGTCGCCCGGGTAAATCGCGATGCCGATCGAGGCCGAGATGTGCACCTCGTGGCCGTCCAGGTCGAACGGCTTGTGCAGGCACTCGAGGAACTTGTCGGCGATCGCCTTGGCGTCCTCGCGGTCGCGCAGCTCGGGCAGCACGATGGTGAACTCGTCGCCGCCCTGGCGCGCCAGGGTGTCGCCGCGGCGCAGGCAGTCCTTCAGGCGCAGCGCCACCTGCTGCAGCAGCTCGTCGCCCTTGACGTGGCCGAGGGTGTCGTTGACCAGCTTGAAGCGGTCCAGGTCGATGAACATCACGGCCAGCTCGGTGAGCTTGCGCTTGGCCTGGATCACGGCCAGCCCGAGGCGGTCCTTGAACAGCATCCGGTTCGGCAGGTCGGTCAGGATGTCGTGGTAGGCCTGGTAGGAGATCACTTCCTCGGCGCGCTTGCGGTCGGTGATGTCGCGCGCCACGCCGTAGGTGCCGAAGAACTCGAGCTTCTTGACCTCGTGGTCGGGCACGTGCATGCCGATCGAGTTCAGCGAGATCGTCATGAGGGTGTTGTTGAAGGTGCGGTCCTGGCCGCTCCCGCTGTGGCACTTCAGGCGCAGCTCGACGTTGCGCGAGGCGCGTTCGTCGACGCGGCGCTCGTTGAACACGTAGCGCGCGCGCTCGAGGTCTTCGTCGTGCACCAGGATCGAGTAGTGCTTGCCGATCAGCTCCTCGCGCGAGAACCCGAGCAGCTGGTAGGCGCGGTCGTTGACGAAGGTGAAGCGGCCCTCGTGGTTGAGGGTGTAGATGATGTCGGGCGAACTGTCGACCAGGTAGCGGTACAGCTTCTCCGAGTTCTCCAGCTGCGAGGCGATGCGTTCGTTGGCCAGCTCCAGGCGGCGCTGCTGCAGCGCGTTGGCCACGGTCTTGAGCAGCTCCTCGCGGCTGTAGGGCTTGCGGATGTAGTCGTAGGCGCCGCGCCGCAGCGCGCCGATGGCGGCCTCGATGCCGACCTCGCCGCTCATCACGATCACGTCGGCGCCGATGGCCCGCTGATTGATGAAATCCATGATCTCGTGCCCGCTCATGTCGGGCAGGCGCAGGTCCAGCAGCACCAGGTCGAAGCGCACGCGCGCCAGGTGCGCCAGGGCTTCCTTGCCGCAGCTGGCGGTGACGAGCTGGTAGTCGCGGTCGCGCAGCAGCTCGTACAGCGAGGACAGCAGGCGTGGTTCGTCGTCCACCAGCAGGATGCGCGGCATCAGGTCCGCCTCATGCTGGCTGAGCGGCGTGGGCACGTCGGCGCCGGGGATCTGCGCCGTGGCGGAGGTGGTGGTCATCGGAACCTTCATACGGAGTCCAGCGCGCGCGCTTGCGCGCCGGTGACGATGCCTGCGCCGCCCTTGGCCGGCAGGAGGATTTCAAAGGTGGTGCCGTGGCGTCCGCTGCGGCAGCTGATCAGGCCATCGAGCCGCTTGACCAGGCTGTGCACGATCGACAGGCCAAGGCCGTGGTGGGCGCCGTCCTTGGTGCTTTTCACCGGCGAGAACAGGTTGGCCAGGACCTCGCTCGACAGGCCGGGGCCGGTGTCGCTGACCACCAGCTCCAGGTACAGCTTGCGCTCGCGGTTGACGTGGCCGCGGTTGGCGATCTCGATGCGCCCGCCCATGCTGCCGAGCGCCTCGACCGCGTTCTTGACCAGGTTCACCAGCACCTGCTTGAGGATGTCGGCGTCGCCCTCGATGGTGCTGTGCTCCTCGTCCACGCTGGCGTGGATCTCCACGCTGGCGGGCACGAAGTCGGTGGCGCGGAACAGACGCAGCACGTCGTCGACGACCTTGCCGACGTCGGTGGCGCGCACGCCGTCGCTCGGCTGCAGGTCGGCCAGGCCGCTGATCAACTGGCCGACGCGGTCGATTTCCTCGTTCAGGATCGACATCTCGCCCACCACCGGCTCGCGCCGGGCCAGTTTATGGTCCAGCACCGACAGGTAGTTCTTGATGATCGAGAGCGGGTTGTTCACCTCGTGCACCACGCGGCGCGAGGCCTCGCGGTATTCCTCGGCCACGTGGGCCAGCTGGCGGCGCGCGTGGCCGCGTTCGGACAGCGCGGTCTCGAGGGCGCCGGCCGCCTGCGCGCCGAAGGCCTGCATGAAGCGCTCGCGCTTCTGGCAGCTGGCCAGCTGCCAGGCGGCCACGCCGCCCACCAGCACGCCCAGGCAGCGCGCGCCGGCCACCAGCGGCAGGCACACCAGGCTGTCGCTGCCGAGGATGCGGAACAGCTGCTCCTCGGGCAGGCCCAGCTCGGCGCTGTCGCGGCCGATGAAGGTCAGGCGCCGTTCCAGCGCGGCGGCGGCGATCATGCCGCCCTTGGACAGCGGGATCGAGAACTCGGCGATGCGCTGCTGCTCGGCGCTGGGCATGCCCACCAGCGCGTGCCCGGTCGGGTTCTCGAGCAGGATCACGGTGTTGTCGAAGTCGAACAGGATGCGCGCCGAGCGCGTCATCGATTCGAGCAGGCCGCTCTCGCCCTGCTGGCGTGAGAACGTTTGCCCGACCTCGGACACCAGCACCAGGTTGCGCACTTCCTCGGACAGGCGCTGCTGGACCGGGTCCTGGGGCGCCGGCGCGTAGGCGGGCGGGCTGGGGATGTCGTCGGCGCCGGTCAGGTCGATGCCCAGATGGGCGGCCGACTTGTCGACCTGGCGCGCGGCCGCCGCCGCGATGGCGGCGATGTCGTCGGGTCCCATGCCGCACAGGCCCATGGCGTCGGCGATGGCGTCGTCGTCGGGGGCGTGGGTGGCCATCAGGTGCGCCAGGCGCACGATGCGGATCAGGGGATGGGCCGACTCCAGGCGGCTGCTCGGCTCATGGTGGTAGAGCACCGAGTCGGCCAGGAAGGAGTCCAGGCTCCAGCGCTCGACCAGCCAGGCGCCCGCCTCGGAGTGGGTGATCTGCAGGGTGCGCTGCTCGACCGCGCACAGGTTCTCGTCGTCGCGCGCGGTGAAGTTGAAGGCGTATTCCTTGGGCGCGGTGGCCAGCAGCGCCAGGCGCCCGACGTTGTGCAGCAGGCCTGCCAGGTAGGCTTCCTCGACCTGCGGATAGCCCATGCGCTTGGCCAGGTCGCGCGCGATCACGGCTGCCGTCAGCGAATTCTTCCAGAACGCGCGCAGGTCGGTGCTGCCGGAATGCGGGAAGCTGTTGAAGGTCTGGAACACCGATTCGCTGATCACCAGGGTCTTGATCATGTCGGTGCCCAGCGCCACCAGCGAGTGCTCGAGGCCGGCCGTGCGCGTGCTGCCGCGGTGGTAGGCAGAGCTGTTGGCCACGGCCAGGATCTTACTGGTCATGCCGGCGTCCTTGGCCACCAAGGCGGCCAGTTCGGTCATGCCAAGGTCGTCGGCTTGCAAGTGCTCGATCAGCTTGATGAGTATCTGCGGCATGGCCGGCAGACGTGCAATCAATAATCGATTGCGGATGTCCTGGTCTGGTTGATGCATGTTCTCAAGCACTGCCGCCAATATTCGATGGTTTCGAGGTGGCGCTTAACGGCGAAGCAGCCACAATTTTTTGAGTCGCATTGCTCCGAAAAGCGCGCTTTTTGGGCATCTGTTCGGTGTCTGAAAAAGTTATATTAGCATATATACACGAAAGTTGACGCAGAGAACATACCTTTCGAAAAAAAACCACCAAAAACCACAAAGCCGGGCTCGCTAGCCTTGGGGACGGCGTGAAAGCATGCGCCGGTAATGACGCGCCGTCAACCACAAGCCCAGCGCGCACAGCGCGAAAGCGGCCTGGCCGAGCGCCAGCGCCAGCACCGAATGCGACAGCATCGGCGCCACCACCCCGGCCACCACGGCCCCCAGCAAGGTCTGGGCGAACGACTGGCACGAGGCCACGGTGCCGCGGATATGGGGGAACAGGTCCAGCGCCAGCAAGGTCGCGCCGGGGCCGATGAAGGACATGCCGAAGGTGTAGAAGAACAGCGGCGCCACGGTCCACGGCAGCGCCGGCGGATACAGGCAGGCGTAGGCGACGTTGGCCGTCACCGCGGCCAACAGGAAGCAGAAGCCGATGCCGATCTGGCGCGCGAAGCTGATCTTGCCGGCGATGCGGTTGGCCGCCAGCGCGCCGGCGAAGGATCCCGCTCACGGACGGGATGAACAGCCAGCCGAACTGGCTAGGGCCCAGGTGCAGGTGCTCGGGCAGCAGGACCGGGGCGGCCGTGATGTACAGGAACAGCCCGGCGAAATTACACGCCACCACGCCGGCCTTCATGTGGAACAGGGGCGAGCTGAAGATGGACGCGTAGCTCTGCGCCAGGAAGCGCGGATTGAAGGGCTGGCGCTTTTCCGGCTGCAGCGTCTCGGGCAGGCGCCGGTACACCACCACGAACAGCACGACGGTGTACGCCAGCAGCGACAGGAAGATGGTGCGCCAGTCCGAATAGCTGACGATCCAGCCGCCCAGGATAGGCGCGATCGCGGGGGCGATGGTGAAGATCATCGTCACCAGCGACAGCAGGCGCGCCGCCGCCGCGCCCGCGTACAGGTCGCGGATCACGGCGCGTCCGACCACCACCCCGGCCCCGGCCGAGACCCCCTGCATGATGCGGAACACCCACAGGTAGTGCACCGTGTGCGAGGCCGCGCAGCCGAAGGTGCCGATGGCGAACACCACCAGCGAGCACAGGATCACGTTGCGGCGCCCGAAGGTGTCGGCCAGCGCGCCGTGCCACAGCACCATGCCGGCGAAAGCGAGCATGTAGACCGACAAGGTTTGCTGCACCTCGATCGCGCTCGCGTGCAAGGTCGCCTGGATCTGCGGGAAGGCCGGCAGGTAGGCGTCCACCGAGAACGGGCCGAGCATCGACATGGCCGCCAGCAGCCCGGCCAGCGCCGTGTTGCCCAGCATGGGCCGCTGGCGCACCGCCGGCAGCGGCACCGGGGTGACTGGATCGGGCGGCAGGTCGGGCGGCGGCGTGGTCGTAAACATCGGCTCGGGTATGTCCTATTCCGGCTTCGGCTTGGCTTCTTCGCGGCGGTTGTAGCCGGCCACCATATCGAAGCGGAACAGGCGGCATTCGAGCGCGCCGTTGAAGAACGGGGTCTTGCGCGCCTCCTTCAGGCGCAGCAGCTTGGGCAGCGACAGGTCGGCCGTGAACAGGAACACGGTCCAGCCGGCGAAGCGCTGCTTGAGCGTGGTGCCCAGCGCCGCGTAGAACGACACCGACATCTCGTCGGCCGGCACGGTGCTGTCGCCGCGCACGCCGATCCGCTCGCCGTACGGCGGATTGGTCAGCAGGATCCCCGGCTGCTCGGTGGGCGGCTTGACCTCCTGCGCCTCGATCTGCTTGAGCGGCACCTCGAACATGATCCCGGCCACGTTCAGGTTATGGCGCGTCATGGCCACCATGTCACCCGAGATGTCGGAGCCGAAGATGGTCGGCGTGGCCGGCAGCGCGTTGGGCTTGATGGCGGCCTTCATGGCTTGCCACGGGGCGGCGTCGAAGCCGTTGAATTTCTCGAACGCGAAGGGGCGCCGCGCGCCGGGCGGAATGCCCTGCACCATCTGGGCCGCTTCGATCAGGATCGTGCCCGAACCGCACATCGGGTCGAACAGCACCGTGCCCGGCTTCCAGCCGGCCACGCGCAGCATGCCGGCGGCGAGGTTCTCGCGCAGCGGCGCGTCGCCCGTCTCCTGGCGCCAGCCGCGCTTGAACAGCGCCTCGCCGGAGGTGTCGAGGTAGACCGTGAAATTGCGCTGGTCGAGAAAGCCGACGATGCGCATGTCCGGCTCGCGCGTGTTGACCGAGGGGCGCTTGTTCCACTGGTCGCGGAAGCGGTCGCAGATGGCGTCCTTGATTTTCAAGGTGGTGAATTCGAGGCTGCGCAGCGGCGACTTGACCGCCGTGACGTCGACCCGGATGGTGTGGTCGTAGGTGAACCAGTTCTCCCAGGGCTGCGCCAGCACCAGGTCGTAGATGTCGTTCTCGTTGGCGTAGCTGGCGTGCGCGATGCGCATCAGCACGCGCGAGGCGATGCGCGAGTGCAGGTTGATGCGGTAGGAATCGGTCAGGTCGCCCGAGCAGTGCACGCCGCCGGGCACCTGGTTGTGCACCTTCATGGTGGTGCTGGCCTGGGCGATTTCGCCGAGTTCCTCGGCCAATGCCGCTTCCATGCCGCGCGGGCATGGGCAAAAAAATGATGCCATTCTGGTGTACCTTTTGTCCGTTGTGAAAACTGTGCGTGTGATGCGTTTGCTGTGCTGCCGCTTGCTTTACTGCTGATTTACTGCTGATCTGCTGCTGATTTTCTGTCTAAACCGCGCTGCCGCGTGACCGGTGCTTTGGCTAGCCGAGCGCGCGGCCCACGAAATCGAGCCTGTCCTGGCCCCAGAAGCTCTCGCCGTCGACGACGTACCAGGGCACCCCGAACACGTTGATGGCCATGGCCTCGTCGGTGTTCTTCTCGTACTGCTGCTGCACCCCTGCGGTGGCGGCCGACTTGACCAGCATCGGCCCATCGAGGCCGCACAGGGTGGCGATCTGCGCCAGGGTGTCCTCGTCGGCGATGTTCTTCTCCTCGGCCCACAGGGCGCGCATGATGGCGCCGGCCAGCATCAGCGCCGCGTCGGCGCCCAGGCTGGTGCGCGCGGCGATCAGCAGGGTGGCGGCGTTTTCCGGCGCCACCGGGAAGAACTTGGGGTGCAGGTTCAGCGGCAGGTTCAGGTAAGCCGACCAGCGCGCCAGCTCGGTGAGCCGGTAAGCCTGGCGCTGCGGCGGGCGCTTGGCCAGCGGCAGGCCGCCGGACACGCTGAACACCCGCCCCAGGTCGAAGGGCTTGATCTCGATCTGGGCGCCCTTCTCGCGCGCCAGCGCCACCAGGCGCTCGTGGCCGAGATAGGTCCACGGCGACTGCGGCGACATAAAATACTCGATTGTCTTGCTCATGCCTGCCTCCGGTCAGAATGGTTTGACCACTACCAGTATCACGATCGCCGTCAACAGCAGCACCGGCACCTCGTTGAACCAGCGGTACCATGCGTGCGAGCGCCGGTTGGCGCCGTTTTCGAACTTCTTGAGCAGCGTGCCGCAGGCGTGATGGTAGCCCAGCACCAGCAACACCAGCGCCAGCTTGGCGTGCAGCCAGCCGCCGCGAAAGCCGTAGCCCAGCCACAGCCACAGGCCCAGCGCCAGCGCCGGCACGGCCAGGATGGTGGTGAAGCGGTACAGCTTGCGCGCCATGAGGAGCAGGCGCTCGCTGGCCGCCGTGTCGTGTTCCAGCGCAAGGTTGACGAAGATGCGCGGCAGGTAGAACAGGCCCGCGAACCAGGAGGCGATGAAGACGATATGGAAGGCTTTAATCCAGAGCATGTACTGTCCTTGGGCGCCTAGGCGCGTACTTCACCGTGGCCGAACACCACGTATTTGAGCGAGGTGAGGCCTTCCAGTCCGACCGGGCCGCGCGCGTGCAGCTTGTCGTTGGAGATGCCGATTTCCGCGCCCAGGCCGTATTCGAAGCCGTCGGCGAATCGGGTCGAGGCGTTCACCATCACCGAGGCCGAATCGACTTCGCGCAGGAACCTGAGGGCGTCGCTGTAGTCCTCGGTGATGATCGCGTCGGTATGGCGCGACGAGTAGGTGTTGATATGCTCGATCGCGGCGTCGATCCCGTCCACCACCTTCACCGCCAGCACCGGCGCCAGGTATTCGGTGCGCCAGTCCTCCTCGCTGGCGTGGGCCAGGTGCGGATAGCCGGCCAGGATCGCGTAGGCCTCGTCGTCGGCGCGCAGCTCGACCTGCTGGGCGGCGTACAGCTCGGCCAGTTGCGGCAGCACGGCCGGCGCGATGGCGCGCGCCACCAGCAGGGTCTCCATGGTGTTGCAGGTGCCGTAGCGGTGGCACTTGGCGTTGAAGGCCACCGGCAGCGCCTTGGTCAGGTCGGCCTTGGCGTCGATGTAGACGTGGCAAATGCCGTCCAGGTGCTTGATCATCGGGACCGTGGCTTCTTCCATCAGGCGCGCGATCAGGCCCTTGCCGCCGCGCGGCACGATCACGTCCACGTACTCGGGCATGGTGATCAGGGCGCCGACGGCGGCGCGGTCGGTGGTGTCGACCACCTGCACGCCGTTGGCCGGCAGGCCGGCGCCGGCCAGGCCCTCGGCGACGATCCTGGCGAGCGCGCGGTTGCAGTTGATCGCCTCCGAGCCGCCGCGCAGGATGGTGGCGTTGCCGCTCTTGATGCACAGGCCGGCCGCGTCCACCGTCACGTTGGGACGGGCTTCGTAGATGATGCCGATCACGCCCAGCGGCACCCGCATCTGGCCGACCTGGATGCCGCTCGGGCGAAACTTCATGTTCGAGATCTCGCCGATCGGGTCGCTCAGGGCGGCGATCTGGCGCAGGCCCTCGACCATGGTGTCGATGGCCTTGTCCGACAGCGCCAGGCGGTCCAGCATGGCTTCGGCCATGCCGGCGGCGCGCGCGGCGTCCAGGTCGAGCTGGTTGGCCGCGCGCAGCACGGCGGCGTCGCGCCGCACCGCCTCGGCGATGAGCAGCAAGGTGCGGTTGCGGGTGGCGCTGTCGGCACGCGCCATCGCGCGCGAGGCGGTCCTGGCCTGCTGGCCGACCTGGGTCATGTATTCGGTGATGTTCATTTTTCTATCCATTGATTGCCGGTCGTCGCCGGTGTTCCTAGCCGCGCGCCACTTTCAAGGCCAGCTGCAGCATCGCGTCCCAGGGGTCGCCGCAGAAGGCCTTGGCGCGCAGACCCTTGACCAGCTTGTCGATCTGCGCGGCCTCGCGCATGGCCGCCTCCAGGGTCGGCAGCGCGATGCGGCGCAGGGCCGGCTCCATCATGCGCTCGCGCGGCCCCCAGATCCGGTGCTCCTTGAGCAGCATCCCGAGCGGGCGGCCCTGCGCCATCGCGGACTTCAATTTTAACAGCGTGCGGATTTCCTCGGCGACGGCCCATAAAACCAGCGGCAGCGCCTCGCCCTCGCCCTTGAGGCCTTCGAGCATGCGCACCAGGCGCGCGCAGTCGCCGGCCAGCATCGCCTCGGACAGTTTGAACACGTCGTAGCGCGCCACATTGAGCACGGCGTCGTGGATCTGCTCGAAACTGAGCTTGCCCGGCTCGTGCAGCAGCCCGAGCTTCTGGATCTCCTGGTGCGCGGCGAGAAGGTTGCCTTCGACCCGGTCGGCGATGAAGTCCAGGCCCTGGCGGTCCGCGCTCTGGCCTTGGGCGGCCAGGCGCACGCCGATCCAGGCCGGCAGCTGGGCGCGCTCCACGGGGGCGATCTCGATGTACACGGCGGCCTGCTGCAGGCTGCCCACCCACGCCGCCTTGGCGGTCTGCCAGTCCAGCTTGGGCAGGGTGATCAGGGTCAGGTTGTCGGGACTGAGGTCCTTGGCGTAGCTTTGCAGGGCAGCGCCGCCGTCCTTGCCCGGCTTGCTGGTCGGGATGCGCAGTTCGATCAGCTTCTTGTCGCCGAACAGGGACAGCGCCTGGTTGGCCGCCAGCAGCTCGCCCCACTTGAAGCTGCGCTCGACGGTGAGCACGTCGCGCTCGGTGTAGCCGGCCGCGCGCGCGGCGCGGCGGATCTTGTCGGCCGCCTCCAGCGCCAGCAGGTGCTCGTCGCCGGTGATCACGTACAGCGGAGCGAGGGTCTTGGCGAGGTGGCCTTCGAGGGCGTCGGCGCGCAGCTGCATGGCTAGCTAGGCTTGACCGCGGCCAGGCGGCGCAGGATCTGCTGCACCAGGTCGGTCTGCATGTCGCGGTACAGCAGCACCTCTTCCGATTCCTTGGCCAGCACCTGGGATTCGTTGAAGGTGATCGGACGCTTCAGGTTGATCTCGGTCGGCCCCAGCAGCTCATTGCCCTTGGCGTCGCGCACCCGGAACACCAGGGTGTAGGTGAGCAGGTACTCGCGCACCCGGCCCTGGCTGTTGAGCGACAGGATCGTTTTGCCGCGCGTCTCGGACAGCACGTCGAACAGCGCGTCGGCCGTGGCCGCGTCGGTGACGACCTGCACCTGGTCGCCGGCGCGCAGGTTGCGGCGCAGCTCAGTGCCCAGCGAGGAGGTGTCGGCGAAGGCCAGGTAGATGCGGTGGAAAGGCATGCGGTACTGGCCGTCGGAGCCGCGCAGCTTGAAGCCGCAGGCCGACAGCAGGCTGGCCGCCATCAAGAGGGCGGCCAGGGACGCGGTGAGCGATCGGGAGGCGCGCATCTCAGACCACGATGTTAATCAGCTTGCCCGGCACGACGATGACCTTCTTCGGCGTACCCTCGACGAACTTCTGCACCGCTTCCGACGCCAGCGCGGCCGCCTCGATGGCCGCCTTGTCGGCGTCTTTCGGCACCTTCACCGAGCCGCGCAGCTTGCCGTTCACCTGGATCATCATCTCGATCTCGGCCTGTTCCAGCGCGGCCGGATCGACTTCGGGCCAGGCCGCGTCGAGCAGGTCGCCGAAGCGCGCGGCGTAGCCCAGCTCCTGCCACAGCACGTGGGTGATGTGGGGGGCGACCGGGTTGAGCAGGCGCAGGAAGATCGACAAGCCCTCGGTGACGACGGCGCCGGAGGCCGCGCCGTCATCGAGCTTGGCCGACTCCAGCGTGTTGAGCATCTTCATGCAGGCCGAGACCACGGTGTTGTACTGGATGCGTTTCAGGTCGTAATCGGCCTGCTGCAGGATCTTGTGCAGCTCGCGCCGCAAGCTGGCGTGCACCTCGGCGTAGTCGCGCGCGCCCGGCGCCAGCGGGGCGGCCAGCGCGGCGCCAATGCGGCCGGACTGGCCGTGCGCGTAGGCCCACACGCGGCGCAGGAAGCGGCTGGCGCCTTCGACGCCGCTGTCGGACCATTCGAGCGTCTGCTCGGGCGGCGAGGCGAACATGGTGAACAGGCGCGCGGTGTCGGCGCCGTACTGGCCGATCTGGGCGGCCGGGTCGATGCCGTTGTTCTTCGACTTGGACATCTTCTCGGTGCCGCCGATCTGCACCGGCTGGCCGTCCTGCTTGAGCGTGGCGCCGTGCGGGCGGCCCTTGTCGTCCAGCGTCAGGTCGACGTCGGCCGGGTTGAACCAGAGCTTCTTGCCGGCCTCGTCCTCGCGGAAGTAGGTCTCGTTGAGCACCATGCCCTGGGTCAGCAGGTTGACGAAGGGCTCGTCGAACTTGACCAGGCCGAAGTCGCGCATCACCTTGGTCCAGAAGCGCGCGTACAGCAGGTGCATGACGGCGTGCTCGATGCCGCCGATGTACTGGTCCATCGGCATCCAGTAGTCGTTGCGCGCGTCCACCATCGCCTCGCCGCTGCCGGGCGAGGTATAGCGCATGTAGTACCAGGACGAATCGACGAAGGTGTCCATGGTGTCGGTCTCGCGCCGCGCCGGCTTGCCGCATTGCGGGCAGTCGCACTTGAGGAAGGCTTCGTGCTTGTTGAGCGGGTTGCCGCTGCCGTCAGGGACGCAGTCTTCCGGCAGCACCACCGGCAGGTCTTTCTCGGGCACGGGCACGGTGCCGCAGTCGGCGCAGTGGATCATCGGGATCGGCGTGCCCCAGTAGCGCTGGCGCGAGATGCCCCAGTCGCGCAGGCGGAAGGTGACCTTCTTGTCGCCCAGGCCCATCGCGGCCAGGTCGCCGGCCACCGCGTGCACGGCGGCGATATGGTCCAGGCCATCGTACTTGCCGGAGTTGACGCACACGCCATGCTCCTTGTCGCCGTACCAGTCCTGCCAGGCGTCCAGCGAGAACGCCTTGCCTTCGAGCGCGATGACCTGCTTGACCGGCAGCGCGTACTTCTTGGCGAAGGCGAAATCGCGCTCGTCGTGGGCCGGCACGCCCATCACGGCGCCGTCGCCGTAGGTGATCAGGACGTAGTTGCCGACCCAGACCTCGACCTGCTCGCCCGACAGCGGATGGGTGACGAACAGGCCCGTCGGCATGCCCTTCTTCTCCATCGTCGCCATGTCGGCCTCGATCACGCTGCCCAGTTTGCACTCGGCGATGAAGGCGGCCAGCGCGGGGTTGGTGGCGGCGGCGTGCGCGGCCAGCGCGTGCTCAGGCGCCACGGCGCAGAAGGTCACGCCCATGACGGTGTCGGCGCGGGTGGTGAAGACGAACAGCTTGCCGTCGTTGATCAGGCTGCCGTCGGCGCCGGCGATGGTGTGCGGGAAGGCGAAGCGCACCCCGACCGACTTGCCGATCCAGTTGGCCTGCATCACGCGCACGCGCTCGGGCCAGCCGGGCAGCTTGTTGTCGACGTAATCGAGCAGCTCGTCGGCGTAGTCGGTGATGCGCGCGTAGTACATCGGGATCTCGCGCTTTTCGATCAGCGCGCCGGAACGCCAGCCGCGCCCGTCGACCACCTGCTCGTTGGCCAGCACGGTCTGGTCGACCGGGTCCCAGTTCACGGTGCCGGTCTTCTTGTAGATGATGCCTTTTTCCAGCATCTTGAGGAACATCCACTGGTTCCACTTGTAGTATTCCGGCTTGCAGGCGGTCATTTCGCGCGACCAGTCGATCGCCAGGCCCATCGACTCCATCTGCTCCTTCATGTGGGCGATGTTGGCGTAGGTCCACTGGGCCGGCGGCACGTTGTTGGCCATCGCCGCGTTCTCGGCCGGCATGCCGAAGGCGTCCCAGCCCATCGGCATGAGCACGTTGTAGCCGTTCATGCGCAGGTAGCGGTACATCACGTCGTTGATCGTATAGTTGCGCACGTGACCCATGTGCAGCTTGCCCGAAGGGTAAGGCAGCATCGAGCAAGCGTAGTACTTGCCTTTCGGGAAACGCGGGTCGTTTTCCACCGCTTTGTAGGCATCAATCGCCTTCCAGTGCGATTGGGCGGCTTGTTCGACGTCGGCGGGACTATATTTATCTTGCATGGTGTTGTGCGGCCAAGCGTGGCGCGGCCAAAAGTAGGATAAGAACCGGACATTATACTGGTTCGTCCTCGCTTCTGGCTGACGCGGCGGTTTGGCTGAACGATGCGCGCCGGGCGTGGTCAAACCAGTATCTCAGCCATCGCCGGGTACACCACCACTGGAACGTCGATTTGACGAAAAAATTCATCAACCCAAAGACATGGCAGAACGACAGATAGACGCGCTTCTGCCCGACATGCAGAGCTTGCAGGCCGAAATGAGGCGCTTTTACGCTGAAATCCTTAGCGAACTCAAGCTGGTGCGATGGATTGCCGTCACCAGCGTGGCGCTGGAGGTCGTGACGCTGGTCAAGGTGTTCTTGTCCGGCTAGCTCAGAGCGCCGGCGGCACGCTGTCCGCCGGCAAGGCAACTATCTCAGCACCAGCTTCAAGGCCGGCTTCTCGCCGTAATCCTCGTAGCGGTCATTGATGCCGGCCACGCAATAGCTGATTTCCTCGAGCAGGTCGGGCGCGGCCTCCTTCACCAGCGCCGCGTTCGTCACGACGATCTCCAGCACCTCGTTCGGCTTGAGCCGGAAGCGGGTCATGGCGTCCTCGTCGCGCAGATAGCTCAGGCAATCGACCCAGGCGTCCATGCTGTTGGCGTAAAAATCGGGAAAGCCGAAGGCGTGCTTGCATTCGGCGTGAAAGCCGGCCTCGTCGGTCATGGTCTCACCGCGCAGTTCAACGCTTGGCATGGGAAGTCTCCTTGCTGGGGTCGGTCACGAAGCCGAGCCGGGTCAGGCCGTGGGTTTGCGCCGCGGCCATCACCTGGGCCACGACCTCGTAACGGGTATTCTTGTCGGCGCGCAATTGCAGCTCCGGCTGGGTGGACTTGGCGGCGGCCTCGGCCAGGCGCCGGTCCAGGGCGGCGCTGTCGAGCGCCTCGTCGTTCCAGTACACCACGCCGCGGGCGTCGATGGCGAGCATGACGGTCTCCGGCTGCACGACGGCGGGCGCGGCCTTGGCGCTGGGTAGCTCCAGCTTGACCGAGCTGGTCAGCATGGGCGCGGTGATGATGAAGATCACCAGCAGCACCAGCATCACGTCCACCATCGGCGTGACGTTAATGTCGCTCATCATCGATTGCTGCCGCTGGGGATTGAAGCCGCCGAATGCCATGTGCTTACCTTACTTGGTGAAGTAGGAATGCAGGTCGTGGGCGAAGCCGTCCAGCTCGGCCAGGGTCATGCGGTTCAGGCGGTTCAGCGCGTTGTACGACAGCACGGCGGGGATCGCCACCAGCAGGCCGAAGGCGGTCATGATGAGGGCCTCGCCGACGGGGCCGGCCACCTTGTCGATCTGCACCACGCCCTCGGCCGACACGGTCGACAGCGCGTGGTAGATGCCCCACACGGTGCCCAGCAGGCCCACGAAGGGCGCGGTGGCGCCGATCGAGGCCAGCATGGTCAAGCCGCTTTCGACCCTGTGGGTGGAGCGCGTGATGGCCTGGCGCAGCACGCGGATGACTTGCTCGTCGCGGCTCATCTCGCCGGCCACGCTGGCCGCCGAGCCGGCCTGGGCCAGCCCAGCCGCGGGCAGCGGCACGAACACGCTCTCGCGGTCGGCCACGCGCAGCAGGGCCAGGCCGTCGTCCAGCGTGGGGGCGGCCCAGAACGCGTCCACCGCCGGGGCCGCGCGGCGCACCCGGTAGCTGCTGTAGGATTTCGACAGGATGATGCCCCAGCTGGCCAGCGACATGGCAAGCAGCAGCCAGGCCACCGCATGGCCGAGGGCGTCGCCCTGGGCCCAGTAGCTGGACAGGCTGAAGTGATTGCCGGTCACCGTCACGCCGTTCAGTCTGGCAGCGCCAGCACGTCCTGCATGTTGTACAGGCCGCTGGACTTGTCGGCCAGGAAGCGCGCCGCGCGCAGCGAACCTTCCGCGTAGGAGGCGCGACTGCTGCTCTTGTGGCTGATTTCGATGCGCTCGCCGGTGCCGGCGAACAGCACGGTATGGTCGCCAATGATGTCGCCGCCGCGCACGGTGGCAAAGCCGATGGTGGACGGATCGCGCGCGCCGGTGACGCCTTCGCGGCCGTACACGGCGCACTGCTTGAGGTCGCGCCCGAGCGCGTCGGCGATCACCTCGCCCATCTTGAGCGCGGTGCCGGACGGCGCGTCGACCTTATGGCGGTGGTGGGCCTCGATGATTTCGATGTCGTAGCCCTCGGACAGGTTCTTGGCGGCCAGTTCGAGCAGCTTGAGGGTGACGTTCACGCCCACGCTCATGTTGGGCGCGAACACGATGGCGGTCTTGGCGGCGGCGGCGCGGATCGCTTCCTTGCCGGCCTCGTCAAACCCGGTGGTGCCGATGACCATTCTTGATGCCGTGCTCGGCGCAGTAAGCCAGGTGCTTGAGCGTGCCCTCGGGCCGGGTGAAGTCGATCAGGTACTCGGCGTCGGCCAGGCCGAGCGCCAGGTCGGACTGGATCAGCACGCCGGCGGCCTGGCCCGAGAAGGCGCCCGCGTCCATGCCGATGCTGGGCGAACCTTCGCGGTCGAGCGCGCCGGCGAGCACCAGGTCGGGCGCCGCGCCGATGGCGCTCACCAGCATTTGTCCCATGCGCCCGCTGGCGCCCGCTACCGCAATTTTCAGTTGAGTCATGGTCGTGAAGGCTTCTTGATGGCTTGATTCTGGTGGTAAGGCGTGATGCTGGGTGAAGCTTACTTCTTGATCTGGATGCTGGCCGAGCCGACGTCTTCCTTCTTCGGCAAGTCCTTGGTCGCGAAGGTCGACTTGCCGGCGATGCGCTCGATGTACTCGCGCTCGGTCGGCAGGTTGCCGCCGTCGACGTGGTCGAGCTTGTCGTCCTTGAAGTAGACGGTCACGCGGCTGCTGGTGAGCTCGCCGTTGCCGCGCGCCAGGTAGAACGGATAATCCCAGCGGTCGGCGTGGAAGATGTCGGTCAGCAGCGGCGTGCCGAGGATGAACTTGACCTGCTCGCGGGTCTGGCCCGGCTTGAGCTGGTTGCGCATTTCCTGGGACACGAAGTTGCCTTGCTGGATGTCCGGCCGGTAGGGCGAGAAGATCCACAGGAACTTCTGCAGCTTCGACGCCTGCACCGTGCGCGCGCCGGCGTTGGCGGCCGCAGCAGCCTTGCTGGCGTCGTTGGCGACCGCCTCGGGCGCGGTGCTCACCGCGTCGGCGGGCGTGGCCTGCCTGGCTTGCGGATGGAACAACGAGCAGCCCGACAGGCTCAGTGCGGCGGCGGCCAGGGCGGCGGCCAGCGGCGCGGGGCGGCGAACATGGTGCAAAACGGCAGTCATAACACGCATAGGGACCTCAAAATCGTTGAACGGAAGGCTAGGCACCCCCGTCTAAAACGCTATATGATAAAGCACTAAGCCAATATACGAGTAACAATCATGAGTAACAATCCCTCCGACCTGAAGGCAAGCGGCCTGAAAGCGACCCTGCCGCGCCTGAAAATCCTGGAAATCTTCCAGAACAGCGAAATTCGCCACCTGACGGCCGAGGACGTGTACAAGATTCTGCTGACCGAGAACATGGACGTGGGCCTGGCCACCGTGTACCGGGTGCTGACCCAGTTCGAGCAGGCCGGCTTGCTCAACCGCAACCATTTCGAGACCGGCAAGGCCATCTTCGAGCTCAACGCCGGCACCCACCACGACCATCTCGTGTGCTTGGACTGCGGCCGGGTGGAAGAATTCGTGGACGAAGAAATCGAGTCGCGCCAGCACAAGGTGGCCGACGAGCGCGGCTTCAAGATCGCCGAGCACGCGCTGGCCATCTACGGCAACTGCATCAAGCCGGCCTGCCCGCACCGCAATTGAGCCTGCGCGCCGGGGACGACGCCCCTGCGCCCCTGGCTCAGCTGTGACTGAGCGCGTTCGACAGCAGCTTGGCCGTGATATCGACAATCGGAATGACCCGCTCGTAGGCCATGCGGGTCGGCCCGATCACACCCAGCGTGCCCACGATCTGCCCGTTGACCTCGTAGGACGCGGTCACCACGCTCATCTCGTCCATCGGCACCAGGTTCGACTCGCCGCCGATGAAGATCTGCACCCCGCTGGCCTTGCTGGAGACGTCGAGCAGCTGCATCAGGCTGGTTTTCTGCTCGAACATGTCGAACATCTGCCGTAGCGAGCTCATATTGGACGACAGGTCCGCCACGCTCAGCAGATTGCGCTCGCCCGCGATCACCATGGCGTCGGCGTTGTCGGCCATGGCCTCGCTGCCGGCCTCCACGGCGGCCTGCATCAGGCGTCCCATGTCGTCGCGCAGCTGGCGCAGCTCGCCGGTGACGCGGTTGCGCACCTCGTCGAACGACAGCCCGCCGTAATTCTGGTTGATGTAGTTGGCCGACTGGACCAGCTGGCTCGGGGTGTAGTCGACATCGGTGAGCAGCAGGCGGTTCTGCACGTCGCCGCGCGGATCGACGATCACGAGCAGGATGCGCTTTTCCGACAGGCGCAGGAATTCAATCTGCTGGAACACCGATTCGCGCCGCGGGCTGGTCACCACGCCGGCGAACTGCGACAGCGAGGACAGCATCTGCGCCGCGTTGGCGATGAGCTTTTGCGGCTGCTGGGACTGCAGGCGCATGCGCGCTTCGACCGAGTGCTCGTCGAACTGCTGCACCGTGAGCAGGGTGTCGACGAAGATGCGGTAGCCGCGCGGGGTGGGAATGCGGCCGGCCGAGGTGTGCGGGCTGGCCACGTAGCCCATTTCCTCCAGGTCCGCCATGATGTTGCGGATGGTGGCCGGCGACAGGTCGAGTCCGGAGATTTTCGACAGCGCGCGCGAGCCGACCGGCTGGCCGTCGGCGATATACCGTTCGACCAGGGCTTTCAGCAGGGTTTGTGCACGAGGTTCGAGTTTCATGATTCTTTCAGCCAGACGCAAAAACGGATCTGCCTATTATGCACGTTCGCGCGCAAGCCGTGCTGCAATCGTCGAGGTAGCGGCGATCGCCGCGCTTGCGCAAGGCCGTCGTGCCTGGCGGCACTCAGCTATGTTCGCGCGCCAGCCAGTCGAGCAGTTCGTCGAAGCTGCCGACGATGGCGTCCGGCACCACCTCATGTTCCAGATGGGCCTGGCTGCCATGGCGGTTCAGCCAGACCGCGCGCAAGCCGGCCTGCTGGGCGCCGCGCACGTCGAGCAGCACGTCGTCGCCCACGTACACCGCGTCTTCCGGGGCCACGCCGAGCTGCGTGCAGGCCGCGTGGAAGATCGCCGCGTCCGGCTTGGCGCAACCGAGCTGGTGGGCGGCGACCGACACCTTGAAATGGTGCGACAGGCCGATCGCCTGCAGGTCCGCGTTACCGTTCGAGATGGAGCCGATCAGGGTGCGGCCCTTGAGCCGCAGCAGGCCGGGCAGCACGTCGTCGTAAGGGATGACCGCGTTGCGGGCGGCGAAGAACTGCACCATGGCCTGCTCGACCTTGTCGCCGTCCTCGCCGGCCTGCTCGAAGGCCGACACCAGCCCGGCCCGGCGCAGGGCGCCCAGGTCCAGCTGGAACTCGGGCTGTTGCGCCAGCAGGGCCAGCCGGGCCTGGCGCAAGTTGTCGATCGTGAAACGTTCGGCGACGCGCGGGGCGTTGTCGCGCAGCCAATCATGCAAGGTCTGCTCCGCCTGCCGGATCACCGGCTCGATGGGCCACAGGGTATCGTCGAGGTCGAACAAAATGGCTTTTGGCCAGGCGCGGCGCGTTGTCGTCATGGTTGGTCGATGTATAAAATGAAAGGGAACGCCAACGAAAGCGATGAACCGGTGTCATTACCGGTTGCTTGAGCATAACGAGGCCCACCGGGAAAATCAATGGCGCCCGCGCAGGCAGTGACGAAGATTACACGCTGATACAACCCTGTTCAGCCGTCGGGTTGCCAAATGCACTAAAATGTCGTCCATTCTGTCCGTCCGCGGCGCCGGCATCGGCCTTGCCCCTCATTCCGTTTGGAGAAAGTATGAAAAACCTGTTTCTGCGTTCGAGCGTCGCGCTCGCATGCGTACTGAGCCTTGCGTCCTGCGGCGGCGGCGGCGGCAACCTGTTGCTCGGCGGTTACGTGGGCGGCTTGACCAAGGATGGCTTGACCCTGACCAATAACGGCGGCACGCCACTGACGGTGCCTGCGAACTCGTCGTCGTTCCAGTTCCCCGACCTGCTCAAGCCGGACGAACACTTCGACGTGGAAATTGCCACCCACCCTGAAGGCACCACCTGCACCTTGCTGTACAACAGCGGCAAGACTGGCGCCTACAGTGTCACCAACATTGAAGTGCACTGCGCCAACGATCCGCGCAACATCACCGGCAAGATTGTCAACCCGCCCGTCAACGCCGGCCTGATCCTGATTAACGGCGCCAACCAGCAACCCATCGCGGCAGGCCAGACCACGTTCAGCATGACCCACTACGACACGGCCGGCAAGGTCGTGTCTGGCCAGGTCGGCGACGGCGACCCGTTCGGCGTCACCGTGCTGCAGCAGCCTGCCGGCCAAACCTGTACCGTGCAGAACGGCACCGGCTACGCTGGCCACGTGGACTACACCGCCGTCCTGGTCACCTGCGCCAATAACTGATCACGCGGCAATCACTTAATCTGGAGAAGTTATGAAGTCATTCATGTTGCGCCCGTGTGTATTGCTGGCGGTTGTGCTGGGCCTGGCCGGTTGCGGCGGCAAGGCTGAGTTTGAAGTCAAGGGTACGATCACAGGCCTGGCATACGGCGGCATGGTCCTGACCAACGGCAGCGATACCTTGAACGTTCCTGCCCCCTCGCCCCTCGGCACGCCGGTGACCACCAGCTTCGTCATGCCGCGCAAGATCAGCTACGGCGACACCTACAACGTCGTCGTCACCACCAACCCGGACCATGAAACCTGCGGCGCGTCGGGCGGCAGCGACAGCGCGGGACGCCTGGCGTCGATCAACGTCGTCGTCCAGTGCACCCTGATCAGCCACGCGATTTCCGTGACCTTGAACCAGGTCGCCGACGGTCTGGTGCTGACCAACGGCTCCAACGGCACGGCTGCGCCGGCGGCCGGGACCGTCACGACGGCATTCACGGTTCCTTACGGCGCATCCTACGGCATCACTGTGCTGACCCAGCCCACCAACGGCACCACCTGCACCGTACAAAACGGCACGGGCGTGATGGGCGACGCCGATATTCTCGATAAGGTGAAGGTCACTTGCACCTGATTAGACATCACGGGGAGTGATGGATGGTATCATAAAGATAAATTTGAATTATATGCTGTGGCGCAGCATAATGATCCCGTCTCCTCCAACTCTCCTTATGGAAATTGGATTCAAGCCCGCCATTCGCGGGCTTTTTTTTCGCCTAAACACAAGCCGAGGGGCAGGCGTCTACTCTGCAGGGCGGCGGAGACCGGAAACGGGAAATGACGATGAAAGATATGGGAACACGGTCGACTGACCAATTATTAAAAAAATTAATATCAGTTATTGGAAAGATCAATTAGATTTATATGCTGTGTCGCAGCATAATTGCACCTGTCTCCTCCAACTCTCCTCAACAGGAATTGGATTTGGCCCGCACCAAGCTGCGGGCCTTTTTTTTTCCTGCGCCGCGCCACAGCGCTCGCACAGCCGGCAGACCGCACCGCCAGGCGCGGCAGGCCGCCGCTACACAGGCTTGCGCAGGTTGGCCAAGGCCACGTACTGCGCCAGGCCGACCGCCTCGGGCCGCGCGCCCGGGTCGATCCCCGCCTCGACCAGCTGGGCTTCGGTGAACATCCCCGCCACGCAGTTGCGGATCACCTTGCGCCGCTGCGAGAACGCCTTGAGCACCACCGCCTCCAGGGTCGGGCCGTCGCAGGCCAGCTGGCGCGCGGTCGGCACCATGCGCACGATCGCCGACTCCACCTGCGGCGGCGGGTCGAAGGCGGTGGGCGGCACGATGAACATCAGCGCCATGTCGTAGCGCCATTGCAACATCACCGACAGACGCCCGTAGGCCTTGGTGCCGGGCGAGGCCACCATGCGCTCGACCACTTCCTTTTGCAGCATGAAGTGCTGGTCCTCGATCAGCGGCGCGAACTCGGCCAGGTGGAACAGCAGCGGGCTCGAAATGTTATACGGCAGATTGCCCACCACCCGCAGCTTGCGCCCCGGCGTGACGGGAATCGCGCCGAAATCGAACTTGAGCGCGTCGCCCGAATGGATGGTCAGCTTCTCGCGCGGGAAGGACTTCTCCAGGCGCGCCACCAGGTCGCGGTCCAGCTCCACCACGTGCATGTGATCGAGGTGCTTGAGCAGCAGCGCCGTCATGGCCGCCAGCCCGGGGCCGATTTCCACCATCGTCTGGCCGGGCTGGGGACCGATGGCGTCGATAATGTTATCGAGGACGAGTTTATCGGTCAAAAAATTCTGGCCGAAGCGTTTGCGGGCGACGTGTTTCATGGTGCTTTCAGTAGTTCTGGTCGATCGGGGCGCTGGTCGGGTGGGCGCCGTTTGAGAGCTGATGTAAAGCGGATGTAACGTTGATTGATGGCGGCGCTTAGCGCTTGCGGGCCTGGGCCGCCATCTGCAGCGCGCTCTGGATGGCCTGCTCCATGCTGGCGCAATCGGCCAGGCCCAGCCCCTTGGCGGCCAGGTCGAGCGCGGTGCCATGGTCGACCGAGGTGCGGATCAGCGGCAGCCCGAGCGTGATGTTGACGCCGCGCCCGAAGGTCGCGTGCTTGAGCACCGGCAGGCCCTGGTCGTGGTACATCGCCAGCACGCAGTCGGCGTCCTGCAAGTACTTGGGCTGGAACAGGGTGTCGGCCGGGTACGGGCCGCGCGCGTCGATCCCGCGCGCGCGCGCCGCCGCCAGGGCCGGCTCGATGATGTCGATCTCCTCGCGCCCCAGGTAGCCGTTCTCGCCCGCGTGCGGATTGAGGCCGGTGACCAGGATGCGCGGCGCGCCGATGCCGAACTTGCGCCGCAAATCGGCGTCGATGATGTCGATCACGCGCGCCAGCAAATCCTCGGTGATCGCGTCGGGCACCGCGCGCAGCGGCAGGTGGGTGGTGGCCAGCGCCACCCGCAAGGGGGCCGCCGCGCCGGCCGGCATCCCGGCCAGCATCATCACCACCTGGGCGGTGCCGGTCTTGTCGGCCAGGTACTCGGTATGGCCGGAGAACGGCACCCCGGCGTCGTTGATGGTGCTCTTTTGCAGCGGCGCGGTGACGATCGCCTCGAACCAGCCGGACGCCACGCCTTCGAGCGCCAGGTCGAGCGTGGCCAGCACGGCGCGCCCGTTGGCCGTGTCGAGCCGGCCGGGCACCACGTGGGCCGCCAGCGGCACGTCGATCACGGCCAGGCGCTCCGGCCCGAACTGCGGCAGGCCGCCGTTGCGCAGGGCCTGCACCGACAACGCGGCCAGGCGGATTTCCGGGTCGATCAGGCTGGCGGTGAGCGCCAGGAAGGCGGCGTCGCCCACCAGCACGCAGTTGGCCTGGCCGCGCAGCGCCCATGCCGCGCGGATCGAGATCTCAGGTCCGATCCCGGCCGGCTCGCCGGTGGTGATGGCGATGGCCGGTCGCATGCTTATTTCTCGTCGCGGAATTCGACGTAGGCGCGGTCGCGCACCTCGCGCTGCCATTCTTCGGTCGCCTCAGCCAGCTTGCGCTCGTGGATCACGTTGCGCGCCGCGTTACGCTGGCGCTCCTTGGACTGGTCGTCGCTCTTGCGCTCGAGGACCTCGATCAGGTGGTAGCCGTAGGGCGTCTCGATTACGCCGCTCACTTCGCCCGGCTTGAGGGTGTTCATGGCGGCCTCGAATTCCGGCACGGTGTCGCCCGGGTACAGCCAGCCCAGGTCGCCGCCCTTGCTGGCCGAGCCGTCGTTGGAGAACAGGCGCGCCAGCTCGTCGAACTTGGCCGCCTTGTTGTCGAGGCGCTCCTTCAATTCGGTCAGCTTGCGCTTGGCCTGGTCGGCCGTCATGGTCGGGGTCACCTTCAGCAGGATGTGGCGCGCGTGGGTCTGCTGCACCACCGCCTTGTCCTTGTTGTCGGCGGCGCTGCGGCGGTCCACCAGCTTAAGGATGTGAAAGCCGGTGCTGCTCTTGATGATCGGTGTGACCTGGCCCGGCTTGAGCTTGGCGAGCGCCTCGGCGAACACCGGCGGAATCTGCTGCGACGGGCGCCAGCCGATTTCGCCGCCCTTCAGGGCGTCGCTGGCGTCGGAATAGGTGGCCGCGACCTTGCCGAAATCGGCACCGGTGACGATCTGGCGCAGCACTTCCTCGGCGCGCGCGCGGCGTGCGGCGATCTGCTCGGGCGAAGCGTTTTCCGGGATGCGCACCATGATCTGGGCGATGTTGACGTCGACCTGCTCGGCCGCGGCGGCCTTCTCGGCGGCCAGGTAGGTGTCCACTTCGGCGTCCGAAATCTGGATCTTGTTGTCCACCTCATGCTCGCGCAGGCGCTGCATCATGATCTCGTTGCGGATCTCCTCGCGGAAGGCGGCGAAGGTCATGCCGCTCTTTTCCAGCTGGTTGCGCAACTCCTGCACGCTCATCTTCTGGCCTTCGGCGATGCGGCCGATGGCGCGGTCGAGCATGGTGTCGTCGACGCGCACGCCCATTTCCTTGGCCAGCTGCGACTGGGCGCGCTCGCCGATCATCATCTCGACCACCTGGCGCTGCAGGTCGGCGGCGGCCGGCATCGGCGCCTTCTGCGCCTTCATGGTCGCCTCCACGCTCTTCAAGCGCGCGGCGATCTCGTTGCGCGTGATGACCTCGTCGTTGACCACCACCGCGATCGAATCGATCACGTTGGCGTTGGCCGCGGCCGGCGGCAGGAAGCCGCTGGACGGCTTGACCGGGGCGGCGGCGGCCGCCTTGGCCGGCTTGGCGGCGGTGCTGGGCTGGGCCGCGGCCTGGCCGGCCATCAGCACGGACAGCGCGAGCGCGGCAAGTTTGAATTGGTGCACACTGGCTTTACGCATCATCTGGAACACACTCATATCAGGTGAAACTGCGGTGAAAAAACGGTAGCTCGAACATCGCCTGGCCTTAACGGGTGGACGACGTCTGATTCACCCGGGCATAGCCGGGAATGCTGCGGTAAAACGATTCGAGCGGGCTGCCGAAGCCGAGCTTGGACAGGCCGTTCAACTCCAGCTGGAAGAAAATCGGCGTCGAGGTATTGCGCGCCGTGGTCACGAAACGCTGGGCTCCCATGCGGAACACCCAGCAGTCGGCCTTGTATTCCAGCCCGAGCAGCGATTCGAGCACTTTATGGTCGAGCAGCGAGTAGCTGATCCGCCCCACGCCATACCAGCGCAGCGACAGCGGCCACTGGCTCGACACGTCAAGGTTTTTGAAACTGTCGCGCAGGTAGCGGTATTCGGCGTTGAACACCTTCATCGGCGCCGGATGCCACTGCATCCCGGCGTTCGAGGTCACTACGCTGCTTGCGCTGGCATTGTATTCGATGGCGCTGTCGAAGCTCCAGGTTTCCGAAATCTGGCCGGCGGCGGCCAGCAGCACGTCCGAGCGGCTCTCGTTGCGCGGCGCCGTGCTGGTGAGCTGGACGCGCTGCTCGGACAGGTAGAACCGCTGGCCCAGCGCCAGGCGCAGGCGCTCGGTGCCGTTCTGCTCGACGAAGCGCGACACCAGCGCCGTGGTGACCTGGTTGGCGTCGGAAATGCGGTCCGCGCCGATGAAGCGGTTCTCGTTGAACAGCTGGGCGAAGTTGAAGCTGGCCTCGGCCGAATCGAAATTGGGGAACTGGCTCTGGTCCTTGTACGGCGTGTACACGTAGAACAGGCGCGGCTCCAGGGTCTGGGTCACGGCTTTGCCGAGCAGCTTGGCCGGGCGCTCGAACACCAGCCCGCTGTCGACCGAGAAGGTGGGCAGGCTGCGCGTGAGCGAGCGGGCCGGCTCAAGGCCGCTGCGGTCGAGCTGGTAGGCGCTGGCGTTGAGCTGCAGCTTGGGCGTGATGAAGTAGCCCGGCCGGATGAAGGGATAGCTCACCTGGGGCGTGAACACGGCGCGGTTGCCGTTGGCCAGTTCCGGGTGCGAGAAGCGCGTGATCTGGGCGTCGACCGACCAGTCGAAGCCGGCCACGTCGTAGCGGCCCGCGTGGAACAGGATCTCGGGCAGGCGGTCGTAGGGCCGCGCCACCGTCAGGCTCGGATCGGTCACCGCGGCCGGGTCCTGCAGGATCTGGTAGTTCTGCACGCGCGCCGCCAGCGACCAGTACTGGCTGTTGTAGTCGGTGCGCAGCTCGCGCAGCAGCTGGCGCTCGGCCGTCAGCGAGACCGACTTGGAGAAGTCGCTCGGGTATTCGTTGTCGGACGCGCCGCGCACGTTCCAGCCGTACGACAGGCCGGGCGCCAGCGCCTGCGAATGCACCGAGTTGAGGAACCAGCGGTTGGTCTTGCTGATGCGGTCGTGCAGCAGCAGCTCGGCGTGGGTCTCGCCCTGGTACAGGCCGGCGTCGGTCTCGCCGATGTAGCGCGCGGTGGCGCCCATCTGCAGGCCGCGGTCGAGCATCAGGCGCGGGAACACGGTCAGGTCGCGGTTGGGCGCGATGTTGAAGTAGTACGGCACCATCACCTCGGCGCGGCCCTTGGAGCCCAGGCCGACCGACGGCGGCAGCCAGCCGGAGCGGCGCGCGCCCGACAGCGAGAACGACATGGCCGGGGTGCCGAGGATAGGCACGCCCTTGAAGTACACCACCGTCTTGCCAGCCACGCCGACGTCGCGGCCCTGGTCCAGGCGCAGGGTCGAGGACTTCAGGTACCAGTCCGGATTGGGCCCCTCGCAGGTGCTGTAGGTGCCATCGCTGACGACCGCCTCCTCCTCGCTGAGGAAGTCCAGGCGGCGCGCCTTGCCCTGCGCGTTGTTGAGCTCCATATGGTACTCCGGGCGCAGCACGTAGCCCTTCCCGGTGGTCATGTTCAACTCCAGCTGGTCGCCCTTGTAGCGGTCGCCGAAGCGCCACATCTTGACGTTGCCGTCGGCCGTGACCTGATCCTCGACCTGCTTGAAGCAGACCACGTCGGCGGTCAGGCGGGTGTCCGCGCGCAGCAGTTCGGCATCGCCCTCGAGCGTGATCTCGCGCTCCGGCCGGCCCGAGATCTTCTCGGCGTGGACGGTCACCGTGGTGTCGGTGGAGGGCACGCGCTTGTGCGCCGGCGCACCCGCCTGCGGGGTCTGGGCGAACACAGGCACCGCGGTGGCGGTGGCGAGCGCGCTCAAGGCATAGGCCCAACGCTGAGAGGGGGGAGAGGCTGAAAACCAGCTCATGAAAAGATGCGTTTCACCACTATGACAGGCGATTTTTTGAGTTGAATTGCGTATTATATGGGAATCTTCACCATCAACTGGATTCCACAGGCCGCTTCATGTCTTCATTGTCAACACAACCACCCGTTTCCCCGCCTGACCTGCGCCTGGCCCAGCTGACCGAATGGCTCGCGCCGCAGAACCTGGTCGACCCCGCAAGCGGGCGCGCCGCCTCGTCCGACGCCAGCTTCCGCCGCTACTTCCGCTACGACGTCGTGCCCGCCCTGCGCGCCAAGCTGGGCGATACGCTGATCGCCATGGACGCCCCGCCCGAGCGCGAAAACGTCCCGGCCTTTATCCACGTGCAAGGCCTGCTGCTGGAAGCCGGCGTGAGCGTGCCGGCCATCGTCGCGCGCGACGTCGCGCGCGGCTTCCTGCTGCTGTCCGACCTCGGCAGCACCACCTACCTGCAGCGCCTGGACGTCGACAACGCCGCCTTCATGTACGCCGACGCCACCGCCGCCCTGATCCGCTTCCAGCTGCACAGCCAGAGCGGCGTGCTGCCCGAGTACGACCGCGCCATCCTCCTGCGCGAGCTGAACCTGTTCCCCGAATGGTTCATCGGCAAACACCTCGGTATCACCATGAGCGAGGCCCAGCGCGCCCAGCTCGACGGCGTGTTCGACGCCATCATCGCCAACAACTTGGCCCAGCAGCAGGTGTTCGTGCACCGCGATTACCACTCGCGCAACCTGATGTTCCTCGACCAGGGCAACCCGGGCGTGCTCGACTTCCAGGACGCCCTGTACGGCCCCGTCACCTACGACCTCGCCTCGCTGCTGCGCGACGCCTACGTCCAATGGGACGAGGAGATGGTGCTCGACTGGGTGGTGCGCTACTGGCAAGGCGCCAAGCAGGTCGGGCTGCCGGTCAACCCCGACATCGACAGCTTCTACCGCGACTTCGAATTCATGGCCCTGCAGCGCCACCTCAAGATCCTCGGCATCTTCTGCCGCCTGAACTACCGCGACGGCAAGAGCGCCTACCTGGGCGACCTGCCCACCGTGATCGACTACGTGCGCAAGACCGCCAACCGCTACACCGTGCTCAAGCCCCTGGTGCGCCTGCTCGACCAGTTCGAGGACAAGGCACCGCAGGTCGGCTACACCTTCTGACACCGGGACCGACATGAAAGCCATGATTCTTGCCGCCGGCCGCGGAGAGCGGATGCGACCGCTCACCGACACCTGCCCGAAGCCGCTGCTCAAGGTGCGTGGACGGCCCCTGATCGTCTGGCACATCCTCAACCTGGTGCGCGCCGGGATCACCGAGATCGTCATCAACCACGCCCACCTGGGCCAGATGATCGAAGACGCCCTCGGCGACGGCAGCCAGTACGGCGCGCGCATCGCCTACTCGGCCGAGGCGACCGCGCTCGAGACCGCGGGCGGCATCGCCAACGCCCTGCACCTGCTGGGCGAGGAGCCCTTCCTGGCGCTGTCGGGCGACATCTACTGCCCCTACTTCGACTTCGAACAGGTCAAGGACGTGCTCGAGGACGAGGACCTGTGGGGCAATCCGCTGCCGCCCGAAAAGCGCGACGCCTGCTGGCTGTACCTCACGCCCAACCCCTGGCACAACCCCAAGGGCGACTTCGCGCTGACCATGTACTCGCTCGCCAACACCGGCTCGCCCATGTGGAACTTCTCCAACATCGGCGTGTACCGTCCCGAGATGTTCGCCGCCATCGTCCCCGGCCAGCACGCCGGCCTGGGCAAGCTGATTCGCCAGTACGCCGAGCGCGGCCTGGTGGGCGGCGAGATCTACGAAGGCGAATGGGTCAACGTCGGCACGGTCGAGCAGCTCGACCAGCTCAACGCGCCGCTGGCGAAACGGCCATGAACGCGCCAGCCGCCACCAGCGCCGCCACCCCCATGAGCGCCTTCGCCGCGCGCCGCGCGCGCCTGTGCGCCGCCATGGCGCCCGGCGCCGTCGCGATCCTCGCCACCGCCCCGGAAGTGGCGCGCAACAGCGACGCCGACTACCCCTACCGCCACGACAGCCACTTCTACTACCTGACCGGCTTCACCGAGCCGGACAGCGTGCTGGTCCTGGTGGCCGCGCGCGCCGAGCGGGCCGCCCAGGCCATCCTGTTCTGCCGCCAGAAGAATCCCGAGCGTGAAATCTGGGACGGCCTGCGCCACGGCCCCGAGGGCGCGCGCGCCGCCTTCGGCTTCGACGCCGCCTTCCCGATCGAGGAGCTCGACACCGAGATGGCGCGCCTGCTGGCCAACGCGCCGGCCGCCTACTACGCGCTCGGCCACAGCGCCGCGCTCGATCTGCAGATGAAGACCTGGCTGGGCGCGGTGCGGCGCCAGGCCCGCGCCGGCGTCACCGCCCCCAGCGTCGCCCACGACCTGTTCGCCCTGGTCGACGAGATGCGCCTGTTCAAGGACGACAGCGAACAACAGACCATGCTGCGCGCCGCCACCATCTCCGGCCACGCCCACGCGCGCGCCATGCGCGCCACCCGCGCCGGCATGCACGAATACGAGATCGAGGCCGAGCTGCTGCACGAATTCCGCCGCAACGGCGCCCAGTTCCCCGCCTACACCCCGATCGTCGCCAGCGGCGCCAACGCCTGCATCCTGCACTACAACGCCAACAACGCCCGCACCCGCGACGGCGACCTGGTCCTGATCGACGCCGGCTGCGAGTTGGACAGCTACGCCGCCGACATCACCCGCACCTACCCCGTCAACGGCCGCTTCAGCCCCGCCCAGCGCAGTCTCTACGAACTGGTGCTGGCGGCCCAGGACGCGGCCATGGACGCCGTGCGGCCCGGACGGCGCTACAGCGACTTCCACGACGCCGCCGTCAAG
Organism: Oxalobacteraceae bacterium UBA6018; assembly: GCA_002428015.1. Classification (GTDB taxonomy): domain Bacteria; phylum Pseudomonadota; class Gammaproteobacteria; order Burkholderiales; family Burkholderiaceae_D; genus Telluria_A. The sequence continues at coordinate 37,434 of DIZW01000122.1, read as the reverse complement.
GTCCTCGCGCAAGGCATGCTCGACCTCGGCCTGCTCCCCCGCGCCGGCTTCGCCAGCGTCGACGACGTGATCGCCGAGCGCGCCCACCAGCAGTTCTACATGCACGGCACCGGCCACTGGCTCGGGCTCGACGTGCACGACGTCGGCGCCTACCGCGACCTGGCCCAGGACGACAAGCCATCGCGCCTGCTGCAGGCCGGGATGGTGGTCACGGTCGAACCGGGCATCTACGTGCGCCCGGCCGAAGGCGTGCCCGAACAATTCTGGAACATCGGCATCCGCATCGAGGACGACGTGCTCCTCACCCCCGACGGCCACACGGTGCTCAGCGCGGCCGCGCCCAAGCGGATAGCCGAGATCGAACAACTGATGCGCCAGCCATGACCGGGCCCAGACCCACGCCGGCCATGAGCGCGAACACACCCATGGCAGATGCGACGGGGAGCAACCGTGCGGTGGGCGCTACCGGAAGCGCGGACGCGGCCGGGAGTGCACGCGCGGCAGGTAGGGCCGGAAGCATACCCGCCGCAGGGACCACCGCGAACACACCCACTGCAGAGGCGACCGCAAGCACACCCCCGGCGGGCATCACCACGGCGGCTCCGGCGGCGGCGATTGCCATTTGCGGCGCCGGCCCGGTCGGCATGGCGTTGGCCGCCATGCTGGCGCGGCGCGGCGTCGACGGCCAGCGCATCGTCCTGATCGACGCCAAGGCGCTTGGCGCGGCCATCACCGACCCGCGTTCGCTCGCGCTCTCGCACGGCAGCGGCCAATTGCTCGAACAGCTGGGCGCCTGGCCGCTGCCTTCCACCCCGATCCACCAGATCCACGTCTCGCGCCGCGGCCACTTTGGGCGCACGCTGATCGACCGCGCCGAGCACCACGTGCCAGCGCTCGGCCACGTCACCCGCTACGGCGAACTGGTCGACGCCCTGGCCCGCGCCTGCGAACGCGCCGGCGTGCGCACCCTGCGCCCGCTGCGCGTGACCGCCCTGGCCGAACACGCCGACGGCGTCACCCTCACGCTGGACGACGGCGGCACGCTCGAAGCCGGGGTCGTGGTGCAGGCCGAAGGCGGCGTATTCGGCGAACAGACCCGGCAAGGACGCACCCGCGACTACCAGCAAAGCGCCGTCATCGCCCGCGTCTCGGTTAGCGACCCGATCGCCGCGCGCGCCTTCGAACGCTTCACCGACGAAGGCCCGCTCGCCCTGCTGCCGCAGGAAGGCCGCGACGGCCACCAGTACGCCCTGGTCTGGTGTGCCCGGCCGGACACCGCCGCCGAGCTGCTCGCGCTGGACGACGCCGCCTTCCTGGCCCGGCTCGGCCAAGCGTTCGGCACCCGGCTAGGCCGCTTCACCGCCTGCGGTGCGCGCGCCTGCTACCAGCTTGGGCTCAACGCCGACGCACGCGCCAGCGCCCGCACTGTCGCCATCGGCAACGCCGCCCAGACCCTGCACCCGGTCGCCGGCCAAGGCCTCAATCTCGGTCTGCGCGACGCCGCCGTGCTGGCCCGCGCGCTGGCCAAGGACCCCTCGCCGTGCGGCCTGGCCGCCTTCAACGCCGACCGCGCCGCCGACCGCGGCACCACCGTCACCCTCACCGACACGATGGCCCGCGCCTTCGCCAGCCGCGGCCCCGCGCAAGCCCTGCTCGGCCTGGGCCTGGCAGCGATCGACGCCGTCACCCCTGCCCGCGGTTTGCTGGCCGAATTGATGATGTACGGCCGGCGTTAAATACGTTTCGAGCTGTAAATCCTGATGGGGTCGGAGGCGACATTCG
>DIZW01000122.1:0-35499 GCA_002428015.1 Oxalobacteraceae bacterium UBA6018 | reverse complement strand
GGTCGGAGGCGACATTCGGACATGGGCTCAGCCACGACAGGGTCTACCGCCGGCCGCCTCCCTATTCGGTTTCACGCTTGATCAAAACGATATCGACCCGATCTGCGCGCTGCTAGTGTATTGGCATGACACGACCTCTCAGACTGGAATTCCCCGGCGCGCTGTATCACGTGACGTCGCGCGGAAATCGCCGCACGTCGATTTATCTCGACGATCACGATCGCCGTACATGGCTCGACATACTGCGCGAGGTTTGCGCGCGGAATAATTTTATCGTCCACGCGTATTGCCAGATGACCGATCATTTTCATTTAATGGTCGAAACGGTCGACGGCAATCTGGCGCGGGGAATGCGCCAGCTGAACGCGAACTACGCGCAACGCCTGAACCGCAAACACGAACTGGTCGGACATGTGCTGCAAGGAAGATATAAGGCAATCCTGGTTCAAAAAGAGAGCTACCTGCTCGAATTGGCGCGCTATATCGTTCTCAATCCAGTCCGGGCCGGAATCACCGCGTCACCGGATGCGTGGGAATGGAGCAGCTATAACGCAACCCTCGGCAGTGTGCGCGCTCCGGAATGGCTAGCGACCACTTGGCTGCGATCGCAGTTCGATGCGAACGATGCCAGCGCGCGACGCGCATATCAACAGTTTGTCCTTGAAGGCATCGGCGTTGGCAGTCCACTTAGCAACGCGTGCGCGGCGCTGATCCTGGGCCAGGAACCTTTTATAGAGAGCGCCCGCCCGCGTCTGCTCAACGTCGATATGGCATCGGCCGCGAAGCGCCAACGCCAGCTATCGGCGATGTCGCTGAAACAGTATGGGTATTTTTTCGACGATCGCGCTGAGGCGATGGCGCGCGCCTACAGGTCAACCGCATACACGATGTCTGAAATCGGCGCGTATTTCGGCGTGAGCAGTAAAACGGTCAGTCGCGCGGTACGCAAATTCGAAGGCGTGTGGGATTAGGCGTTATCCTGCGGCCCGCTACGTTGCATTCGCCGTTAGCAATTCCTCCCGATATGCCGCTCTCGGGCCATCATCGGTTTTGAGCGCGCGTCAGGCTCGATTCCATCTCCCGTACTTCGCTCAGGGTGCATTGCCTCGCGCATTCGCCCTAGTCTTGCGCCCACATCGATGGCGGCAAGCGAGCGATTCCATTTTCCGATATCGCTCTGAGCCCATGTCCGATTGAATTTATTGGGAAGCCCTTGTAGTCGCCTCCGGCCTCGATAGATTTACCGCCCCGTCCATAATGCAAACAGAGGGACGCGACCGTTCCGCCTATCGCTGAGCCCGTGTCCAATTGTCGCCTCCGACCCCGACCAATTTGCCGCCGAATCTACAATGAAAACAGCGGGACGCCGCCACCCCGCCTATCGTTGAGTCCGTGTCCGATTGTCGCCTCCGACCCCGCCGAATTTACGCGCGCGATCGCGCCGCCGCGCCGATCGAAATATGTCCGATTGTCGCCTCCGACCCCATTGAAAAATCCGTAAAAAAAACGCGCCGGGCAGCGCGCGGCGCGTTTTTTATCGACGTCGGCAATCCTTATTCGACTGCCTTGACCATCGCTTCGATCACCTTCTTGGCGTCGCCGAATACCATCATCGTGTTGGGCTGGTAGAACAGGTCGTTGTCCAGGCCGGCATAACCCGATGCCATCGAGCGCTTGTTGACGATGATGCTCTTGGCTTTGTACGCTTCGAGAATCGGCATGCCGGCGATCGGCGACTTGGGGTCCTTGGCCGCCGGATTGACCACGTCGTTGGCGCCGAGCACGAGCACGACGTCGGTCTGGCCAAACTCGCCATTGATGTCTTCCATCTCGAACACCTGGTCGTAGGGCACTTCGGCCTCGGCCAGCAGGACGTTCATGTGCCCCGGCATGCGTCCGGCCACGGGGTGGATCGCGTATTTGACGATCACGCCCTTGTGGGTGAGCTTTTCGACCAGCTCCTTGAGCGCGTGCTGGGCGCGCGCCACCGCCAGGCCGTAGCCGGGCACGATGATGACGGTCTCGGCGTTGCTCATGATGAAGGCGGCGTCGTCGGCGGAACCGGTCTTGACCGGACGCTGCACATGGTCGCCCGTCGCGGCCGAGGCAGCCTCGCCGCCGAAGCCGCCCAGGATCACGTTGAAGAAGGAGCGGTTCATCGCCTTGCACATGATGTAGGAGAGGATCGCGCCGGACGAGCCGACCAGGGAGCCGGCGATGATCAGCATCGAGTTGTTGAGCGAGAAGCCGATGCCGGCCGCGGCCCAGCCGGAGTAGCTGTTGAGCATCGACACGACGACCGGCATGTCGGCGCCGCCGATGGGGATGATGATCAGCACGCCCAGCAGGAAGGCCAGCGCGGCCATGATGATGAACGGGGTCCAGGCCGGCTCGACGCCGGCGGAGAAGCAGAACACCAGGCCGAGCGCGACGATGGCGACGGCCACCGCCAGGTTGAACAGGTGCTGGCCGGGGAAGCTGACCGGGGCGCCCTGGAACAGGCGGAACTTGTATTTGCCGGACAGCTTGCCGAAGGCGATCACCGAGCCGGAGAAGGTCACCGCGCCCACGAAGGTGCCGATGAACAGTTCGAGCCGGTTGCCGAAGGGGAGCGCTTCGCCGAGCTTGGCGATGCTGAACGCCGACGGCTCGGACACGGCGGCCACGGCGATGCAGACCGCGGCCAGGCCGATCAGCGAGTGCATCGCCGCCACCAGCTCGGGCATCTTGGTCATCTCGACCTTCTTGGCGGCGAAGGCGCCGATGCCGCCACCGACGACCACGCCAACCGCCACCAGGCCGAAGCCCATGCTGCCGGTCGCCATCATGGTCTTGAGCTTGAGGATCAGGGCCACCGTGGTGAGGGCGGCAATGGCCATGCCGCTCATGCCGAAGGCGTTGCCCATGCGCGCGTTGGACGGCGAGGACAGGCCCTTGAGCGCCTGGATGAAACAGACGGAGGCGACCAGGTACAGCAGGGTCACCATATTGAAGCTGATCGAACTCATGCTTTGTCTCCCGCCTTGGCCTTCGGTTCCTTCTTCTTGAACATCTCGAGCATGCGCTGGGTGACCAGGAAGCCGCCGAAGACGTTGACCGCGGCCAGCGCGACGGCGAGCGTGCCGGCGACCTGGCCGACGATGCCGGTGGTCAGGCCGGCGGCCAGCATGGCACCGACGATGATAATGGCCGAGATGGCGTTGGTGACGGCCATCAGCGGTGTGTGCAGCGCCGGGGTGACGGTCCAGACGACGTGGTAGCCGACGTAAATGGCGAGCACGAAGATGATGAGATTGATGATGGTGTGGCTGATTTCCATGGGGTCCCTCGTTCGATTATTTGCGGAGCACGTCGCCGCCGGCGCAAACCAGCGTGGCCTTGAGGATCTCGTCTTCGCGGTCGATCGTCAGCGCCGCGCCGTCAACCTGGCCTTCCTTGTCGATGATCAGCTTGAGGAAGTCGAGCACGTTGCGCGCGTACAGCGCCGAGGCGTCGGCCGCCACCAGGGTGGCCAGGTCGGGCTCGCCGATGATGTGCACGCCGTGCTTGGTGACGGTCTTGTTCAGTTCGGACAGGGGACAGTTGCCGCCTTGCGAGACGGCCAGGTCGACGATCACCGAACCGGGCTTCATGGCCTTGACGGTCTCCTCGGAGATGAGCACCGGCGCCGGACGGCCGGGAATGAGGGCGGTGGTGATGATGATGTCGGCCAGCTTGGCGCGCTCGTGCACCAGCTCGGCCTGGCGCCGCATCCAGTCGGCCGGCATGGGGCGGGCGTAGCCGCCGCTGCCCTGGGCGATTTCCTTTTCCTCGTCGGTCAGGTAGGGCACGTCGATGAACTTGGCGCCGAGCGACTCGACCTGCTCCTTGACCGGCGGGCGCACGTCGGACGCTTCGATCACCGCGCCCAGGCGCTTGGCGGTGGCGATGGCTTGCAGGCCCGCCACGCCCACGCCCATGATCAGCACGCGCGCGGCCTTGACGGTGCCGGCCGCGGTCATGAGCATCGGCATGAAGCGCTGGTAGGTGTTGGCGGCCATCATGACGGCCTTGTAGCCGGCGATGTTCGCCTGCGAGGACAGCACGTCCATCGACTGCGCGCGCGTGATGCGCGGCACCGCTTCCAGGGCGAACGCCTGCAGGCGGGCGGCGGCCATGGCGGCGATGTTGTCGGCGTCGAAGGGGTTGAGCATGCCGATCAGGACCGCGTCGCTCTTCATCAGCGCGCGCTCGTCGGCGTTGGGGGCGCGTACCTTGAGCACAATGTCGCAGCCGAACGCGTCGGCCGCGCTGCCAATGCTGGCGCCGGCGGCGGCATAGGCTTCGTCGATGACGGATGCCCGCTCGCCCGCACCGGCCTGCACGACCACCTGGTGCTTGGCTGCGAGCTTTTTGACTGTCTCGGGAGTTGCGGCAACCCGTGTCTCACCCGGCCGCGTTTCGGCCGGAATGCCAATTCTCATGAACGCCTCCAAATTAATAAACTGTCCATGATCTTACACGCAATTATTCAAATAGCACTATCGTTCGCTCGTTCTAGATTGGGTTCTCCATTCCTCAAACCGGTAACACTGCACACTCTGAAACGGCATTGCGCTTTTCGTACCGGATTGACCATGCTAATCGGGTAGAACGGCCGGGTTTGGCGGGGAGTGGGCGAGTCGCTCTAGGCCAAGGTAGAATGACGGCTCATTTCGAAGGACACACGCATGCCGCATACCTGGAAACCCTCCGTGACCGTTGCCGCCATCATTGAGCGTGACGGCAAATTTCTGCTGATCGAAGAAGAAACCAGCGAAGGGGTGCGCCTGAACCAGCCGGCCGGCCACCTGGATCCGCACGAGACGCTGGAGCAAGCGGTGGTGCGCGAAGTGATGGAAGAGGCAGCCCACGACTTCACGCCGCAGGCGCTGGTGGGCATGTATATGTCGCGCTACCGCTCGACCCGGCGCGGGGTCGACGTCACCTATCTGCGCTTCACCTTCTGCGGCACCGCCGGCGCCAGCTACGACCGCCCGCTCGACCATGGCATCCTGCGCACCTTGTGGATGACGCGCGACGAGATGGCCGCCTGCCAGGAGCGCCACCGCAGCCCGCTGATGCTGCAATGCGTGGACGACTACCTGGCCGGTAAACGGGCCCCGCTCGACCTGCTGCACACGCATGCGTCGGTGTTCGAGGGCGGACTGACTTTGAAGACGGATGTGACGTGATGGCGAACGCGGGGCGCAGGAAAAAGGTCGTGATCGGCATGTCGGGCGGGGTCGACTCCTCGGTCGCGGCGTGGATGCTCAAGGAACAGGGCTACGAGGTGATCGGCCTGTTCATGAAGAACTGGGAGGACGACGACGATTCCGAATTCTGCTCGTCGCGCCAGGACTGGATCGACGCGGCCAGCGTGGCCGACGTGGTCGGGGTCGACATCGAGGCGGTCAATTTCGCGGCCGAGTACAAGGACCGGGTGTTCGCCGAATTCCTGCGCGAGTACCAGGCCGGGCGCACCCCCAATCCCGACGTGCTGTGCAACGCCGAGATCAAGTTCAAGGCCTTCCTCGACCATGCCATGCTGCTGGGCGCGGACCTGATCGCGACCGGCCACTACGCGCGCGTGCGCGAGAACGACGGCGCGTTCGAACTGCTCAAGGCGCTCGACGCGACCAAGGACCAGAGCTACTTCCTGCATCGCCTGAACCAGGCGCAGTTGTCCAAGACCCTGTTCCCGCTGGGGGAAATTCCCAAGACCGAGGTGCGCAAGATCGCCGAGCGGCTCGCGCTGCCCAACGCGGCCAAGAAGGATTCGACCGGCATCTGCTTCATCGGCGAGCGCCCCTTCCGCGACTTCCTGAACCGCTACCTGTCGTATAAGCCGGGCCCGATGAAAACCGACGACGGCACCGTCGTGGGCGAACACGTGGGCCTGTCGTTCTACACCCTGGGCCAGCGCAAGGGCATCGGCGTGGGCGGCATGAAGGCGTACAAGAACCCGGACGGCTCGAGCGACGCGTGGTACGTGGCGCGCAAGGACATCGCCGCCAACACCTTGTACATCGTGCAGGGGCATGACCATCCGTGGCTGCTCTCGGGCGCCTTGCGGGCCGACCAGGCCAGCTGGGTCGCGGGCCACGCGCCGGCGCCGGGCGCGCTGTCGGCCAAGACGCGCTACCGCCAGGCCGACGTCGGCTGCGTGCTCACGCCCGACGGCGCCGGCGAATTCGCGCTGCAGTTTACCGACGCCCAGTGGGCCGTCACGCCGGGGCAGTCGGCGGTGCTGTACGACGGCGATGTGTGCCTTGGCGGGGGCATCATCGCCGGTTCCGGCGCCTGACCCGTCCACGCCCGGGCCGGGGACCGGCCTAGGACTCAGCTTTGGACTCGGCCTAGCTTCCCTGGCTTTTCCTGACCATCGCGATCACGGTATTCTTGATCGTCTTGAGCACCGTGTCGGCCTTGAACGGCTTGACGATGAAGCCGTGCACGCCGCGCGCCAGGGCCGCCTGCAAGGTCGGGGGGTCGATCGCGCCGGCGACCATGAAGATGATGGTCTTGGGCGCGCTGGCGTGGATCTGCTCCACGATCCCGAACCCGTCCTCGACCTGCTCCTGCGCGACGCAGACCAGCTGCGGATGGAATTTCTGCAGCAGCGCGTAACCCTGCGAGCTGGTGTGCGTCTGCCCGACCACGCTGTAGCCGCCCTCGGTGAGCACGGCATGCAGCAGGTCGCGCGAGATCGCATTCGCGTCCACGATGACCGCCTTGAGCATGACTGTCTCCTTTTCTATTCTATTCAATCGGGCCGGTACGCCAGCATGTTCCAGCTGACGCCGAGCCGCACGTCGGTCTTGAGCCGCACCAGCTGGCGCGACAAATACAGTATCTCGCGTTCGGCGCGCAGGCGCTCGCCAATCGGCGTCTTTAATATCCCGGCGCCGGCCATGACCGCGTCCAGGTCACCGTAGGCGTTGAGCAGCTTGGCCGCGGTCTTCATGCCGACCTTGGACACGCCGGGCACGCCGTCGGTGACGTCGCCCATCAGCGCCAGCAGGTCCACCAGCAACTCGGGCGCGACCCCGAACCTGTTGCGCACCCAAGCGTCGTCGTGCCACTCGCCCTTGAAATGATCCCACACCAGCGCGCCGTGCGCGATCAGGCCGTGCAGGTCCTTGTCGGTGCTGGCGACGATGGCCTCGCCGCGGCCTTCGGCCAGCCAGCGCAGCACGCCGGTGCCGATCACGTCGTCCGCCTCCACCTCGGGCAGCATCAGCACGTGCAGCCCTTCGCGCACAAGCTTGTCGTGGAAACCGGGCAGCGCCTCGCGCAGGAACGAGGGCATCGGCGCGCGCTGTTCGCGGTAGCGCGGGTAGAGCGCGTGGCGCCAGGTCGGCCCGCCATGGTCGAACGCGGCCAGCACGTGGGTCGGCTGGTGGGCCGCCAGCAGCTTGCGGAACGACGACAGCGCGTGACGCAGCGCGGTCGCGGCCTTGTCCGCCGAGTCCTCCTCGGGACTGGCCTCGTACACGCGCCTGACGATATTGAGGCCATCGATTGCGAGCAGCTTTGCCAATGTGTCGTCCTACTGGTCAGTTCATGGTCTTGGGACCGCGCCGGCGGCGCTCGATCTCATGGTCGAAGGCCGGCGAATTGTTCAAAAGGTGGACGACGGTCATCGAGCTGCTTTCGCTGAAAGGGAGTGGGGCCAAGCTTAGCATTGTTGCCAGCTATCCGCCATAGAGCGATCGATGCCCTCAGTCTCAACCCGCCAACTACGCCTCCCCCTTGTCGATCCTCATGCTGGCGCTCTCGCCCCCGCTCTCCGTTGCAGGCAGGGAACCCGGCTGGTGGGTGGTGGCGCCGCCTGGCGCATTAACGACGGTGTGATATCGTCGTACCTCTTTTTTCTGTTCAATCCGAGCCCACAGCATGAAAAAAAAGCGCAGAGCCGCCCTGAGCCTTTCCGTTGCCGTTGTCGCCGGCTCGCTGGGCACGCCAGCCATTTCCCAGGAAGCAGTCGTCGAGCAGGACCAACTCCCCGTCGTGAACGTCAGCGCGCAAAAGCGCGTCGAAGACCCGCACAGGGTCGCCATGAGCATCTCGTCCCTGAGCGGCAGCGAGCTTCAGGCCGGACATGTGGACGACATCACCGACCTGACGCGCGCCGTCCCCAACCTCTCCTTCACCGCCGCCACCAGCAACGGTGGCGCCGGACCAGGCACCAACAACATCGAGATCCGCGGCATCAGCTCCGCGGCAGGGGCGGCAACGGTCGGCATCTACCTTGGCGAGACGTCCATCACGGTCGGCAATGTTTATTCAATGGGCGCGATTGAGCCGAAGTTCTTCGACATCGACCGCGTGGAAGTGCTGCGCGGGCCCCAAGCCACCCTGTACGGTGCCAGCTCAATGGGCGGGACCATCAAATTTGTACCACACGAACCGGACCTGTCGGAACGCAGTCTGAGCACCTATGATGAGTTTTCCAACCTGAAAGGCGGCAGCGCAAGCCACACCGCCAATGCCGTGGCCAATCTTCCCATCCGAAGCGGCGAAATGGCCCTGCGCATTGGCCTGCAGTTGCACCACGCAGGCGGCTACATCCAGCTGGTGGGCGATACCGGCGAGACTCTTGCGCGCAACATCAACCAGATCAGCGATCAGGCGGCGCGGCTTGCGCTCAGATGGAAAATATGGCCCGGGTTGAACGTCACGCCCTCGCTCTACTACCAGGCCGTGGACGCGAAGGACATCGCGGCTTTCAGCCTGGACCTGCCGCGCTATCAGGCACGCAAACAGATACGCGAACCGTCCAGGGACACGCTGCTGACGTCAAATTTGACGGTCAACTGGGACCTGGGCACGGCGGACCTGACTTCCAGCACCAGCTACTCCCAGCGCAAGTTTGATCGCACCCAGAATGGTTCTCTGTACAACAGCTATTCGCTCTCGACAATGCTGACCTCCGTCGAGGATGGCGGAACGGCACCACCGGCGCTGATCGACGCTGTCGCCGGCCTGCCTTCGGCAGTCTACCTGAATAACCGCGTGCGCCAGATGGCACAGGAGTTTCGCCTGGCCTCGCGGCCGTACAGCACATCCACCGGTCCGTGGACCTGGCTGGCAGGCGCCTACTTCTCAAACCAGCACACCGACATCACCGAGAACGACCCGATCTTCGGTATCAACAGCACCTTCGCGCGTTTCCGGCTCGACCTGTCCGATCCGCACGTACTACCTGGCGCCTTCGCAGGTGACCTCGTGGGTGACAATTCCTTCTTTGGCGCCTTGCGCCAACGCGAACGCCAGAGCGCCCTCTTCGGCGAGGCCGACTACCACTTTACGCCAACCTTACACGCGACCGTTGGCGCGCGCATGCTCGTGGCCGATATCGCGCATAGCTTGCGCGAAGGCATGTACCTGGCGGGTGCGGGCGTCAACTCGAGCTCGTCGCACGCATCGCGCGCCTTCACGCCGAGAGACGTGCTGACCTGGGAATTGAATCCGGCCAACATGGTCTACGCCAGCGCAGCCAAGGGCTTCCGCCTTGGCGGCCCCAACAACTACGTGCCCGCGACGATCTGCGGGCGGGACTTGGCGGACAATGGCATCGATCAGGCGCCCGCCGCCTACGATGCGGATAGCCTGTGGAGTTACGAAGTGGGTAGCAAGTCGCGCTTCTTCGGCAACCGGCTGGTGGTCCACGCGAGCGCCTTCCACGTGAAATGGAGGAACATTCAGCAAGCCATCTTCCTGCCGACCTGCGCCTACACCTACACCGCTAACGCGGGCGACGCGACCAGCCGCGGGGCGGAACTAGAAATCCAGGCCAAGCCGGTCCCCGGCTTGACGCTGGGCGCCTCCGGCGGCGTCGTCCACGCGCGCCTGATCGACGACAAGGGGAGCAAGAACGGGATCGCTGGCGCGGTGGCGGGGGCAGAGATCCAGGGCGTGCCGCGCTACAACGCGAACATCAATGCGCGTTACAGCTTCCCCACCTGGCATGATGCGCATGCCTTCGTGATGGGCGGCGTTCAGTGGGTTGGTCGCAGCAAGGGGTCGCTCAATTCGGACACGCTGGACTACGAGCGGCCGGCCTACCACTCGGCAGATCTGAGCGCAGGCTTGGTGCTCGACAGTGTCACGCTCACGGCCTTTGTCAAGAACGCCTTGGACAACGCAACGGTGATCCAGCATCCGCAAGTGGCTTCCATCGTGCAGGGCTACCGGCTGACGCCGCGCAGCATCGGGGCCAGCCTGTCGGCAAAGTTTTGACCATGAGGTCAGATTTGCAGTAAACCAGATATCTTGCTGTGAATAAAAAGGCATGAGATGATATAAATACATTTTCAAATTTTGAAAGCTTTCGCGTTGAGCCGCTTGATTATGGACATGCGAGTCGATCGCAAGGGAGAGCTGGCGCGCCAGCTCGGTGTGTTCGAAATGGTGTTGATTACGGTTGCCGGCATCACGCCGGCCAGTTCCGTCTTCGTCATCGTGCCGCTGGCCATACACCAGGCGGGGACCGGCGTCTTCCTGGCTTTTCTGATTGCGGCCCTGCTCGCCTTTGCCTTTTCCTTGTGTTACGCAGAATTGGGGGCGGCGCATCGGCACGCCGGGGGCGAGTACGTCATCGCCAGACGCGTGTTTGGAGGTTTGGCCGGCTATGTCACCTTCGTCATCATGCTGGTGTGCGCCGCCTTGGCGCCCGCCGTGTTGGCAACCGGCCTCACGCCCTATCTGAACCTGGCATTTGCCACCGAACTGCCGCCAGCGCCGATCGCCGCGGTTGCGATTCTGGCGGCCTATGTGCTGGGCATCCTAAATGTCCGCACGCATGCCGCCATCACCGGCAGCTTCTTGTTGCTTGAGCTGATCGCCATCGGCGGCGTTACCATTGGCGCGGCGTTGTCGCCGCACCAGGCGCCTGCCTCGCTGTTCACCCCGCAAATGCTTGGCCCGTTGACCTTGGTGCCGACGCCGTTCGCGACCATCGCTACCGCGGTGGGCACAGCCATTTTCGCCTACCATGGCTATGGCATGGCGATTCTTTTAGCCGAAGACGCCCGCGGCCCGGCGCGCAATATCGCCCGCGCCGTTGTGTGGAGCTTGGCGCTGGTCCTGCTGGCCGAACTGGCGCCGCTGACGGCCATCCTGTTGGCTGCGCGATCGGTCCCAGCGCTGCTCGCACACCCCGACCCATTGGGATATGTGATTGCCGGCCTGGGTCATCCGGCCTTGGCGCGCGGCTTGGCGATGGGGATCGCGCTGGCCATTTTCAACGCGAACGTCGCCGTTGTGATCCAGCTCAGCCGGCTTTTGTTCGCCAGCGGGCGCGACCAGCTCTGGACGCGCACGCTCAATCGCGCATTTTCCGCCATCCACCCACGCCTTGGCTCACCCTGGATCGCCACCCTCGCCCTGATGCTGCCGTCCGCCGCCTTGGCCTTGGTGTCGAACCTGGCCGCGCTGGCGAACATGACCGTCGTGTTGCTCATGTTCATTTATTTTATCGTGGCGCTAGCCGCATTGTTGAGCCGGGTGCGCCGCGCGGACCTGGAGCACAGTTGGAAGATGCCCTGGTGGCCAGCCTGGCCCCTATTGGCGATGGCCGGGGCGGGAGGCGCCCTCCTGGCCACCTTGCGCGCTGCCGCCACGGCCGACTATGTGCTGCTCGCAGGCATCCTCGCCACGAGCGTGCTGGGGTACATCGGACTCGCGCGGCGCGGTGTGCAATTCCCGGCGGGCCCGGAGCCCGATCCGCATGCGCCCCGATCCTGAACGCACTCTCCTCGACCTGGTCGGCCACCTCTACGAAGCGAGCCTCGATCCCAACCTGTGGGGACGCTTCGTGCAAGATCTCGCCCAAACATTCGACGCCGGCAGCGCCGTCCTGACACTGGACGGCGTAAACGGGAACAACCTGACCAGCTCTACACCCATCGCCGCAACCGCGAATTGGTCCGAGGCCGCCACCAAAGCCTACGACGACTACTACTTCGCACATGACCTGTGGGGGCGGCGCGTAGTCGAGTCGGGCGTGCGCAGAGCCGTCATGGGAAGGGAACTCGTGTCGCCCAGCGAAATGCGCAGCTCCGTCATCGCCAATGAATTCTTCCCGCAAATTTGCGGCCACCCCCACCATTTCGGAATCGTCACCGCCATCATCCCTTTCAACGGCGAACGCGCGGTCGGCGTCGGCATCCACCACTTGGACCCGCGGCGCGATATGGAGCGGGCCGACCAAGACAGACTCAATTTGCTGCTTCCCCACTTGGCGCGTGCCATGCGCCTTGCCGACGCGATGGGCACGCTGGCGGGAACGGCGGCCGGGCTGGTGGAAATTCTGGCGAAACTCGACTGCCCCGCGTTCCTCGTCACCGCCGACGGCAGCATGCGCCTGATGAATTGCCAGGCCGAGGCATTGTTGGCTAAGCGCGCCGGCATCAGGCTCCGCCAAGGCAAACTCCGCGTTGCAAACAGCCCGGTGGACGTCCAAACCGACGCCCGTTTCGCGCGCCTGATCCGCGACGCCGCGCGCGTCAGCGGCGGCCAGTCCTTGGGCGCTGGCGGCGGCGTGCTGAACCTTGCCGCTGACCGGTCGGCGGCGCTGGAGCTGAGGATCGCCCCATTTCGCCACCATGAGGCCTTGCGCCAACCTGCCGCGCCACTGGCCATTGTGACCGTACAGGAGGTGGCGCCCGCCAGCAGCGGCGCGGCGGACCGGATCGTACGCCAATATGGCTTGTCGAAATCTGAACAGCTACTCTTGCGCGGACTACTCGAGGGACTCACCCTGAAGGAATATGCGGAGCGGCGCCACATCGCTTACGAGACAGCGCGCTCCCACCTCTACAGCATCTTCGCCAAGACCGGCTGCAAGCGCCAGGCCGAACTGGTCGCCAAGAGCCTCGACACGCCCCCATAAATCCCACATTTGTGGGATGCGGGAGCAAGCACGCGTGTGCGAATATCGCTCCGTTACTTTTCGTAGGGGAACACAATGAATATTCGCGCATTCGCCACCGTCCTTGGCGCCATCGTACTGGGCGGTTGCGCCTCGCCGGCGGAATTCGACAACTTCGTCAACGTCGTCAGCGACCCCGTGGTGGTCAAGAGCGAGACCTTCGACGGTTCGACATCCGTCCACATGCGCGAGCGCGCCCTGCCTGTCATTGGCGGCGGTGACGCGACCATGGCCTATGCGCTGTCGGCAGACTGGAACAGCGTGCAACCGCAGCAGGTGCGCCTGCAGTTCCTTGTCTCGTTTGAAGTCCGCTCCGGTGGCGCAGCAATCAGCTCCCCGTTTGCCAAGCAGTGGGAGCCGGCCAATGGGATTCTCGAAATCTTGATCATCGCGGACGGCAAGCGCAGTGCGTGGAAACCGAAAGGCTTTGATGCCGCATCAGGTGCAAATCCGGCCGCCATGGCCGACATCGGCATCATCACCGTGCCCCTGGCGGAGCTGAAGGAACTGGTCGCGGCCAAGGACCTCAAGATGCGCGTCAAGACCGTCGGCGCGTCGCTAGACCGTGACATCGACTTCTCCGTCAAGCGCGAACTGCTGGGAAAAGAACTCGCTTCGGCGGTCTTGCCGCGCTATGTCGCAAAGATTGAAGAATTAAAGGGTGGGCACGAGCCGCATGCCGGGGTAGCCGACTCCGGCGCAGCAATGCCGCCACCTGCCGGTACGAGCGCGGTTTCGCGACGGGGATCGCACGCTTCCGCGACCGACAATCCCGTCGCTGAGATCGTCGTGAACTCATCTGATGAGACTGGGCCTTGCGACGAGAAGGAACAGTATCAAACGGAGTACGACAAACTGAACGACGCGTCGAAATTGTTGGGCCGCAAGCCACCACAAGGAATCTATCGCTGCATGCACATCTTTCCCATCGACAAGGCTGTCGCGAAGAATTCGACTGAATTACTCCTTCGTGACAAGAAGGGGGGGAAGACGATGCTCATTCAAATACGCGGTCGTTTTAGCGGATGGCCGACCAGACAAACCGACATCACACTGACCAACGGTGAGGTATGGCGCCAGACGGAGGGGGGCGCGATTCCCGAAATTGTCTCCGTGAATGCCAAGGCAGCGCTACGTACGCAGGCCTACAGCGGTCACAAGATCGGGGTTGTCATGCACGTTGCGGGATACCGGCGCGATATGAGTGTCGAGCGGGTCAAGTGAATGGGACTGCGCCATGATGGTCGGCGTGTCCCGATTGCTGCCCTGGCTGTTGGTCGCGCTGCACGTGCCGCACGTCGACCTTGCGCCCACCGCGGCGCAGCTGTTCGCCATGGTGTGCGCCATGGGCAGTGGGGTCGGCCAACTGCTGGGCCGGAACACCGACTGGACGCCGCTGGCCGGCCGCCGTTGATTATTCCCGGAGTCGCTTGGAATACATGGACGCGGCCGATTCCGGCCGCCCACTGCGCATGGTGACGGCGGCGGATATGAGGCGGTCTGTGACAGGCGCCGGCCTACGGCGATGCGCCATCAACTTTCCACGCGCTGGTTGCGCTTATCACATACGAGCGGTCGGCGCCGCCGGAGGGAATGGCGGCGATGTAGACGCAGATGGACTACTACCAGGAACCGGATACCAGTGCCCATGCCAACACGGAAATCAACTGGCGCAGCAAAGAAGTCAAACACACCGTCAAGCTGACTAGCCAAGGCTGGGAAGCGGACGAGTCGGGGCATTGACACCGACGCGCGTGCTCTTTGTCTCCGGTGCGCTCAAACGCGCCTGACGATATTGAGGCCATCGATTGCGAGCAGCTTTGCCAATGTGTCGTCCTACTTGATCAGTTCATATGTTCCGCCGCGCGAGAGCGCGCGCTGGTAGGCCTGGCGCGCGTGGATGCGCGCCAGGAACGCCGTCAGCTTGGGGTAGGTCTGGTCCAGGCCACCGCGCACGCTGGCCGCCTCCAGCACGAAGCTGAGCTGGATGTCGGCCGCCGTCATCGCCGCGCCCACGAACCAGCCCGACGCGCCCAACTCCGCCTCCAGGTAGGCCAGGTGCTGCGCGATCTGCGGCAGCACGTAGCTGGACTTGACCTTGCGCGCGATCGCGCGCGCCACCGGTTTGGCGAAAAACGGCATCGGGCTCGTTTCGACGCGGTCGAACACCAGCTTCATGAGCAGCGGCGTCATGGCCGAGCCTTCGGCGTAATGCAGGAAGTAGGTGTAGCGCAGCTTGTCCGGCGTGCCGGCCGATGGCACCAGCCGGCCGTGGCCATAGCGCTTGGTCAGGTAGTCGATGATGGCGCCCGATTCGGCCACCACGGTGTCGCCGTCGGTGATCACGGGCGACTTCCCGAGCGGGTGGATGGCGCGCAGCTCCGGCGGCGCCAGCATGGTCTTGGAGTCGCGCTGGTAGTGCTTGATCTCGTAGTCCAGCCCGAGCTCTTCGAGCAGCCACAGGATGCGCTGCGAGCGCGAATTGTTCAAATGGTGGACGACGATCATCGCGGTGCTTTCGCTGGAAGGGATTCGGGGCTAAGCTTAGCATTGTTGCCCGCCATCCACCATGGAGTGATCGATGCCCGCCGTCTCAAGCCGCTACTACGCCTTTTTGCTGTCGATCCTCGTGCTGGCGCTCGCGCTGCCGCTCACCATCGCCGGGCATGGGCCCGGGTGGTGGCTGGTGGCGCTGTCCGGCGCCCTGACCCTGGTCGGCAGCGCGGACATGCTGCAAAAGCGCCGCGCGCTGCGCCGCAATTATCCGATCCTGGCGCACTTCCGCTTCTTCTTCGAGTTCATCCGCCCCGAGATCCGCCAGTATTTCCTGGAGGGCGACACCGACGGTAAACCGTTCTCGCGCGAGCAGCGCAGCATCGTCTACCAGCGCGCCAAGGAGCAGACCGACAAGCGCCCCTTCGGCACCCAGCTCGACCTGTACCAGTCCGGCTACGAGTGGATCAACCATTCGATCGCGCCGGCCCGGCTGGCCGGCCACGACTTCCGCATCGAGATCGGCAACCACCCGGACTGCCCCCGCGCGCAGCCCTACAGCGCCAGCGTGTTCAACATCTCGGCGATGAGTTTCGGCTCGCTCTCGGCCAACGCCATCAAGGCCCTCAACGCCGGCGCGCGCATCGGCGGATTCATGCACGACACCGGCGAAGGCAGCATCAGCCGCTACCACCGCGAGGAAGGCGGCGACCTGGTATGGGAGATCGGCTCGGGCTACTTCGGCTGCCGCAACGCCGACGGCAGCTTCTCGGAGGAGACCTTCAGCGCCAGCGCCGCCTCGCCGCAGGTGAAGATGATCGAGCTCAAGCTCTCGCAAGGGGCCAAGCCGGGCCACGGCGGGGTGCTGCCGGCGCCCAAGGTGACGTTCGAGATCGCCACCGCGCGCGGCGTGCCCGCGGGGCTGGACTGCGTGTCCCCGGCCAGCCACTCGGCCTTCTCCACGCCGCTCGAGATGATGCGCTTCATCGAGCGCCTGCGCACGCTCTCGGGCGGCAAGCCGACCGGCTTCAAGCTGGCGATCGGCCACCCGTGGGAGTTCTTCGCCATCGTCAAGGCCATGCTCGAAACGGGCATCGTGCCGGACTTTATCACCGTCGACGGGGCCGAGGGCGGCACCGGCGCGGCGCCCGTGGAGTTCTGCGACCATGTGGGCACCCCGCTGCAGGAGGCGCTGCTGCTGGTGCATAACACGCTGGTGGGCGCCGCGCTGCGCGACAAGATCCGCATCGGCGCCTCCGGCAAGATCGTCAGCGCGTTCGACATCGCGCGCACCATCGCGCTGGGCGCGGACTACTGCAATTCGGCGCGCGGCTTCATGTTCGCGCTGGGCTGCGTGCAGTCGCAAAGCTGCCACACCGACCGCTGCCCGACCGGCGTGGCGACCCAGGACGAGCAGCGTCAGAAGGCCCTGGACGTGCCCGACAAGACCGCGCGCGTGGCCCACTTCCACCAAAACACCATGAAGGCGCTGGCCCAGCTGATCGCCGCCGCCGGCCTGACCCACCCGTCGCAACTGAAACCGCATCACATCGTGCGACGCGTGTCGCCCAACCAGGTCAAGCAGGCCTCGGCCCTGCTGCCCTACCTGCTTCCGGGCCAGCTGCTCGACCCGGGCCAGCTGCAGCGCATGCCGCCGGTGTTCGGCCTGTACTGGCCAGTGGCCCAGGCGGCCTCGTTTAGTCCGCTGCCGCTCCAGGGCGATGGCCGTGGACAGGCGCGGCCAGGGCAGGCGAGTGAGGCAGGACGCTGACCGACGCCCGCGCCGCGCCCAGGGCGTCCAGGTTCAGGAAAAACAGTGGCATTTCATCGGCCGGTTCCCGACGAACCGGCCTTTTTTTGTTTCTCATCCGGTAAAAATGTCGTATTTTGTTAACGCTAACAGATAGCGGTGTCATTTCCCCATGAACGGCTACTGGCACGCCATTGCTAAGCGCCATATCGCAAGAAATTCGGCAATTTTTGTATTGACCCTCCATGAAGTTAATGCTTTAATGACCACTTACTTCGGTTTCTCAGTCTTTCCAGCGGTCTAGAAGGCCGCTCTTTTTTGCGTTTGAATGGTTGCGCTACCAAATTTATAGCCCCAGCGCTTATAGCTGGTCCGTAGTTGATGACAACAAAGCTTCATCGAAATGAAGGGGAGACAAGAATGACGAGTAAAACGCAGGGAAAGGTGCTGCCGTCGGCACTGCTGGCCTTGACCGGGATGGCCGGTCTGATCGCCCAGGCATATGCGCAAGAGTCGCCGCAGCCGGACCCGGCCCCCACCGCGGTGGTGGAGGTCAAGGGTTTTCGCGGCAGCCTGGAGACGTCCGCCCGCGACAAGCGTGACGCGGTGGGCTTCCAGGATTCGGTGTTCGCCGAAGACCTGGGAAAATTCCCGGACTCGAACATCGCCGAATCGCTCAACCGTATCCCGGGCGTGCAGGTGGCGCGCGAAATCAGCGGCGAAGGCTTGAACATCCAGATTCGCGGCCTTGGCACCAGCTTCACCAAGGTCTTGCTGAACGGCGCACCGGTGGCGGTGGCGTCCACCGGCGGCACCGACGCGCAGAACACCAACCGCGAAGTTGATCTCGACCTGCTGCCCACTGACTTGTTCCGCAAGCTCACCGTCAACAAGAGCCCGACCGCCGCCATGATCGAAGGCGGCGCTGCCGGCGTGGTGGACATGCGCAGCGCCCGGCCATTCGACAACGAAGGCAAATACCTGTCGGCCAACCTGACCGGCATGCGCAATTCCCTCTCCGGGAAAATCGGCAATCGTGGCTCGCTCCTGGCCAGCCAGACCTTCGGCAGCAGCTTCGGCATCTTGGGCGGCTTCGCCTGGGCCCAGGCCAAGTCCAAGGTGACCGGCTACGAAACCATCGGCTGGACCAATCCGAACCTGTCGGCCGCGCAGAACAGCGGCGTGCGCAACGCCACCGGCGGGGGCAACTGGACGATACCGGCCACCGTGCCGGCCAACGCCGGCAATGGCCTGGTGGCGGGCACCGTGATCGACCAGGCCTTCCTGCTGGCGCATAATCCGGGCCTGAGCATCGAACAGATCGACAACGCGCTCATCCCGCGCCTCTCGCGCGCCATGCTGGAAGAAGGCACCAAGGACAAGTACACCGGCGTGGTGAGCATGGAATACCGGCCAACGAACGCGCTCAAGTTCTATCTCGATTCACTGTACAGCGAAAAGAAGAACCGTTTCGAGCGCGCCGACATGAACTGGGTGGTGCGTAACGGCGCGGTCATCCCCCTGAACATGAAGGTCGATAGCACCAGCTGCAGCAATGGCTGCGTGGCCACCAGCGGCACCTTCGCCAACGCCCAGCACTTCCTCGAATATCGCCCGTACACCGAGGACGTGACCTTATGGGGCGTCAACCCCGGCATGGAGTGGCAGCTGGCCGACAGGCTGGCCCTGGACGCGCAGGTGAACATGACGCGCAGCCGGTTCCACCGCGACGCGCCGACGATCTTGCCAAGCACCGCGGCCAATACCGGCAACACCGTGACGTTCGAGAACAATGGCGATATCCCGTCCGCCACCACCAATATCGATCTGAACAACCCGGCCAACTTCGGCTGGGTCGGCGGTCGCCTCAATCAATATGCGGAGTATCGCAAGACCCAGACCAAGGGCGTGCGCGCCCACCTGACCTGGGGCGATAAAGTCTTCAACATCAAGGCCGGCGCGGCGTTCGACGACGTATCGCGCCGTATCCGCCCGCAGGAAAACTCGGCGGCCTACCAGGCTGCCGTATGCGGCAATAACCCGAGCGTATTCCTGCAGGGGCCGAACGGGGCGCCGTCGTGCAATGGCGCCAACACGCCCGGCGCCAGCGCCGCCGCCTTGTATCCCGGCTTCGGAACCGGTTACACCTCCGGCCGCACCGACGCGCTGACGTATCAGGGATCGCTGATTCCGGCCGCCGCGCTGCCCGGCTATCTCAAGCCAGGGCCGGCCGGCTTCGTGATGGTCGACTGGGCCAAGATGGGCACGGCCACCAACTACCCCTACTATCAGCAAAGCTCGCTGGATGTGGGCGCGGCCAATACCCAGGCGGCGGCCGGCTACATCCGCGAAAAGACCCGCGGCTTCTACACCGAGGTCAATGGCGTGCTCACGCCGATGGGCTACAAGCTGGCGTATAACGCCGGGGTACGCTATGTGAAGACCGACCAGACCGTGGGCGGCTTCCTGTCGCTGGCCGACGCGCGCAACGCCAGCCTGCAGAACGGCGGAAAATATCCGAACGCCGACAGCTTGTACTATGTCGATTCGAGCTACAGCAATACACTGCCGTCGGGCAGCCTGGCGCTCAACCTCAGCAAGAACCTGATCGCCCGCGTGTCCGCCTCGCGCAGCATGACCCGCGCCGATCCGAATGCGCTGCGCCCGGGCGTCAACTTCAGCAATCCGTCGGCCGACACCGGCTCGATTGGGAACTCCGCACTGTCGCCCTACCTGTCGGATAACGTCGACGTCGGCGTCGAGTGGTACACCGGGCGCGAAGGTTATGTGAGCGCCACGCTGTTCAACAAGCAGATCAACGGGTTCACAGTCATCGAAAACCTCACCACGCCGTTTTCCGCGCTGGCCGACTACGGGGTCACCTACGGGACGCTGTCGCCGACTCAGCAGGCCGCCATCGACAGCCGGGGTGGCCCGTCCGTCGCCACCGCCGTGATGGCCCGTCCGCGCAACGCGTCCGGGCTGTTGAAGATCAGAGGCCTAGAAGTGGGCTGGGTGCAGCCGCTCGACAAATGGTTGCCGGTGCGTGGCTTCGGCGTGAGCGACACGCTGACCTTCACGCGCCAGAAAGCGACCGGCGAAGGGGCGGCCGGCTTCATTGCACTGGGCGTGCCTGAGCGGACCAACAACCTGACGGTCTACTACGAAAACCACGGAGTCATGCTGCGGCTATCCCAATCGTATTCGCAGGGCAGCTAGGTATCGACGGCCAACCAGAACGGCGTGGCCGCGGCGGCGATCTTCGTGGACGACTACAAACAGCTCGATTTCTCGTCCAACGTGGATCTGTCCAGCGTGTTTGAACACGATGGCTGGCCGACGCTGACCTTCGATGTCGTCAACGCCACCAAGGCCGCGATGCGCACCTACTTCCAGTTCACCAACGCGACCTATACCAAGTACACGCCGGGCGCCACGGTGTCGCTGGGCTTGCGCATGAAGTTCTAAGCGGTCCCGGTCCGGGGCCGCGCCCTGGACCGCCGCGCGCCGGAACGCTGGTCCGGCGCGCGGCACTTCGCATCAACAAGGGCAAGGTGGGCACGGGATCGCCGGCCGGTTCGGCCGCGGCGATTGCGCTGGCGCGTGGGCTTCGGATACCATGCAGCACCGCGCTGAACCCGGCCGCAGCCGCGCGCATACACTTGGAGAGCCCATGCCACGCCGTGCCCTGCCCTTTCTGCTGCCCTTTCTGCTGCTCGCCCTGCACGCCGCCGCCCACGCGCAGACCGCGCCGATGGCGCCCGACATCCCGACCACCCGCTTCGTCGCCACCCTGCCGGACGCCGATTACGTCAAGCAGACGGCGATGATCCCGATGCGCGACGGCGTGCGCCTGTTCACCGTGATCGTGATCCCGAAGAACGCCACGCACGCGCCGATCATGCTGACCCGTACGCCCTACAGCGCCGCCAAGCGCACCGAGCGCAACGCCAGCCCGCACATGGCCGCGATCCTGGGCGTGGGCGACGACGTCTTCGCCGAGCATGGCTACATCCGGGTCTACCAGGACGTGCGCGGCAAATATGGCTCCGAGGGCGACTACGTGCTCACGCGCCCGCTGCGCGGCCCCCTGAACGACACTCCCGTCGACCACGCCACCGACGCCTGGGACACGATCGACTGGCTGGTCAAGCATGTCCCGCAAAGTAATGGCCGGGTCGGCATGGTGGGCTCGTCCTACGAAGGCTTCACGGTGCTCATGGCGCTGACCGACCCGCATCCTGCGCTCAAGGTGGCCGTGCCGATGAGCCCCATGGTGGACGGATGGCGCGGCGACGACTGGTTCCACAATGGCGCCTTCCGCATGCCCAACCTGGCCTACGTGGCCGACCAGACCGCCGCGCGCGGCGGCGGCGAGACCCTGGCCACCGGCGTGTACGACGATTACGACGCGGTGCTGCGCGCCGGCTCGGCCGACGGCTTCGCGCGCCGCTTCGGGCTCGACCGGCTCAATTTCGTACGCAAGCTGTTCGAGCATCCAAGCTACGACAGCTACTGGCAGGAGCAGGCGGTCGACCGCCTGCTCGGCGCGCGCCCGCTCAAGGTGCCAACCATGCACGTGGTTGGGCGCTGGGACCAGGAGGACATCTACGGCGCCTACGCGACCTACGCCGCCACCGAAAAGCGCGACACGCACAACGACATGAACTACCTGGTGGTGGGCCCGTGGCGCCACAGCGGCGTCAACGCCGACGGCAGCAGCCTGGGGCCGCTCAGGTTCGCCGGCGACACCGCGTCGCAGTTCCGCCACGAGGTGATGCTGCCGTTTATGGATCAATACCTGGTCGAGGGCGCGCCCAAGGCCGACACGGCGCCGGTGCTGTCCTACCAGAGCGGGACCGGTAAGTGGCAACGCCTGCAGCGGTGGCCGCAGGCGCAGGCGCTGCGCCCGCTCTACCTGCAGGCCGGCCAGCATCTCGGCTTCGTCCAGGCGCCGGGCGCGCCGTTCGACGATTACGTGTCCGATCCGGCCAAGCCGGTGCCCTTCGTGGCGCGCCCGGTGCGCATGCTCGACGAGGCGGTGTGGAAGCCATGGCTGGTGAGCGACCAGCGCGCCTACAGCGACCGCACCGACGTGCTCACCTATGTCAGCGATGCGCTCCTCAAGCCGCTGCAGATTTCAGGCGCGCCGATGGTCAACCTGTACGCCGCCACCAGCGGCAGCGACGCCGACTGGGTGGTCAAGCTGATCGACGTGTACCCGGACGAGGTCCCGGCCCAGCCAGCGCTGGGCGGCTACCAGCTGCCGATCGCGATGGACATTTTCCGCGGGCGCTACCGCGACGGCTTCGACCAGCCTTCCGCGATCCCGGCCAACCAGGTCGAGCGCTATCGCTTCGCCCTGCCCAACGCCGACCACGTGTTCCTGCCCGGGCACCGGGTGATGGTGCAGATCCAGTCGAGCTGGTTCCCGCTGTACGACCGCAATCCGCAGACCTACGTGCCCAACATCTTCTACGCCCGGCCGGGCGACTACCGCAAGGCCACCCACAAGGTCTACCACGCGCCCGGCAT
This sequence comes from Oxalobacteraceae bacterium UBA6018, assembly GCA_002428015.1. GTDB lineage: Bacteria > Pseudomonadota > Gammaproteobacteria > Burkholderiales > Burkholderiaceae_D > Telluria_A. Next base: position 12,766 of record DIZW01000122.1, on the reverse strand, counting down.
GGCCAGCGCGATCGAGCTGCCGGTGGTGCCCTAGCATCCGCCAGGCGTGCGCGCCCCCGCTCAGCGGCGCGCCGCCTGGGCCAGGCGCCGGCATTCGGGCGTGCCGTCCAGGCTGGCCAGGTAGGCGATCAGGGCGGCGCGTTCGGCCGGGTCCTTGACGCCGGCGTAGCCCATGCTGGTGCCGGGCACGGCCCGGGTCGGGTCGGCCAGGAAGCGGTCCAGCGTGCGCCGGCTCCAGACGATGTCGGACGCCTTCATCGCGTCGGAATAGGCGAAGCCGGGCACGCTGCCGGCCTTGCGTCCGATCAGGCCGCAGTGGCGCGGCCCGGTGCGGTCGTAGGCCGGCGCGTGGCAGGCCAGGCAGCGCTCGTAGACCGCCTGCCCGGCGCCCACGCCGGCGGGCGGGGCCGCGCGCGCGAACGCGCATAGCAGCGCCATGAAGATCAAGCCGGCGGCGCGCATGCTTACACCATGAAGGCGGACGGCACCGGCGCCTCGCCCAGCGCGTTGCGCAGAATGGCCCAGTGCATGGCCTCGTCGCCGAGGATGCTGGCGGCGGCCTTGGCCAGCTCGCGGTTGCCGAACAGCGGCACCGCGCCCAGGTAGGCGCTGACGGCGCCCTTCTCCAGCGAGGCGGCGAAGCGCAGCACGTCGGCCTGGGTCTTCAGGGTGTCGGTGGGGAAGGCGTACTTCTGCTTGGCCGTGACGGCGCTGCCGCCCAGCTTGGCGATGGTCTTGGCCAGCACGTCGGCGTGCTCCTTGTGGTGGCCCTGGAAGGTCAGCGCCAGCGCGCGCGGGCCGCTCTGCAGCAGGCCGCTCTCGGCCCCGAGCTGATAGGCGGCGATGGCTTCGAGCTCGGCGCCGAGGGCGGTGTTGAGGATGCGCACGTCGGCGCTGGTGGCGTCGCCGCCCTGGGCGGCGGCCAGCGCATCGTTGCCGGCCAGCATGGCGATCGCCGAGCCGGACAGCATCATGGCGGACTTGCCAAGGAACATGCGGCGTGGATTAGCGTCAAAGAAAGACATGGTGGACTCCTGATGGGTGGGAAGCGGCACGGCCCTTTGGCACGGCCCCCTTCCCGGGTTGATAGTGTGCGTTCGATGCCGCGGCCGCGCGTCGCGTTCCCGTGTAAAGTGACGGGAACGCGGCGCGCCCTGGCGGCATCGAACGCGTACCATCAACGAAGGAGTCTCCCGATGTCCGCCCTGCTCCGTGACTCACCGACCGCCCCGCTCACCGACGCCGAGCTGGTCGAGCGCATACTCGGCGGCGACCAGGCCGCGTTCGCGCCGCTGATGCGCCGCTACAACCGGGTCCTGTTCCGCACCGCCCGCAGCATCCTCAGGAACGACGCCGACGCCGAGGACGTGCTGCAGAACGCCTACCTGCGCGCCTACCGCACCCTGCCCGGCTTTCGCGGCGAGGCGGCCCTGTCGACCTGGCTCACCCGCATCGTCATCAACGAAGCGCTGATGCGCCTGCGCACGGCCACCCGGCGCGCCAACATCGTCCAACTACACACCATGGAACACGACCAATCCGACCTGCACGAGCCGCGCGCCAGCGGCGACGACGAACCGCTGGCGGCGGCCATGCGCGCCCAGACCCGGCGCCTGCTCGAACGCGCGATCGACGCCCTGCCCGAAAGCTTTCGCACCGTGTTCGTGCTGCGCGCGGTGGAGGACATGAGCGTCGAGGAGGTGGCGGCCGTGCTGGGCATCCCCGAGGCGACCGTACGCACGCGCCACTTTCGCGGGCGCGGCATGCTGCGCGACGCCCTGCTGCGCGAGGTCGATTTCGCCATGGAGGACGCGTTCAGCTTCGACGGCGCGCGCTGCGACCGCATCGTGGACGGGGTGCTGGCGCGCCTGTCCGCCGCCACGGTACGCTAGCGAACGGAACGCCCGGGCGGGCCGGATTAAGGTGCCGGTATGGCTATCTACATCGGCATATCGGGCTGGCGCTACGCGCCGTGGCGCGGCGTGTTCTTCCCGCCCCAGCTGGCGCAGGCGCGCGAGCTCGAGTACGCCTCGCGCGCACTGCCCAGCATCGAAATCAACGGCTCCTTCTACGCGCTGCAGCGCCCGGAAAGCTACGCCGCCTGGTACGCGGCCACCCCGCCCGGCTTCGTGTTCAGCGTCAAGGGCAACCGCTTCATCACCCACACGCTGCGCCTGCGCGACATCGACGGCCCGGTCGCCAACGTGCTGGCCTCGGGCGTATTCAACCTGCGCGAGAAGCTGGGGCCCTTCCTGTGGCAGTTTCCGCCCAATTTCCAGTACGACCCGGCGCGCATGGAGCACTTCCTCAGCATCCTGCCCCACGACACCGAGGCCGGCGTGACGCTGGCCAGCCAGTATGAGGAGCGCATGCAGGGGCGCACCGCCCTCGACCCCGGCAAGAAGCGCAAGCTGCGCCACGCGGTGGAAATCCGGCACGAGAGCTTCGTCGACCCGTCCTTCGTCGCGCTGCTGCGCAAGTACAGGGTGGCCCTGGTGGTAGCCGACACGGCCGGCAAATGGCCCTACTACGAGGATGTGACGGCCGACTTCATGTACCTGCGCCTGCATGGCGACAAGGAGCTGTACGCGAGCGGCTACTCGGACGCGGCGCTGGAGCGCTGGGCCGAGCGCATCCGCGCCTGGAGCGGCGGCGCGCAGCCGGACGACGCGCGCCTGATCTCGCCGCGGGCCGCGCCCAAACGCGCCAGCCGCGACCTGTTCTGCTACTTCGACAACGACGTCAAGGTGCACGCACCCTTCGACGCCAGGCGCCTGATGGCCAGCCTGGGCCTGGCATGGCCGGCGGCCTGAAACCGGCCCACGCCAGGCACGCTCGCTTGCGGCGGAGGCTTGCCAGCCACAAAATGAAATTGATCTCTTACAAGTTTCTCTCGCCTTCGCGGACCCGCTGTTGTACATTTCACACGACCGTTGGCCGCGCTCGTTCCGATGCCGCCCGCGCCCATGTATTTTTTACAGCTGGTTTGCGTGCGCCGGACGGCGCCGAAGGAACGTCATGAACGTCGCCACACGCCTCACCCTCCTCGTCGCGGCCGCCCTGGTGGCGCTGGCGGCCATGGGCGGATTCGGTCTCTACACCCTGCGCGCGGCCATGTTCGCCGAGCGCGAGACGCAGATCACCAACCTGGTCAAGATGGGCGAGCACCTGGCCGATTATTACTACCAGCAGGAAAAGGCCGGCACGCTCACGCGCGAACAGGCCCAGCTCGGCGCGCGCAACGCGCTCGACAAGCTCAGCAACGGCCTCAAGAGCTACCTGTGGGTGCGCACCCCGGCCGGGCTGAACCTGGTCCACCCCAACAAGAACAATATCGGCAAGATCACCCAGGGCGAGGCCATGGACGGGCGCACCGATGGCGCGGCCTACACCGAGGCGCTGGCGGGCGCCGAGATCGGCATGGTGACCACCAAGACCTACCGCGAAGGCGTGCTGCGGCCGAAGATGAACGGCATGATCGACTTCAAGCCGTGGGGCTGGTGGATCGGCACCGGATTTTTCATCGACACGATCGACGCGGCGTTCTGGCAGTCGGCATGGAAGTACCTGGGGATGTTCGTGGCGGCCATCGTCGTGATCTCGCTGCTGGGCTGGCAGGTGGTGCGCAACGTCGTCGGCGCGCTCGGGGGCGACCCGGCCTACGCCAGCGAGGTCACGCGCCGCATCGCCAGCAAGGACTTGTCGGTGCCGGTCACGCTGGACGGCAGCGGCGAGCACAGCCTGCTGCGGGCGATGGCCGGCATGCAGGACGAGCTGGCCGACACGGTACGCCGCATCCGCGCCAACGCCGGCGCCATGAAGCTCGCCGCGGATGAAATCGCCCACGGCAACATGGACCTGTCGGCGCGCACCGAGGCCCAGGCCAGCGCGCTGGAACAGACCGCCGCCTCGATCGAGGAACTGACCGCGACCGTGAAAAACAACGCCGAGCGCGCCCGCGAGGCCGGCAGCATGGCGCGCCAGGCCTCGAGCCAGGCGTCCGGCGGAGGCGGCGTGGTGGCCGAGGTGGTCACCACGATGGACGCGATCCACCAGGCGTCGGACCGGATCGTCGACATCACCGGCGTGATCGACAGCATCGCGTTCCAGACCAATATCCTGGCGCTCAACGCGGCCGTGGAGGCGGCGCGCGCCGGCGAGCAGGGGCGCGGCTTCGCGGTGGTGGCCAGCGAAGTGCGCAACCTGGCGCAGCGCTCAGCCAGCGCGGCCAAGGAGATCAAGGGCTTGATCGACAACTCGGTGCTGCAGGTCGAGCGCGGCAGCAAGCTGGCCACCCAGGCCGGCGCGGCCATGCAGGAGATCGTCGGCAGCGTGTCGAAGGTGACCGCCATCGTGCTCGAGATCGGCGCGGCCGGCGACGAGCAAACCCAGGGCATCGAACAGGTCAACCACGCCATCGTCGCGCTGGACGACGTGACCCAGCAAAATGCGGCGCTGGTGGAAGAGGCGGCGGCGGCGGCGCAGGCCATGCAGCAGCAGGCGGCCGAGCTGGCGCAGCTGGTGAGCGTGTTCAACCTGGGCCAGGAGCAGGCGCCGCGGGCGGCGCCGCGGCGCGCGAAAAACCTGCGCCTTACCGTGAATGCAGCTTGATCACGCGCCGCTGGCCGGGCGCCGGCGCCGTGTCGGCGCCCGGCTCGCAGCCTGACTTGCAGCTGCCGCAGCCGCTGCCGCAGCCGCCGTCCTGGTCCGCCTTGCCGAACAGGCGCCCGCGCAGGGAGCGCGGCAGGTACTTGCGCAGCACGTACCATGCGGCGGCCAGCACGATCAGCGCGACGATGAGATTGTCGACCATGGTTCAGCCTCCAAGGGTGGCCAGGGCCACCCGGTAGGTGATGAAGGACGCCGCGTAGGCCAGCGCGAACATGTAGGCGGCCATGATGAGCGGCCAGCGCACGCTGTTCGTTTCGCGCTTGACCACCGACAGGGTGGACATGCACTGGGGCGCGAACACGTACCAGGCCAGCAGCGAGAGCGCCGTCGGCAGGGTCCAGGAATGGGCGATCAGCGGGGTGAGCGCGCTGGCCAGCTCGTCGCCCTTGGCCGACAGCGCGTACACGGTGCCGAGCGCGCCGACGGCCACTTCGCGCGCCGCCATGCCGGGCACCAGGGCGATGCAGATCTGCCAGGTGAAGCCGATCGGCGCGAACAGCACCGCCAGCGCGCGCCCCAGGATGCCGGCCACGCTGTAGTAGATCGGCGGATGGAGCGCCCCCTCGGGCGCGCCGGGGAAGCTCGACAGGAACCACAGCAGCACCATCAGGGTGAGGATGATGGTGCCGACCCGCGTGATGAAGATGCGCGCGCGCTCCCACAGGCCGAGCATCAGGTTGTGCAGGTGCGGCCAGTGGTAGCTGGGCAGCTCGAGCATGAGCGGCTGGTGGCGCGTCGCGCCCATGGTGCGCTTGAAGATCCAGGCCACCGCCATGGCGCTGGCGATGCCGGCGAAGTAAAGGATGAACAGCACCAGGCCCTGCAGGCTGACCAGCCCGCCCACCTCGCGGTTGGGGATGAAGGCGGCGATGATCAGCGCGTACACGGGCAGGCGCGCCGAGCAGGTCATCAGCGGCGCGATCATGATCGTCACCAGGCGGTCGCGCGGGTTCTGGATGGTGCGCGCGGCCATGATGCCGGGGATGGCGCAGGCGAACGAGGACAGCAGCGGAATGAAGGCGCGCCCGGACAGCCCCACCCCGCCCATCAGGCGGTCGAGCAGGAAGGCGGCGCGCGGCAGGTAGCCGCAATCCTCCAGCACCAATATGAAGAAGAACAGGATCAGGATCTGCGGCAGGAACACCAGCACGCTGCCGACCCCGCTGAAGACCCCGTCCACCAGCAGGCTGCGCAGCAGGCCTTGCGCCATGTGCTCGCCCACCCAGGCGCCGACGCTGGCGACGGCGGCGGCGATCATCTCCATCGGCACCGCGGCCCAGCTGAACACGGCCTGGAACACCAGGAACATGAGCGCGGCCAGGATCAGGGGACCGACGACCGGGTGCAGCACCACGTGGTCGATCTGCTCGGTCAGGTTGCCGGTGTCGTGGGCGTGGCTGGCGCAGGCTTCCAGGATGCGCCTCACCTCGCGCTGGGTCTCCTCGACCGTCACCGCGTCGATGGCCGACAGCGGCAGCGCGCTCACGTCGCCGTAGTCGGGCATGGCGTCGAGCGCGCCCAGCAGGGCTTTTTCGCCGCCGCTTTGCACCGCCACCGTCTCCACCACCGGCATGTCCAGCTCCTGCGCCAGACGCGCGGTGTCGATGCTGATGCCGCGCTTCTTGGCCACGTCGACCATGTTCAGCGCCAGCACCATGGGCAGCCCGAGCCGCTTGACCTCCAGGACCAGGCGCAGGTTCAGGCGCAGGTTGGTGGCGTTGACGACGCAGACGATGGCGTCCGGCTTCTGCTCGCCGGGACGCAGGCCGGCCACCACATCGCGCGTGATGGCTTCGTCCGGGGTGGTGGCCGACAGGCTGTAGGCGCCGGGCAGGTCGAGCACGCGGAACGCGCGCCCGGCCGGCGAGACGAAGCTGCCCTCCTTGCGCTCGATGGTCACGCCGGCGTAGTTGGCGACCTTCTGGCGCGCGCCCGTGAGGCGGTTGAACAGGGCCGTCTTGCCGCAGTTTGGGTTGCCCAGCAGCGCGATCAGCGGCGTGCGCATGGCAGCTTGGGCTTGCGGTTCCACAGCGCTCATGCCGTACGCTCCTTGTCTATTCCGGTTTCACCGAGATCAGCGCGGCCTCGAAGCGGCGCAGCGCGAACGTCGAATGGCCGACCTTGACGGCGAGCGGGTCGCCGCCGGGCAGGCCGCGCTTGAGCATGCGGATGCGCTCGCCGGGGACGAAGCCGAGCTCCATCAGGCGCCGCGACACGTCCACCCCGCCGTCGGCCAGGCCCGGGTTGCCCGGCGCCAAGTGCACCACGGTCGCGCTTTTACCCACCGCCAGGGCGTCGAGGGTAATCAATGCAGGAGCAAGAGTCATGATGTCGCTTTGCTAAGAGAGGTGGAGACGCAGCGTCTTTCCGTCAGATACTATCATCATAAACGTAAATGCGAATTATTTCCATTTGCGGACGGAGGTTTTTTGAGAAAACCCCTTGCTGTTGGTGCTCAGCAACTGTCGGGGGGGCGATCCCCCCGCCGCCTATTTCGCTACCGGAGGCTGGTAGCCGTCGCTCAAGGTGCGCAAAAAGGCCACGACCTCACCGATCTCAGCGTCCGTCATCGCCGGCCCGGCGTGGGCGTTGCGGTTGAACGGGGCGATCTTGCGCTCGACATTGCGCTGATACTGGGGCGGCAGATCGTCGGGCACGGTCCCCACGTTGCGCCGCGAATAGAAGCGCACCACCTCGGTCAGGTCGGTGAACACGCCGTTGTGCATGAACGACGTGCGCTCGGCGACATTGCGCAAGGACGGCACCCGGAACTTGCCGCAAAAATCATCGATCGTGATGCCCGCCGCCAGCGCCGCCGGCAAGATCGGCGGCGTGCGCTCGGGGCCGCACAGGCCGAGATCGAAGAAGGCCGGATCGGCGTTGCGTGGAAGTAGCTTGTTGCGCGGCACACCGGTGTTCTTGTAGGTGAAGTCGGTAAACAGCGAATCCTCGGGATTGTCGCTAATGGGGTCGAGCGCATGGCAGGTGGAGCAATTGCCCTTCGACTCATACTGGAACATCGCCAGGCCGCGCGCTTCCGGGACGGTCAGCGTGACCTGCCCGCGCACCATCGCGTCGAACTTCGACGTGAAGGGCTGCAGTTTGGCGCGCTCGAACGCCTCGACGGCCACGCCGATCTGGGTGAATGCGAAATCGGTGTCGTCAAACACGCCGGCGCCGAACTCCTGCTTGAACAGCGGCGCGTATCGGGAGGCGGCGATCTTGTCCACCACGGCCTTGCGGCTGGCATTGTTCATTTCCAGCGGATTGAGAAGCGGGCCCAGGGCCTGCAGCGCCGGCGTGTCGGCGCGGCCGTCCCAGAACAGCCCCCCCATGGCAATGGTCGCGCCGGCGTCGTCCGTGGTGAAGGAAAACTTGGGAACCAGGCCGGAATAGCTGTTGTTCATCGGCTTACGCAAGCCCATGGAGTCGGGCGTGCTGCCCAGGGCGACCCCAGTGAGCGAGCCGTTGTTGCTGGCGAAGCCGGTATTGGGCTGATGGCAGTTCACGCAGGCGGTACCGCGCGGCTCGGACAGGTTGGTGTCGTTGAAGATCAATTTGCCCAGGTCGACCCGATCGCCGACGACGATCGGAGTCTGATCGGGTGCGGGCGAAGGCGTCGATACCGGGCCGGCGACGGCAGCGGCAGGGGCGCCGGACGAGGCGCCGCCGCCGCAGGCGGCCAAGGCCAGCGGCAGAATGCATGACGTAGCCGCGATAAGGATGGCCCGAAAGCCGGGAAGCCTGTTTATTTTGAATGACAAGGAAGGCTCCGTGATGAAATACACGTTGTACGGTGTTTGGAACATATGGCGAGCTATTAAGCAAAAGCTACCAAATGTCAGTTCAATGCTTTGCAAAACCAGGCGCAACAGAAAACCGCAGCGCCAGAATATCTAGGAAAGCATCCCGACTTTGGCTTACAACATAAAGCTGCTTTACCAGGGACAGCAAGCTATTTTGCCGCCCAATTCCCGGCGACACATCGGCAAATACGCGGAACACCGCGCCAATACGCATTTGCACATTTTTTTGGCAATCATGGCCGGCTTGGTTAAATCCCCCAATTTGTGGAATAACACCGCCGCCGTCTTATCTCTTGAGACTTGTCAAATAAATAATAATTGGCAAGCCCACCTAATCCGCTACCACCATTTTAAGGGCACGGCGATGTAATTTCGAGGACAAAATCGATCAAATGCGCGCGTGTAAAATGTTTTGTCGTCAACAGACACATTGAACGCATTTCTCAGTAGAATAGACGAGCTATCAGTTTTGTGAATCTGAGTTAATCCTGCGAAGATACGCAGAAACCTGCTGATGAAAACCTGATCGGATATTCGGTTCATGACTGACACGGCGAAGTCCCATCATTCCGCTGGCCCCATCGAAGCGCGCCGATCCGGCATCGCCCTCGGCCTGCGCAAGACCAGCTTCGAGATTCGCCGCGCCCCCTTCCCGCCCCGCCCTGTATCGAACGCCGCCCGCTGGCAGGACCTGAAAAACAACCGCAGCAATGTCACTAGCATCGCTAGTTGAGGACAACCAATGTTAAACAATAGCGAATTCCCTAGCACGCTCTCCTCCCTCGCCACCGGCGCGAACGGCGACCCCGCCACGGAAAGCCTGCGCTATTTGTTCGTCGACAGCCGCCTGCCGGACCAGGACCTGCTGGCCAAGGCCGCCGCCGACGGCGTGCACGTGGTCATCCTCGACCCGAACGCCGACGGCCTGGACCAGATCGCCGCCACCCTCCAAGGCGCGCGCAACGTCGCCGCGATCGGCATCCTCTCCCACGGCGCCGAAGACCTGCTGCTGATCGGCGCCACCGCGCTGCGCGCGGAGAACCTCGACCAGCACCAGGGGGCGCTGCAGAGCATCGGCGCCAGCCTGGCGCCGGACGCCGACATCCAGCTCTACGGCTGCGACGTGGCCGCCGGCAGCGACGGCGCCGCCTTCATCCGGGCCCTGGCCGGCGCCACCGGCGCCCAGGTCGAAGCGTCCATCGACAACACCGGCGCGGCCAGCCTGGGCGGCAACTGGAACCTCGAGTTCGCCACCGGCGCCGCCGCCCACGCCTCCGTGCTCGCCACCGACGCCCTGGCTGGCTGGAACCACTTGGCCGGCGATGTGACGCCGCCCACGGTGACCAGCATCACCACCGTCGACGCCGCCACCTCGAACGCCACCACGGCGCATTACACGGTCACCTTCTCGGAAGCGGTGACCGGCGTCGACACCAGCGACTTCACCTTGGTCAACGGCAGCACCGCCAGCGGCAACATTTCCGGCGCCACCAGCGCCGACGGCGGCATCACCTACACCGTCACCGTCGACACCATCGCCGGCGACGGCAGCATGCGCCTGGACCTGAACGCCAGCGGCACCGGCATCGCCGATCTCAGCAGCAACGCCATCACGGCCGGCTTCAGCGGCGGCGCCAGCTACACCTTCGACCACACGGCGCCGGCGGGGTCGACGCCGGACCTGCTGACCAGCTCGGACAGCGGCTCCTCCAGCACCGACAACGTCACCAGCGCCACCACGCCCACATTCACCGGCACCGCGGAGGCCAACGCCACCGTCACCCTGTACGACACCGACACAACGACCCAGCTCGGCACCGCGACGGCCGACGGCACCGGCGCCTGGAGCATCACCGCCAGCACGCTCAGCGACAACTATCACACGGTCTACACCAAGGTGACTGACCTGGTGGGCAACACCAGCACGCTGTCCACCGGCCTGCTCACCACCATCGACACCCAGGCGCCCGCCGTTGGCACGCCGGACCTGCAGAACGGAACCGACAGCGGCGTGTCGTCGTCCGACAATCTGACCAACAGGACCACGCCCAATTTCACTGGCACGGCCGAGGCGAGCGCGACGATAAAGCTCTACGAGACCGTCGTCGTTAACTCCGTAACCACCGTAGTCTTACTCGGTACGACCACGGCCAACGGCATGGGAAAATGGACCATCACCAGCTCGACGCTGAGCGAAGGAGCCCACCACGTCAGCGCCACGGCGACAGACGCGGCAGGCAACGTCAGCCATCAGTCAAACCAGCTGACTGTCACCATCGACACCACGGCGCCGGTCACCACGCCCGGCACGCCCACCCTCGACCCCGCCACCGACAGCGGGGTCTCCAACAGCGACCAGATCACGAACGTCACCGGCCCCTGCTTCCTTGGCACGGGGGCCGACTCCAACAGCTGGGTCAACGTCTACGCCGACGGCACCCTGCTCGGCACCACGCTATCCGACGGCAGCGGGAACTACACCTACAGCGCCACCTTCCTCGCCGACGGCGATCACTTGATAACGGCCAAGAACGTCGATAACGCCGGCAATATCGGCTCGGCCTCCTCGGCCCTCACGGTCACCATCGACCAGACCACGCCGACGACGACGATCGCGACCGTCGCCTTCTCCGCCGACACCGGCTCGTCCTCGACCGACTTCATCACCAAGACCGCCGCCCAGACCATCTCCGGCACTACCGACGTCAACCTGGTGTCCAGCGAGATCGTCGAGGTCTCCCTCGACAACGGCGGCACCTGGACCACCGCCACCACCACGGCCGGCCTGAACACCTGGTCGCTGAGCGGACAGACCCTGACCGGCAGCGACACCCTGCAGGTGCGCGTGTCCGACCTGGCCGGCAACGCCAACACCGCGGTGACGCAGGCCTATGTGCTCGACACGACGGCGCCCACCACCACCATCGCCACGCTCGCCTTTTCCGCCGACACCGGCACCTCGTCCACCGATTTCACCACCAAGACGGCGGCCCAGACGATCTCGGGCACGACCAGCGCCAACCTGGTCAGCGGTGAGATCGTCGAGGTCTCGCTCGACAACGGCAGCACCTGGACCACCGCGACCACGTCGACCGGATTGTCCACCTGGTCCCTGAGCGGGCAGACTCTAAGCGCCAGCAACACGCTCGAAGTACGGGTAAGCGACACGGCCGGCAACAGCAGCGTGGCCTCCACCCAGGCCTACGTGCTCGACACGACGGCGCCCACCACGACGATCGCCACCGCCGCCCTGTCGCACGACACGGGCAGCTCGTCGACCGATTTCATCACCAAAACGGCGGCCCAGACCGTCAGCGGCACGCTCAGCGCCAACCTGGCCAGCGGCGAATTGGTCGAGGTCTCGCTGGACAACGGCGGCACCTGGACCACGGCCACCACCTCGGTCGGCGCCGCCACCTGGTCGCTGTCGGGCCAAACGCTCACGGGCAGCGACACGCTCAAGGTGCACGTCGTCGACGCGGCCGGCAACGCCGGCACCGCGTTTTCCCAGGCTTACGTGCTCGACCAGAGTGCGCCCGCCGCGCCCGGCACCCCCGACCTGGCCAGCGGCAGCGACAGCGGCACCTCGAACAGCGACGATTTGACCTCCGTGACGACGCCCGCCATCACCGGCACCGCCGAGGCCGGCGCCATCGTGACGCTGTACGACACGGACGGCACGACCGTGCTCGGCACCGGCACGGCCGACGGCAGCGGCAACTGGTCGATCACCAGCGACACGCTGGCCGATGGCGCGCATTCGCTCAGCGCCAAGGCCACCGACGCCGCCGGCAACGTCAGCACGGCCTCGTCGGCCTTGGCCATCACGATCGACACGAGCACGCCCACCACCACCGTGACGGCCGCGAGCCTGTCAGCCGACACGGGCCCCTCCGCCACCGACTTCATCACCAAGACGGCGGCCCAGACCGTTACCGGCACGCTCAGCGCCAGCCTGGCCGCCCACGAAATCGTCCAAGTCTCGTTCGACAACGGCGCCACCTGGCACACCACCAGCGCCACCACCGGCGACAGCAGCTTCAGCTACGCCACCACCTTGGCGTCGAGCGATACGTTCAAAGTCCACGTCGAGAATGGGGTCGGCAATGCCGGCACGGCCTACTCGCAGGCCTACGTCCTCGACACCACCGCGCCGACCTTGGCCATCACCAGCGACGTCAGCACCCTCAAGCACGGCGAGACCGCGACCGTCACCTTCACCTTCAGCGAAGATCCGGGCGCCACCTTCAGCTGGGACGGCAGCGCCGGCGACGTCGTCGTCAGCGGCG
>DIZW01000106.1:11905-12025 GCA_002428015.1 Oxalobacteraceae bacterium UBA6018 | reverse complement strand
CGCTGCATAACCTCTTTGCTACCTCGCCTGAGGGACTGTCAAACAAAAAAGCGGCAGGGCCGCTCTTGCCGGGAAGCTGCATGCCTTCCCTGTAAATTCTGGAGCGGGAGAAGAGTCTCG
>DIZW01000106.1:0-11719 GCA_002428015.1 Oxalobacteraceae bacterium UBA6018 | reverse complement strand
TGGAGCGGGAGAAGAGTCTCGAACTCTCGACCTCAACCTTGGCAAGGTTGCGCTCTACCAACTGAGCTACTCCCGCATTGGAGCCAAACAATTTATACTATTTACACCAAACCCAGCGAACTGGAGCGGGAGAAGAGTCTCGAACTCTCGACCTCAACCTTGGCAAGGTTGCGCTCTACCAACTGAGCTACTCCCGCATTTTGCAAGACAACGATTATCGCAGAAACCTGGCTGTTTTCCAAGGATTACATCACAACATCATCCTGGGTACTGCCCTGTCACTGGAGCGGGAGAAGAGTCTCGAACTCTCGACCTCAACCTTGGCAAGGTTGCGCTCTACCAACTGAGCTACTCCCGCGTCGTCACAACAGGCAGGCATTATAGACGATCTGAACGGCTTGTCAAGGAAGCGCCCTGTCGCTGTCACAAGCCGGCGCCGGCCTTTTCCTTGATCAAGGGCCAGGCCAGGCGCATGTAGTAGAACATCGACCACACCGTCAGCACCGCCGCCGCCACCATCAGGTAGTCGCCCACGATCTGGGTGTCGACGCTGCCGAACACCACGTCGTGAAACAGCAGCATGGGGATGGCCGTCATCTGGGCCGCCGTCTTGATCTTGCCGAGCGAGCTGACCGCCACCGAGCGCGAGGCGCCGATCTGGGCCATCCACTCGCGCAGCGCCGAGATGGCGATCTCGCGCCCGATGATGATGAAGGCGATGAAGTGGTCGACCCGGTCCAGGTGCACCAGCACGAGCAGCGCGCCGGCCACCATCAGCTTGTCCGCGACGGGATCGAGGAAGGCGCCGAAGGCCGAGGTCTGGTTCCAGCGGCGCGCCAGGAAGCCGTCGAACCAGTCGGTGATGGCGGCGATAACGAACACCCAGGTGGCGGCCAGGTCCTGGTCAGAACGCGGCAGCCAGTGCAGCGGGAGGTAGTAGACGCCAACGACCAGCGGTATGAGCGCGACCCGGAGCCAGGTCAGGAGAATCGGAATATTGAAAGGCATAGGGCGCGCGGCGTGGTTGAGCGTTAGAAATGCTTGCGCCGCTAGTCTACCCTGCCGGGGCCGATTGCACCAGTTGAGCCCATCAGTGCAGCTGGCGGTAGATCTCTTCGGCCAGCTGGGTCGAAATGCCCTCGACCTGCATCAGGTCCTCGACGCTGGCGTCAACCACCCCGCGCAGGCCGCCAAAGCGCGCCAGGAGCTTCTGGCGGCGCTTGGCGCCGATGCCTTCAATCTCCTCCAGGCGCGAGGTCTGGCGCGTCTTGGCGCGCTTGGCGCGCATGCCGGTGATGGCGAAGCGGTGCGCCTCGTCGCGGATCAGCGCCACCAGCATCAGCGCGGCCGATTCCTTGCCCAGCTCCTGGGGCGCGCGCCCGTCGACGAACACCAGCGTCTCCAGGCCCACGCGCCGGCCCTCGCCCTTGGCCACGCCGACGATCAGGCCGATGTCGAGCCCGAGCTCGGCGAACACCTGGCGCGCCATCTCGACCTGGCCCTTGCCGCCGTCGATGAGCACCACGTCGGGCATGACGCCGTCGCCGCCGGCCACCTTCTCGTAGCGGCGCATGAGCACCTGGCGCATGGCGGCGTAGTCGTCGCCGGGTGTGATGTCGTTGATGTTGTAGCGCCGGTACTCGCCGTTCTGCATGGTGTGGTGATGGAACACCACGCACGAGGCCTGGGTCGCCTCGCCCTGGGTGTGGCTGATGTCGAAGCATTCCACGCGCAGGCTGTCGAGCTCCTCGACCTCGAGCGCGAGCGCCTCGGCCAGCGCGCGCGTGCGCGACTGCTGCGAGCCCTGCTCGGACAGCAGGCGCGCCAGCGAGATCTCGGCGCCCTTGCAGGCCAGTTCGAGCCACTGGCGGCGCTGCCCCTGGGGCTGGAAGATCAGGTTAATGCGGTGGCCGCACTGCTCGGCCAGCGCGGCCGTCAGGGCCGGCTGGTCGAATTCGATGTTCAGGATCAGGGTGCCGGGGATGAACTTCTCGCTGTAGTGCTGGGCCAGGAAGGCGGCCAGCACCTCGCATTCGATGCTGCCTTCGGCGATGGCCGCCGCGTCGCTGACCTGGGTGGGGAAATACGCGCGGTCGCCCAGGTGGCGCCCGCCGCGCACCATGGCCAGATTGACGCAGGCGCGCCCGCCCTGCACCACCACGGCGATGACGTCGACGTCGGCGTCGCCGCCGGTGTCCATGCTTTGCTGGTGCAGCACGCGCGCCAGCGACTGGATCTGGTTGCGCACGGCGGCGGCCTGCTCGAATTTGAGCTCGGCGGCGAAGCCGTGCATCTTCGCTTCCAGGTCGGCCATGACCTCGCTTTGGCGCCCGCGCAGGAACTTGGCGGCGTTGTCCACGTCGCGTTGGTAATCGTCAGGCGCCACCAGGTCCACGCAGGGCGCGCTGCAGCGGCCGATCTGGTGCAGCAGGCAGGGGCGCGTGCGGTTGGCGTACACGCTGTCCTCGCAGGTGCGCAGCATGAACACCTTCTGCAGGATCTGCATCGATTCCTTGACCGCCCACGCGCTCGGGAAGGGGCCGAAGTACTGGTTCTTCTTGTCCAGCGCGCCGCGGTAGTAGGCCATGCGCGGCACCGCGCCGCCGCTGATCTTCAGGTAGGGGTAGGATTTATCGTCCCGGAACAGGATGTTGTAGCGCGGCTTGAGCGTCTTGATCAGGTTACTTTCCAGGATCAGCGCTTCGGCCTCGCTGCTGGTGACCGAGGTCTCCAGGCGCGCGATGCGCTCGACCATCATGGCGATGCGCGGGCTGGCCAGGTTCTTCTGGAAGTAGCTCGAGACGCGCTTTTTCAGGTCGCGCGCCTTGCCCACGTAGAGCACCGCGTCGGCCGCGTCGAAGTAGCGGTACACGCCGGGCAGGTTGGGCAGCTTGGCCACGGTGGCGAGCACCTGGGCGCGCGCGTCCGGCCCGGCCTGGGCGGCGCCGGCGTCGGTGGGAATCTCTGGGGGTGAGGCGTTCGCTTGTGCTTCGGTCATGAGGTAACGCTCGTTTATTCAGGCGCCTGGGTGACGATCACGAAGGCGACGCCGTAGTCGGCTTCGTCGCTGATGCTGACCTGGGCGGATAGCCTATTTTGCCGCATAAACTCGTCCAGCGCTCCGCTGCACACGATCACCGGCTTGCCGCTCGGGGCGTTGAGCATCTGGGCCGCGCGCCAGGTCATGGGCATGCGCATGCCCAGCCCGATGGCCTTGGAGAACGCCTCCTTGGCCGAGAAGCGGGTGGCCAAAAAGCGCATGCCGCGCACGGCGTTCCTGGCGCTGCGCGCTTGATACTTGAGCATCTCGTCGGGTCCCAGGATCTTGGCGGCGAAGCGCTCGCCGCTCCTGGCCAGGGCCGCCTCGATGCGCCCGATCTGCACGATGTCGGTGCCGATCCCGTAGATGGCGCCACTCATCCGCGCCGCCCGATGGCCATACCCAGGCGCGCGGCCGTCATGATGGCCTTCATCTCGCGCACGGCGTTCTCGAAGCCGGCGAACAGGGCGTGCGCGACGATCGCGTGGCCGATATTGAGTTCGCCGATCTCGGCGATGGCGGCGATCGGCTGCACGTTGGTGTAGTGCAGGCCGTGGCCGGCGTTGACCTTCAGGCCGCGCGCGACGGCGAAGCGGGTGCCGGCCTCGATGCGCGCCAGCTCGCGCGCCTGCGCCTCGCCCTCGGCTTCGGCGTAGCGCCCGGTGTGCAGCTCGATCACCGGCGCGCCCAGGGCGGCGGCGGCGGCGATCTGGTCCTGCTCGGCGTCGATGAACAGGCTCACGCGAATGCCCTCGCCCTGCAGCTGGCGCACGGCCTGCTCGACCTGCTGATAGTAGCGCACCACATCCAGGCCGCCCTCGGTGGTCACTTCCTCGCGCCGCTCGGGTACCAGGCACACGTCCTGGGGCGCGATGCGGCAGGCGAAGTCGATCATCTCCTGGGTCACCGCCGCTTCCAGGTTCATGCGCGTCATGAGCTGGGGCCGCAGCGCGATCACGTCGGCGTCCTTGATGTGGCGCCGGTCCTCGCGCAGGTGCAGGGTGATGACGTCGGCGCCGGCCTGCTCGGCCACGAGGGCGGCGCGGATCGGGTCGGGATAGGCGGTGCCGCGCGCGTTGCGCACGGTGGCCACGTGGTCGATGTTGACGCCCAGGTCGATCACCGGGCCGGAAGGTTGCAGGAAGCTCATGGCGTTGTCCAGTTAAAGCTGCATCAGGTCGATCAATATCTGGCGCGTGTTCAGCGGCGCGCCGCCCAGGTGGTGCGCCAGCAGGAAGCGCATCAGTTGCTTGCTTTGCGCCTGCGTAAGCGGGTCGCTGTAGTCCTCGCGCTCCATGTCGAGCAGGGTCTTGCCGCACACCACGGGCCAGGTGTCGGCCGCGCGCACCAGGCGCGCGCCGCGCTCGGGATCGACCACGTAGTCGGTGCCCGGGTCGACCGGCGCGCCGGTGCTGGTGCAGCGGCCCAGGTCGGCGGCGACCCCGGTCTCCTTGAGCAGCGCGCGTTCGAACTTGCGCAGCACGATAGGCGCCGGTTCGTTGTGGGCCAGCTGGTTCAAGGTGGCCACATAATGGTCGAACAAGGCCGGATGGGGGTCGTCGCGGGCGATCAGCTTGACCAGCAGTTCGTTGAGGTAGAAGCCGCACAGCAGCGCGGTCTTCTCCAGCGGCAGCATGCCGCCCACCCATTCGGCGCCGATCAGGGTGCGCAGCTCGGCCTTGCCGCTCCAGGCCGCCTGCAGGGGCTGGAAGGTCTGGAGCACGCCGCGCAGGGCCGAATGGGGGCGCTTGGCGCCCTTGGCCACCAGGCCCACGCGGCCGAAGTCGCGCGTGAACATGTCGACGATCAGGCTGGTTTCCTTGTAGGGATAGCTGTGCAGCACGAAGGCCGGCTGGCCGCCGACGCGCCCGCCGGCGCCGCGGGCGGGCGGACGGCGCGTGATGGCCGCGGTGGTCGGGTCGGCGGTGGTCATGGGCGCGGTGGCGGCCCCTGCGCTATTCGTAGCCGTAGGCGCGCAGGCCCGCTTCGTTGTCGGCCCAGCCGGACTTGACCTTGACCCAGATCTCCAGGTACACGGGACCGCCGAACAGCCTTTCCATGTCGAGCCTGGCCTGGGTCGAGACGTCCTTCAGGCGCGCGCCCTTGTTCCCGATGATCATGGACTTGTGGGTATCGCGCTCGACCAGGATGGCGGCGAACACGCGGCGCAGGTCGCCCTCCTGCTCGAATTTCTCGATCAGGACGGTGCTGGTGTAGGGCAATTCGTCGCCGACCAGGCGGAACAGCTTCTCGCGCACGATCTCCGAGGCGAGGAATTTTTCGCTGCGGTCGGTGATGTCGTCCGGGCCGAAGATGGGCGCGTTCTCGGGCAGGAAACGCTTGATCTCGTTCTGCAGGCTGTCGAGCTGGAAGCGCAGCTTGGCCGAGACCGGCACGATGGCGGCGAAATTGTGCTTGGACGACACCTCTTGCGCGAACGGCATCAGCGCGGCCTTGTCCTTGACCCGGTCGGACTTGTTGATCACCAGGACCACCGGCACGTCGGTGGGCAGCAGCTCGAGCACCTGCTGGTCGGCCGGGCCGAAGGTGCCGGCCTCGACCAGGAACAGGATCACGTCGGCCGAGACCAGGGTGTTGGTGACGGTCTTGTTGAGCGTCTTGTTGAGCGCGTTGGCGTGGCGGGTCTGGAAACCAGGCGTGTCGACGTAGATGAACTGGGCGTCTTCCAGGGTCTGGATGCCGGTGATGCGGTGGCGCGTGGTCTGGGCCTTGCGCGAGGTGATCGACACCTTGGCGCCGATCAGCACGTTCATCAGGGTCGATTTGCCCACGTTGGGGCGGCCGACAATGGCGATGTAGCCGCAGCGGAAGTTGGCGGGAGTGGCGGTGGGGTTCATGCTAGCTTGGTTTCCGGACGCGTGAGTTTGGACGGCTTGGCCTCGGCCGCCGGGGCGGGCGCCTTGGCCGGCGCGGCCTCGTCGTGGGCCTCGCCGTCGCCGTCGCTTTGAATGGTGGCGATGCCGGCCAGCTTGAGCTGGGCGGCGCGTGGTTTGGTCTTGCGCGCCCCGGCGGGCGCCTTCACCAGGGCTTGCTCGGCCACTTCGAGCGCCAGCTTGGCGGCGGCCTGCTCGCCGGCGCGGCGGCTGCCGCCGCGTCCGTAGACCTGGATGCCGAGCTTGGGCACCAGGCATTCGATCTCGAATTCCTGGCTGTGGGCGGCGCCATGGGTGGCCACCACGTTATAGGTCGGCAAGGCGATTTTTTTACTTTGCAGGAACTCCTGCAACAGGGTCTTGGCGTCCTTGCCGAGCGTGCGCGGGTCCACCGAGTCGAGGATGGGGATGTAGAAGGCGCGGATCACGTCGCGGGCGGCGTCGAAGCCGGCGTCGAGGAAGATGGCGCCCAGCAGCGCCTCCAGGGTGTCGGCCAGGATCGAGGGACGGCGGAAGCCGCCGGACTTGAGCTCGCCCTCGCCCAGGCGCAGAAATTGCGACAACTCCAGCTTCTGGGCGATCTCGTACAGCGACTGCTGCTTGACCAGGTTGGCGCGCAGGCGCGACAGGTCGCCTTCGTCGATGGCGGCGAAGCGCTCGTACAGCACCGAGGCCACCACGCAATTGAGGATGGAATCGCCGAGGAATTCGAGGCGCTCGTTATGCAGGCTGCTGTGGCTGCGATGCGTCAAGGCTTGCTGCAACAGGCCAGCATCCTGGAACGTGTAACCTAAGCGGGTCTGCAATAACTGAAGATTCATCGTCGGTCTGTGCGCGGGCGCCTTATTGGGGCGCTGCCGCTTTTTGGGGAACCACGCCGCTCTTGTCGGTCGTGCCGGCGTAGTCGATCAGCAGGCTGACGTTGGCGAACAAAGGGATGCGTTTTTCGTATTCAAAGCTGATTTCGGTCTCGCCGGTGTCCTTGGAGATGATCAGGTCGGTACCTTTGATCGCGTCGATCGCGTTGATGTCGGCGTTCTTGTCGAACGATTGCTGGATCTCGCGCACCGTGCCGTTCGTTGCCTTAGCAGCAACAATCGAGCTCTTGATGGCGCGGTATTCCACAAAGGTGGGGAACACTTTCATGACCACCAGGGCGATGACGGCGATGATGGCGAGCACCACGATCAGGCCGGACAGCGAGATGCCGCGCTGGCGATTGAGAAACTCTTGCTTCGATCCGAACATGTGCCACTCCCCTTTTGACTTAGTGTATGCCGCCAATGCGCTTCAGGTTACCTAAATTCATCCAGACGAAGAAAGCTTTACCGACAATGTTCTTATTTGGAACAAAACCCCAGTAGCGGCTGTCGGCGCTATTGTCGCGGTTGTCCCCCATCATAAAGTAATTGCCTTCAGGTACGGTACAAGTAAATTTCTCGTAGGAATAAACGCAGGCCTCGCGGTGGGGGAAGGTATCCACCTGGGACAACTCGATGGTGCGGCGGTCGTCGTCGTTCAGGATGCGGTGCTTCACGCCCGTCAAGTCTTCCGCGAATTGCTTATGGTACACAGGCCGCACCTCGTCGAGGTAATCGTCCATGGGGGTGTAGGAAACGGCTTGGCCATTGACGCTCAGGCGCTTGTTTTCGTAGGTGATTTTATCACCGGGGACGCCGACCACCCGCTTGATGTAGTCCTGGCTCATGTCCTTGGGATACTTAAACACCATCACGTCGCCGCGCTGGGGGTCGCCCACGTTGATGATTTTCTGGTTCAGCACCGGCAGGCGAATGCCGTAGGCGAACTTGTTCACCAGGATCAGGTCGCCCACGAGCAGGGTCGGCACCATCGATTCGGACGGGATCTTGAACGGCTCGTACAGGAAGGAACGCAGGAAGAACACCAGGGCGATCACCGGGAAGAAGCTGCCCGAGTACTCGATCCAGGTCGGCTGGCGCAGCAGGGCCGCCTCGATCTGCTGGCGGTTGCCGCCGGTGTCGGGCTTGACCCCGTCGGCCGTGAGGCGGGCGTTGCGCTCATCGAAGGCGGCCAGGGCGGCGTCGGCGGCGGCGCGGCGGCGCTTGGCAAGGTAGAAAACGTCGAAAAACCAGATGATGCCCGTCACCACCATGGCGACGAACAGGATCAAAGCGAAGTTACCCAAGATCACTTGCAGGTTCATTTCTCATCCACTTGTAAGATTGCCAGGAAAGCCTCTTGAGGAATTTCCACCGAACCGACCTGCTTCATGCGCTTCTTGCCGGCTTTTTGTTTCTCCAACAGCTTTTTCTTGCGGCTGATGTCGCCGCCGTAGCACTTGGCCAGCACGTTCTTGCGCAGCGCCTTGACGTTCTCGCGCGAGATCACGTTGGCGCCGATGGCGGCCTGGATCGCCACGTCGAACATCTGGCGCGGAATCAGTTCGCGCATCTTGGCCGCCACCTGGCGCCCGCGGTACTGGCTATTGCTGCGGTGGACGATGATGGCCAGGGCGTCGACTTTCTCGCCATTGATCAGCATGTCGACCTTGACCACGTCGGCCGCGCGGTATTCCTTGAACTCGTAGTCCATCGAGGCGTAGCCGCGCGAGGTCGACTTGAGCTTGTCGAAGAAGTCGAGGACGATCTCGGCCATCGGCATCTCGTAGACCAGCTTGACCTGGCGCCCGTGGTAGCTCATGTCCATCTGCACGCCGCGCTTGGAGATGCACAGGGTGATGACCGAGCCGACATATTCCTGCGGCATGTACAGGTTGACGGTGACGATAGGCTCGCGCACCTCCTCGATCTTGGACGGATCCGGCATCTTGGACGGGTTATCGACCCGCACCATGCTGCCGTCGCGCAGGATCACCTCGTACACCACGGTCGGCGCCGTGGTGATGAGGTCCATGTCGAATTCGCGTTCCAGGCGCTCCTGCACGATTTCCATGTGCAGCAGGCCGAGGAAGCCGCAGCGGAAGCCAAAGCCGAGCGCCTGCGACACTTCCGGCTCGTACATGAGGGCGGCGTCGTTGAGCTTGAGCTTTTCCAGCGAATCGCGCAGGGCGTCGTACTGGTTGGCCTCGACCGGGAACAGGCCGGCGAACACCTGCGGCTGGACTTCCTTGAAGCCGGGCAGCGGCGAGGCGGCGGGACGGCCCGCGTGGGTGACGGTATCGCCCACCTTGGCGGCCTTCAATTCCTTGATGCCGGCGATCACGAAGCCGACCTGGCCGGCGGAAATTTGCGGCAGGGATACCGATTTCGGGCTGAACACGCCCACGCTCTCGACCAGCTGGGCCGAGCCGGAGGCCATCAGCAGGATTTTTTCTTTCGGTTTCAAGGTGCCGTTGATCACGCGCACCAGCATCACCACGCCGACGTAGTTGTCGAACCAGGAGTCGACGATCAGCGCCTGCAGCGGCGCCTCCGGGTCGCCCTTGGGCGGCGGCACCTTGGCGATCAGCGACTCGAGCACGTCCTCCACGCCCAGGCCGCTCTTGGCCGAGCACTTGACGGCGTCGGTGGCGTCGATGCCGATCACGTCCTCGATCTCGGCGATGGCGTTGGCCGGGTCGGCGTGGGGCAAGTCGATCTTGTTGAGCACGGGCACCACCTCGACGCCCAGGTCCAGCGCCGTGTAGCAGTTCGCCACGGTCTGGGCTTCCACCCCCTGGGAGGCGTCGACCACCAGCAGCGCGCCTTCGCAGGCCGACAGCGAGCGCGACACCTCATAGCTGAAGTCGACGTGGCCGGGGGTGTCGATCAGGTTCAGGTTGTAGACCTGGCCGTCGCGCGCCTTGTACTGCAGGGCGGCGGTCTGGGCCTTGATGGTGATGCCGCGCTCGCGTTCCAGATCCATCGAATCGAGCACTTGCGCTTCCATGTCGCGGTCGGACAGGCCGCCGCAGATCTGGATGATACGGTCCGCCAGGGTCGACTTGCCGTGGTCGATGTGGGCGATGATGGAAAAGTTACGTATGTTCTTCATTGATGCAATTCAATACAAAACCGGGTGGAGGGACGACATCGGCGCCGCCATACGAAAAAAGCGCTCCGAGAGGGGCATGTTCATCCCCAGGCGAGCGCCCTGATCGAAGAGTAGGATCAAGCGAGAGTAGCTGCGTGCATTGGACTGGAGCTTTTCCGACCGTGGCATTTTACCGGATTTCAGGGTAGAAAGCCCGGTTTATGCTGCGCAGCAGCGGCCGAAGGGCCGATTTCCCGCAAAAATATTGCTAGATCGACACAACCGAGGCCAGATACAGCCGCACGGCGGCGGCGTCGAGGAAGTAGTGGCACAGCTCGTCCTGGGCCGGGTCGCCGAACAGGACCGGCACCAGCTCGTCGAAACGCTCCACCAGGGCCGGATCGTGGTCGACGTCGATGACCTCGACCTGGAACCGGGTGCCGGCGTCCTGCAGGGCGTTCAGGGCCGCCAGCATGTCCTCGCACAGGTGGCAATACGAGCGCGAGTACAGCGTGAACGGCACCGTGGCGATGCCCGGGCCGGCCAGGCCCGCGGAAGGCGCGCTAGCCATCGTTTAGGGGCGCGGCTTGATCACCACGTACTGGGTGGTGTCTTCGCGCCGCACCAGCACGGCCACGCTCTTCTTGGGGTCGAGCTTGGCGACCAGGCCGTTGAACTGGCTGGCGCTGCGCACTTCGACGTTGTTCAGTTGCAGGATCAGGTCGCCCGGCTCGATGCCGGCGCGGCTGGCCGCGCCCTCGCTGGCGTCGACCGCCACGCCCGCGTCCACCTGCATCTCCTTGCGCTGGGCGTCGGTCAGGTCGGACACGTGCAGGCCGAGGGCGTTAGCCTTCGATTCCGGCGCCGGCTTCTTGACGGGCAGCTTCTTGCTGGCCTTGTCGTCCTCCAGCTGGACCACCGTGACGGGAATGTCGTGCTGCTGGCCCTTGCGCCACACGGTAACGACGGCGTGGCTGCCCACCGCCGTGGCGCCCACCAGGCGCGGCAGGTCGGAGGTGCGTTCGATCTCCTGGCCGTTGTACTTGAGGATGATATCGCCGACCTTGATGCCGCCTTTTTCGGCCGGGCCGCCCGGCTCGACCAGCGACACCTCGACCCCGCGCGCCTTGCCCAGGCCCAGCGACTCGGCCACTTCCTTGCTGACGTCGCCGATCTGCACGCCCAGGCGGCCGCGCGTGACGCGTCCGGTCTTCTTGAGCTGGTCGGCCACGCGCATGGCCTCGTCGATCGGCACGGCGAAGGAGATGCCGTTATAGCCGCCCGACAGGGTGGCGATCTGGGAATTGATGCCGATCACCTCGCCGCGCATATTGATCAGGGGGCCGCCCGAATTGCCGGGGTTGACGGCCACGTCGCTCTGGATCAGCGGCAGGTAGTCGCCGGTGTCGCGCGACTTGGCCGAAATGATGCCGGCGGTGACGGTGTTCTCGAGGTTGAAGGGCGAGCCGATGGCGATCACCCACTCGCCCACGCGGATCTTGCCCGAATCGCCCATGGTCAGGCGCGGCAGGTTGCCCGCGTCGACCTTGAGCAAGGCCACGTCGGAGCGCTTGTCGCTGCCGAGCACCTTGGCCTTGAACTCGCGGCGGTCGGTCAGGGTCACGATGACCTCGTCGGCCCCTTCGACCACGTGGGCGTTGGTGAGCACGTAGCCGTCGCCGGAGATGATGAAGCCGGAACCGACCCCGCGCTGCACTTCTTCGTCCTGCTGCGGCGCTTGTTTGCGGCCGCGCGGCACGCGCTCGGGCGGCTGCTGGCGCGGCGGTACCGGAATGCCGAAGAAACGGCGAAAAAATTCCTGCATCTCTTC
>DIZW01000029.1:54664-79374 GCA_002428015.1 Oxalobacteraceae bacterium UBA6018 | reverse complement strand
ACTACACCGCGCTGCCCGACTGGACCCAGTCGATCGGCATGGTGTTCTCGCTGATCCTCTTGGCGCCTTCGTGGGGCGGCATGATCAACGGGATCATGACGCTCTCGGGCGCCTGGCACAAGCTGCGCACCGACCCGATCCTGAAATTCATGATCGTCTCGCTGTCGTTCTACGGCATGGCCACCTTCGAAGGCCCGATGATGTCGATCAAGACCGTCAATTCGCTGTCGCACTACACCGACTGGGGCATCGCCCACGTGCATGCCGGCGCCCTGGGCTGGGTCGGCTTCATCACCATGGGCTCGATCTACTACCTGCTGCCGCGCCTGTCCGGCAAGAAGGCCATGTACAGCACGCGCCTGGTGGACCTGCACTTCTGGGTCGCCACCATCGGCATCGTCCTGTACATCGCCTCGATGTGGATTCGCCGGCGTGATGCAGGGCCTGATGTGGCGTGCGGTGAACCCGGACGGCACCCTGACCTATACCTTCGTCGAAGGCGTCAAGGCCACCTATCCCTACTACGTGATCCGCTTCGGCGGCGGCCTGCTGTACCTGTCGGGCATGCTGACGATGGCCTATAACGCCTGGCAGACCATGCGCGGCAACGCCGGCGCCGACGCGCGCATCCCGGCGCTGTCCGGCGCCCATGGCAGCGCGTCCACCCTGGAGCTTGGAGTACACCCATGAAATTTTCCCACGAATGGATAGAAAAGAATCCCTGGCTGCTGATCGGACTGGTCCTGCTGGTGGTGTCCTTCGGCGGCCTGGTCGAGATCGTCCCGCTGTTCTTCCAGAAGTCGACCACCGAGCCGATCGCCGGCCTTAAGCCGTATTCGCCGCTGCGCCTGGTCGGGCGCGACATCTACATCCGCGAAGGCTGCTACAACTGCCACTCGCAGATGATCCGCCCGTTCCGCGCCGAGACCGAGCGCTATGGCCACTACTCGGTGGCCGGCGAGTCGGTGTACGACCACCCGTTCCAGTGGGGCTCCAAGCGCACCGGCCCGGACCTGGCGCGCGTGGGCGGCCGCTATAGCGACGAGTGGCACCGCACCCACCTGGACAATCCGCGCGACGTGGTGCCCGAGTCGAACATGCCGGGCTACCCGTGGCTTGCCCAGAACAAGCTCAATCCGGCCGAGGTGGTACCGAAGATGCGCGCGCTGCGCCGCCTGAACGTGCCCTACAGCGACGCCGACATCGCCCAGGCGCCGGCCGAGCTGGAGAACAAGACCGAGCAGGACGCCCTGATCGCCTACCTGCAAGGGCTGGGCATCCTGATCAAGACAAGGAACTGATATGGCAATCGAACATGTGTTTGACCGCGCGAGCAGCGTCATGACGGTCATCAGCTTCATCACCTTCCTCGGCATCCTGCTGTGGACCTTCTCGCGCCGGCGCGGCGCCGACTTCGCCGAGGCGGCCGCGCTGCCGTTCGCCGACGAGCACCTGGACGCGGCGGGGGAGGAGCATCATGGCTGACTTCACCAGCGGCTTCTGGGACTTCTACGTCGCCATCATCACCTTGCTGGCGATCTTGGGCTGCGGCGTGCTGCTGTTCTCGCAGTCGGTGCACCGGATCAAGCCGGGCGCGCCGCTGGACGGCACCACCGGCCACGTGTGGGACGAGGACCTGACCGAGTTGAACACGCCGCTGCCGCGCTGGTGGATGTGGCTGTTCTACATGACGATCGTGTTCGCGCTGTCCTACCTGGTGCTGTATCCGGGCCTGGGCAGCTACCCCGGCACGCTTGGCTGGAAGTCCAGCGGCGCCTACCAGGAGGAGCTCAAGCGCGCCGACGCCGACTTCGGCCCGCAGTTCGCGCGCTACGCCCACCAGGACCTCAAGGCGGTGGCGGCCGACCCGCAGGCGCACGCGATCGGCGAACGCCTGTTCCTGACCTACTGCGCCCAGTGCCACGGCTCCGACGCGCGCGGCAACAAGGGCTTCCCCGACCTGACCGACAACGACTGGCTGCATGGCGGCACCCCGGAGATCATCAAGACCACGATCATGAAGGGCCGCCACGGCCAGATGCCGCCGATGGGCGCGGCGCTCGGCTCGGACGCCGACATCGAGAACGTCGCCAATTACGTCAAGAGCCTGTCGGGCGCGACCTCCGATCCGATCAAGGCCGCGCTGGGCAAGAACAAGTTCGGCGCCTGCGCCGCCTGCCACGGGGCCGACGCGCACGGCAACCAGGCGCTTGGCACGCCCAACCTGAGCGACAAAATCTGGCTGTACGGCGGCAGCACCGAAACCATCATGGAGACCATCCGCAAGGGGCGCAACAACACCATGCCGGCGTTCGAGGACTTCCTCGGCAACGACAAGGTGCATGTGCTGGCCGCCTATGTGTGGAGCCTGTCCAACCAGCCTGCGACGGTCGCCAGAAAATGAGCACGCCAGACACGCCCGCCAAGAGCGCGGTGATCCGGATGTACGCCGCGCGCGAGGAGATCTATCCGCGCGAGGCGAAGGGGCGCTACGCGAGCTTGCGCTGGGCCTGCGTCTGGCTTACCCAGCTGGTGTTCTACGGCCTGCCATGGCTGAACTGGAATGGCCGCCAGGCGGTCCTGTTCGACCTGGGCGCGCGCAAGTTCTACATCTTCGGCCTGGTGCTGTGGCCGCAGGACTTCATCTACCTGGCCGCGCTGCTGATCATCTGCGCCTATTTGCTGTTCCTGGTGACGGCCGTGGCCGGGCGCGTGTGGTGCGGCTTCGCCTGCCCGCAGACGGTGTACACCGAGATCTTCATGTGGATAGAGCGGCGCATCGAAGGCGCGCGCAGCGCCCGCATCCGCCTGGACCGCCAGCCCTGGAGCGTGGACAAGCTGGCCCGGAAGAGCGCCAAGCACGCGGCCTGGCTCGCGCTGTCGCTGTACACGGGCGCCACCTTCGTCGGCTACTTCACCCCGGTGCGCGCGCTGGTGGGCGAAATCGCCAGCCTGGGGCTGGGCCCGTGGGAAGCGTTCTGGGTCGGCTTCTACGCGCTGGCCACCTACGGCAACGCCGGCTGGATGCGCGAGCAGGTGTGCAAGTACATGTGCCCCTACGCGCGCTTCCAGAGCGCGATGTTCGACCAGGACACCCTGATCGTCACTTACGACGGCGCGCGCGGCGAACCGCGCGGCGCCAAGCCGGCCGAGGGCAAGGGCGACTGCATCGACTGCAATATGTGCGTGCAGGTGTGCCCGACCGGGATCGACATCCGCAAGGGCCTGCAGTACGAGTGCATCGGCTGCGCCGCCTGCGTGGACGCCTGCAACGGCGTGATGGACAAGATCGGCGCCCCGCGCGGGCTGATCCGCTACTCGACCGACCGCGCCATGGAGCAGCACTGGAGCGCGCGCCAGATCGGCCGGCGCGTGCTGCGTCCGCGGGTGCTG
The DNA here is from genome assembly GCA_002428015.1 of Oxalobacteraceae bacterium UBA6018. Classification (GTDB taxonomy): domain Bacteria; phylum Pseudomonadota; class Gammaproteobacteria; order Burkholderiales; family Burkholderiaceae_D; genus Telluria_A. The sequence goes on along the minus strand of DIZW01000029.1, from coordinate 75,981 downwards.
GTCTACAGCACCCTGCTGGCGCTGATCGTGGCCGGCTTCGTGAGCAGCCTGGCGCTGCGCACGCCGCTCAAGCTGGACGTGATCCGCGACCGCGGCTCGATGGGGCGCGAGGTCGATGACGGCCTGATCGAAAACGTCTACCGCCTGCAGATCATGAACACCAGCGAGACCGCGCACCGCTTCCGCATCGACGTCAAGGGCATAGCCGGGATCACGCTGGCCGGCGCGGCCGACGCCGCCGTCGAGGGCGCCAGCACGCGGGCGCTGGCGGTGCGGGTGCGCGCGCCCAGGAGCGCGGCCGCGCAGCATGGCTCGCACCGGATTGAATTCGAGCTCACGGCGCAGGACGACCCCGCCTTGCGGGTCGAGGAACACGCCGTGTTCATCGTGCCGCGCTAGTGCCCTGAGTTGCTAGTTCATTGAATAATAAATGTGGCGAAATCGCCCTCAGACAAGGAGCAAAGCACAGCAAGGCCGAGGCCTTGTGAGCATTTGCGACGCAGTATCAGGATGATTCTCGCCATATTTATTCAACGAATCTGCAACTCAGTACACTAGGCCGGCCGTTGACGTTCGACGCAGCGTATAACCACAAGGAGATTTGTTCATGCATGCCGCTTCCCCCCTGATCTCGCGCACCGCGACCACGCGGCCCTGGTACGCCCAGCGCTGGCCATGGCTGTTGATGCTCGGCCCCGCGCTGGTGGTGGTGGCCGGTTCCTACACCGGCTACCTGGCTTTCACGCGCCAGGACGCGCTGGTGGTCGACGACTACTACATGCAGGGCAAGGCGATCAACCAGGACCTGCGCCGCGACCGCGCCGCCAGCGCCCTGAAGATGCGTTTCGAGGCGAACTACGACGCCGCCACCGGCGTTCTGGCCGGCCGCGTGGACAGCTTCGGCCGGCCCTTCACGGCGCCGCTGCACCTGTACCTGGCGCACGCCACCCAGCCGGCCAAGGACATCGCGCGCGACCTGCGTCCGGACGCGCAGGGCCGCTTCAGCGTGGCGCTGCCGGACCTGGGACGGGCGCGCTGGCAGGTGCTGGTGGAAGGCCAGCAGCGCGAATGGCGCCTGGCCGCGGTGTGGCACTGGCCGCTGCAAAGCGCCGTCGCGATCGACGCCGACCCGGTGCGCGCGCCATGACGGGCGGGCAGGGCATGCGGCGCATGGCGATGTCGGTCCTGTGGCCGGCTTTCCTGGTGGCGGCGCTGGCGGACGGATTCTTCTTCTCGCTGGTCGACCCGCGCGAGGTGCTGCCGGCCGACCTGGGCCTGACGGCGCTGGGCGCGTACACGGTCGGCTTCTTCTTCTTTTGGCTGGTGTGCGCGCTGGCCGGCACGCTGACCTACTACCTGGCGCAGGTGCCGGAGGACCATGACGCGCCATTCTAGGCGGGGCGTGGGCCGGCGCGCTCTCAGCTCATCGGGCTGCAGTGCTCGGTGCCGGCCGCCATCGCCTTGAGCATGACCGGGTCGAGCAGGGTCATCTCGCGCTTGTCGACCTTGATCCAGCCCTGCTTTTTAAAGCGCGACAGCAGGCGGCTGACGCTTTCGATGGTCAGGCCCAGGTAGTTGCCGATGTCTTCGCGCGACATGCGCAACTGGAAGCTGTTGGCCGCGTAGCCGCGCGCCGCGTAACGCGCCGACAGGTTGACCAGGAAGACCGCGAAGCGCTGCTCGGCGCGCATATTGCCAAGCAGGAGCATGACGTTCTGCTCGCGCGTGATCTCCTGGCTCATGATGCGGTGGAAATGGCGCAGCAGGGTCGGCACCTGCCCGAACAGCTCCTCCAGGCGGCTGAACGGGATTTCGCACACTTCGCTGTCCTCCAAGGCCACCGCGTCGCAATGGTGGTGGTCGGCGCTGATCGCGTCCATGCCCAGCAGCTCGCCGGCCATCTGGAAGCCGGTGATCTGCTGCTCGCCGCCGGCGTTGACCTGGTAGGTCTTGAAGTGGCCGAAGCGGATCGCGTACAGGTTGCGGAACGGTTCGTCCATCTGGTACAGGCGCTCGTCGCGCACCAGGCGCCGGCGCCGGCCGATGATCTGGTCCAGGCGCGAGATGTCGGCCTCGTCCAGCCCCATCGGTAGGCATAGCTGGTGCATGCTGCACTGGGCGCAGCTCGCCTTGATCGCACCCAGGCTGATCTCGGAGGGCGGGACGAAGGGAAGCGGCTTGGGCATGGGAAAAACCTTGTCGAATCGAAAAGACGCCAGGACGGCCGAGCGCGTACCCCGGCATGATACCGCACAGACCGGCTGCGCGTTGGCCTTTGCGCATTCCTCGGTCAGGTAGTTGTGCGCCTGCGACGCGCGAATTTCAACAGCTCGAACCAGACCATGGTGCTCATGCCGATGCCGGCCGCCGCCAATAGTTGCATTGCCGATAAGGGAGCGAAGCGGAACACCGCGGCCAGCGGCGGCAGGTACAGGGCCAGCAGCAGCAGCGTGAGCGCGCCGGCGCTCACCGCCCACAGCATCGGATTGGGCGCGCGCAGCACGTCCAGCGCCGAGCGCGAGTGCGAGCGGTTGCTGAAGATCTGCGCCAGGTTGCTGACGATCAGGGCGGCGAAGGCGAAGGCGCGCGCCTGGTCCTGGGGCAGGGCCTGCAGGGCCCAGGCGTAGCCCAGCATCACCGCCGTCAGGCCGGCCACGCCCTGCAGCATGGCCGCCGCCATGGTGCGCGCGCCGAACAGCGGGGCGTCGGGAGAGCGCGGCGCGCGCCGCATCAGGTCCGGCTCGGGCGGCTCATTTTCAAACGCCAGCGCGCAGGCCGGGTCGACCAGCAGTTGTATGAACACGATGTGCATCGGGTACAGCAGCACCGGCCAGTCCAACAACAGCGGTAGCAGCGCCATCCCGGCGATGCCGACGTGTACCGACAGGATGTAGCTCATGGCGCGCTGCATGGCGTTGTAGAGCGCGCGGCCGGCGCGCACGGCCGCCACGATCGAGCCGAAGCGGTCGTCCAGCAGCACCAGCGCGGCCGCCTCGCGCGCCACGTCGGTGCCGCGCTGGCCCATCGCCACCCCGACATGGGCCGCGCGCAGGGCAGGCGCGTCGTTGACGCCGTCGCCGGTCATGCCGACGATGGCGCCGCCGGCCTTGAGCGCCTGCACGATGCGCAATTTCTGATCGGGCGCGATGCGGGCGCACACGGCCGTATGGCGTAGTGTGTCGCGCAGCGCGGCGTCGTCCAGCGCGGCCAGTTCGGCGCCGCTGATGACGCGGCCAGAGTCGATCCCGGCCTGGCGCGCGATCGCTTGGGCCGTGGCCGGGTAGTCGCCCGTGATCATCACCAGGCGGATGCCGGCCTGGTGGCATTGGGCGACCTGTTCGGGGACGTCGGCGCGCAGCGGGTCGGCCAGCGCGACCAGGCCGGCGAATTCGAACGCGAAGCCATGCTGCGTGGCCGGCCACGGTTCCCCCTGCCAACGGGCGCAGGCTACGCCGAGAACGCGCAGGCCATCGGCGGCCATCGCTTCGACCTCCCCCTCCAATTGCGCGGCCCTCCCGGCGTCAAGCTGGCACAGCGCGAAAATGGCTTCGGGCGCCCCCTTCGCCGCCACCAGGTGGACGCCGTCGGCGCCGCGCCAGGCCTGCGCCATCGAGCGCTGCTGGGACGACAGCGCGTACTCGCGTGCCAGGTGGCGCTCGCCGATCATGTGCGGATAGGTCGTCGGCAGTCGCGCGGCCAGCGTGTGGATAGCCCTCTCCATCGGGTCGAACGGCGCGGGGGCGCTGGCCAGGATTGCCAGTTCAGCCAGGCGTGCCTGCGCCGCGGTCGGTGCGCCCTCGGCAGGTTCCCAGGCGGCGCCGTCGGCCAGCAGGCGCACCACGGCCATGCGGTTCTCGGTCAGGGTGCCAGTCTTGTCGACGCACAGCACCGAGGTCGCGCCCATCGTTTCCAGCGCGGACAGGCGGCGCGTGAGCACATTGGCGCGGCTCAGGCGCCAGGCGCCCAGCGCCGGGAACACGGCCAACACGACCGTGAATTCCTGCGGCAGCATCGACATCGCCAGCGCGATCCCGGCCAGCAGGCCCTGCATCCAGTCACCGTGGCGCAGGCCGTAGTAGGGCACCAGCAGGGCCGACAAGCTCAGGCCCAGGATGGCGAATATGGCGACCATGCGTGCCGTGTGGCGCTGCAGCGGCGAGCGTTCCGGCCCCAGGTTTTGCAGGGCCTGGCCGATGGCGCCGATCTGGCTGCGCGCGCCGGTGGCGACCACGTGCGCGCGCGCGTGGCCCTTGACCACCACCGTGCCGGCGTAGAGCCTGCGCGTCGCAGCATCGGCGCCTTCCGGCGACTTTTCGACCGCGACCGATTCGCCCGTCAGAAGCGACTCGTCAACGGCCAGTTCATGGCCGGCGACCATGTCGGCGTCGGCGGGTACGCGGTCGCCCTCGGCCACCACGATTACGTCGCCGAGCACCACGGCGCGGCTGTCGATGTGCAGCGGCTGGCCGTCGCGCACCACCAGCGCGCGCGGGCTGGCCAACTCGCGTAGGGCGTCCAGCGCGCGCTCGGTCTTGCCTTCCTGGTAGAGCGTCAATCCCAGCGTGAGAACGACCATGACCATCAGGAAGGCTCCTTCGCGCATCTCCCCGAGCATCAGGTAGAGCAGGGCGCCGCCGATGAGCAGAAGGAACATGGGTTCGCGCGCCGCTTCCAGCGCGATGTGCAGCAGGGTGCGCCGTTTGGTGGCCGGCAGGGCGTTGGGGCCGTCGGCGGCAAGGCGGTCGGCCGCCTGCGCCGCGGTGAGGCCTCCAAGCCCCGAGGGAGAACTGTCGATCGTCGACGCTGGCATGCGGCTCTCCGGTGGGGCTAGCGGGGTTTCAGGAAGCGCACGTCGACTTGGGACACCGGGGCGTCGGCCTGCGCCTTGTTCTTCTTCGGCTTCTTGGGCTTCTTCAGCACCTGGCCGCCGCCGCTGGTGAGCGGGACCCGGTGCTCGGGCGCAAAGCCGGGTTCCTCGATGCGCTCCAGAAGCTGGCCGGTCAGCGCTTCGATCGCGGCCAGGAGGTCGACCTCGTCGGCGCACACCAGCGAGAGCGCGTCGCCGGCGGCGCCGGCGCGGCCGGTGCGGCCGGTGCGGTGGACGTAGTCCTCGGCCACGATCGGAAGGTCGAAGTTGACCACCTGCGGCAGGTCGTCGATGTCGAGGCCGCGCGCTGCCACGTCGGTGGCCACCAGGATCGCCGCCTGGCCGGACTTGAAGCGCTCGAGCGCGCGCAGGCGCGCCGGCTGCGGCTTGTCGCCGTGGATCGCGTCGGCCGCGATGCCGTTGGCGGCCAGGGTGTCGACCAGTTCGTCCACGCCGCGCCGGGTCTTGACGAACACCAGCACCTGGCGCCAGCGCTTCTTGCGCAGCAGGTGCAGGAACAGTTCGCTCTTGCGCTTCTTGTCGACCGGGACCAGCCACTGGCGGATGCGCTTGACCGTGCTGTTGCGCGGGCTGACCTCGATGCTGAGCGGGTCCACCAGCAGCTGGGCCGCCAGCGCGCGGATCGGATCGGAGAACGTGGCCGAGAACAGCAGGGTCTGGCGCTGGCGCGGCAAGGCCGCGAACACGGCGTCGAGCTCGCGCGCGAAGCCCAGGTCGAGCATGCGGTCGGCCTCGTCGAGCACCAGGGTGTGCAACTGGGTGAACTGGACGGCGTTCTGGCGGTACAGGTCGAGCAGGCGGCCCGGGGTGGCCACCAGCAGGTCCAGGCCCTTGCGCAGCTTCATCATCTGCGGATTGATGCTGCCCCCGCCGTAGGCCACGGCCGTGCGCAGCGGCAAGCCGGCGCCGTAGGTCCGCACGCTGGCGTGCACCTGCTCGGCCAGTTCACGGGTGGGCACCAGGATCAGCACGCGCACGCAGTTGGCGGCCACCTGGGGGCCTTCCATGGTCAGTCTTTGCAGCAGGGGGAGGGCGAAGCCGGCGGTCTTGCCGGTGCCGGTCTGGGCGGCGGCCATGATGTCGCGCTTGGCGAGCACGGCGGGGATGGCCTGGGCTTGCACCGGCGTCGGCGTGGCATAGCCTAACGACTCGACAGTGCGTACCAGCGGATCGATTAGACCAAGGGAAGCAAACGACATGGAAACAACCTGGAAACGACGGAGAAGGCCACAGTTTATCCTGTCCGCGACGGACCTGGCCAATCGCGGCGCCCGCGGCCTCAGGCGGTGGGCGCGGCGGCGACGGTGACGGTCGGCTTGACTGGCTCGTGCTTGTCGCCGCAGGCCGCCAACAGCAGCAGGCAGACGGCGGCGATGACGCGTGGCAGGTAGTGGTGTCGCCTCATGGCAATCCCTTTTTTGACAACGGTCGGCGGCGCCATCCCTGGCGTTCGACACATCCCATGCTACCCGCATCAAGGCGCGCGCGGCGCCGCGCAGCGCCGGCCAGCCCGCGTCGGATCTCCCCCGCTGCGCGGACCGTGTAAATCTTGTAAGCACACGTAAGCTGTGTGCGCCAGCGTACGGTGCTAATCGTTGCTCCTGTTAAACTGTCACGATGGTCAGTGCTACATTGACCGCCGAATTCACTACCAGAGGCTCATCATGAAAAGCTTGCTTATCGCCGCCGTACTGCTCGCCGCCGGCAGCACCGCGTCGGCGCAGACCAGCGTCCATCTCAACATCGGACAACCCGGCTTCTATGGCCAAATCGATATCGGCGACTACCGCCCGCCGGTCGTGTATGAGCGTCCCATCATCATCGAGCGGCCTTACCGCTACGTTGCCGAACCGCTGTACCTGCGCGTGCCGCCGGGGCAGATGAGGGATTGGCGCAAGCACTGCCGCCATTACAACGCCTGCGGCCGCCAGGTGTACTTCGTGCGCGACGACTGGTATGAGAACACCTACGCGCCGCGCTATCGCGAGCAGCACCACTACGCACCCGGTCCCGTGTACGTGCAGCAGCGTCATGAAGAGCGTGGCTATCAACGCGACGACGATGACGACCACGGTCACGGCCATGGTCGTGGTCACGACGAGGGTCACGGCGGAGGCCACGGCGAAGGTCACGGTCACGGCCACGGCCACGGCAAGGACTAAACGGCAGCGCAGCTTCCGTCCGGCGCGATGCGTGCGCGCATAGTAGACTTATGGTCAACTTTACGGACGGGAGCTCACTTGAAAGGCAATATCGTCATTGTCGGCGGCGGCGCCGGCGGCCTGGAACTGGCCAGCAAGCTGGGACGCAAGCTCGGCCCCGCCAACGTGATGCTGGTCGACTGCCGCCAGTCGCACATCTGGAAGCCCTCGCTGCACGAAGTGGCGGCGGGCACCCTCGATATCCACCAGGAAGGCCTGTCGTACCAGATGCTGGCGCACGACAATGGCTTCACCTTCGTCTATGGCGCCCTGAGCGCGCTCGACGCTCCCAACAAATGCCTGACGGTCGCGCCCGTCCACACCGAGCAGGGCGACGATCTGCTCCCGCAGCGCACGATCGCCTATTCCACGCTGGTCATCGCGGTGGGCAGCGTCTCCAATTATTTCGGCGTGCCTGGCGCCGCCGAGCACACCATCTCGCTGAACGCCCCTGAGGACGCCGAGCACTTCCGCCTCCAACTGCTCAAACTGCTGATGCAGGCCGAGACGCGCAAGGCGCGCGACCAGGCCGCCGGGGTCGACATCGTCATCATCGGCGGCGGCGCCACCGGCGTGGAGCTGGCCGCCGAACTGCGCGAAGCGAGCGGCGTGTACGCCAGCTACGGCTTCCAGGACCTGCAGCCGCGCCGCGATGTGCGCATCACCCTGCTCGAAGGCGCGCCGCGCATCCTGGCGCCGCTCCCCGAGCGCGTAGCGGACGCGGCCACCAGGCTGCTGGGCGAGCGCGACATCCGCGTCGTCACGGATTGCCGCGTCACCGCCATCGGCGCCGACCAGGTCAGCGACCAGGCGGGCCATACGTATCCGGCCGACCTGTGCGTGTGGGCGGCCGGCATCCGCGCGCCGCAGTTCCTGTCCACCCTGGGCCTTGCGCTGAACAAGGGCGGGCAGATCGAGGTCGACGCATCGCTGCGCGTGCGCGGGGTGGCGGATGTGTATGCGCTGGGCGACTGCGCGGCCTGCGCCGGCGCCGACGGCAAGCTGGTGCCGCCGCGCGCCCAGGCCGCGCACCAGCAGTCCGACTACCTGGCCGCGCGCCTGCTGCGCCAGGCCAAGGGCAAGCCGCCCGGCGACGCGCCTTATGTGTACCGCGATTACGGCTCGCTGGTGTCGTTCGGCCACACCACGACGGTGGGCAGTTTGATGGGGTCGTTAAAGGGCTTGCACTGGTTCGTCGAAGGCACGGTCGCGCGCCTGATGTACGTCAGCCTGCACCTGTTGCATCACGCGGCGGTGCTGGGGCCTGTGCGCACTGGCCTGCTGGCGATGGCGCGCTTCCTGATCAAGCGCAGCAAGCCCCTCGTCAAGCTCCACTAAGTCCGGGCAAGGGCAGGGTGAGCGTGAGGCGCGTGCCCCGCGCGCCGTTGGCCGCCACGCTGAGGGCGCCGCCGAGGAAGCTGGCGCGTTCGCGCAGCAGGCGCAGGCCATGGCAGCGTTGATCGTTGGGGTCGAACGCGGCCGGGCCGACGCCGTCGTCGCGCACGGTGAGCGTGACCGCGTCGCCGTCGTCGTCGAGGATCACTTCCACTTCGCTGGCCTGGCTGTGCGCGAGCACGTTGCGCAAGCCTTCCTCGGCGCAGCGCAGGAGGGCCACGCCGACTTCGCGCGGGTAGCTGGCCTCGTCGTCGGGCAGGCTCGCGCGCGCCTTGATCGGGTGGGCGGCGCCGAACTCGCTGACCAGCTCGCTGATGGCGGCCTTAATGCCAAGAAACTCCAGTTTATCGTTCCATAGCGCCAATTGCATGTCGCGGTTGGCGCCGATGATGTTCATCAGCAGCTGCTTCATCTGGGCCGCGCGGTCCTGCAAGACTTTTTCCTGCGGCAGTTGCTGGGTCAGCAGGGCCAGGTGCATGGTCAGCGCCGTCATCGACGAGCCCAGGGTGTCGTGCAGTTTGCGCGCCAGCAGGCGGCGGTCGTCGTCCCAGCAGGTGGTGAGGTGACCTAGCAGTTCTGACAGGTCGGCGCTGCGCTCGGCCACCAGTGTGTCTGGCTGCGGATCAGTACTGGAAGGTGCCGAGGCGTTCATACGGGGCTCGATAAAAGTTTCTCCGATCATACAACAGCTTGTTTGCGCCTGCCGCTCGAATTGTGCGTGCGCATGGCTTACTTGAGCGCCGCGCCGGCCGTCAGCGCGGTGGCGCCGTGGCCGATCGCTTCGAGCAGGTGGTTGATGGCGACCGGCTTGACCAGGTGCACGTCGAAGCCGGCTTCCAGCACGCGGCGCTGGTCGTCGGCCAGGCCGTAGCCGGTCAGCGCGATCAGCCTGATGCGGCTGGTGTCGGGATTGCCGCGCAGGCGGCGCGCCACTTCATAGCCGTCGATGCCGGGCAGGCCGATGTCGACCAGGGCCACGTCGGGCAGGTGGGCGCCGGCCAGGCGCACGCCCTGCACGCCGTCGGCCGCGTGGCGCACCTGGTAGCCGTAGGCGGTAAGCATGGTCGCCATCATCTCGCGGCCGTCGTCGTTGTCTTCGATGAGCAGGATGGCCGGCTTGTCGTCGCCCGGTTCGCTTTCGGCGCTGTTCTCGGGCAGGGCGGCCGCCTGCGCGCGCGGCAGGCGGATGGTGAAGGTGCTGCCGCATTCGGCGCCGTCGCTGTGGGCGCTGACGCTGCCACCATGCAATTCGGCCAGACGCCGTACCAGCGCCAGGCCGATGCCCAGGCCGCCCTGGGAACGGTCCAGGGTGATGCTGCCCTGGACGAACACGTCGAACACGTGGGGCAGCAGTTCGGGCGCGATGCCGACCCCGGAATCGCGCACCGTCAGCACGATCTCGGCGTCGGCCTGATCGACCTCGATGTCGATGGTGCCGCCGGGCGGGGTGTACTTGAGCGCGTTGTCGATCAGGTTGGTGGCGATCTGCTCCAGGCGGGTGGGGTCGCCGTCGACCCAGCCCGGCTTCATGTCGACGTTGATCTGGAAACTGCTGGTGCGCCCGGTGGCGCGGAAGGTGTCGAGGCAGGCCGACACCAGGGCCGACACCTCCAGCGGCCGCTTCGACAGCAGGATCTTGCCCGACATGGCGCGCGACAGGTCGAGCAGGTCGTCCACGATGCGCGACAGGTGCTGGCTCTGGCGCTGGATGATGGTCTTGGCGCGCACCACCGTGTCGGGGCCGGCGCCGGCCAGGCCGATCAGGGCGGCCGCGCTGCTGATGGCCGAGAGCGGATTGCGCAGTTCGTGGCCGAGCATGGCCAGGAACTCGTCCTTGGCGTGGCTCTTGCGCTCGGCCGCCTGGCGCTCTTCCATTTCGCGGGTCAGGCGTTTGTTGGTGGCGGTCAGCTCGGTGCTGCGCTGGCTCAGCTTGTGCGCTTGGCGCTTGAGCTCCTCGTTCTTGGTGGCCAGGGTCACGAACACCTGCACCTTGGCACGCAGGATCTGTGGAATGACGGGCGTGAACAGGAAGTCGGCGGCGCCGCGCTGGTAGGCCTTCAGGCGGTCGATCTCGTCGGCCAGGAAGGCGGTCACGAAGATGATCGGAATGTCGGCCGAACGGGCGCGCTGGTGAATCGCCTCGGCCGTTTCGAAGCCGTCCATGCCGGGCATGTTCACGTCCAGCAGGATCACCGCGAAATCGTGCAACAGTACCTGGCGCAGCGCCTCCTGGCCGGAGCGCGCGGAGATGACGTCGTAGCCGGATTCCTCCGCCCACTGGTCAAGCAAACTGGTCAGTGCAAGCAGGCTCGCCGCGTCGTCGTTGACCACCAGAATTTTTGGTTTTTCGATTTTTGGCACGGCGTTCCTGCGCTGCATGGGTAAGGGAAATCGGGATGTTGCATGAGCCGACAGGATATCAGAGGCCGCTTCAGTCTAAGGGCTGCGCATGCCCAGTATTGCGTGCGTGTTGTTGCCAGCCATCATAACAATGGCGGTATGCGGTGTCAAAAAGCAATCGTGCGCGTGGGTAACTGCCCCTAGGGTTCGCTGCCGCACATACGCGACGCCGGCCTTGTGCGATAGTCAAATCAAATCACCGGGCGTCGTTCGACCCCGGTGCATCGCCCGCCACGGGCGGCAAACTGAAAGGGACCATCATGAATATCGATACCATCGTCGACGGCAGCTATGCCGGCAAGTGCTTCCGCGACCTGTGCAACGCGCCGCTGTCGGCCTTGCGCGGTGTGGGCGCCAAGGATGCCAAGGCGCTGCACCAGGCTTTCAACATCACCACCATCGGCGACCTGGCCGAGCTCAAGTTCGTCAAGTGGGCCACGGCCATCCACACCTTGGCCGCCGAGGAGTGCGACACCCGCGAGCAGGCCGCGAAAGAGACCTTGCTCGACGAGGCGGTCGAGATGACCTTCCCGGCCAGCGATCCGATCTCGGTCGACGCCGGCATCACCCGCATCGAGGTGCCGCCGGACATGGTGAACGCGCAAACCGACCACCAGAACGCCAACAAGATCGAAGCCAACACCGAAAAGGCCGAGGCCAAGGCGCTCGCCGCTTCGCGTTAGAGGTTGAGGATGCTGGCCTGACCGGGGCGCCTGCCGCGTCCAGTGTCAGGCAAGGCCAGCCTCGTTTTCCGCTGCGGCGGTAACGAGGCTTTTTTGCGTCTACAGGTTGGCGGATTGCCGGTCGCGCCCGATGGCAGCGCCTGTGAACACCGGCCGATAAGGGCGGGCGCGGTTGGGAGTGGCAGTGCGCTGGAATTAAATTGAACTGGAACTATGCTGGGAACCGCGCGTCGAACGGTGAAATTCCGCCGAGCGCGGGCACCGCGCGCCTAGCGCCGCGGGGCCAGTTCAGGCTTTTTTGATGGCAGGACCGCAGTCGGACCCGCCGAGGTGGTGCAGAAGCGGTTCTTGCCGCCGCGCTTAGCTTCATACAGGGCGTAATCGGCAATGCTGATCAGCGCCTCCACGGTTTCCGCGTCGTCCGGATAAATACTGATGCCGATACTGGTCGACAGGCGCAAGGTCAGGTCGTTGATGAAGAAAGGCTCGGACACCGCCTCGACCAGCTTGGCGGCCGGCCCTTGCGCGTCCGCCAGGCCGGACACTTCGCCCAGCACCACCATGAATTCGTCGCCGCCCAGGCGCGCCACCGTGTCTTCCTTGCGCGAGGACGCCAGCAGCCGCTGCGAGACGATCTTGAGCACTTCGTCGCCGTAGGAGTGGCCGTAGGTGTCGTTGATCGCCTTGAACCCGTCCAGGTCCAGGTACATGATCGCGGCCTTGTGGTGGTTGCGGTTGGCGTGCTGCAGCGTCGTCTCGATGCGGTCTTCGAGCAGGCGGCGGTTGGGCAGGCCGGTCAGCGGATCGTGCAGGGCCAGCGCCTGCTGGGCCTTGCTGTACTGCGCCAGCTCCTTGTAGAGCAGGCGCACCTCGAGCATGTTATGAATACGCTTGTGCACTTCGAGCAGGTCGAAGGGCTTGCTGATGAAGTCGCGCGCGCCCGCTTCGAGCGCGGCGATCTTGAAGCTGGGCTGGGCCGTAAGGGCCAGCACCGGCAGGTAGCCGCCTTGCTCGATTTCCTTGAGCCCCTTCATGACCTGGAAGCCGTTCAGGCCGGGCATCTGCAGGTCCAGCAGGATCAGGTCGTAGCAATGCTGGCGGTGCAGGGGGCACACCTGCTCGGGCAGCATGGTCGAGCTCACACAGGCGTAGCCTTCTTCGCGCAATATCTCTTCCATGAGTTCGATATTGTCGGCGGAGTCGTCTACCACCAAAATTTTTGCGTTCAGAATTTCTTCGCGGCTCGGCATGCGGCAGTCTCAGTCAAGGCGTAGGAGCGAACCCAATGCTGGGGCTCACTTCGTTACTATAAGCTCTAAGTGTAGCAAGTTCTAAAAAATTTCTTGTAGGACAGCGCCGCGTGCTTGGGTAGGAACACGAACTGTGGTGCTTTTACCGACGGGTTGGCGCCATTTGCGCCACAGTTGCAATTAATTCACTGGGTTCCACGGGCTTGGAGATATGCGAGCGAAAACCCGCCTCCAGGGCGCGCAGGCGGTCCTCGGAGCGCGCGAAGGCCGTCAGCGCCACCGCTGGCACCTCGGCGCCGCCATCCGTTTCCAGCGCGCGCACCTGGTTGAGCAGCTCGAAGCCGTCCACGTCCGGCATGCCCAGGTCGCTCACCAGCACGTCCGGCCGCTCGTGCTTGAACGCGGCCAGCGCTTCGGCCGCGCTGGCCGCGGTGGTGATGTCGGCGTGGCAGTCGGTCAGGATGCGCTTGATGAGGTCGCGCGCGTCCGGCTCGTCGTCCACCACCAGCACCTTCAGGCCGGACAGGTCGCGCAGCATGATGTCGGGGGTGACCGGCGCGGGCGGGCTGTAGGGCGCCCGGTCGGCGCGCGCCGCCAGCGACTGGCGGTTGGCGGCCGGCAGCTCGATGGTGAAGCTGGCGCCGCGCTCCTCGCCTTCGCTGTCGACCCGCACCGTGCCGCCATGCTGCTCGGTCAGGTGCTTGACGATCGACAGGCCCAGGCCCAGCCCGCCGTGCTTGCGCGTGGTCGAGGCGTCGCCCTGGCGGAAGCGCTCGAACACGTGGGCCATGAACTCGGGCTTGATGCCGACCCCGGTGTCCTGCACGGTGATCTCGACGTGGCCGTCGACGGGCGCGAGCGAGATGCTCACCACCCCGTCGCGCGGGGTGAACTTGATGGCGTTCGACAGCAGGTTCCAGATCACCTGCTGCAGCCGCCCCGGGTCGCCCGCGATCGGGCCGACGGCCGGGTCGTAGTATTTTTCCAGGCGGATGTTCTTGGCGTCCGCGGCCGGGCGCACGGTCTCGATGGCCGCGTCGATGAACACCGCCGGCGCCACGGTCTGCATGTCAAGCAGCACCTTGCCCGAGGTGATGCGGCTCATGTCGAGCAGGTCCTCGATCAGCTGGGCCTGGGCCCGCGCGTTGCGTTCTATGGTCTGCAGGCCGCGCTGCAGGTCGGCCTGGTCGCGGCTGCCGCGGCGCAGCACCTGGGCCCAGCCGAGGATGGCCGACAGCGGGGTGCGCAGCTCGTGCGACAGGGTGGCCAGGAACTCGTCCTTCATCTGGCTGGTGCGCTCGGCCTCGGCGCGCGCCGAGCGCTCGCTTTCGAGCAGGATCTTGCGTTCCTCGGCGGCGCGCTGGGCCGCCTCATACAGGCGGGTGTTGTCGATCGCCACGGCGGCCTGGGCCGCGATGCCGCCCACGATGCGCTCGGTGCGCTCGCTGAAGATGCCCGCTTCCGGATGGCCGAAGAACAGGCTGCCGAGCACCTCGCCCGAGCGCGCGATGACCGGCACGGCCAGGTAGCTGCGCACGGCCGGATGGCCCTCGGGGATGCCGCCGCGCGCCGCCTCGGCCAGGTAGCGCGGATCGACGGTGATGTCGTCGGAGCGGATCACGCGCTCGCCGCGCAGGCTCGCGCCGAACAGGCCGGTGCCGCGCGGATGGCCGAAGCCGTCGAAGTCGGCCGGCGCCGCGCCCGACAAGGTGTGCAGCGTGAACAGGTCGCCGTCGCTGTCGCGCCCGTGGTAGAAGAAGGCCCCGAAGCGGGCGCCGGAAATGCCGGTGGCCGCGTCCGTCACGGTCTGCAGCAGCGAGCGCAGGTCGCGCTGCGAGGCCAGCGCGCTGCCGGTGCTGTTGAGCAGTTCGAGCACGTTCGACTCGTCGCGCAGGGCCTGCTGCACGCGCTTGACCTGGTCCACGTCGGTATTGGTGCCGAACCAGCGCACCACGTGGCCAAGCCGGTCGCGCACGGCGTTCACGCGGGTCAGGAACCAGCGGTACTGGCCGTCGGCGCCGCGGATGGGAAACTCCATCTCGAAGCGATTGCCGGTGCGGATGGATTCCTGCCAGCGCTGCAGCATCTGCGGCAGCACGTCGGGGTCTTGGGTCGATTGCCAGCCCCAGCCGACCACCTGTTCCGGGGTGGTGCCGGTGTACTCGTACCAGCGCTTGTTGAACCACACGATGGCGCCGTCGGCCTGGGCCATCCAGGCCAGCTGGGGAATCGAATTGGCCAGCGCGCGCAGCACTTCCTCGCTCTCGCGCAGGGTGTCTTCGACGCTCTTGCGGGCGCTGATGTCCTGCACCACGCCGGTCATGCCGAGCGCGCCGCCGTCGCGCGCCAGGTCGACCCGGCCCACCAGCGCGATCCAGCGCGCCTCGTCGCCGCCGCGGTCGATGCGGCATTCGATGCTCAGGTCGGCGCGGCGCGCGTAGGCCTGCAAAAATTCCGCGCGCGCCATGTCCCTGTCGCCGTCCTGCAGGCGGGCCCCCACGGCGTCCCAGGGCATGGCGGTCTCGGCCGCCACGCCGAGGATCTCGGCCGCGCGCGCCCCCACCGTGAGGCGGTCGGTCGCGGCGTCCCAGCGCCAGTCGCCCAGCCGTCCGGCCGACAGCGCCACCTGGAGGCGGCTGTTGACGTCCAGCATGGACTGCTGTTCTTCCTTGCCCTCGGTGGCGTCCTGCAGGTAGAGGGTCAAGCCCTGGGGCGACGGGTAGGCGCGCACGGCGTACCAGCGCGCGCGCGGCGCGTCGTGGAATTCAAAGCCGAGGGTGTGGCCCAGTGCGCGGGCGCGCCGGCATTGCTGCTCCATGACGCTGCCGCGCAGGGCCGGGAAGGCGTCCCACAGCGGCATGCCGAGCAGGCGTTCGCGGCTGCTTTCGGGCGTGCCCAGCAACGCCAGCGCGCGCGCGTTGAGGTAGGTGATGCGCCAGTCCTGGTCGAGCGCGCAAAAGCCGTCGCTCAGGCTTTCCAGCATGGTTTCCATTTGCAGCGTGGCGCGCCCCGGCGCCTCCTTGGCGTCGGCCATTTCCTGGCGCGCGCCCTCGGGCGCGGCCGGCAGCTCGCCGCTGGCGCGCAGGGCGGCCTGGCGCAGCAGCTTGGCGTTGTCGCGCTCGTCGTTCACTGGGGCTCCTGGCGGATGCCGCTGGTTTCGGTTGGAATGATCATGTCTCGCTTCTGCGCCTGTGAACGGGCGGCCCGGGTTGCCGCTGGCCGGCCGTGAACGATCTTGCGCTAGCGCGGTGCGCCAGGCGGGGGCGATTCTAGCCCAGCGCCGACCTTATGCACCACACCGTTGGTGATCATACTCCGCTGCGCGCCTGACGGACAATCTCAGCCAATGCATTTTGCAATTGATCGAGATCATAGGGTTTTTGCAGCGAGAGATACGCGAATTCGAGGTGGCGCAACAGGGCGTCGCCATAGCCGGAGGCGAAAATCACGCGCAGGGCCGGTTGCTGGCGCACGGCGATGCGCGCCAGGTCGACGCCGGACATGCCGGGCAGGCTGACGTCGGAAAACAGCACGTCGTAGCGCTCGGCGTCGAGCATTTTGAGCGCGCCCTCGGCGTGGCTGGCGCCCTCGGGCGCGTGGCCGAACGCCTTGAGCATCTCGCACACCAGGTACTGCGAGTCGAGGTTGTCCTCGACCACGAGGACGCGCAGGCCGCTGGATGGGGCCGCTGGCGCCTGACTTTCGCGCACAGCGCACAGGACCCCGCCCACCACGCCGTGCTCGTCGCGCAGCGGGACCAGGTGCAGGTCGCACTCGACCTGGGCGGGGGCATTGCCGCGCACGAAGGTGAGCCGCTGGCGCGCCAGCGCCAGTTCCTCGCCGGCGCGCGCACGCGCGAACGCCTCGGCGGCCGCGGCCAGCGGCGCCGGGCGCAACGAGGGCACGTTGCCGCCGGGCGCGTGGACGTAGGCGGTGGCGGCCAGTTCGGCATATGCGGGGTTGACCACCATGATGTGGGTGTCGCCCCAGTCGAGCAGCATGGGCCAGGGCGTGGCGAGCATGATGTCGACGGTGAGCCTGAGCGTGTGCGGCCAGCGGCTGCGCTCGCCAAGGTCAGTGGCCGACCAGTCGTAGGCGGCGCACGCTCGGCTGCTGTTACCAGATTCGCGCATGGGTTGCCTGTATTATCGCGGTGCGTTGTGGGAGCGGAAAGATGAAGTATCGTACACCATATGGTGGCGCGATGGCGGCGCTGGCGCGCGGGGGGGGGCCCGGCAAGCGGTGGCCGGCGGCCACCCGGGCGGACACGAAGCGTCGCGCCAAAAAAAAGCCCGCTACGGGAGCGGGCGAATCTATTTTCTTGGAGGAGAATAGAGGAGACAGGTGCAGTATGCTGCGCTGCGGCATATTCGTCCACTTTTTGTTTATGATGACAGTTATGGGTTCTGCTTATATTGCTGAGTCGGCGGGGGAGGTTAGGATGGCGACGGTACTCATTCACAGGAAAGTGCACATCGTGTCGTTACAGAACGATGAGCCGATCGCCGCCCACTGCGGCCCCGGCGACATTGCCATCCGCGCCGCGCCGGACGGCTGGTGGACCAGCTTCGTGGCCGAGGATGGCAGCATCGACAGCTACGACATTCCGTACGGAAGTTATCAGGAAGCCTTGTGGGCGGCCAAGGCGGCGGCCGAATTCGGCACTTGCTGATCACCGGGCGTGCCGCAGCCGCAACAAAGCTCGCCTTGCGCGGCCGTAACGCGGTACAGTTCGTGATAGCAAGGGAAATGCAAGCCGGTTTCCCCAGCCTGCGCGCGTGCTGCTTTGTGCATGAGTGAAAAATGTTCTACGATAGCAATCATGCATAAACCACCAGACCCGATGCCGACCTCCCCACCGCTTGCTCCGGCCTCCATCCGTGCCGGCCGCGGCGCGGCGCCGCGCCTTCCGACCCGGCGGGGGTGGCGAACGTGAGGCTGGCCGCCGTCTGGCGCGGCGCGACCGGCGCCACCGGGCGCCAGCTCGCCGCCGCGCTGCTGGGCTGCGCGCTGCTGCTGGGCGGCTGGCCGGTCCCCGCCCAGGCTGCCGGCGTGAGCGCCAGCGCGACGCTGGAGCGCAGCGTGAAGGCGGCCTTCCTCTTCAAGTTTCTCGGCTACACCGAGTTCCCGCCGTCCGCCTTCAGCGACGCGAACGCGCCGGTGGTGATCGGCGTGATCGGCGCCGACGAGCTGGCCGCTGAGCTGGCGCGCATCGTGGCCGGGCGCACCGTGATGGGACGGCCGGTGGTGGTCAAGACCTTCCGCGACAACGAGACTCCCTCCAACGTGCACCTGCTGTTTATCGGCGGCTCCGACAGCGCGCGCGTGCGCGCCGTGCTGCGCACGGTGAAGGACGCGCCGATGTTGCTGGTCACGGAAACCGACAACGCGCTGCAATACGGCAGCGTGATTAATTTCAGGATCGTCGACGAGCGCGTGCGCTTCGACGTGTCACTCGAGGCGGCCGACAAGAACAGCGTGAAACTGAGTTCGCGGCTGCTGACGGTGGCCAACAACGTCTTTAAGGGAGCACCGTGATGCACCACGACACCGGCTCCGTACGCAGCAAAATGATCCTGATGGCTGTTTCGACCACCTTCGTGGCGCTGCTGATCGCCTCGACCGCCATGCTGCTGTACGACCTGCGCACCTTCCAGCGCTACTGGGTCGACGACCTCATGACCCAGGCCGACATCATCGCCAGCGTGACCACGCCGGCACTGTCCTTCAACGACGCCAAGGCGGCCCAGCAAAACCTGGCCGTGCTGAGGGTCCGTCCGCAAATCCTGTCGGCGGCGGTCTACGCGGCCGACGGCAGCCGCTTCGCCGCCTACGCCCAGGGTTCCAACGCCCAGTCCTGGCCCAAGCGGCCATCCAAGCCGGGCTACCAGATCGAGGGCAGCCAGCTGGTCGTGTATCACAACATCGTCGACAACGGCGAAGTGCTGGGCACGGTCTACCTGCGCGCGCGCTACGGCCTGCTCGAGCGGCTGCTGAACTACGCGGCCATCCTCGGCGTTGTGCTGCTGGCCTCGCTGGCGATCGCCGTGCTGGTGGCCTCGCGCCTGCAGCAGAGCATTACCCGGCCCTTGAGGGCGGTCACCGAGGTGGCGCGCGAGGTGATGCAGCGGCGCGACTTCAGCCTGCGCGTGCCGGGCAATGGCAGCGGCGAGATCGGCGTGCTGGTGGCCGCCTTCAACGACATGCTGGCCGAGATCGGGCGCCGCTCGCACGCGCTGCAGGAGGCCAACCTGACGCTCGAACACGAGATGCAGGTGCGCCACCGCGCCGAGGATGCCCTGCTGGTGGCCGACCGCCGCAAGGACGAATTCCTCGCCACCCTGGCGCATGAGCTGCGCAACCCGCTGGCGCCGATCCGCACCGGCCTGGACATCCTGCGCATCCGCAGCGGCGACGCCCAGGCCACCCAGCGCGCCACCGACATCATGGAGCGTCAGCTGCGCCAGATGGTGCGCCTGGTGGACGACCTGCTGGACGTCTCGCGCATCAACACCGGCAAGTTCGCCATCAAGATGGGGCGGGTCGAACTGAAGGCGGTGGTCAACGACGCGCTCGAAGTGGTGCGCTCCTACATCGAGCTGCATGGACACGAACTGGTGATCGAGCTGCCCGACCGCCCGGTGTTCCTGCACGGCGACGCGACCCGGCTGGCGCAGATCCTCTCCAACCTGCTCAACAACGCGGCCAAGTACACCAACCGCGGCGGGCGGGTCAGCCTGGCCGCGCGGGTCGAAGACCGCGACCTGATCATCAACGTGGCCGACAACGGCATCGGCATCGCGCCCGACATGCTGGACCACGTGTTCGAAATGTTCGTGCAGGTCGACTCCACCCTCGAACGCACCAACGCCGGCCTTGGTGTGGGCCTGTCGCTGGCGCGCAAGCTGGTCGAGCTGCACGGCGGGACCATCGAGGCGCTCAGCGGCGGGATCGGGCGCGGCAGCGAATTCATGGTGCGCCTGCCGATCGTGGTGGAGCCGGAGATGCCGACCAAGACGCTGCCGGCGGCCTTCATGACGGCCGAGACCTACCGTATCCTGCTGGCCGACGACAACGTCGACTTCGTCAACAGCATCGGCGCGCTGCTCTCGGCCATGGGACATAGCGTGGTGATCACCCACAACGGCCCGGACGCGCTGACCGCGGCGGCGCGCTTCTGCCCCGACTACGCCTTCCTCGACATCGGCCTGCCGCAGATGTCGGGCTACGACCTGGCGCGCGGGATCCGGCGCCTGTCGTGCGGGTCGATGACGGTGCTCATCGCGGTCACCGGCTGGGGCCAGGAGAAGGACCGCCAGCTGGCCTTCGAGGCCGGATTCGACCACCACATGGTCAAGCCGGTGCGCTTCGAGCAGATCGAGGAGATCCTCAGCAACCGCAGCGTCGTCAAGAAGGTGCGTTCCTGACGGGGCGCCGCCTAACGAAAAAACGGAAGCCGCAGCTTCCGTTTCATCGACGTGCGCGCAGGGCGGCGCGCCGGTTTAAGCCTGGCGGGCAGCCTTGCGGCGGCGCGCCAACAGGCCCAGCACGCCCAGGCCGCCCAGCATCATGCCGTAGGTTTCCGGTTCAGGAACCGGGTTGAGCATGACCGCGCCGCCGAAGCTGGCGCCGGTGTTGGACACCATCGTGCCGCTCACCTTCAGGTAGTAGTTGCCGGCGGTCAGGCTGTCGGCGCTGAGGGTCCAGATATCCATCCTCCCGCTGCTGCCCAGGGTGCCGTTGGTGATCAGCGAGCCGCCTGACTTGTACAGTGACAGGCCGGTGATGTCCATGCCGGTCGTGGCGGTATCGCTAATGGACGACACGATCGCGTCCAGGTTCTCCGGCACGCCGGTCACGGCGAACTTGAAATTGTCCATGAAGGTGTTACCGCTGTTATTCATGGCGAACGAGTCGCCGAAGAACGCGGTGTTGTCCAGCAAGGCCAGCGCTTTCGGGCCGTTCGAAATGTCGGCCGCATAGACTGCCGAGGAACCGAGCGATGCGGCGGCCAGGACCGCCGCAGCCATCAGGGATTTTGACATTTTCATTTGTTACCTCATTAAGAAATCAGCCGCTGTGCGCAGCCTGTTGATCGGGAATCGGGGAACTCCATGCTAGCAAAGGGCCGTTCAAAATCAGTTACCCAACCCGACATTCACGCAACAATGTGCGCTAATTCTGACCGTAAATTGATTGCTTTTTGGTATGAGAAGGGAAGCCGCCGCCATAGGAGAGCAGGGCGGTTTTGTATTGCATAAATGAAAATATTGTCACGCTGTTTGTGTGGTCGTAGGAGCAAGCCTACGCGAAGGCGCGAAAAATTCTATCGATGTGGCCGCCAATTGATGAGCAGCTCTGCTGCGCGGGCGCAAAGGAGCGGCGTCCATATCCGCGCTGACACTGCGGAAAATCAAAGCAAAAAGGGCCCGGAGATTTCTCTCCGGACCCTCTTTACATACTACAACTTACATGTGTTGGTGCGGCTGGCAGGAATTGA
>DIZW01000029.1:54198-54479 GCA_002428015.1 Oxalobacteraceae bacterium UBA6018 | reverse complement strand
GCTGAGCTACAGCCGCGAAGCAAAGATTATAGCAGGGCTTGGGAAAATGTCAAAGCGGCAGTGACTGGTCCTGCGAACGTTTGCCGCCCCGTCGTTTTGGCGGTCGCGCGCGCCACCAACGCGGTGTAAAGAGGGCGATGCGCGCGCGCCGACGCAAACGGAAAGCGAAAACAACGAGCGCCAACGGATAGCGCGAACGGAAAGCGCAAACAAAAACGCCCTGGAGATTTCTCCCCAGGGCGTCTTCGTCACGAATTTTTGGTGCGGCTGGCAGGAATTGA
>DIZW01000029.1:0-54006 GCA_002428015.1 Oxalobacteraceae bacterium UBA6018 | reverse complement strand
GCTGAGCTACAGCCGCGAAGCAAGCATTATAGCAGCTTGGTTTCATTTCCGGAACCCTTGCGAGCGCTCCTTCGTCAAACCTGTGCTTTCGTCCACTGAACAACCCAAGCTAGCGGCTGGTCCTTGAACCCGAAGGGCTTGCCCTCCGAAGAAGCAGCATTGTAGGGGCGTGGCGCCGGTTTGTCCAGTGCGGCCGGCGACATTTCGCGCGATGGCGCGCGCCCCACGCCTACACCGCGTTGATCGGCGTGCCGGCCACGAACGCCTCGAGGTTATCGATCAGCATATCGGCCAGGGTTTGCATGGCGCCGGCGCTGGCCCAGGCCACGTGCGGGGTCAGGATGAAGTTCGGCAGGCGCAGCGCCAGCAGCGGATTGTCCGGCCGCGGCGGCTCCTGGGCGAGCACGTCGAAACCGGCGCCGCCGAGCGCGCCGGCCTGCAGCGCGCGCGCCAGCGCGGCCTCGTCGACCAGGCCGCCGCGGGCCGTGTTGATCAGCAGCGCGCCCGGCTTCATCGCCGCCAGTTCGGCCGCCCCGATCATGTGGCGCGTCTGCGCGGTCAGCGGCACGTGCAGGCTCACCACGTCGCAGGTGCGCAGCAGCTCGGCCAGTTCGAGCTGGGTCACGCCGGCCTCGGCCAGCGGCGCGCGCGCCGTCACGCACACCTGCATGCCGAAGGCGCGCCCGAGGTGGGCCACCTGCCGGCCCAGGGCGCCATAGCCGACGATGCCGAGCCGGCTGCCGGCCAGGTCGGCGATCGGATGGTCGAGCAGGCAGAAACGCGTCGAGCGCTCCCAGCGCCCGGCCTCGACGTCGGCGCTGTAGGCGCGCAGGTTGCGCCGCAGCGCCAGGATCAGCGAGAAGCAGTGCTCGGGCACCGACACCAGCGAATAGTTGCGGATGTTGGCCACCAGGATGCCGCGCGCGCGGCAGGCGGCCAGGTCGACGTTGTCGGTGCCGGTGGCGGCCACGGCCACCATCTTCAGCGCGGGCAGGGCGGCCAGGTCGTCCGCGCGCAGGGGCACCTTGTTGGTGATGGCGATGGTGGCGCCGCGCAGGCGTTCGCGCACCTCGTGCGCGGCGGTGGCGCCGTGCTCGCGCCAGGTGTGGGCGAAGCGCGGCGCGCGCACGCTGGCGACGAGGCTGTCGCGGTCGAGGAAGACGATGTGCTCGAAGGCTTGCGATGTGTTCTGGTTCATGTCAGGATTTCTTCAGCTGGAGGCGGGGATCGGAGGCGAACAGGTCGGCCACCCACTCGACGAACACGCGCACCTTGGCCGACAGGTGGCGGTTTTGCGGATAGACGATGTGGATCGGGAAGGCCGTGGTGGACCACTCGGGCAGCACCGGTTCGAGCTGGCCGCTGGCCAGCAGCGGTTCGGCCATATAGGTCGGCATCTGCATCATGCCCAGGTCGCGCAGGCCGGCTGTCAGGTAGAAGCTGGGATCGTTGACGGCCAGGCACCCCGGCACGGTGATGTCGATGCGCTCCTCGCCACGCACGAAGTCCCATTCGTAGACCTTGCCGGTCTTGGATGAAAAATAATTGATCGCCAGGTGGCCGGCCAGTTCGCGCGGATGCTGCGGGCGGCCGTGTTTGTCGAGGTAGGCCGTGGTGGCGCAGGTGACGAAATGCATCACGCCGATGCGGCGCGCGATCAGCGAGGAATCGGCCAGCACGCCGCCGCGGATGGCGCAGTCGACGCCTTCCTCGATCAGGTCGAGCTGGCGGTCGCTGGCGCCCAGGTCCAGGCGGATGTCGGGAAAGCGCGTGAAGAAGTCGGGCAGGGCCGGCACGATGACGTCATTGGCGATGGCCGACATGGTGTCCACCCGCAGCCGTCCGCTCGGACTGGCGCGGCTGCGCGAGAGCGACTCCTCGGCGTCGCGTACGTCCGACAGGATGCGCAGGCAGCGCTCGTAGTAGGCGGCGCCGTCGGAGGTGACGCTGACGTGGCGCGTGGTGCGGTGCAGCAGCTTGACCTCGAGCGCCAGTTCGAGCTGCTGGATCAGGGTCGACACCGTCGCCTTGGGCAATTGCAGGATCTCGGCCGCACGCGTGAATCCCCCGGCGTCGACCACCTGCACGAACACTTCCATCGCTTGTAGTTTATTCATATTTTGGCCTATTGTTCGGAAAGCTGAACAATCAATTCGTTATTGCCCTCTTTATCAGATTGTAGAACAAGTTTAAAGTAACCGTACTGCATCAAAAAGACGATGTGGCAACGGAGTGGAAAGGAGAGTCGATATGCGAGTTCAACATGGTCTGATATCTGTCGTGGCAATATTGCTGGCGATGATCATGATTTCCGGCACTTTCCTGTCCGAGCAGTTCCCCCAGGGCGTGCACGCCCAGGCGGTCGGTTTTGACGCACTCGCACATAGCCTGTTCGGCGGTGCGCCGGCGGCGGGACGGCATTCGTGAACGTGGCCGCGGGCGCGCTGGCGCAGCTCGACATCCGCCAGCTCGAGGTGGGCGGCGCGGGCAAGCTGCTGGCCGCGCGCCTGTACACTGGCGGCGCCGGCGGCAAGCGCGACGGCCTGATCGTATTCTTCCACAGCGGCGGCTTCGTCGGCGGCGACCTGGAAAAATCCGACATGTTCCTGCGCCACCTGGCCGCCTGCTCCACGCAAAACGTGGTGCTGGCCTCGAGCTACACGCTGGCGACCGAACAGCCGTTCCCGGCCGCCGTCGAGGATGCCCACGCCGTGCTGGTGTGGGCCAGGAAGAACAAGGCCAAGCTGGGCTGGACCGGCAAGCGCCTGGTGGTGGCCGGCATCGAGGCCGGGGCCAACCTGGCGGCCGTGTGCGCCCTGATGTCGCGCGACCGCGGCGGGCCGGCCCTGGCCGGGCAGATCCTGATCATGCCGATGCTCGACCCGGGCCTGTCGACCTGTTCCATGCGCGCCATTCCGCACGATACCAGCCTGGCGGAAGTGGCCGACACCTGCGCCGCCAGCTACCGCGGTTATTTGCCCAACCCGGCTGACCGCGCCCATCCGTACGCGTCGCCGCTGCAGTCGAGCCGCCTGAAGCACCTGCCGCCGGCGCTGATCCTGTCGGCCGAGGACGATCCATTGCGCGACGAGGCTGAGCAGTACGGCGCCAAATTAAGTACCTGCGGGGTGACCACGACAGTCAAGCGTCTGGCGCCCGTGCGACTGCAAGACCCGGCCGCGCGCAACGATTGCGCCTGCAAGGCCACGGCGCTGCAGGAGATCAGTAGTTTTCTGTTGACCCTGAATGAGCCCGCTTGTCCCGGCTGATTCGCCCGTAAAGCAAGGCCGATAACCCGAACCGATCGCGTTTCACGCGGCGCCGGCGCCCTGAGCGCCTCGCCGCGGCAGGCTGGCCGCGCCCGTGACAATCGATTTCACGCGCCACGTGGACGACGGCTGGCTAGGCCGCTGGCTAAAGTATTGTCAGTTTGGCCATAGCACCACCCCGGTTTTTTTCGCAGTTTTACCGTGCAGCTGCGCCCATCGACGGGCGCAGCGTACGGGCCCTATGCCCTTGGTATGCAGCAGGCCGGTAACTCGCCTGATTTATTAATGATTTTCATCAAAAAGAGGAATAACATGAAAACCACTTATCTCAAATCCGTCCGCGCCCGGCCCCTGGCCGCCGCGCTGGCGCTGGCAGGACTGGCCGTGTTCGCCTTGCAGGGCTGTGGCCAGGCCAACAGCCAGACCGCGCCGGCCGCCGCCCCCGCCGGGCCGCCTATCACCGCCGCCACCGTGATCGAGCGCCAGGTCAACGAGACCCAGGAGTTTTCCGGCCGCCTGGAAGCGGTCGAACGGGTCGAGATCCGCTCCCGCGTCGGCGGCTTCATCACCGACGTGCACTTCAAGCCGGGCAGCTTGGTCAAGAAGGGCGACCTGCTGTTCGTGATCGACCCGCGTCCCTACCAGGCCGAGGCCGCGCGCGCCGAGGCGGCCGCCGCTTCGGCCCAGGCCAAGGCGTCCCTGGCCAAGCTGGAGCTGGCGCGCTCCGAGCGCCTGCTGGCCGACAAGGCCATCGCCCAGCGCGAGTTCGACGAGAAGGCTTCCAGCGTCAAGGAGCTCGACGCCAACGTGCGCGCGGCCCAGGCATCGCTGGAGGCGGCGCGCCTGAACCTGGCCTACACCCGGGTGGTGGCGCCCATCGGCGGGCGCGTCTCGAAGGCGGAGGTCACCACCGGTAACCTGGTCGACGGGGCCGTGATCCTGACCTCGGTGGTGTCGAACAATCCGATCTACGCCAGCTTCGACGGCGACGAGGACACCTTCCTGCGGGTCGGGCGCGATGCCCAGCGCGGCGCGGCGGTGCCGGTCAAGGTGGGCCTGGCCAACGAGGCCGGCTACCCGCACGAGGGCAAGCTCGAATTCGTCGACAACCGGCTCGACGCGACCACCGGCAGCGTGCGCATGCGCGCCACCTTCGACAACGCCGACAACGCGCTCGTGCCGGGCCTGTTCGCACGGGTGCAGCTGGGCGGCGGCGACGCCACCCGCAAGAGCGCCATCCTGATCAGCGACCGCGCCGTCGGCACCGACCAGAACCGCAAGTTCGTCTACGTGGTCAAGGCCGACAGCACCGCCGAATACCGCGCCGTCACGCTCGGCCCGACCATCGACGGCCTGCGCGTGGTGCGCGACGGTATCAAGCCGGGCGAGAAGATCGTCGTCAACGGCCTGCAGCGCGTCCATCCGGGCGCGCCCGTCAGCGCCCAGGTGGTGGCGATGGACGCCGACCTCAAAGCCGGCGCGCTGAAATTGGCCGACGCCACCATCACCAAGGGGAAGTAAGATGAACGTCTCACGCTTATTCATCGACCGGCCGATTTTCGCGGCCGTCCTGTCGATCATCGTGTTCGTGGCCGGCCTGCTGGCCATCTTCAAGCTGCCCGTGTCCGAGTATCCGGACGTGGTGCCGCCTTCGGTGGTGGTGCGCGCCCAGTACCCGGGCGCCAACCCGAAGGTGATCGCCGAAACCGTGGCCGCCCCCATCGAGGAGCAGATCAACGGCGTCGAGAACATGCTCTACATGTCCTCGCAAAACACCAGCGACGGCGCCATGATGCTGACCGTGACGTTCAAGGTCGGCACCGATATCGAGCAGGCCGAGTCGCAGGTGCAGAACCGCATCCAGCGCGCCTTGCCGCGCCTGCCCGACGAGGTGCGCCAGATCGGCGTCACCGCCGTCAAGAGTTCGCCCAACCTGACCATGGTGGTGCACCTGGTCTCGCCGAGCGGACGCTATGACGACGTCTACCTGCGCAACTACGCGGTGCTCAACGTGAAGGACCAGCTGGCGCGCATTCCCGGCATGGGCGAGGTGCAGCTGTTCGGCGCCGGCGACTACGCCATGCGCGTGTGGCTAGACCCGCAGAAGGTGGCCGCGCGCGGCATGACCGCCGGCGACGTGGTCGCGGCGATCCGCGAGCAGAACGTGCAGGTGGCTGCCGGCGTGATCGGTGCCTCGCCGTCCAAGGGTTCGGACTTCCAGCTGACCGTCAACACCCAGGGCCGCCTGACGACGGTCGAGCAGTTCGGCGACATCGTGGTGCGCACCGGCGCCGACGGCGCGCTCACGCGCCTGAAAGACGTGGCGCGCATCGAGCTCGGTTCCAACTCCTACGCCCTGCGCTCGCTGCTGAACAACAAGTCGGCCGCCGCCATCGCGATCTTCGAGGCGCCCGGCTCGAACGCGCTGCAGCTCTCGACCGACGTGCGCGCCAAGATGGCCGAGCTGAAGAAGGACTTCCCGGAAGGGGTCGACTACAACGTCGTGTACGACCCCACCCAGTTCGTGCGCGAGTCGATCGACGCCGTCATCCACACCCTGCTTGAAGCGGTGGCCCTGGTGGTGCTGGTGGTGATCGTGTTCCTGCAGACCTGGCGCGCCTCCATCATCCCGCTGCTGGCGGTGCCGGTGTCCATCATCGGCACCTTCGCGGTGATGCTCGGCTTCGGCTTCTCGATCAACACCCTGTCCCTGTTCGGGCTGGTGCTGGCGATCGGTATCGTGGTCGACGACGCCATCGTGGTAGTGGAGAACGTCGAGCGCAATATCGAGGGCGGCCTCAGTCCGCGCGACGCCACCGTGCAGGCCATGAAGGAGGTGAGCGGTCCCATCATCGCCATCGCCCTGGTGCTGTGCGCCGTGTTCGTGCCGATCGCCTTCGTGTCCGGCCTGTCGGGCCAGTTCTACCGGCAGTTCGCGCTGACCATCGCCATCTCGACCGTGATCTCGGCGTTCAGCTCGCTGACCCTGTCGCCGGCGCTGGCGGCCACCCTGCTCAGGCGCCACGACGCCCCCAAGGACGCCTTGACGCGCCTGATGGACAAGTTGTTCGGGCGCTTCTTCGGCTGGTTCAACCGCTTCTTCGGGCGCGCCTCGACCCGCTACGAGACCGGCGTGAACGGGGTCCTCAAGCGCAAGAGCGCCGCGCTGGGCGTGTACGTGCTGCTGGCCATCGGCGCGGTGTTCATGTTCCGCGCCGTACCGAACGGCTTCGTGCCGGCCCAGGACAAGCAGTACCTGGTCGGCTTCGCCCAACTGCCCGATGCCGCCTCGCTCGACCGCACCGACGCCGTGATCCGCAAGATGTCCGACATCGCGGCCCAGGTGCCGGGCGTGCAGTCCTCGGTGGCCTTCCCCGGCCTGTCGATCAACGGCTTCACCAACGCGCCCAACGCCGGCATCGTGTTCTTCACGCTCAAGCCGTTCGACCAGCGCCGCGACAAGTCCCAGTCGGGCGCCGCCATCGCCCAGGAGATCAACAAGCGCCTGGGCGCCATCCAGGACGGCATCATCATGGTGTTCCCGCCGCCCCCGGTGAACGGCCTGGGCACCATCGGCGGCTTCAAGATGATGGTCGAGGACCGCGGCAACGTCGGCTACGACGCCTTGTACAAGGGCGTGCAGGCGCTGCAGATGAAGGCCTGGCAGGACCCGCACCTGGCCGGCGTGTTCTCCGGCTTCCAGATCAACGTGCCGCAGCTGTTCGCCGACGTCGACCGGGTCAAGGCCAAGCAGCTGGGCGTGCCGCTGGCGACCATCTACCAGACCTTGCAGATCAACCTGGGTTCGCTGTACGTGAACGACTTCAACCAGTTCGGCCGTACCTACCAGGTGCGGGTCCAGGCCGACGCGCCGTTCCGCTCGCAGGCCGAGCAGATCGCCCAGCTCAAGGTGCGCAGCGACAAGGGCGAGATGATCCCGCTGTCGTCGCTGATGCGCGTGAGCGACAGCTACGGCCCGGACCGCGTGCAGCGCTATAACGCCTACGTGGCGGCCGAAGTCAATGGCGGCGCCGCGCCCGGGGTGTCCTCCGGCCAGGCCCAGGCCGCGATCGAGAAGATCGCCGCCGAGACCCTGCCCAAGGGCGTGTCCTTCGAGTGGACCGACCTGACCTACCAGGA
Organism: Oxalobacteraceae bacterium UBA6018; assembly: GCA_002428015.1. GTDB lineage: Bacteria > Pseudomonadota > Gammaproteobacteria > Burkholderiales > Burkholderiaceae_D > Telluria_A. The sequence goes on along the minus strand of DIZW01000029.1, from coordinate 46,597 downwards.
TATCTTGTCGGGAAATACGATGGTGCTGGTGTTCCCGCTGTGCGTGCTGCTGGTGTTCCTGGTGCTGGCCGCGCAGTACGAAAGCTGGACCTTGCCGCTGGCGGTGATCCTGATCGTGCCGATGTCCATCCTGTGCGCCCTCATCGGCGTCAAGCTCACCGGCGGCGACAACAATATCTTCACCCAGATCGCGCTGTTCGTGCTGGTCGGCCTGGCCTCGAAGAACGCCATCCTGATCGTGGAGTTCGCGCGTGAACTGGAAGACCACGGCCGCAGCGTGGTGCAAGCGGCGCTGGAAGCATGCCGCCTGCGCCTGCGTCCTATCCTGATGACCTCGATCGCCTTCATCATGGGCGTGGTGCCGCTGGTGTTCTCCAGCGGGGCCGGCGCCGAGATGCGCCATGCGATGGGGGTGGCGGTGTTCGGCGGCATGCTCGGCGTGACCTTCTTCGGTCTGTTCCTCACGCCGGTGTTCTACGTCCTGCTGCGCACCCTGGCCCACAAGCTGGAACGCAAAAACAAGGTGGCAGTGACCACCCAACTGGAAGGAGCAATCTGATGATCAAGCCTATCGCATACCGCCTGTCTCTCCTGGCCGCTGCGCTGGTGCTGGCCGGCTGCTCGTCGGTGCCGGCGCTCAAGGCCCCGGCCCTGGAGCTGCCGGCGGCCTTCAAGGAGTCGTCCACGCCGCGGTTGGCGGCCGACGGCACCGCCTGGCAGGTGGCGCGCCCGGCCGAAGCGCAGCCGCGCGGCAGCTGGTGGCTGGCCTTCGATGATCCGGCCTTGACGGCGCTGATCGACGAGGCCACCGCCGCCAACGCCAACCTGGCGCTGGCCGCGGCCCGGGTCAAGCAGGCCAGGGCGCTGGCCGGCATCGCCGCGGCGGACCGCGCGCCCCAGATCGGCGCCGCCCTCGGGGCCCAGCGCGCCCGTGCCTCGGCGCCCTCGCTCGGCCTGCCCGACGGCAGCGACGTGGCGCCGGCCAAGCTGTACCAGGCGCGCCTGTCGGCCAGCTACGAGGTCGACCTGTTCGGCCGCGTCAGCGCGGCCACCAGCGCGGCGCGCCTGGACGCGGCCGCGTCCGAGGCCACCTACCGTTCGGTGCTGCTGTCGCTGCAGGCCGACGTGGCCCAGACCTACTACCGGCTGCGCGCCATCGACGCCGAACTGGCCACCCTGCGCCGCACGGTGGACCTGCGGGCCCAGAGCGTGAAGGTCAACCAGAGCCGCTACGACAATGGCGACATCGGCGAATTCGACCTGGCGCGCTCGCGCACCGAGCTTGCCACCGCCCGTGCCGAGGCCATCGGCGCCGAGCGCGAGCGGGTCCAGAACGAGCATGCGCTGGCGGTTTTGCTGGGCAAGCCGGCCAGCGCGTTTAATGGCGCTACCCGTCCGCTGCTGGACGCGGCCCTGCCGGCGATCCCGGCCGGGCTGCCGTCAAGCCTGCTGGAGCGCCGTCCCGACATCACGGCCGCCCAGCGCACCATGATGGCGGCCAACGCGCGCATCGGCGTGGCCAGGTCGGCCATGTTCCCGGCCCTGAACCTGGCCGGCGGATTGGGCAGCGAAGCGGCCGCCAGCGGCAACCTGTTCAAGTGGAGCGCCCACTCCTGGGTGCTGGGCGCCTTGCTGTCGATGCCGCTGATCGACGGCGGCCGGCGCGAGGCCGACATCGCGCGCAGCCAGGCCCAGTTCGAGGAGGCGGTGGCGAGCTACCGCCAGGACGTGCTGGTCGCTTTCGCCGAGGTCGAGGATAACCTGGCCGGCTTGCGCATCCTGGCCGGACAGCGCGGCGAGATCGACAGCGCCGTGGTGGCGGCGCGCCGCTCGGCCGACCTGGCGCAGAAGCTGTACGACGCCGGCCGCTCGAGCTATCTGGACCTGCTCGACGCCCAGCGCAACCTGGCCACCGTCGAGCGCAGCGCGGTGCGCCTGCGCGGCGACCAGGCGGTCACGACGGTGGCGCTGGTGCGCGCCCTGGGCGGCGGCTGGGACGCGCACTAGGGCGCTGGCGCCTGCTTGACTGGCTGCTTGGCAAGTCAAGCAGGCATCCCATCGCGCGTGCGCGGCTGTCGATGCAACTGAGGCGCTATGGATGGTGCTTGGGCATAGGCGCTAGTACCGGACGCGCAACAATGGCCGGCCCCAAACGCCGACATCCCGGTCTAGGCCGGGATGTCGGGGTGACACTTGAAGCGGATTACTTGGTTGCTTCATCTTTCTTGGCGTCGGCAGCGGCTTCTTTCTTCTCGGCCTTCGCTTCAGCCTTCGCCTTGGCGGCTTTCTTGTGCGCCTTGGCTTTCTTCTTGGTCGCGTCGGCTTTCGCTGCGGTCATGTCGGCGGTCGTATCGGCGGCCTTCTTTTCCACTTTGGCATCGGCTTTCGCGTCTTCCTTGGCTTCCTTGGCTTCAGCCTTCACCACTTTCTTGTTGGCTTTCGTGTCCGCCTTGGCTGCTGCCGTGGCCGGGGCTGCTGGGGTCGCTGGCGCTGCAGGAGTTTGAGCAAATACCGACGTAGCAAACAGACCGGCGATCAGGGTAGCGATAACTTTATTCATGATGTGTTTCCTTTGAGTAGGTATATGGTGGAGCAGACTCCGGGTTGTTACATGGACAGAAACGCGAGCCCCCACGCATTCGTTGACCCGTCTTTACACTTGCTTACAATCGGCGCACGGTTAGCTAACGTACAGTCGGCATGAAAGCAGGCCTCTAGACTCGGCAATATTCCATCGCCCAGGTCCGTTGCCATGCCAGACGCCCTCAAACAGTACAAGGCCAAGCGCAATTTCACGATCACCTCGGAACCGGCCGAGGGCGGCAAGCCCGGCAAGGACGCCTTGACCTTCGTGATCCAGAAGCACTGGGCCAGCCGCCTGCACTACGATTTTCGACTTGAGCTCGACGGCACCATGAAAAGCTGGGCCGTGCCGAAAGGGCCCAGCTACGACACCCACGACAAGCGCATGGCCGTGCATGTGGAGGACCACCCGATCTCGTATTCCGACTTCGAAGGCACCATCCCCGAGAAGCAGTACGGCGCCGGCAAGGTGATCATCTGGGACAAGGGCACCTGGGAACCGCTCGACGATCCGCGCCAGGGCTACGACAGCGGCAACCTCAAGTTCGAGATTCACGGCCACAAGATGCACGGCAAGTGGGTGCTGGTGCGCATGAAGGGCAAGGGCGAGAAGCACGAGCCGTGGTTGCTGATCAAGGAGAAGGATGACTATGCGCGTCCGGCCGATGAGTTCTCGGTCGTCGACGAGCTGCCCGACAGCGTCAAGGACCTGCCGCTGCCGGGCGCTTCCAAGCGCGCTCCCAAGCGCGCCGCCGCCAAGGCGCCGGCCGCCACGCCGGCCGAGGCGCCGGCCAAGCGGGGGGCCACCGCCAGGGTCATGCCGCCCGAAGCCGTCAAGGCCGAGCTGCCCGGGTCGTTCGCCCCGGAGCTGGCCACCCTGGTGGACAAGCCACCATCCACGCCCGCGGACTGGATCTTCGAGATCAAATTCGACGGCTACCGGCTGCTCGCCCGCGTTGAGGGCAAGGCCGTCAGGCTGTTCACCCGCAATGGCCACGACTGGACCGACAGGCTGGCGCGCCTGCACCAGGCGCTGGTCAAGATGAAGCTGCCCGACGGCTGGTACGACGGCGAGATCGTGGTCCACGACGAGCACGGCAAACCCAATTTCGGCCTGCTGCAGACGGCCTTCGACGGCTCCGATACGGCCGATATCGTGTACTTCGTGTTCGACGCGCCTTACCTGAACGGCTACGACATGCGCGACGTGCCTTTGGCGTCGCGCCGCGCCCTGCTCGAAAAAGTGCTGGCCAAGGCGCCGCTGGAGAGCGTGCGCTTTTCCGCCGAATTCGGCAACGACCCGGCGCAGCTGGTGCAGGCGGCCTGCAAGCTGGGGCTCGAAGGCGTGATCGGAAAACGCCGCGACGCACGCTACGTGTCGCGCCGTTCGCCCGACTGGATCAAGCTCAAATGCGGCCAGCGCCAGGAATTTGTCATCGGCGGCTACACCGATCCGCAGGGTTCGCGCACCGGCATCGGCGCGCTGCTGCTCGGGACCTACGACGAAAACAAGGTGCTGCGCTATGCCGGCAACGTCGGCACGGGCTTTAACGAAGCGACCCTGCGCGCGCTGAAGAAAAAGCTCGACGCGCTGGCCACCGACGAGAGCCCGTTCCCGCCCAAGGCTGTGGCCGGGCGCAAGCACCACTGGGTCAAGCCCAAGCTGATCGCCGAGGTGAGCTTCGCCGAATGGACCAGTTCCGGCGCGGTGCGCCAGGCCGTGTTCCAGGGGCTGCGCGCGGACAAGCCGCCCAGCAAGGTCCAGCGCGAAGTGGCCCAGCACGTCAAGGAGAGCGGCAGCATGCGTAGCGAACCCGTCGCCCCCGAGGGCAAGCTGCCCGCCACCCTCAAGATCACCCACGGCGAACGCGTGGTCGACGCGGCCAGCGGCGCCACCAAGCTCGATCTGGTGCGCTACTACGCGCTGGTGGGCGACCTGATGCTGGTGCACCTGAAGGGGCGCCCGGTTTCGCTGGTGCGCGCGCCGGCCGGCGTCGGCGGCGAGCTGTTCTTCCAGAAGCACGCCGACGTCGGCAAGCTGCCGGGCGTGAAGCAGATGGACCAGGCGCTCGATCCCGACCACCCGCGCATGCTGGAGGTGACCAGCGTGGAAGGCATCCTGTCGGCGGCGCAGTGGAACGTGATCGAGTTCCACACCCAGAACGCGCGCGGCAAGGCCTACGAGAAGCCGGACCGGATCGTGTTCGACCTCGATCCGGGCGAGGGCGTCGCCTGGCACACGATGCAGGAAGCGGCCCAGCTGATGCAAGCCTTCCTGGCCGAGTTGGGCCTGGTGCCCTTCCTGAAGACCAGCGGCGGCAAGGGTTTGCACGTGGTGGTGCCGATCAAGGGTGGCCTGGACTGGGACACGGTGAAGGACTTCTCGCAGGAGGTGGTGCGCCATCTGTCGGCGACCTTGCCGGACCGCTTCGCGCTCAAGAGCGGGGCGCGCAACCGGGTCGGCCGGATCTTCATCGACTACCTGCGCAACGGGCGCGGCGCCACGACCGCATGCGCGTGGTCGGCGCGGGTGCGGCCGGGGCTGGGCATCTCGGTGCCGCTGGCTTGGGATGAGCTGGGCGCGCTCAGGGCCGGTGACCAGTGGAACGTGCGTAACGCCCATACCCGCCTCGACCAGGGCAACGCGCCATGGTCGGCGTATGCCACCAGCGCCAAGACCTTGACGGCGGCGATGAAGACACTCGGCTTTAAGCGCGACGAATAGATACGTCCCCGCCGCGCGACAGCTGCAACGCCCATGACGCTAGGCGTGCTCGTTCTTCAGGATGCCGCGCACGTTCAAGGCCATCAAGCCGAGATTGAGGGCGATGAGCGCATACGCCTCGTCGCCCCAGCCCCATGCGATCCACATGAGATTGCCGGCGATGAGCAGCCAGAACGCCACCACGCGCTTTTTCGGCTCGCGCGACGCCATCCACCACGCCGCCGCCAGGCTGATCGCCATCGCTGGCCATTCGAGCATTGCCACCAGCTCTTCCATGCGCGCTTACGCCGCCTTCTTGCGCGCGCTCTTGGCCGCCGGCGCCGCTTTCCTGGCCGGGGCCTTTGCCGCCGTGCTGCTCTTGGCGGCCGCTTTGCTGGCCGTCTTGGCCGGCGCCTTGCGCGTCCTGGCCGGCGCCGGCGCGTCGGCACCCTCGTCCGCTTCCTCGGCGGCGGAACTGGCGCTCGCCTTGCCCGGCTTTTTGCCGATACTTTGCTGCAGCAGCGCGACCAGGTCGATCACGTTGCCCGAGCTGGCCGGCGCCTTCTCCTTGCCCGGCATGGTGATGGTCTTGGTCTGGTGCGCCTTGACCTTTTCCTCGACCAGCTTCATCACGTCCTCGCGGAAGGTGTCGTGATACTGCTCCGGTTTCCATGGCTCGCTCATGCCTTCCACGAGCGCCATCGCCATCTTCAGTTCCTTGTCGGAGATGGCCGCGCTCTTCTCACTGGCGGCTGGGATCTTCAAGTCCTCGGTGGGGCGGATCTCGTCGCTGAAGCGCAGGGTGTTGAGCACGATGGTGTCGTCCACGCACACCAGCGCGGCCAGGTGCTGCTTGACCCGGATCACCACGGTGGCGATGCCGATCTTGCCGGCCTTCTTGAGCGTCTCGCGCAGCAGGGCGTACACCTTGTCGCCGCCCTTGCCGGGCGCGAGGTAGTAGGGCTGCTCGTAGTACAGCAGCGGCACGTCGGCGGCGTCGACGAAGGCCAGGATGTCGATCGTCTGGGTCGCTTCCACGTTGGCGCGGCGCAGGTCTTCCTCCGACAACACCACGTATTCGCCGTCGCTGTACTCATAGCCCTTGACGATGTCGTCCCAGCCGACTTCCTTGTCGTTGTTCTTGTTGTAGCGCTTGAAGCCGACCGGCGAGAAGTCGCGCCGGTCGAGCATGGTCAGGTCGAGCGATTGTTCGCGCACGGCCGTGTACATCTCGACCGGGATATGCACCAGCCCAAAGCTGATGGCGCCTTTCCATAGACTGCGTGCCATGTAGCGGTCCTTTCGTTGACGGCTACTCGCCCACGCTGCCGGTGATCGGCAGCACCACTCCGGTCACATAGCTCGAGCATATCGAGGAGGCCAGGTACACATAGGCCGGCGAGATTTCCTCCGGCTGGGCGGGACGCTTCATGGTGGTGTCGGCGCCGAACCTGGCGATCTTCTCGGAGCTCTGGTCGGCCGGGTTGAGCGGCGTCCACACGGGGCCGGGGGCGACCGCGTTGACGCGGATGCCCTGGTCGATCAGGTTGGCCGCCAGCGCCATGGTGAACGCGTGGATGGCGCCCTTGGTGGTCGAATAGTCGAGCAGGTGTGCCGAGCCTTTCAGGCCCGTCACGGAGCCGGTGTTGACGATGGCCGCGCCGCGCTTGAGGTAGGGCAGGCAGGCGCGCGCCATGTGGAAGTAGCCGTAGATGTTGGTGCGCATGGTCTCGTCGAAGCGCTCCTCGGTGAGGTCGAGCAGGGTGTCGGCGTGCTCCTGGAAGGCCGCGTTATTGACCAGGACGTCCAGGCGGCCGAACTGCGCCACCACCTTGTCCACCGCCTCCTGGCAGAAGGTCATGTCCTTGACGTCGCCGGCGATGGCCACGCAGCGCGTGCCTTCGGCCTCGATGCAGCGGCGGGTCTCCTCGGCGTCGTCGTGCTCGTTCAGGTATAGCACGGCCACGTCGGCGCCCTCGCGCGCGAACAGCACGGCCACCGCGCGCCCGATGCCCGAGTCGGCCCCGGTGATGATCGCCACCTGGCCCTGCAGCTTGCCGCTGCCCCGGTAGGACTCGGCCATGAAGCGCGGCTTGAGTTCCATCTGCGATTCGTGGCCCGGTTTGCTCAGGTGCTGCTGCGGCATCGGCGGCACCGGCTGCTTGATGCTGCTGGTCTGCACGGCTTCCTTGCTCGGCTTGGCGGCGCCGGCCGCGTCCTTCTGGTCCTGGCGGCTCTGGATGGCGCGCTGCCTGTCGGCGACCTCGTCGACCGCGCGTCCATATTGATTTTCGTCCGGTATTGCCATGGTCAACTCCTTTCGGTGAACGATGAGTATTAGGTTGCTGGCGTCAATCTACTGTGCGGACGCACACACATGGCGCGCATTGGTATTTGCGCGTTACCTGCTTTATGGCAAACTACCCGGTACGGTGGCGCTTGCCATCATGTAAAGGAGAAGTAATGTTGCAGCAGGTTGGGCTTTTTTTGAATCCGGTAGGGCAACGGCGTGTCGATTTTCAAAACCTGTGCGCCGCCCGTTTCGGCCGCTTGTACCTCGCCGACGGCACCGAGCAAGCCGCCGACCTGCTCGCCCAGCAGCCGGTGGACCTGCTGGTGATCGACCTGGAGCGCTTCGACCGCAATTTCGACCTGCTTGCCCTGCGTGAGCTGATCGCCGCCCGCGGCGCCGGCCGTACCTTGTTGCTGTGCCCATTTAGCACCTGCGGCTGGCTGCCCGAGCTGCTGCCCTGCGGCGCGGTGGACTATGCGATCGCGCCGCTGGACGATGGTGAACTGGGCGCGCTGATCGACGCCCAGCTCGCGGGCGTGCATGCGCCCGATCCCGACGTGTCGGCCATGCTGGCCGCGCGCGACCGGGTGCAGGCGGCCCTGGCCGGCGCGGACGACAGTGTGGCCGTCGGTGAACGGCTGTGCGCGGCCATGTGCGGCCACGACGGCGTGATCCACGCGGCGCTGTTCCTGATGATCGGCGACGACGACCTGCACCTGTCGGCCCAGCAGTCGGTCAACGGCTTTAACCTGGTCCAGATCCTCAATCGCGGCGACCGCCTGCTGCAGTCGCCGCTGCGCCATGTGTTGCCGGGCCTGCTGGCGGCCTGCTCGGGCGAGCTGGCCATGCTCGACGCGGCCGCCAAGTCGGGCGACCCGGAGCTGGCATTGACCCTGCTCGACAAGGGCATCGAGATGATGGTCGGCATTCCGCTTGCGCCGCTGGCCGAGGGCGGCGTGCGCGGTGCCCTGTGCCTGACCTATGGCACCCGCCAGCGCTTCGCCGCCGCCACCATTGCCCACTTCGACGCGCTCGGCCAGCTGGCCGCCGCCGCCCTGGCCATGGCCCAGCTGCGCCGCGAGAACGAAACCCTGCGCGCCCGCCTGCACCACCTGGCCACCGTCGATCCGCTCACCGGCACCATCAACCGGCGCCACGGCGAACAGCTGCTGGACCTGGAAATCCGGCGCGCGCGCCGCTACCAGCTGCCCATCGCCCTGATCGGCTTCGACATCGACCGCTTCAAGGCCGTCAACGACCAGTTCGGCCACCCGGTGGGCGACGTGGCCCTGCGCACCGTGGCCGAGGCGGCCCAGGCCGAACTGCGCGGCAGCGATGTGCTGGTGCGCTCGGGCGGCGAGGAATTCCATATCATCGCGCCGCACACGAGCGCGATCGACGCGCTCAAGATGGCCGAGAAGATCCGCGCCGCGGTGGCGCGCACCGAGATCCCGGGATGCGACCGCCTCACCATCAGCCTGGGGGTGGCCCAGGTGGCCGACCAGGAAAGCGCGGACGCGCTGATGGTGCGGGTAAGCGCCGCCCTGGGTCGCGCCAAGCGGGCAGGGCGCAACTGCGTCGAACTGGCGATGCTCTAGCCCATGCTCGGCTGGCTGAGGCAGTACCGGCGCGCCTGGCTCCCCGGCGACATCGGCGCCGGCCTGGTGGTGGCGCTGATGACGGTCCCCCAGGGCATGGCCTATGCGCTCGTGGCCGGACTGCCGCCGGTGGCGGGCTTGTACGCCAGCATCGCGCCGGCGCTGCTGTACGCGCTGTTCGGCTCGAGCATGACGCAATCGGTAGGCCCGGCCGCGATCACATCGCTGATGACGGCCGCGCTGCTCACCCCCCTGGCCGCGCCGGGTTCCGGCCTGTACGGCGTGCTGGCGGCGCAGCTGGCGCTCATGGCCGGCGCCGTGCTGCTGCTGTGCGGCGCGCTGCGGGTGGGCTTTCTCGCCAATTTCTTCTCGCGCCCGGTCATGAACGGCTTCACCCTGGCGGTGGCCCTGGTGATCGCGCACGGGCAGCTCGCGCCGATGCTGGGCGGCGCGCTGGCGCATCCGCACCCGCCCAGCGCGGCGCTCGGCGTGGGCGCGCTGGTGCTGCTGCTGTTGGCCAAGCGCTATCTGGCCGCGCTCCTGGTGCGCGCCGGCCTGGCGCCAGGCCCAGCCCAGATTTGCGCGCGCCTGGTGCCGATGCTGCTGGTGCTCGGCGCCACGGCGCTGGTGGCGCTGGCCCACCTGGACGCGGCCGGGGTGCGCGTCACCGGGGTGGTGCCGGGCGGGTTGCCGGGGCTGAACCTGGCGACCTCGCGCGCGCACTGGGGCGCGCTGGCGCAACCGGCGCTGCTGGTGGGCTTCATGATTTTCTTGATGAGCATGTCGGCGGCCCAGACCCTGGCGCTCAAGCGGCAGGAGAAACTGCACAGTAACGCCGAGTTGATCGGCCTGGGCGCGGCCAATGTGGCCAGCGCGCTGTGCGGCGCCTTCCCGGTCACTGGCAGCATGTCGCGCTCGGCCGTCAATTTCGCCGCCGGCGCCCACAGCCCCCTGGCCTCGGTGATCAGCGCCCTGGTGCTGATGGCGGCGCTGCTGGCGCCCACCGGGTGGCTGGCCCTGCTGCCGCTGCCGGTGCTGGCGGCCACCATCATCGTCGCGGTGCTCGGCATGCTCGAGCTGTCCACCCTGCGCACGGCCTGGCGCTACGACCGCGGCGACGCGCTGGCGCTGCTGGCCACCGCCGCCGGAGTGCTGGTGCTGGGCGTGGAGGCGGGCGTGGTGGTCGGCGTGGCGCTGTCGATGGGGACCCTGATCTGGCGCGCCAGCCGCCCGAACATCGCGGTGCTGGGCCGGATCGCCGGCACCGAGCACTTTCGCGACATCGAGCGCCACGGCGGCTACACCATGCCGGGCCTCTTGATGCTGCGGATCGACGCCAACCTGTTCTTCGGGAACGTGGAGGCTGTCAATACGCGCATCGAGGACGAACTGGCGGCGCACCCGCAGTTGCGTGACCTGGTGCTGGTCATGACCGCGGTCAGCTCGATCGACACCTCGGCCCTGTTCGCCCTCGGTGAACTGAACGACATGCTGCGCCAGCGCGGCGTCGGCCTGCACCTGGCCGAGGTGAAGGGGCCGGTGCTGGACCGGCTCAAGAACAGCGCGCTGCCGGCTGCCTTGAACGGCCAGGTCTACCTGAGCGCGCTCAAGGCCTGCGAAGCGCTGGCCCGCCCTTGACCTCGCCTAGCCTGGCCGCGCGCCTGCGCACCCTTCGCACCCTTATGCGGCGCCCGGCCCGGCCAGGCGCTCGCGTACCGACTGGACCGAGGTGCCGGCCGCCTTGACGGCCTCGATCAGCTGCTGTTCGGTGACCCCGAGCGTGCGGGTCCAATAGGCCAGCTCCCACTTCTCGTTGACGTTGATGCGGCTGCGGTCTTGTGGGCCGCGCGCTTGCAGATTGTCCGACATGGCGATGCTCCTTTGAATGCGATGACATCAGCATGCGCGCGCACGCTGATTGCTACCGTGCGCTGGCTAACAAAGTATGAATACCAGAAGTGGCAGATCATTCACGATGTTGATTATCTTTTAGTTAAGGCGTTTGCTACTATTCGCCCCATGTCTGAGGTAGACATGGAAGGGCCATGCGTCCTGCATTGACGACCCTCCGCGGCGTGGTTTGGCAGCGCCGTATGATTGACTGCAAAGCATCATGACCGTTATCCGAAAGTCACAACGCGGCGCCAGGCGCTGCCCGTACACGCTACGCGCCGGCGGCCGAACGCTGGCCCTGTTGGCGTTGTCGCTGGGCTGCTGCGAGTCGGCCGATTGCGCGCAGTTCAAGGCCAGCGGGCGCGTCACCTTTGGCTTGAGCGAGCGCGCCGAGGCGGCCGACCCGTATCTTCTCGTGTCGTACAACGCCGCCGCGATGGGCCTGACCGGCTACGCCAGCGGCGGCCAGAACAGCGACGACGCCGACAACAACTTCCGGCGCGGGGACGTGACTTCGCGCGTGGTGAAGGGCTACCTGGACCTGGCGCTGAGCCAGGGCAGCGCCAGCGCGCTGGTGCGGGTGAAGGCCTGGCACGATTACGCGCTGCTAAACGGCGCCCGCCCCTGGGGCAATAACGCCAACGCCTATGCCGCCAACGCGCCCTTGAGCGACCAGGGCGCAGCGCCCCTGTCGCGCTTTGCCGGGGTGGCCCTGGCCGACGCCTACCTGCAGGACAGCTTCGCCGTGGACGGCCTGCGCCTGTTCGCGCGCGCCGGCCGCCAGAGCCTCGACTGGGGACAGTACAGCGCTTTCGGCGGCGGCCTGTCGTCCGTGAACGCCATCGATTACTCCGGCCTGCGCCGCCCCGGCGCGGCGCCCCAGGAAATGCTGGTGCCGCAGCCGATGCTGTTCGCGCGCGTGGACCGGGGCGACACAGGGCTGGCCGCCGAAGCCTGGGTCCAGAGCGGATTCCGGCCCGCCGTGCTCGACATGTGCGGCACCTTCTGGGCCTCGACCGACTACCTGGCCGACGGCTGCGACCGCGCCTTCGTCGGCAGCCCCGCCGTCAGCGACCGCGCGCGCCTTGCCAGCGGCGCCTTCCTCAAGCGCATGGCCAGCCCGACCCCGACCGACGGCGCGCAATTCGGCCTGGCGCTGACCTGGAAGTCGGCCACGCCCGGGACGGAACTGGGGCTGTACCACGCGCGCTACATCAACCGGACCCCGATGCCGGGCCTGCGCAAGTCCGAACGTGTTCCCGCGCTGATCCCGGGCGACCCGGACGGCAAGAACCTCATGTTCTTCGCCGAGTACCCGGGCGGCATCGACCTGTATGCGGTGAACGCGCTGCACCGGCGCGGCAGCTGGACCTGGTCGGGCGAGCTGGCCTATCGGCCCAAGCAGCCGATCCAGCTGCCACCGGGCGATGTGCTGCCGGCCTTCCTCAATCCGGCCGCGCCCTCGCCGCTGCGGGTCGACGCGCTCCAGACGGCGCCGGGCGGCCTGTATCACGCCTACGACCGCTATCGCACCATGCAGCTGGACGCGTCCCTGCGCAAGGACTTCGGCATGCTCGGGCGGACCAGCCTCGCGGGCACCCTGGAGCTGGTGGCCAAGCACGTGGCCGGCCTGCCGGACCAGGCGCTGCGCCGCTACGGCCGCGCCGACCAGTACGGGCCTGGTCCGGTCGACGGCGTGTGCACACCGGCCGGGCCGCGCCCGGAGCTCCAGTGCAGCCTGGACGGCTATGTGAGCGCGAACGCGTTCGCATACCGCTTGCGGCTCGACGGACGCTTCGCCTCGCCGCTGCCTGGGCTAGAGCTAAGCGGTACGGTCAATTTCGTACATGACGTCAAAGGGTGGTCGCACGACTTCCAGATCAACCAGGGCCGGCGCACGCTGAACCTGAGCATGCGCGCCGAATATGCTGCGCGCTATCTGGCGGAAATCACCTACGCTACGATTTGGGACGGCGCCTACAACAATACGGTGGACCGCGACCAGGCTTCGGTGATGGTTGGCGTGAAGTTCTGACGGCGTGCGCGCCTTGGCCTGGCGACCGACGGCGCGAATCTGGCGAACCACCCGCGTGTCCGATCGCCCGTCCACACCGGACGGAAAGCAAACCGCTGCCCGTCTAGGCCTGCTTGCCGGCGTCCCCGGGCGCGTGCGGCGGCGCCAGCGCGACCGGCGCGGCGCGCTGCGGATCCAGGCCTTCCCGCCCGGCGTAGGCCGCGGCCACGGCGGCCATGTCGGCGTCGCGCTCGCCCGACAGGCGGATGCTGTCGATGGCGCCGAGCTCCTTGCACGCGTAGTCGATATACACCATCACCAGCGGCACCCTGGCCGCTAGCGCCAGGTGATAGAAGCCACTGCGCCAATGCGGCTTGTAGCTGCGCGTTCCTTCCGGCGCCAGCGCCAGCCAGAACCATTCGGAGGCGTGGATCTGTTCGGCCAGGCGCGCCGTGGTGCCGCTGGCCACGCCGCGCTCGACCGGTACGCCGCCCCACTTGCGCAGCAGGTCGCCGAACAGGACGCCGCTCACGCCACGAAACAGCGAGGCCTTGGCGAGCCAGTGGATGGGCAGGCCCAGCGCCCAGCGCCCGAGCAGGCCGATGGCGAAGTCCCAGTTGGAGGTGTGCGGATAGATGACCAGGACGCCGTGCGGTCCGGGCAGCGGCTTGTAGCGCACGGTCCAGCCGAACAGCTGCAGGATGCGCAGGGCGAGGCGCTGGCCGCGATGGGGCAGGGTGGCGGGACGCAGTTCATAGTTGCTCATGTCGACTCCGTGGAACACCATGTGAGCCTATTTTATGTGGATTTCACCATTGCCCTGTGTAAATAGTTGTTTTGTGGAAAAAGTGCTACGACTGTGTTTCAATTTACAATAGTGGCTGAAATCCAAGGAGAAGGCCATGACCACCACGATCTACCACAACCAGCGCTGCGGCACCTCGCGCACCACGCTCGAGCTGATCCGCGCCAGCGGCGTCGAACCTGTCGTCGTCAATTATCTGGAAACGCCGCCCTCGCGCGCCGCCCTGGCCGCCCTGATCGCCCAGGCCGGCCTGTCGGTGCGCGAGGCCATGCGGGCCAAGGAGGCCGTGTTCACCGAGCTGGGGCTGACTGATCCCGCCTTGTCCGACGACGCCCTGCTGGACGCCATGGTGGCCCATCCCATCCTGATCAACCGGCCGTTCGTGGTCACCGAACGCGGGGCGCGCCTGTGCCGCCCGGCCGACAAGGTGCACGAGATACTAGTGTCCTGAGTTGCAGATTCGTTGAACAAATATGGCGAGAATCGTCCTGATACTGCGTCGCAAATGCTCGCAAGGCCTCGGCCTTGCTGTGCTTTGCTCCTTGTCTCAGGGCGATTTCGCCACATTTATTATTCAACGAACTAGCAACTCAGGACACTAGGCTGAGAGCTTGCCGCCGCGCGGGCGCGCGGGGGTGACCTGCTTAGCGCGCCATCATCCAGAACATCGCCAGCACCGCCACCGTCATCACGGCGGTGGCGCCCCAGCCCAGCACCTTCAGGCGGGTGCGGATCACCAGGCGGCCCATGATGGCCGGGCGCGCCGCCATCAGCATGACCACCACCATGATCGGCACCGAGATCACGCCGTTGATGACGGCGCTCCAGTACAGCGCCTTGATCGGGTCCACGTGGGTGAAGCACAGGCCGATCCCGGCCAGGGTCGAGACGGCGATGATGCCGTAGAAGCGCTTGGCCTGGGACGCGCTTTTCTCCAGCCCCTTTTGCCACTGGAAGGCGCCGGCCATGGCGTAGGCGGCCGAGCCGGCCAGCACCGGCACGGCCAGCATGCCGGTGCCGATGATCCCGGCGCTAAACAGCGCGAAGGCGAATTCGCCGGCCAGCGGGCGCAGCGCCTGCGCGGCCTGGGCCGAGGTGTCGATCGACACCAGGCCGTGCATGTGCAGGGTCACGGCGGTGGTGAGCATGATGAAAAAGGCCACCAGGTTGGAAAAGCCCATGCCGATCACGGTATCGACCTTGATACGGTGGAAGTTGGCGCGGGCCTGGCCCGGCGCGTCGCGCAGCGGCTGCGATTGCGGGCAGGCTTGCAGCTCCTCGACTTCCTGGGAGGCCTGCCAGAAAAACAGGTAGGGGCTGATGGTGGTGCCGAACACCGCCACCATCACCGTGACGTAGGCGGGCGACCATTCCAGGTGCGGCCACACGGTGGAACGCGCCACCTCCAGCCATGGCACGTGGATGGTGAAGACGGTGGCCACGTAGGCCAGCAGCGCGAGGGTCAGCCACTTGAGGATGCGCACGTAGCGGCTGTACGGGACGAACACCTGCAGCAGCAGCGAGATGCCGCCGAACAGGGCCGCGTACCAGTGCGCGCTGCCGCCGGCGATGAGGGTCATCGCTTCGCCCATGGCCGACACGTCGGCGGCGATATTAATGGTGTTGGCCACCAGCAGCAGCGCGACGATGGCGTACACCAGCGCGCGCGGGAAGTGCTGGCGGATGTTCCCGGCCAGTCCCTTGCCGCTGACCCGGCCGATCTGGGCGCTGACGACCTGGATGCCGACCATCAGCGGATAGGTGAACAGGATCGTCCACAGCAGGTTCAGGCCGAACTGGGCGCCGGCCTGCGAATAGGTGGCGATGCCGCTCGGGTCGTCGTCGGCGGCGCCGGTGATCAGGCCGGGGCCGAGTTTTTTCAGCCATTCGCGGGCGGGGGGGCGCGGCGCCGCCGCGGTCAGGTCAGGTGTGAACATACTTCATCCAGCAAAGATGCGCCCGCGCGCGGCGGGCTCGATGACGACGCACTACCGCGCCCCCGAACGGCGCCAAGCGGGCCCGGGTCACGGCAGCAAACAGGTGGACGGTGTACGCAGCGGGCCGCTGGCCGCGCTGGAGACGCCATCATCCGCATAGGGCAAGATGACGGCAGGGGAAGTCTGCGTTATCTTGCCGGGGCGGTGCCAGCACTGGGCCGGCTACAACTACCACTCGAACAAGTACCCATCAAGGGCTCCGGAAATTGGAAA
This sequence comes from Oxalobacteraceae bacterium UBA6018, assembly GCA_002428015.1. Classification (GTDB taxonomy): domain Bacteria; phylum Pseudomonadota; class Gammaproteobacteria; order Burkholderiales; family Burkholderiaceae_D; genus Telluria_A. Next base: position 30,497 of record DIZW01000029.1, on the reverse strand, counting down.
CACGCGAAAGATAACCGCAAAGCGTGATCCCGTCAATTAAAAGAACGGCAGGCATGGCAACGCCACCCTCAGGCGGGTTGCTGCCATGCCACGCGCCGTTTCAGGCGGCCAGGGCAGGGTAGTCGGTGTAGCCTTCTCGGCTCGGGCCGTAGAACTTTTCCGGCCGCGGCGGGTTCAGCGGCGCGCCGGTCTGCAGCCGCGCCGGCAGGTCCGGATTGGCGATGAACCATTGGCCGAAGGCCACCGCGTCCGCCTCGCCGGCGCCGATCAACTGCTCGGCGCTTTCGCGCGTCATCTTCTCGTTGGCGATGTAGACGCCGCCGAATTCGTGCTTGAGGTAAGGGCCGAGGCGGTCCTCGCCCAGGCCCTCGCGCGCGCAGATGAAGGCGATGCCGCGCTTGCCCAGTTCGCGCGCCACGTAGCCGAAGGTGGCCTTGCGGTCCGAGTCGCCCATGTCGTGCGCGTCGCCGCGCGGCGCCAGGTGCACGCCAACGCGGCCGGGGCCCCACACGCCGATGCAGGCGTCGGTCACCTCGAGCAGCAGGCGCGCGCGGTGTTCGACCGGGCCGCCGTAGGCGTCGCTGCGGTGGTTGCTGCCGTCCTGGAGGAACTGGTCGAGCAGGTAGCCGTTCGCGCCATGCACCTCGACCCCGTCGAAGCCGGCGCGCCTGGCGTTTTCCGCGCCCTTGCGGAAGGCCTCGACCACGTCGGCGATCTCGCCAAGCTCCAGCGCGCGCGGGACCGGATAGTCGCGCACGGGGCGCAGCAGGCTGACGTGGCCCTTGGCCGCGATGGCGCTCGGCGCCACCGGCGCGGCGCCGCCCAGGAACGATGGATCGGAAATGCGGCCCACGTGCCACAGCTGCAGCAGGATCTTGCCGCCGGCCGCGTGCACGGCGGCGGTAACCCGCTGCCAGCCCTCGACCTGCTCGTCGGACCAGATGCCGGGCGTGTCCGCGTAGCCCACGCCCTGGGGCGCGACGGCGGTCGCTTCGCTGAGAATCAGGCCGGCGCTGGCGCGCTGGGCGTAATACTCGGCCATCAGCGCGTTCGGCACGCGGCCGCCGCCGACGGCGCGTGCGCGCGTCAGCGGCGCCATCAGGACGCGGTTGTTGAGATGAAGTTCGCCGATGGTGATCGGATCAAATAATGTGGTCATGGCGTTGCCTTTCTTGTTCGTGGGGTTCATGTCGCAAGGCCGGGGCGATGCCGGCCACCCCATCAGTATATTTGTGCTTTCGCTGATGATAAATAGCCGTTTATCTATTACACTTTAAACGCCATGTAATTAATTGGGGGAAGCATGCGGCGCCAATTCGACGATATCTTGCTTGGAAGCATAGAACTGTTCTGCCTGGCGGCCGAGCTGCGCAGCTTTACCGCCGCCGCCGTCGAGGCCGGGGTGACGCCGGCTGCGGTCAGCCGCTCGGTGGCGCGGCTCGAAGAGCGGCTCGGCGTGCGCCTGTTCGTGCGCACCACGCGCCAGATCCGCCTCACCGAAGGGGGACAGGCCTATTTCGAGCAATGCCGCGAAGCGCTGGCGCGCCTGGTTGAGGCCGAGCGCGAGATCACCGGGCGCCAGGCCGAGCCGGCCGGCACCCTGCGCATCAGCGTGCCGACCTCCTACGGCCACTACCGCGTGCTGCCGCTGCTGGCCGATTTCCGCGCCCAGCATCCCGGGGTCAAGGTCGACATCCACCTGAGTAACCGTAATATCGACTTCGCCGACGAGGGCTACGACCTGGCCATCCGGGTGCGCCCGCCGGCCGAGTCCAACCTGATCGCGCGCCACTTGGAGGACGCCGAAGTGGTGCTGGTGGGGGCGCCGTCCTACCTGGCCCGGCACGGTAGGCCCGCGACCCTGGCCGAGCTGGCGGCGCACGAATGCATCCTGTTCGAGCTGCCCAGCAGCGGGCGCCAGGTCAACTGGCTGTTCCGCGACGGCGCCGAGGAGCTGGAGGTGCCGGTGACGGGCAGCTACACCGTCACCGACGACGTGCTGGGCTGCCTCACGCTGGCGCGCCACGGCGCGGGGCTGATCCAGGCCATGCGTTTCAGCGTCGAGGAGGACCTGCGCAGCGGCGCGCTGGTGGAGCTGCTGCCCGATTGCGGCGGGCGCACGCGCCCGATCACGCTGCTGTATCCTAGCAGCCGGCACGTGCCGCTGCGGGTGCGCTGCTTCGTCGACTTTCTCGTCGCGCGCCTGGCCGCCGGCCGCCGCGGCGCTGACACCCACAGGAAGACGCCATGATCACGACCATCTCGGTAATCGATTCCCACACCGGCGGCGAGCCCACCCGCCTGGTGGTCGCCGGTGGTCCTGACCTGGGCGACGGTCCTCTGGGCAAGCGGCTGGAACGCTTTCGCGCCCACCACGACCATGTGCGCGCGGGCGTCGTGTGCGAGCCGCGCGGCTCGGACGTGCTGGTCGGCGCGCTGCTGTGCGCGCCGCACGCCCCCGATTGCGCGGCCGGCGTGGTCTTCTTTAACAACGTCGGCTATCTCGGCATGTGCGGCCACGGCGCCATCGGGGTTGTGGCCTCGCTCGCCTTCATGGGCCGCATCGGACCGGGCAGGCACCGCATCGACACCCCGGTGGGCGTGGTCGCCGCCGAGCTGCACGAGGACGGCAGCGTCACCATCGCCAACGTGGCGGCCCACCGCAGCGGCAAGGACCTCACCGTCACCGTGCCCGGGCACGGCGTGGTCACGGGCGACGTGGCGTGGGGCGGCAACTGGTTCTTCCTGGTCGCCGCGCACGGCATGGAACTGGCCGCGTCCAACGTGGCCGCGCTCACGGAGTTCGCCGCGCGCGTCGCGCTGGCGCTCGAGCAGGCCGGCGTGCGCGGCGACGATGGCGCGCTTGTCGATCACGTCGAGCTGTTCGCGCCCTCGCGCAGCGGCGCCGACAGCCAGAACTTCGTGCTCTGCCCCGGCAAGGCCTACGACCGCTCGCCTTGCGGCACCGGCACCAGCGCCAAGCTGGCCTGCCTGGCCGCCGACGGCAAGCTGGCCGAGGGTGCCATTTGGCGCCAGGAGAGCATCATCGGCAGTGTATTCGAGGCGTGGTACCGGCGCGATGGCGCCGCGCGCATCCTGCCCAGCATCCGCGGACGCGCCTGGATCAGCGGCGAGGCGCGCCTGCTGTTCGACGACGGCGATCCCTTCGCCGCCGGCATCTAGGCGCTGACCGCCTCGAAGTCCAGGTTGGGCCGGGTCAGGTAGAACCACTCGCCGCCGGCGACCGCGCTACTGTCCGGGAACAGGATGCGCCCATCGAAATCCGCCGTCACCGCCGAGCCGTCGGCGCGCGTGCCGATCAGTTCTCCGCGCGCCACCGGATCAAAACTCGACCACGCCCGGCTGAAGGTGTCGCGCGCGTCTGCCTTGTCGGTGACGCTGACCATCGACAGCGCCTCCATCTCGCGCACGGGAACCGGTGCCGGGTCGGGCGCATCGATCAGGCCGAGGTGCGCGAGGGTATTGAGGATGGCGCGGTAGGCCACCTCCGGCGCCGCCGGGTCCTGGTGCTGGCCGCATTCGAGCGTGAGCGCGTAGCCCCCGCTGCTGCGCATGTATTCGGTGGTGCCGACGCCGTAGCGCAGCGTCTGCGCCAGCTCGGCGCGCGAACCCGAACCCAGGCGGTGTTCGACGCCCTGGGCGTAGGTCGCCAGCCAGCCGTCCACGAAGCGGCGCACGCCCAGGCGCCGCGCCAGCGCGCGCTCCTGTGCGGCGTGCGCGAACGGCTCGAGCGCGCCAGCGTTATCGCGCGGGCCGACCATCACGAACGGCTCGCCCCGGGCGCTGAACGAATGCAGGTCGAGCAGCACGTCGTGGCGCGCCAGCAGCGGGCAGAGCCAGTTGGCGACATGGTCTTCGAAATTTTGCGGCGCGGCGCGCGGGAACAGGTCGCGGTTGAGGTTACGCTCGCCGGCGCGCTGGTCGCGCGTGTAGGCGAGCGGGTTGGCCACCGGGACCAGGGTCAGGGCGCCGGCCCGGATATGCAGCGCGCCGCGGTCGATCTCGTCGGCCAGGCGCAGGATCGCCTGGGTGCCGCAGGTCTCGTTGCCGTGCACGGCGCCGCTGACGATCAGGCGCGGGCCTGCCGCCAGACCCGTGTACGCGATCGCCTTGAACTGAAAGTGTCCGCCCGCGTTCACGCGATCAACCTTCGATCACGCCGAACGCCGCCGGCACCTCGTGCAGGAAGGCGATGACGGCGCGCGGATCGCCGTCGCTGTGTTCGATCACGTGGCGCATCCCGGGCAGCACGTCCTGGGTGTGCGGGCTGCGGTAGGCCGCCACCAGCAGGGCCACCAGGTCGGACGGATCGCCGCACGAGCGGCGCAGGCGCGCCTCGACGACCGAGAGCAGGGCGCGCTGCATGCGCACGGTGGGGTTGACGATGTGGGCGAAGATGGCCGGCGTGTTGGCGATCGATTCGCATAGCGACCGCTCGATCTGCTCGGGCTTGAGGTCGGACGCGATGTCGAAATAGGCCGGGTTCCAGCGCGTGCGCGCGTATGCGTGCCCGGGCGGGAACGCGTCGACCGTCTCGAAACCGCAGACGCGGCTGACGTAGACGAGCGCGTTTTGCAGGGTGGCGATAAGTGGCATGGCGCTAGTGTAGCGCATCAGGCGCAGCTACCGCCGCGCCAGGTTCCACTGTTGGCCATTGGGCTCACCTTGTAACGAGCATGCATCTGCGCTTCGATCTCCAAGCTTCAGATCGCTTGCCGCGTCTGATTCGGTCGGCATACCGCGTTCCGCAGGCGGCTCTCGCCTTGCTTGCAGGGCATATCGCGCACAGTTGAGGCCGCACAAACGGCTGAGTTTGCTGGATCGCGCACTAGCTATCATTCCGACAAGTTTCGTTATCCCATGCGCGCGGTTCCACGACTGGACAGCCGTGGCCCGGTCCGCCTCCAACCTCAACATTCAATTCCATGCTACGCATACAGCTAACTAAGCTCGCCTGTGTTCTGGCGCTCATTCTCTTCGCCCCCGTGGCCGCCCCGCAAGATACCGGCGCCCCTAGTGATTCTGATGGTGACATCCCCACTGTCACAGTGCTCGGGGCGCGCCCCCATGAGGAGGGCTTCCTCGGTGGCGGCAACATCTCAATGCCTGTCGTGGAAGTGAATGGGAGGCGGCCGCGCTCGGGCGGCAGCCACGTCGTCATCCAGTTGAAGCCCGCGTCGCGGAACAATTCCAACAAGGAGCCAGATAGCGCCTGCAAGTCAACCGTCAACCCGGTTGTGATTGCCACTGGGGAGAAGCACAAGGAGGAGCCGGACTTCCGGACAGGCGGACTGTACGACCTATCGCTGATCCGCACCTACCGCGGCCAGCACGCCAGCGGCAGCCTGTTCGGACCCAACTGGCTGTCCAGCCTGGCCCCGGCCAGGGTGCAGCTTGGCGCCCTCTACAAAGAGGACTGGGCATGGGACAGCATTCCGTCGACCATCACCTTTACCGATGCCGATGGCACCTCGTTCCTGTACACGTATACGGGCCATGGCCGCATCGAAAGTTCGCGCGGCGGCGTTGCGGCGCCGGCCGCGACCGGCGCGCCGCATACCGACTCCCAGGTTGGCAAGCCGGCGTACTACATCTACCAGTCCAGCGACGCCGCCGCCACGGGCCAGTTGATCTACACGCCAGAAATGAGCATTAAGCTCAAACTGGGCCGGCTGAACTATTCCTTCGATGAGCAAAGCGGAGTGCAGTACGCCGTGAGCGACGCCGCCGGACTCATTCGGCGATACCAGTACGTGCTCGACGCGAGCGGCCAGCCCAGGCTCGACACGATCACCAACACCGTCGGACAGTCTGTGCGCTTGACCTGGGGAAGCTCAGGCCGGGTCCAGGCGGTCACCGACCCCGCCGGCAACAACTGGGCCTACGATTACGACGCCAACGGCATGCTGACCAAAGTGACCGCGCCGGGCGAGAACCCGGACGTGCGCGAATATCACTACGAGGCGGCTGACACCACTCTATTGACCGGGATCACGATCGGCGGCAAGCGTTACAGCACCTACGCCTACTATCCCGACCGCCGCGTGTCCAGCAGCAGCCTGTCCGATGGCCAGGAAAGCGACACCTTCGTGTACGGCGACAAGAGTACCAAGGTCACGAACGCGCAGGGGCAGGAGACCAACTACACCTTCGTCGACATCCAAGGCGAGCTGAAGGTCCGCGGCGTGTCGCGCGAGACGAGTTCGACCTGCGCCGCGGCCAGCGCGTACACCGAGTATGACGCCAACGGCTACCTTGACTATACCAAGGACTGGAGCGGCAACAAGACCGACTACACCTACGACGCCGGCGGGCGCCTGCTCGACGTCACCACGGCGGCCGGCACTGCGGACGCGAACACGACCGCCTACACCTGGGACGGCGACCAGGTCCATGACGCGACGTACAAGGACGCGGGCGGGAAGGCCTACGCCAGCGTCACCTACACCTATGTCGTGGACGGCATGGCCGCCGGCCGCGTGGCGCAGGCGACACTGAGCGACGTGACCAGCGGGCGCCAGCGGATCACGCGCTACCGCTACGCGTTCCACCCCGGCGGCGCCGTCGCCCAGATGAGCACGGGCCAGATGTCGGCGGACCGCGAACTCACGACGACGCTCAACTTCGATGTCGCCGGCAACCTGGTCTCGTCGACCAATGCCCTGGGGCAAAGCGCCGGCCTGTCCGACTACAACGGCCTGGGCCAGCCGGGGACGGTCACCGACCTCAACGGCGCGGCAACGCACTTGAGCTACCGGCCCAACGGCACCCTGGACAGCGCGACGGCGCCCGGCAACCGCGTCACCACATTCGCCTACGATGCCGCGCGCCAGCTGACCAGCATAAGCTATCCGGACGGCAGCGTCACCCGCTACCGCTACACGGCCGCGGGGTACCTCGATGGCGTGGGCAACACGCTCAACGAATACGTCGCCTATTCCTACGACCTGGCAGCGAACTCGCTGCGCGTGGCCTCTCCGCGCATGGTGCCGGCGGCCGGCCCCGACGGTCCAGTTGGCAGCGCCAGCGGGCAATTCAGTGCGGTGACGCAGTACGATTCGCTGGGTAGGCCGAATGCGCAGCTCGGCAACAAGGGCCGCAAGGACATTCATTACGACGGCAACGGAAATATCGATACGGTGACCGTGGATGGCCGCACGACCACCTATGGTTACGACGCGCATGATCGCGTGGTCAAGGTGACTGCGCCCGACGGCGGCGTGACGCGCTACGTCTACAACGGCGCCGGCCGGCTGCAGGATGTTGTCGATGCGCGCGATATCAAGACCAGCTACGCCTACAACGGCTTCGGCGACCTGACCAGCGTCACCAGCGCCGACACCGGCGTGACCACCTATGACGCCTACGACGATCTGGGGCACTTGATCCAGGAAACACGGGCCGACGGCAAACAATTCACCTACGCTTGGGACGACCTGGGGCGCCTGCGCGGGCGCAAATCCGGAGATTGGATCGGCTACGAGGAATACCACTACGACGAGGGTGACTATGGCAAGGGCCACCTGACCAGCTTCCTGGACGCCACCGGGAGCACCTCCTACGGCTTTAACGCAAGCGGGCAGCTGACGCACCAGGAAAACCGCTACTACGGCCAGCTATTCGTCACCAACTGGGCCTACGACGCCGCCGGACGGCTGGCCGGCATGAGCAACTCGTCCGGTTTCATCCTGGGTTACGACTACGACAGTGCGGGGCGCCTGGCCAGTGTGAGGAGCAACCTGGCGGGCACCTGGAACGTGCTTGCTAACCGCTTCATTTACCAGCCCGCGACGAGCCGACCATATGGCTGGCGTTTCGGCAACGGCCAGTCGCGGCTGTTCACCTTCGACGCCGACAGCGACCTGGAGCGCCTCGCCTCGCCGGGCGCGCACGATTTGGTCTTCGAGTATCACCCGGACGGCAATATCGCCAAGATCACCGACGCCATGTTCCCCGCACTGACGAGTGGCTACCAGTACGACGCCGCAGGCCGCCTGGCCCAGGTGCAACCCAGTGGCGACGGGCAAAGCTTCACGTGGGACGCGACCGCCAACCGCGCGCGCCATAGCCGCGAGGGTGTCGGCGACTTCGTCGACACGGTCGCGCCGGACAGCAATCATCTGACCAGTTGGAGCGGCGCCGGCCGGTTCCGCAACTTCGGCTACAACGCCGTGGGCAACGTCGACCACGAGACGCGCAGCGATGGCGAGCGCCGCTACACCTACGATCCGTTCAACCGCATGGATGGCGTGGTCATCAACGGTGTGCTGGTCGGCGACTACCGCAACAACGCGCTGAACCAGCGCGCCTACAAGATCGCCCAGGGTGTGGGTGTCGCCGCCATCTACGGGCCGCACGGCGAACTGCTGGCCGAGGTCGGGCCGACCACCACCAACTACGTGTGGCTCGATGGCGAGTTGCTGGGCGTCGCGCGCGAGGGGACGTTTTATGCGAGCCACAACGACCAGCTCGGCCGTCCGCAAGTGCTGACCGACGCGGCCGGCGCGGTGGCCTGGCGCGCCGAGAACGGCGCCTTCGACCGCAAGGTGGTGGTGGATAATGTGGGTGGCTTGAACGTCGGCTTTCCCGGGCAGTACTTCGATGCCGAGTCATGGCTGTGGTACAACTGGCATCGGTACTATGATCCCAAACTGGGGCGGTACCTGCAGTCGGACCCCATCGGACTGCGTGCTGGCATCAACACCTATGCGTATGTTGGCGGTAATCCGCTGTTGTGGGTAGATCGACTGGGTTTAGCAAATGGTCCAGCAATTAATTCCAATTGGGTAAGCCCACAGAAGGGACATCATATATTTCCACAAAGCTTTTGGAACGGGAAAGATATATCGAGCGTGGCCCGAGATGTGTTCAATCGGCAACTATTAGACCCGCAGGGAAGCATGGTTGGTCAAGATCTCATGCTAATTACAATAAGTCTGCTGGGGCAGCATTTCAAGAATGGTGTGCGAACAATAAGGTTGATCCATCTAAAATGACCGCTCAACAGGCTCACGATTTCATTGATAATTTGAGAAGTCTGCCGGAAATCGAGCAATTTAATGATCTGCAAATGGGACCCCAACCTTTGCCGGAAGTATCCCCTGAGCTTAATCCGGAAGTAATGCCGGAAATGATTCCTGAAATTTTTATTCCTTAAGATTTAGAACATGAAAACTCTATATGAAACCGGCTTTTTTCTGGAGCCGGCGCAAAAGCAAGGAATGGGCGGATCAGTGATAGGCGGCATACACAATTTGGTTGGTTCTGTGTCACCAAATTCCGGAAGGGCGCTTGTGCAGCTGGCGTCCATAAGGGTTGATGCTGGCGCCGTCGCATGCAAAGCTTGGGGTTTTCCTGACGTGCCGCTCTTGTACAGCTGGACTTGCGCAATTTGTGAGGGGCGCTTTACCTATAAATATCTCGGATACGGGATTGATATATTGAAGTACATCCCGGGTGAGGCTTATTCCGACTTTCCCTACGAAGCATACCCGGATGCGTTCGATCAAATAGCCGTCAATTTAATTCCGCTTACTCAACAACAGCAAAGAGCAATAATTTCAATTAACAATCCTGACTCGCTGGATTCTAGCCCTCAATTTTCATATCTTGCTGTGCCCCGCCATCAAATAGGTGGAATTCCGTATTTTATTCCTGCGAGTCCTTCGAATTCGACTTGCCCATGCTGCGGAGAAAAAATGTCATTTTTTGCGAGTATTGGGGACGATACATTTAGTGACCCCCGGGGATTTGCAGGAAATGAATTTGTCCAATTGATATATGAAATTTGTGTGGCATGCAAAGTTGTATCTGTCGATAACTTTTGCGATTGAAACGTCGAGGTATAGCGACGAGTCATCGTCGCTGGCTAACTGTAGTGCCCGGCCATGAAGTGCAAGCGGGGGACTGCAATGCGACATGCCGCCTTGGCCGGCATCACCTGAGCTATCGCTTCAATCACAAGCCGCGGACAGCCGCCTCCCCAGCCGGCCGTCCGCGCGTTCACACCAGCACCGCGTTAATGTCGGCGTCGGCCTGGGCCTGGGCCTTGGCGACCGCCTCCGGCCCCATCCCCATGCCTTCCGCGTACACGAACGTCACGTCGGTCATGCCCAGGAAGCCGAACAGGGTTTGCAGGTGCGGGACCTGCGTATCGGTCGGGCCGCCGCGGTGCATGCCGCCGCGCGCCACCGCCACGTACACCTTCTTGCCGCCCAAATGGCCGACCGGGCCGGTGGCGGTGTAGCTGAACGTGACGCCGGCGCGGGCGATCGCGTCGAACCAGCTCTTGAGCTGCACCGTCATGCCGAAGTTGTACATCGGCGCGCCGATGACCAGCGCGTCGGCCGCCTGCACCTGTGCGATCAGCGCGTCGTCCAGGGCCACGCGGGCGGCCTGCTCGGGCGTGCGCTGGGCGGCCGGCGTGAACAGGGCGCCCAGGGTCGCCTCGTCAAGCGTTGGATGCGGGGCGCTAGCCAGGTCGCGCCGGGTCAGCTGCGCGCCTGGATTGGCGGCGACCAGCTTGGCGACGATGGCGTCGGCCATGCGGGTGGACTCGGAACCCTGGCTGCGGGCGCTGGAATTAATTTGCAGGATGTTCATCTTGTTGTCCTTCCGGTTGAATTGAACTGCGATGAAGTCACTTTACGCGTTCCAAAAACAATGCGGAAGACGTTAGAATGGATAACATTATTCGACTGGTGGGACAATCATGGACGTGGAACCGAACGATTTGCTGCTGTTCGCGCGCATTGTCGAGGCGGGCAGCTTCAGCATGGCGGCGCGGCGCGTTGACCTGCCCAAGTCGACCGTCTCGCGCCGCATCGCGCTGCTCGAGGCCAGGCTGGGCGAGCGCCTGCTGCAGCGGACCACGCGCAAGCTGGTGTTGACCGAGTTCGGCGCCAGCCTGCTCGAGCACGCGCGCAAGGTGGTGGAGGAGGTCGAGGCGGCCGGCGCGCTGGTGCAGCACCGCCAGCAGGCGCCGAGCGGGCGGCTGCGCGTGTCGATGCCGGGCGACTTCGCGAACCTCGGCATGACCGGGGTGATGGCCGCTTTCATGCAGCGCTATCCGGCCATCACCCTGGAGCTGGACCTGTCGCCGCGGTGGGTCGACCTGGTGAGCGAGAACTTCGACATCGCCATCCGCATGGGCGACTTGCCGGACGACGCCTCGCTCAACGCGCGCAAGGTGGCCTTCGAGCGCATGGCGCTGTACGCGGCGCCGTCTTACATCGCGCAGCGCGGCGAGCCGGCCGTGCCAGACGATCTGCTGGACCACGATCTGCTATGCCTGTTGAGCCGCGGCGGCGGTCCGCTGCCGTGGATACTCACGCGCGGCAAGACCACCTGGCAGCGCGAGCTGCACGCGCGCCTGACCGCCAATTCGCCCGACCTGCTGGCGCGCATGGCCTGCGCGGGCGCGGGCATCGCGGCGAGCTCGAACCTGTTCGCGGAGCCGCACATGGGTAGGGGGGAGCTGGTGCGCGTGCTGCCGCAGTGGGAGCTGCCGACGGTATCCGGCTGGGCGGTGTTCCCGGGCCGGCGCCTGATGCCGGCCAAGACCCGCGCCTTTCTCGATCTGATGCAGGAGATGTGCTGCGTGCAGCCCTAATGTGCTGAGTGGCAGATTCGTTGGATAAGTATGGCGAGACTGGTCCTGGTACTGCGTCGCACATGCTGGCAAGGCACGGTCTTGCTATGCTTCGCACCTTGTCTTAGGGCGGTTTCGCCACCTTTATCATTCAACGAACCAGCGACTCAGCTCACTAGTGAGCGGCGCTCAGCTGGCGGCGCTGGCGTTCCAGGTAAGGCGCGATCGTGGCGCCCACGTCGATCTGGGGATTGGAGTAGCCGTCGTCCTTGCCGGCGGCCTGTTCGCGCGCCAGGATGACCTTGCGCGCCGCCGCGTGGGCCTGCTCGAAGGAGAGCGTCTGCTTGCGCAGCTGTTCATCGTACATCGCGCGCCCGAAGAAGGTCAGCTCCGATTTACCGCCGCAGCCGTAGGAGGTGTGGTCGGCGTCCGAGGCCGTCATCACCAGCGTGCCGGGGCTGCGCAGCGGGGCGATCCAGTTGCCGGCGAAGCAGGCCGAGATCGAGATCACGCGGTAGCGGATGCCGGCATGGTCGAGCCACTGGCGCAGCTCGGCCGGCATCACCGGCGCCACCTCCATCGGCGCGAACTGCGCCGCCAGCTCGCCATCGCTGGCGCCGTGCGAGGTGAGGTGGATGAACAGCACGTCCTCGTCGCGGTCCATGATGGCGGCGATGCCGTCGATGGCGCGGTGCAGGTTGAGCGGCGTGGCCCAGGGCAGTTGGTCGACCGTGTCGCGGTGGTTGAGCAGCTGCAGGCCGCGTCCGGCGGCGTCGAAGCGGGTCGCCATCACGTCGGCCACCATCATGCTCTCGCGCCGGAACACCTCCTGGCCCTCGTAGGGCGCGAAGGTGATGGTGTACATGTCGATCACGCCCGGGCGCTGGGGCTTGAGCGCGCCTATCTGCTGCTCCAGCAGCGGCGCCTGCGCCTCCATCATCTCCTGGCCGATCGCGAAATGGTCGTCCTGCGCCTGTTCGTCCGGCACGCGCCAGAACGAGGAGGAGGGGTCGATATAGTACCAGCCGGCCGCGGTCAGCATCACCGCCAGCACCGGCCCCAGCCTGCGCCAGCCTGTCCCGTGCGCCGCGCGCCTCAGCACCGTCAGTTGGGCCAACCCGGCCCAAGCCACCGGCACCATCCAGACCAGCGCATAGGCCTGGTCGTTCAAGGCGTCGAGCGTGCCGGCGCGCAGCAGGGCGGAGAACACGATGCCGCCAGCGAGAGCCAGCCATGCCAGTTGTGCCAGCAGCACGGTCAACACTTGGGCCGCGGCGGGCGGCTCAGTGCTGCCGGCGCGCGCCGCGTAGCCGGCCCAGCCCAGCAGGGCCAGCGCGAAACCGGCCTCAGTCAGCGCCTTCCAGTCGAACAGCGCGCCTTCGCCGACGTAAACACGCTGAAAGCCCACCGTGAGCAGCAGCCACACAACAGCCAGCATCGCGATGCGCGCCGGCGTGGCCGTCACGCGCTCCCAGCGCACCCGCGCGAAAACCAGCGAGCGCGCGCCTTCAACCAGGTTCGCCCAGTTCATGCGGGACGGTTGCCCATCATTTCGCCGAGGCGGATCTCCCCTTCGGGCGTCCAGGCGGGATTGAAGGCGATGGTGTCTTTCTTGAACAGCATGACGATGGTCGAGCCGAGCAGGAAGCGGCCCATTTCCTCGCCCTGCTTGAGCACGATCTGCTGGTCGTCGTAGCGCCACTCGCGCAGTTCGCCGGCGCGGGTCGGATTGACGACGCCATGCCAGACGGTGGCGATGCTGCCCACGATGGTGGCGCCGACCAGCACCAGCACGAAGGCGCCGTGCTGCTCGGACTCGAACACGCACACCACGCGCTCGTTGCGCGCGAACAGGTTGGGAATGCCGCGCGCCGTGGTTGGGTTCACCGAGAACAGCGAGCCCGGCACGTAGATCATGCGGGTCAGGCGGCCGTCGCACGGCATGTGCAGGCGGTGGTAGTCCTTGGGGCTCAGGTACAGGTTGGCGAAGCTGCCGTGCTGGAACTGGGCGGCCAGGGCCGCGTCGCCGCCCACCAGCGCGGCGGTGGTGAACTTGTGGCCCTTGGCCTGGAAAATCTGGTGGTCGTCGATGCTGCCGAACTGGCTGATGGTGCCGTCCACCGGGCAGATGAAATCGGCCTTGGCCAGTGGGCGCGCGCCCTCGCGCAGCGCGCGCGTGAAGAAGTCGTTGAAGCTTGCGTAGCTGGTGATATCCCCGTTGGCCGCCTCGTTCATGTTGACCCCGTACTTCCCGACGAACCAGCGGATCAGCGTGGTCGTGTAGCTGCCACCCTTGGCACCGGCGACGCGCCCGGCCAGTTGCGTCAGAGCCTGCTTGGGTAACAGATACTGCGGTAGCACTTTAATTCGGGACACGATCTGGGCCTCTGACGAATAAACGATGGCGAATTATGCCTTCACTCGCAGGGAATGGCGAATTTGTGGCACTGCACCAAAATTAATTATCAATTGCCAACGAAAAGCTGGCGCGCCGCCATGATGAAACTATCGTTTAGATTCATCATGTTAGCGCCGTTTTCGGGTACGCCGCGCGGGCTAGACGACAGGCCGGTGGGTGGCGAAATAGCGCCTGGCCACCAGGACCGCCAGGGCCTGCATGCCGGCGCACACGAAGAAAGTGCTGCCGATCCGCCAGTCGTGCGCCGGCAGGGTGCTCACCGCGCCCAGGATGGCGGTGCCCAGCAGCGGCATGAGGATGATGGCGATGCTGCTGATCGACTGCAGGGACCCCATCAATTCGCCCTGTTCGCCGGCGTCCGTCGATTTGGAGATCACGCCCTGCAGGGCCGGCGCGGTGGCGAACGAGAGCAGGTTGCACAGGATGAGGACGTACATCATCCAGCCCTGCGTGGCCAGGCCGTACAGCACGTAGGTGATGCCGCCCGAGACCAGGCCGAACAGCGCCACGCGCTTGTCGCCGAAGCGCTTGATCAGCGGGCCCAGCAGGCCGGCCTGCACCACGGCGGCCGACAAGCCCACGCAGAACAGCGCGATGCCGTTGTCGCGCGGCGACCAGCCGAAACGGAAGGTGGTGTACAGGACCCAGGTCGTCTGCAGCATCATCTGGGCGAAGCTCATCAAGGTGTAGACGATCACCAGGCCGCGGATGTCGGTGCGCCGCACCAGCTTGAGCAGGGCCGCGAACGGATTGATCTTGGCCAGCGAGAAGGGCTTGCGGCGCTCCTGGGGCAGCGATTCCGGCACGGCCAGGTAGCCGTAGATGAAGTTGGCGCCGGACAGGCCGGCGGCGACGTAGAACGGCAGGTGCAGGTTGACGTTGCCGAGCAGGCCGCCCAGCATCGGCCCGCAAATGAAACCCAGGCCGAACGCGGCGCCGACCTTGCCGAAGCTCTTGGCGCGGTTCTCGTGGGTCGACACGTCGGACGCGTAGGCCGAGGCCACCGACATGCTGGCCGAAGACATACCGCCGATCACGCGGCCGACGAACAGGTAGGCCAGGTTCGGCGCCCACGCCGTGGCGAGGAAGTTCACGCCCATGCCCGCCATGGAGTACAGCAGCACCGGACGGCGTCCGACCCGGTCGCTGATGGCGCCCAGCATCGGCATGAAGGTGAACTGCAGTAGCCCGAACACCGTGCTCATGATCCCGAACCAGAGCGCCTGCTGGTCGCGTCCGAGCACGAACTCGCCCACCAGCAGCGGCAGCACAGGAATGATGAGTCCAATGCCGAGCATGTCGATGAAGACGCTGATGAGGACGAAGTTCAGGTTGCCGGTGGATGCCGGCGGGATCGCTGCGTTGGTCATGTCGGTCAAGGGCGAACTGAAGGAGCCGCTATCTTACCGTAATAAGCCGAGCGTCAAATGCCGTCTTCCGCGGTCGCCGCAGTGCCGGCCTGTTGCGAGAGCGCGTCGGCCGCGCCGTTCTTATGGCGCGGCACCCAGCGCAGGCGCACCCCGTCGATCCTGGCCAGCAGGGCCTGTGCGCGCAGGCGGTACGAAGCCAGCGCGGGTGCGCCCGCGGCGGCGTTGACGTCGTCCAGCACCACCCGGCTGTCGCCGTGGATCGCCAGGTCGTGCGCGCCGGCGGCCAGCGCCGCCTCGAGCAGGGCGATCAGCGCGCGGTATTCGGCCTCGCTGCTGTTGCCATGCCCGACGTCGCGCGACAGTTCGATGCGTTCGCCGGCCGGGCCGAGCAGCAGGGCGCCGATTCCGCAGCGGCCAGGGTTGGGACGCGCGGAGCCGTCGAACCACGCACGCCATGCGCTGGGCGGGGCCTCGTGGCGGGCCGCGCGCTGCGCGCATGCCACCTGCCGGCGTTCGGCACGCGCGGCGTGGCGCGCTGCCTCGGCGGCACGGGCGGCGCCGCGTTCGGCGAGCAGGCGCGCCAGGCCGCCGGCGCCGGCCGCACGCACCAGGGTCTCGTGCAGCGCCTGGTGCTCGGTGATGCCGGCGCGGCCGGCCAGGCGCCGGCTGGCCACGCGTTCGGAATGGAAGGCCGCGTCAAGCAGCTGGGAGTGATCGATCATCCCGACAGCATACCGCCGAAGCGACGCCGCGGCCGAGTATTTAGTAACGGCGCGGATTGTCGGGCCGGCGGTCGTCGCGATTGGGAACGCCGTCGCCGTCGCGGTCGTGGTCGTGGCGGTTGCTGATGCCGTCGTTGTCGCGGTCGTGGTCGATCCGGTCCGGCACGCCATGGTCATGGTCGCGCACGTGGCGGTACGCGTGATCGCGCTCATGCCGATACGCTTGGCGCTCCCAGCGCGCGTTTTCCATGGCCCAGCGGCCTTCATGCTCCACCCAACGCGGCGCGTCGTATGCATAACCGGGGCGCTCGCGCAGCCACAGGCCGGAGCGCCACACGTAATGGCCGGCGCGCCAATCCCAGTGACCCGGCGCCCACACGTAGCCGTGGCGCGGGACGGGAATGCGCTCGTAGCGCGCTTCCGGCGGCGCGGTGTCGATGGCCACGCGCAGGTCGGTGTGCGCGTTCGCTGCCAGCGGCACCATGGCGGCCGCGCCGAGGGTGATCATTGCTGCGATGGTGAGGGTGCGTTTCATGGTCAGTCTCCTGGTGAAATCCACGCTTTCACTATAGCGGCGGCGCCAGCCGTGTGGGAGAACCGAAGCATGTGCTTACAACTGATACAGCCAGGCCGCGCTTTGTTCCTGGAGCAGAAACAATCGCCGCGGCGCGCCGTCTCAGCTGCGGTCAACCGCGTTGCGCGCGGCCGCCAGCTGGCGTTCTTCGCGCATCGATTGCAGTTTTTCGTCGGCGCTCATGCGCTTGGCGCTGACCACCACCACCGGCATCGCGGCCGGTGCCGCGAAGGTTTCCACGCTCTGGGCGCGGGCCTCGGCGGCGCCGTCGATCATGGTGGCGCTGGCGCAGGCCAGAACGGCGGTCGCGACGAAAATGGCTTCCATGTTTTTCAGGATGTTCATGGCGTTTCCTTTCAATGTGGGGTTTCGATGAGATCACTTTAGCGAGGCGGGCACGCCGCTACCAGCCGATTGCGACAAGCCGCCGTTTGGGCGGGGCGACCTGCAAAAAAGCGGGGATGAAGGCGCATCAGTCCGGCTTTTTCCTGCTCCCTCCGCTAGGCACGCACAGGCGCTTCCTTGAGGCGTCTTTGATCATGCGGAGAACCGATGAGTAGCTGGATCGATGTGCTGGCGCGCACCCTGGCCGAGCGCCACAGAAGCTGGCGGCGTGCGCGCAACCTGGGCGCCGCATCGCCCCGCGCCGTGCGGGTGCCGGCGCGTGTGGGCACGGTTGGCTGGATCGGGGCCGCTGGCGCCATCGGCATGCTGGGCGGCGCTGTGCTGATCGGCGCGCATGCGCGCCATCTCAGCGCGGCGGCCGCGCCAGCGGGCACGCCGGCCGCCAATGCCGAGGTGTTCCAGGCCGCCTTGCCCGGTGCGTCCTTCGAGGTAGGCGACAAGGCCGGGGTGACACTGTCGCCACAAGCGGGCGGCACCGTGCTGGTCGCCAGCGGCATGCGTGCGGCGGCGCCGGTGCGCATCGACCTGTGCACCCAAACCTTGGCCGACGGGCGCCTGCTGCCGGTCAGGATCGGCTACCAGTTCGACGAGGTGGCGCGGCTGGCGCGCCCGGGCGTAGTCACCCAGCACAATCTGATGCTGGCCGGCCCGGCGGCGGCCGGCATGCCGCGTGTGCAGGTGAGCGGCAGCACGGCGTCGCCCGCGCTGGAAGTGCGCTGGGAGGGCGCGGCGCGCTGGGTCGGCGACGGCGGCGCCGCGGCCGATAGGCGGGCGCTGTTGCGTGGCGAGGGCTGGCTGGTATGGCAGGGCGCCGCGCTGCGCCTGCAGCGCCGTCCGGGCGGCGGCTGCGCGGGCGGCGGCCAGTTGCTGGCACAGCTGTCGAGCAGCGCGGGCGATGGTGCGGCGGCCGGGGCGCAGGTCACGGCCTTTCCGGCGCAGGGAGACCCGGTCTCGGCATGGCTGCCGCCCGGGCGCTACCAAGTGCCGGCCACACCGCGCGCCAGCCTGGAGGACCAGGCGCTGTTCGCGGCCTTGCGCGAGCGCGGCCTGGTGCGCCTCGGCGAAGGCGGCCTGATTGAAGTGGTGCCGCGCGACCTCCCATCGTGGCACGACGCGCCGGCGCCGGAACGCGCCGCCGCGCTGGCCGGCTGGAGCGCGCTGACGCTCGACAGTGCCAAGCGCAAGCTGATCGAACGGCTGTACCGCATGGCAGACGGCGACTATGTGCGCGCGCAGATCCAGGTGTTCAACAGCGAGCGCCGCCTGCTCGGATGGCGCATGCGCGGTTCGCAAAGCGGGCGTTGGGAGGCGAGCGTGATGGACGCGCCGGCGGCGATCGCATCCGGCATGCCGCCGCCGGCGGCGCGCCTGTTCGCCGATCTGCCGCAGGGCTGGGCGCCATGGAGCCGAGTGGGCGCCTGGCCCGATGCCGGCCCCGGCGCCCCGGCGCGGCTGGCGCTCAACTTGGCGCAGCCGGCGCGGGCGGGCCAGCAGATGACGCTGATGCTGGCCGGCCGGCTGCTCGGCGTGGACGGTGCGCGCCTACGCAGCGCTCAGGACGCGTGCAGCGCACGCGCCTGTCCGTCGGCCGCAGCGGTCCAGGTGCTGACCCTGGACTTACCGCCAGGGGCGCGCACGGTCACGCTGCGCGCCGCCCCGCTGGACATGGCGGGCCTGTCCGGGGGCGACCGCCAGTACCGCCATCTGCGCGTGGTCAAAGGCCGCCTCGAATGGCAGGCGCTGCGCACCAACAGCGCCACGGCGCGCCCGGCGCCGCTGGTGCCCGTGACCCTTACCGACCGCCATGGCGCGCTGTTGTGGAGCGTGGGCGCGCCGACCCAGGCGGCGCTCGACGCCGGCCTGGCGCCCTTGCTCGGCCTGCATGAGCAGCACGCGGCCAGCGTGGCGGGTATGCTGGCGCGGTTGCCGACGCCGGCCGGGGAACCCCACCACGCGCGCCTGTCGCTCGACCTGGCATTGCAGGCCGCTAGCCAGAAGGCGCTCGACTGCATCGGCCTGCGCCACGGGCGTTGGGACGGCGCCGTTTGCCGCGACGCGCACGCGGTGCCCAATGGCCGCCAGGCGGCGCTGGTGGTGATCGACGCGGAAACCGGCGACGTACTGGCGGCCGCCGGCGCGGGCGGCGCCAGCGTCACGCCGGCCAACTGGGACGAGGTGCGCGACTTCGACCGTGCCAATCCCGCGCGCAGTCCGCTGCGCCTGCCCGCCTTCCAGCACGACGGCGGCGCCCACAGCAGCCCCGGCTCGACCTTCAAGATCGTCAGTGCGCTGGGCCTGGAGCGGGCCGCGCGCGCCGATCCCCAGCTCGACGCCTTGCTGGGCGGGCTGCCGCTGGGCGCTATCGACCGCATGGCGCGCCAGAAGGGTTTCGCCTTCCAGACCGCCGCGTCCAGCTATCCGGCCGACACGCGCCTGGTCCACATCACCAACTACAAGCTTGAGCAGATGGACCGCCACACGGCGGACGGGCGCCTGGGGCTGGCGCAGGCGCTCACGTACAGCATCAACACCTGGTTCGCCTGGTCCGGGGAGCTGAGTGACCGAAGCCTGTTCGGCCGCGCCGACGGCGGCGAGCCCGATCTGCAGCCGCTCCAGGCCGATGCGCTGGACGCGGTGCGGCCAATCGTCGGCATGGCGCACCTGCTCGGCTTCGAGCAGGCGCTGCGGCTGGACGGCGGCCTGCTGCCGCCCGACTATCCGTGGTCGGCCTGGGACGCGCTGCAGGCCAGCCCCGCCCATATCGACCCGATCCACACCCGCCACGAGCTGCGCCAGATGGCGATCGGGCTGCGCATGCAGGTCACGCCGCTGCAGATGGCGCTGGTGGCCGGCGCCGTGGGCGAGGGCCACACCATCGCGCCGCGCCTGCTGCTGTCGCTGGACGGGCGCGCGGCGCTGCCCGGCGCGACCAGCGCGCTCGGCGTGCGGCTCGACCGCGTGTGCGCCGGCATGAAGGGCGTGGTCGACATCGGCACCGCGGCGGGCGCGTTTCGGGCCATGCCGGCCTCGGTGCGCCACGGCCTGTCGGGAAAAACCGGCACCGCGCCCACGCCGGACGGCGGCGCGGCCGACCAGTCGACGGTCTGGTTCACCGGCTATCTTGAGCCGGGCAGTCTGCCCAATCAGCCGCACCGGCTCGCCGTGGCCGCCTTCGTCAGCCATTCCGAGACCACCGGCGGCGAGCATGCGGCGCCCATCGTGGCCGCGGTGCTGCGCGCGCTGGCCGGGCAGAAAGGCGGAATTGACGGGTAAATCCGGGTTTCAAGCGGGCCTTGCCGATCGCCGTTGTGTGGCATGATTTTGCTGCGAAAACGACAATGAGGACGGTATGCGGCTGCCGGGAACCCGCTATCAGGAGCACGGCTGGGAGCAGGTGCGCAAATTGCTGGGGCACTGCTCCCTGCAGGCGTTCGCGCGCCTGGGGCCGGCGCGCCTGCTCGATCCCGCCAGCCTGGCCGAGTACGTGGACTTGACGGCCGAAGCGCTGCACGGCGCGGCCCACTCTGCGCGCGCGACAGCGCCCGGCAACAGCTATGGCGAATCGGTGCTGGAACTGGCATTGAGCCTGCTCTACGAGCTGCAGGCCCGCCCGGCCGACTGGGGCGCCCTGTGCGCGGCCGTGGCCGGCGAGCAGGCGCGCATCGGCGCGTTCTGGGAACAGCCTGGCGGCGAGGCGATCCTGCGCAAAAAGGTCAACGACCTGTACGCCGTCCTGCGCGACAAGGTCGACTCGGACAACTACCAGGCGGCCTGCGGCGGCGCCTGCAGTCCCAATAAAATGTATGCATACCGCATGCTCGATACCGCGGCGGCGGCCATCGCGGCGCTGCTGGCCGACTGGGAGCGCCATGCCGGTCAGTTGGGCGAGATTCTGGGGCGCGAGCTGTGCGCAGCCCCGATCGAGGCGCGCCAGACGACGTCCAGCGCCGGCTGCAAAGCCGAATGGGTGCTGGCCTGGAGTGCCTCGCTGGAGCGCTACGGCGGGGCGCCCGGTCCGCTGCACACGCGTTCCAAGCGTTTTGCGAACCTCAAGAATAGTCCGGAGAAGATCGGCGCCATGCTGCGCGAAATCGGCGACTATGAAGAACTGTCGTCCAACCGTGACCGCGACTGGCTGTACGACGCGGACCAGGCGGCCTCCTGGCTGGAGGACCTGGACCGGGTGCTGGCGGCGCCGCCCGGCGCGGGTCCGGACCTGATCGAGGCCGCGCCCGAGGACGAGTTGGGGGATGCGATTCAGGAGGACGGCGCCGCGCGCCCAGGCGAACCGCAGGACGCCAGCGGGCCTGAGGACGAGGTCCTGGCGGCCTCGGTTTCACTGCCCCCCCGCTTCATGCAGGTGGCGGGCGCGGCCCAGGACCGCGGCAGCTGGAGCGCGCGCATGCTGGCCGGCGAATCGCTGCCGGTGCGCCTGGCGGTGTACCTCAAAATGCTGGGTGGCGCCGACGACACCTATCCTGACGAATGGCTCGACCCGGCGACCGGCGAGCTACCGACCATGCAGCAGCTCGCAGCCCTGGACCGGCTGTCGCTGCCGACGCTGCGCAAGCGCCGCGATGCCGCCATCGCCCGGCTGCAAGCGGCGTCATTTGAAGGAGGCTGATGTGAAAACCGACGATGCGCTCGAGCGCAAGCTGCGCGAACGGCTGCTGCTGTCGCCGCGCGGGCCAGGCGACCATCTGGTGCTGGCCGACGCCGTGCTGCGCGCGGCCCTGGACGGCAGCCGCGCCTTGACCGCCGCGGAGCGTTCGGCGCTGCAGGCCTCACCCTTGACCCTGAGGCGGCTGCGCGTGCTGGCACTGGAACAGCGCCGGCCCAGTGCCGCCAACGACGACAGCTGGCATGGCAGCGAAGGCATGCTGCGCGCGGCCGCCGGCGGCGCGCCGCTGGCAGAACTGGTCACCGACGACGGCCACTGGCGCCTGCACTTCGTGAACCAGGACGGCGCCTGGCGCGCGATCCTGGCGCTGGACGCGGCGGCGCCGTTCGCGGCGCGCCTGATGCGCGAGCAGCCGCTGCTGCGCGTGCTTGACGGCGGCGGCGCCATCGTGCTGCAAGGGCGGCTGGACGCCGACGGCGAATGCGAGTCGGTCTGGCCGTTCGAGACCGCGCCGGCGCCGCATTTCCACCTGTTCGGCGCGCGTTTTTCGGTCGCGCCGGCGGTGAGCTGAGATGCTCGAAATGTTTAGACGCAGCCGCGCGGCGCCGGCCGACACGGTGGCGCTCGGCGCCGCCTGCGTGGCCATGCCGGCGGCGCACGGCGCCCAGGTCGGCGTGGGCTGCGTCGGCGTAGGCTACGACCAGGCCGGGCGGATCTGGCGCCTGGCCGAAGGCGCGCGCGTGGCGCTGGCCGACGGCGAGGCGGCGCTGTGCTTTCATCCCGGTCCCTACCAGGTCGATATAACGCCGTTCGCCGCCGCGCCGGAAGTCGGCCTGCGCCTCGCTCTCGCGGTCGATGCGGCCGACCCGCGCGTGGCCCAGCAGCGCTTCGACCTGTATCTGGTGGCCGAAGTGGCCGGCGAGCTGACCCTCGCCAGCCTGCGCGCGGCGGTCGAAAGCGCGCTGCGGAGCGAGCTGGAACAGGGCAACCTGGCGCTGCCGCCGTGCACCACGCTGGACGAGTGGAACGCCTTTCGCGCCGGCCTGAACCAGCTGCTGTACCTGCGCTTCGGCGTCACGGTGGACGACTGCGTGCCGGTCGACCTGGGCGAGACGGTCGACTACGCGCAACTGCTGCGCGAGCGCGCCGAAGCAGTCGCTGTCGCCGAGGTGGCCACAGTGCGGCCGAAACCAGCGTCCGCGCCGCTGGACGCCGCCCGCACCGATGTTCAGGCGCTGCGCCGGCTGTTCCTGGAGCTGCCCAGCGTGATGTGCGCATTGCGCCTGACGCTCATCCCGCCGGGCCAGGCGCTGTTCCGCCAGCAGAAGGCGCTGTTGCAGCGGCTCGACCTGGCCAGCCTTGAAGTCGATACCATGCCTGCCCTGGCGCTGGCCGCGCCCAGGGAGACGCTCGCCGGCACCGAGCAGGCCCGCCGAGCGCGCGCCAGCCTGCGCGCCGCCGCCACGCTAGCCGAAGCCTGGGCCGTGCTGGCGCGCCTGCAGCAAGGCGCCGGCGAGGCCCAGTTCGACGAGCTTGACCGCGTCGTCGCCAATCTCGAACAGGCGCTGGCCGAGCGCCGCGCCACCGAAGGCGAGAGCGCATGAATCAGCTTCCCGACAGCGCCGAAGTGCGCAGCATTCTGGCCGACGGCACCAGCGTGACCATCACCGCCACGCGGCGCGCGCGCGCCGGCCGGGCCGACGTCAAGTGCAGCGCCGCCGGCGAGCCATCGCTGGCCGAGCGCATGCGGCAGGTGCTGCGCATGGCGCGCCTGACCGAGGCGCGCTTCGACAGCCGCGACCAGGTCGTGCTCAGCATGGACCGCGCGCCCGGCCGCACGGAACGCGACTGGGAGCTGGCCGTGGTGCTGGCCGACCGGCTGGTGCGCGGCGTGTGGCAGGCCAGGGGCGAGGTGCTGGCCAACGGCTGGTCGCGCCAGTGGCAGCTTGGGCGCCTGGACGGGCACGACGTGGCCGGCGCGCCGGCCAACGCCATCCTCGGCGGTGCGCTGGGCCATCTGGGCGCGCTGGCCGGCCAGCCCGACCCGGGTGCGAGCGTGGGGACGGCGCGGGCCTGGTTCGCGCTGCACAGCGGCGGCATCAACGACAGCCTGTGCTGGGTCGAGGTTAGCGTGTTCCCGTCCGCACCGGGGCAGAGCGAGGAGGAGGACAGCATCGCAGTGCCGGACCTGGACCTGACCGGGCAGTTGGCGGTGCGCCAGGCGCTGGTGGGCTCGCGCCATTTCGACGGGCGCGCCCTGGGCCGCTGGCGTACCGCGGTGCGTTTCGGTCAGCCCCGCTTCCAGGGAAACTCCTACGAACTGGCGCTGGTGATGGCCGACCGGCTGGCGCGCGGGCGCGAGCTGGTGCCGCGCGGGCGCATCATCGCCAGCGGCGCGTCCAGCGCCTGGCACGCGGGCCGGGTGGAGACGGTGGAAGGCTGCGCCGCCAAATGCGCGCTGATCGCCCAGCAGGCCCTGGCCGGCGACCGGGTCCTGCTGCCCAGGCAGTGGGAAGCCGATTTGCCGCCCGGTTTCGAGGCGGCGCTGAGGGAGCAGGGCGCGAGCCTGGCGCTGGTCGAGCGGATCGGTATCATCTAGGCCGGGCGGCCGATTATGCTATCCCGAGCACGCTTGCGCGCGCGGGTTCACGAGGGCGCTGTCGCCCTGCTAGAATCGGCTGATCGGCCCCGGCTGCACGACCTAGCATGTTATGGCAGGCAGTAGCAAGAAGCAGCAGTAACGATTGAACAACCAGGAGTCGGATATGTTCCAGATGTTTGGGTTTGACGGGGTCAAGTGCCCGCGTTGCGAGCATAAAAATGCCGCCGGCGCCCAGTATTGCGCCAAGTGCGGCGTGGTGGTGGGCGCGCCGCGCAGCGAACCTGTGCTGCGCGAGAACCGCTGGGTGCCGGGCGCGGACGAACTGGCCGTGTTCTTCGGCGTGCGCGAACTGTCCGGCGTGTTCGTCAAGACCTTGCGCGTGCCGCCCACCACGCGCGCCTATATCCTGCAAGGCGATAAGGCCACCGAGGTGCCGCAGGGCGAGTACGAGATCGAAGGCTTTTTCACCCGCCTCAATCACCTGCTGCGCGACCAGCATGCCGAGATCCTGATCACCCGCACCTCCGCGCTGCCGGTGGAGTTCGACCTGGACGACCTGCCCAGCGCCGAGCATCTCAAGCTGGCGGCGCAACTGACGGTGAGCGTGAAGATCGAGCAGGTCAGCGCGTTCGCGCGCCACTTCATGACCATGCCGGGCACGGTCACCACCGGCCAGTTGCGCGAACTGCTGCGCCCATCGGTGCGCCAGATCGCCGCTGAATTCACGGCTGCCCAGTCGCTGCGCGAAATGGCCGGCAACGGCGCGCTGCGCGAGCAGTTCGACGAGCGCCTGCAGGGCGCGCTCAAGATGCGCCTGGCCCAGTACGGCCTGGCGGTGGTGCAGGTCGAGACGATGGCGCTGCGCCACGATAAGTTCGACGCCAACCGCGCGCGCGTGGGCAGCCTGTGGCTGGTGGCCGACGAGCGCCACGTGCAGATCGAGCACGCCAAGCACCTGGACCAGCTGTACAACGATGAGGAGTGGCAGCGCATCTGGCGCGAGGAGCAGGACGCGCGCCTGCGCTACCGGCGCCAGGAGTTGCGCCAGGACGAGAGCATCGAGAAGGCCGAGCTGTCGCTGAACAACGCCGAGCGCCTGCAGGTGATCAGGGCGCGCGAGATCGACCTGTATGGCCGCATCGCCGAGGCGAGAAGCCGCAAGGAAGCGATCGAGCGCGGCGCCGGCGACGCGGTGGCCGAGCTGGAACATGCGCTGTCCAAGAAGGGCGCGGCGCGCGCCGACGACGCGGCCGACTGGGAGCACCTGCGCCAGCTGGCGATGATCCGCATGCAGTCGGAGCTGGAGATCGCACGCCAGGGCGCGCTCGAACAGCGCCAGCTGGCGCAGCAGCGTTTCGCGCACCAGTTGCTGCAGCAGCAGGTCCAGAACAAGATCGCGCAGGCCTTGACGATCGAGGACGAAAGCCGCAAGCGCGCGGTGATGGCGCAGTTGCACCAGAACGAGCAGGCCCTGGCCCGGCGCCATGCCGAGATCGAGGAGGAACAGCACAAGGCGCAGTTTCAATCGGTGGCGCTGGCCAACGCGGCGCACCGGCGCGAGGCCGAGCGGGTCGCCGCGTGGGAAGACGAACTGGCGCTCGACCGCCAGCGCGACCTGATGCGCGCCGACATGCTCAAGGACAGCGGCGCGCGCGCCGACGCCGAACAGCTCAACCAGAAGATCGAGGCCTTGAAGCGCGGCGGTGCCCAGCAGGACGCCATTGCCCAGCACGAGAAGCTGCTGCGTACGATCGAGGCCGACGGCACGCACGCGCGCCAGGCGCAGCAGATCGCCCTCGACGGCGAGCAGCAGCGCCACGCGCTCGCGCAGGAGCAGCAGGAGGCGGCCTGGCAGCAGGAGCTGCGCCGGATCGAAATCGCGCGCGACGAACGCTTCGCCCAGCTGACCCACGCGGCCGAGATGGCGCGGGTGGAGATCGAACGGGGCGAGAGCATCGGCGCCATGAGCGACACGGCCAAGCTGGCGCTGGCGGCGGCGCCCAACGCGGCCGCGCTGGCCGACTATCTGAAGACCCAGGTTCACGCCGGCATGAGCGCCGACCAGTTGAGCGCCCTGTCTGGCGTGGTGGCCGCCACCAACAGCGTCACGCCGCAGGCGGCGGCGCGCGCCACCGACGCGCAGCTCGACGCCGAACGCCAGCGCCGCGACGCCCAGCTGGACGCGGAGCGGCGCCACCAGCTCGACCTGTTGACCTTGCAGAACGACGTGAACAAGGCGGCGCTGGCCTCGGTGGCCCAGGCCGGCGGGACGGTGCATCACCATCACGTGGCGGCGCCGCGCCAGTGCGCCAGCGGCCACGCGGCCGGGCCCAACGACCGTTTTTGCGCCGTGTGCGGCGCCGCCCTCCCACCCTGACCGAAAGCGATGCAAACGGCACGAGACAAGATCCGCGAACTGCGCGCCCTGCATGAGGATGGCCTGCTAAGCGAGCAGGAATTCGACCGGCGCAAGAATGCCATCCTGGACGCGGAGTACGCGCCGCCGGGAGGCAGCGCCACGCCCATGGCGCCGGCCATTCACATGCGCCAGGGGACCGAGATCGGGCTGATGGCCGGCCAGGAGATCGGCCCGCAAAACCGCCGCTACCGGCTCGAGCGCCTGCTGGCCCACGGCGGCATGGGCCAGGTGTGGCAGGCGACCGACCTGGCTACCCACGCCGAATTGGGACACAGCGCGCTGGTGGCGCTGAAGATCCTGCCGCCCCAGCTGACCCAGAACGCCAGCCTGGCCAAGCTGCTCATCGAGGAGGCGACCCAGGCGCGCCGCCTCGCGCACGAGCACATCGTGCGGGTGTACGAGTGGGCCCAGGACCCCGCCACCGACAGCTACTTCATCATCATGGAGTGCCTGGAGGGCGAAGACCTGGACGGCTTGCTGGCGCGCGAGGGGCCGCTGCCGCTGGCGCGCGTGGAAGCGCTGCTCGCGCCGGTCGCGGCGGCCTTGCGGTACGCGTGGGACAAGCACAAGCTGGTGCACCGCGATATCAAGCCGGGCAATGTGTTCGTCACCACCAAGGGCGAGGTCAAGCTGCTCGACTTCGGCATCGCGGCGCGTTCGCGCAGCGGGGCCAGCACCTTGGGCCTGGAAGCACCGGGCAGCGCCGGCACGGCGGGCTACCGCGCGCCGGAGGCGGGCACCCATCAGCGCCAGCCGGTCCAGAGCCTGGACGTGTACGCGGTGGCGGTGATGATCTACCAGATGGTCGAGGGACGCATGCCGTTCGAGGGCGCGCGCAGCGCCGGCCACCAGCCGTCGCGTCCCGGGACGCTGACCGCGCGCCAGTGGGAGGTGCTGCAGAGCGGCTTCGCGTGGGCTCCTGACGCGCGGCCGCCGTCGGTGGCGGCGCTGCTCGCCGCGCTGGCCGCGGCCGCCGGGCCGAGCCCGGAACAAGTGGCCGAGCGCCAGGCGGCCGAACGCGCCGGCCAGGAGCAGCGCGCGCGCCAGCTGGCGCTGCAGCGCAAGGCCGAGGCGGAGGCCGCCGCGGCCGCGCACCTGGCGCGCGAGAAGCAGCGCAAGGAGCAGGAGGCGAAGGAGCGCGCCGAGGCCGAGCTCCAGCGCCAGGAGCGCAAGGAGGCGCTGCGCCAGCAGCTGCGCGAGCGGCGCGAAGCGGACGCCCAGGCGGCGCGCCTGGCCAAGGAAGAGCAGCAGCGCAAGGCCTTGCAGGCCAAGGCGGCGGCCGCCTATCGCGCCGAGCAGCAACGCGCCCGCGCCGAACTGGCCGCGCGCACCGCCGCCGAGCTCGACGCGCTGTTGCCCACGGCCAGCAGCCCGGTGGCCGACGCCGAGGGCGTGTTGCGCGACCGCTTCCTCGACGGCAGCGGCAGAGGGCCGGAACTGGTGCTGATCCCCACCGGCCGCTTCCAGATGGGGTCACCCGAACACGAGCGCAGGATCGCCATGGACGCCGGCTCGCAGAAGGCCTGGCTGGAGCGCGAGACGCCGCAGCACTGGGTCGGCATCGAGCGGCCGCTGGCGCTGGGGCGCTATCCGGTGACGGTGGGCGAATGGCGCCAGTTCGTGGCGGCCACGGGCTGGCAGCCTTCCGGCGAGGTCAACTGGGCCGCGCCCGGCTTTCGCCAGACCGATACGCACCCGGTGGTGGGCGTGACCTGGCACGACGCCCAGCGCTACGTACGCTGGCTGAGCGAACAGACCGGCCAGCGCTATCGGCTGCCGAGCGAAGCGGAGTGGGAATACTGCTGCCGCGCCGGTACCAAGACGGCGTTCAGCTTCGGTGACGCGATCGCGCCGACCCTGGCCAATTACGACGGCAACTACACCTACAACGGCAGCCCGAAAGGCGCTTACCGCCAGGGCACCACGCCGGTGGGCGAATACGCGGCCAATCCCTGGGGCTTGTTCGACATGCACGGTAACGTCTGGGAATGGGTGCAGGACACCGTGCACGACAATTACGAAGGCGCGCCGGCCACCGGGGCGGCCTGGGAGGACGGCGGCGACCAGGGCCGGCGCATCCTGCGCGGCGGCTCGTGGCTGTACAACCCGCGTTACCTGCGCTCGGCGCTGCGCAACGGTTTCTCGGCGGTGTTGTCCAACGATATAGTCGGGTTCCGGGTCGCACGCGACTTCGGCTGACGCCAATTGGCAAGCGCGCGCCAGGCGCGCGTCAACACTGCACTGCGGCCCGCCTCTCAATCCTCGTTTTGACCTTGCGCGACGCGCTTTCGCGGCCTAGGATGAATTAGTAAGCTCGTGTCATCACAGGAGGGCGTCATGAGAATCCCAGAGGATATTCGCATTCCAATTACGGTGTTTGCCTTGCAGGCGGCGCTGCTGACGGGCGCGGCACTGATTTTCCTGGTGCTGGCCCCGCACTGAGCCGGGTTGCCGCAGGTCTGCCTCAGGCGGTGAACATGTCGTTCACCGTGTGCGGCGTCTTGAGGGTGCTGCGCACGATCCAGCACTCGGGATAGGACTCGGCCGCAAGACGCGTGTGGCGCGGCATCTGCGCCAGGCGTTCCAGCTGCGCGCCCGGCTCCAGCGCGGTTTCCTTGCCGCTGGCGGGGTCCAGGTGCCAGAAGCCGCCGTTGTGGTGGAACAGCACCGGCATCACGGCCGCGGCCGGCGCGGCGGCCAGGGGCGGCAGCGGAAAGCCGGGATGCTTGCCGGGCGCCAGGAAATAGAAACACTCGGCCTGGGCGCCCTGGTCGATGCGGTGCATGATCACGCCGTGCGGCATGAGCGCGCTCACGCTCAGCACGACGATGCCCTTGATGCTGGCCGACAGTTCGATGCGCATGCCCAGGCGCAAAGGCACCGGCTTGTTCTTGCCCGGCCACACGCCGTCAAGCAGCAGGCCGTAGCGCGAAACATCCTCGATCTCGAAGCCGGCGGCGCCGCGCCGGATCACCGCGTGCCGTCCAGACAGGCGCCGGGTCAAGCCCTCGCGGTCCTGGCCGTCATCGCCGAAATGGGTCAAGAGCACGTCCGCCTCGGGGTCGTAGAGTTCGAACCGGCCCAGCACGCACTCGGACAGCGCGAACAGACGGATCTGGCGCTGGGTCCCGGCCTCGGGCGCGGCGTTGACCAGGCAGGCGGCGCCGCTGGGGAAGGGATGGGCCTGGGCCTGGGGCGGCAGGTCGATCTCGACCAGGTCCTCGTCCCAGGCGATGGTGGAGAAACCCAGGTCGACCTTGCCGGGACGCGCGTCCAGCTGCAGGTTGGCGATCGAGGCGTTGCGCGCGTGCACGTCGATGTCGAGCCGCCCGCCGCCCGCCTGCGCCTGGACCCGCGCGATGGATGCGTCGTCGGCCATCACGCGCACGTTCTTGTGCGTGGACAGGAAGGTCTGGTGGATCTCGCTGAGGCTGGCGTCCGGGCGCGGCACCAGGATCACCATGGTCGAGACCCATTTGCGGTCGACCCGGCCGTCGTTCTGGCTGAACAGCTCGACGTCGATGCGGTACTGGCCGTGCTCCTTGTCGCGCGAGGAAAATTCGATGAACAGGGCGCGCCAGTCGCCGCGCAGGGTGCGCACCAGGGTGTGGCGCGCGGCGCCGTCTGGGATGAGCGCCGACTGCAGCTGCATGGTCAGCAGCGCGCAGCAGCCGTCCGGCATGCCGCGCAGCTCCACCTTGATGGTCTGGCGCCCGCCCGCGGCACGCGGATCGAAGCCGCTGATGTGCAGGTG
>DIZW01000041.1:18967-40666 GCA_002428015.1 Oxalobacteraceae bacterium UBA6018 | reverse complement strand
CAGATCGGCCAGCGTGATGGATGCACCCTCGCACCATACGCGTTGCCCGAGTTGCCCGGACATGTACTCAAGCGCACGCGTGATCGCATCGTTGTGCCGGCGTGATGTTGTCGGCTTCCAGCTTGGCGACTTCCTGGTTACTAGGCGGGCGCATCCTTTCGGTGCGAACCACGACAGCGGAATCCATGATGCCGTCCGCCAGCGCTTCCCAGCGTTTGACGCGCATCCGTGCCAGCGCGTCGGTGCGCGGGATCAGAATGGGCGTGTCGTTCAGCGTATCTGCGTATTCGGCGATCACCGGCGAGTCGAACACGCAGGTTTCGTCGTCGAGTATCAGCGCGGGGATGCGCCCCAGCGGATTGGCGCGTGCCACCTGGCTACCCGGCTCGCGCGGCGCGTCGATCAGATAGGTGTGGGGAATGTTCTTTTCCAGCAAGACCAGTCGCGCCTTGCGCACATAGGGGCTGGTGTTGGTTCCTAGCAGTTTCATCAGGTATCTCCAGATTAGAATTGGTGCATGTGATGCGAGGGCGCATCTGCTGCCCGATAGATTATTGAACAGGACAGCGATTAATACAAACAGTCAATTCCCTGAGGACATTGTGTGTAAGACGCAAATCTCTGGTTCATCCGGGCCAGGACAACTTGCCGCACAGCTCGACCTGCGTCAGGTACAGGCGCAGGTCGAGTTCGTACTGATGATACGCCGGCTCCATGTGGATGCACAGTTGGTAGAAGGCCTTGCCGTGTTCCTTTTCTTTCAGGTGTGCCAGTTCATGTACGGCGATCATCCTGAGAAATTCCAGAGGCACTTCCCTGAACAGCGAGGCGATGCGTATTTCGCGGCTGGCCTTGAGCTTTCCGCCCTGCACGCGCGATAGTCCTGGTGTGTTGCCCGAGGGCGTTTTCTATGCCCTTGATCCGGCTGTCGTAGGAAACTCTGTTTACGGATGCGGCGTTGCGCAGGAAGCGGTTCTTTAGGTCGAAGACATAGTCATACAACGCCTTGTCGGTGCGTATGTCGTGCGCAGTGGGGTATTTTTCCAGCAGGATCTCACCGAGACGGTTCTGCTCGATCAGTTGCCGCACACTGGCTTTGATGTTTTCCGGATATCCGGCGAGGTATTTCATGGAGTCAGCGATTTTACACTGGATGGACGCAAAGCGATCGAAACCGGTCAATAAACCGGTGAAGCACAATGACGAAGGAGCAAGGGCGGGATGGCAAGCGCGGATGGAACACAGTAATATCCAATGTTTCGCAATACTGTATGCATCAATATCCGGCGGCGGCAGGAATCAACCTCCGCGAGATGATTTATCGATGCCGGACAATAATTGGTGGCCGATGACCTGCCACTTGAAATTCTTCAGAGTGGCTCCATTTACTCCGCCACTCTTTGTTAACGTTATTTGGGAGATTTTGTATGACCGAGAATACTGTAGCCAATCGCGAAACGATGGGGTTTCAAACGGAAGTCAAACAGCTACTGCAGCTGATGATCCATTCGCTGTATTCCAACAAAGAGATTTTCCTGCGCGAACTGATTTCCAATGCTTCGGATGCGGCCGATAAACTGCGCTTCGAAGCGCTCAGCGACGACGCGCTGCTGGAAGGCGAGAAGGACTTGCGCATCCGTATCGACTTCGACAAGGAACAGCGCACCCTTACCATTGCCGATAACGGCATCGGCATGTCCCGCGGCCGAGGTGCTCGACAACATCGGTACCATCGCGAAGTCGGGCACACGTCAGTTTCTCGAGTCGCTGACCGGCGACCAGGCCAGGGACACGCGCCTGATCGGTCAGTTCGGTGTGGGTTTTTATTCGGCATTTATCGTTGCTGACAAAGTGACCCTGGTGACGCGCCGCGCCGGCCTTGGCGCTGAGCCCGGCGTCCGCTGGGAATCGGGTGGTGAGGGAAGTTATAGTCTTGAGACTGTGGAAAAACCCGATCGCGGCACCGTGGTGACCTTGCACTTACGCAAGGATGAGGACGAGTTTCTCGATGGCTGGCGTTTGCGCAACATCATTCACAAATACTCGGATCACATTTCGATTCCCATCGAGATGCGATCTGAAGACAAAGACAAGCAAGACGAATAAGAAGCAGTGAACCGTGCGTCGGCGCTCTGGGCGCGCCCCAAGAAGGATATTACCGAAGAAGAGTATCACGCGTTTTACAAGCATATTGCCCACGACTTCGAGCCGCCGCTGAGTTATACGCACAATCGGGTCGAGGGCACGCAGTCGTACATTTCGTTGTTGTATGTTCCCAAGCGCGCACCCTTCGATTTATGGGACCGCGACAAACGCCATGGCATCCAACTGTATGTAAAACGCGTCTTCATCATGGACGACGCCGAGCAGCTCATGCCCGCCTACCTGCGCTTCATCAAAGGCGTGATCGACTCGAACGACCTGCCGCTGAACGTCTCGCGCGAGATCCTGCAGGAGTCGCGCGACGTGCGCGTGATCCGCGAAGGCTCGACCAAGCGCGTGCTGGGCATGCTGGAGGAATTGGCCAACGCCGACGAGCAGGAGAAGAAGGACAAGTACACCACCTTCTGGAACGAGTTCGGCCAGGTGCTCAAGGAAGGCATCGGCGAGGACGCGACCAACAAGGACCGCATCGCCAAGCTGATCCGCTTCGCCTCGACCCACAACGACAACGCCGACCAGAACGTGGCGCTGGCCGACTACATCGGGCGCATGAAGGAAGGCCAGGAGAAAATCTACTACGTCACCGGCGAGAGCTTCACCGCGGCCAAGAACAGCCCGCACCTCGAGATCTTCCGCAAGAAGGGTGTCGAAGTGCTGCTCCTGACCGACCGCGTGGACGAGTGGATGCTGTCCTTCCTGACCGAGTTCGAGGGCAAGGAGCTCGTGTCGGTGGCCAAGGGCGGGCTCGATCTGGGCAAGCTCGAAGACGAAGCCGAGAAGAAGGAGCACGAGGAGACCGAGACCTCGTACAAGGAGCTGGTCGAGCGCATGAAGGCGGCGCTTGGCGACAAGGCCAAGGAAGTGCGGGTGACGTTCCGCCTGACCGATTCGCCGGCCTGCCTGGTGGCGGACGAGAACGAGCTGTCCGGGAACTTGCTGCGCATGCTCAAGGCGGCCGGCCAGAACGCGCCCGAATCGAAGCCTATCCTCGAGATCAACCCGAACCATCCGCTGGTCACGCGCCTGAAGTACGAGGATGCCGCCAGCACCCAGTTCAGCGACTGGGCGCACCTGCTGTTCGACCAGGCCATGCTGGCCGAAGGCGGTTCGCTGACCGATCCGGCGGCCTTCGTCAAGCGCATGAACGACATGCTGCTGGCCGCGGCGGGGAAGTAAGCGCGGGGTGACCATCAGCGAAGGAAAGGCCGGCCGGTAGTCTGCCTCCCCATCGTAAAAAAGGAAGCGCGGGCGCTTCCTTTTTTTACGTCCGTCGCGATCGGTCAGCCAGCGCGCGGTCGTGCGTGCGTTGCCATGGCGGCGCGGGGCCATGCGCGCATTGCCATGCCAGCGCGCGGCGGCCCCTCGCGCGCGCCGCCCATCATGCGCCTTGGTCTAAACCGGCACAAAAATCGTCCAGCAGGGCTTCGCCTTCGGGCCAGGCGCCGTGGCCGCTGTCGCCGTTGATATGCCCGGCCGCGCCGATCTCCACCAGCCGGCTGCCCCAGGCCGCGGCGAAGGCGCGCGCCCTGTCGAGCGACACATAGGGATCGTTGGCGCTGGCCACCACGATACTGGGAAATTGCAGGCGCCCCAGCGGCATCGGCGCGAAGCCGACCGCTTCCTTCGGGTAGCCGGGGGCGTCGACGTCGCTGGGCGCCACCAGCATGGCCCCGGCGATACGGAGCGCCGACTTCGATTGCGCCCAATGCGCCACCAGCGCGCACGCCAGGCTGTGCGCCACCAGGATAGGCGGACCTTCGCACAGGGCGATGGCCGCGTCCAGCTCGGCCACCCATTCGGCGCGCTGCGGGCTGGCCCAGTCGCGGTGGGTGACGCGCTTGAACTCGGGATGCTTGCGTTCCCATAGCGTTTGCCAGTGCTGGGCGCCGGAATCCCACAGGCCGGGCAGAATCAGGACGTCGCATTTCATCGTGGCTCCATGTGTCGTTATGACTTGCCTTTATTTTACGGCGATTCGCCGATCTGTTCCGTTCGCGCGGCGCGCCGCCACCGGCCGCCGCCTGGGCGGCCACTTGCCTCAGGCCAGCACGGTGATCTTGCCGTTCATTTCCTCGTGGCCGCTGCCGCAAAAATTGTCGCACAAGAAATCGAACACCCCTGCCTTATCGGTCGGAATGCGCACCCGGGTGACCGGCCCCGGCGGCAGGTCCGCGCGCAGGTGCAGGCTAGGCACGTTAAACCCGTGCACGAAATCGATGGCGGTCAATTCCAGCACCACCGACTCGCCCCGCTTGAGCGTGATCTCGCTCGGCGAATACTGGAACTTGCGCGCCGTGACCTTGATCACGCGCTCTTTTCGGGCAGGCTTGGCCTGGGCCTCCAGCGCGCCCAGCAGCAGGGCCGCGCCGCCGGCCAGCGCGCCCAGGCACACCTTGCGTCGGGCGCCGTTCATCCCGCGCTCCGCGTGACGGGCATTTCGGTGATCTGGTAGTGCGCCGTCGCCGGCTCGGCCTCGACCTCGCGCAAGCCCAGGCCCTTGTTCGGCGCGGCCGGGTCCCACGGCAGCGGCGTGCGCTTTTCCTGCGATCCGGGCGCCGGCAGCGGGAAGATCAGCGACTTGGCGGCGTGGTGCGCGATATGCCCGGTCTGGTGGTGGTGCTCCTGGTGGATGTGGCCGTAGAACACGGTCACGTTCGGGTGCGGCATCAACAGCGCGATCGCCTTGTCGCCGTCGCGGGTGGCCCAGTCCCATTTCGGCTCCAGGTCGAACAGCGGCCGGTGGGTCAGCACGACGAGCGGGGCGTCCTTGGCGCGGCCGGCCAGGTCCTTCTCCAGCCATGCCAGTTGGGCGTCACCGATCTTGGCGCCCGGATCGGACACGTTGTCGAGGGCGATGAAGTGCACGCCCTTGTGGTCGAAGCTGTAGTGCGTGGGCCCGAACAACTCCTTGAACGCGGCGCCGTTGTCGAGCGACGCGTCGTGCTCGCCCGGCAGGAAATGCACCGTCTTGACCTTGAGCTGGCCGACGATGTCGCGGAACTCGGCCATGCGCCGGCGCCGCTCCTTGGGATCGTCCGTGGTGTGGGTCAGGTCGCCCGTGAAGATGATGAAGTCCGGCGCGATGGCGAGCGCGTTGACCGTGGCGACGGCCTTGCGCAGCGTGTTCTGGGCGTCCGGGTTGGGCGGCCCGGAGAAGCCCCAGTGGGTGTCGGACAACTGCACGAAATAGAAGTCGGCGGCGCCCGCGGCGAAGCTGTCGCGGTACAGGCCGGACATGAACACGGCGCCCGCGCCGACGGCGCCCAGCTTGATGAAGTTCCTGCGGTCGATCATGTTATTCTCCTTGGGTAATGCGGTTGGATGGTCAGGGTGCGGCGCTGGCGATTTTCAGATAGGCGATCAAGTCGGCGCGTTCCTGGGCGGACGGCACCATGAAGCCCATTTTTTGTCCCGGCACCAGCTTCTCCGGATTGCGCAGCCATTTGTCGAGGTTGGCGGCGGTCCACACGATCGCGGAGGCCTTGAGGGCCGCCGAGTAGTCGTAGCCGGGCGCCTTGGCGGCGGCGCGCCCGAACACGCCCTTGTGGGCCGGGCCGGTGCCGTTGTAGTCGATCGAATGGCAGGCGGCGCAGCGGACCTGGTACAGGGCCTGGCCGCGCACCGCGTCGCCGGCCGCGTGCGCGCTCGCGCATCCGGCCGCCAGCAGGGCCAGCGCGAGGCCGGCCTGGAAATGGAATGTCATGCGAGATGCCATGCTGCTCCTTTGTCGTGGGTCGGTGCAGGCACCATTGCCTGCCCCTGCATAACCCGGCGCGGGCCGCGAATATTCCCGCCGCTGGTTATTTATTTATTTTCGGAATACGGGAATAAACCGCAGCCCGCGCGCGTCTGTGTGTCTGTGGAATGGAAAAAAGCGATGAGCATGTGGGGCGATGACGATGGCGGAAGCAGGACCAATGATTTTGCGGCGGCCACCCTGCCGCATCTGGACGCGGCCTACCGGCTGGCGCGCTGGCTGACCGGCGACGACCACGCCGCCGAGGATCTGGCCCAGGCGGCCTACCTGCGCGCGTTCCGCCATTTCGACGGCTTCCGCGGCGAGGACGCGCGCGCCTGGCTGCTCGCCATCGTGCGCAACGGCTATTTCTCCAGCCTGCGCGACAACCGCCACGGCGCCGGCGCGCAGCAGTTCGACGAGGAGCTGCACAGCGGCCAGGAGGACGAGCTCGACCTGTCGGTGTTCGGGATCGGCGCCAATCCCGAGGCGATCCTGTCCAGCCTCGACACCGGGCGGGCGGTCCAGCAGGCCCTGGCCGCGCTGCCGGTGGCGTTTCGCGAGGTGCTCGTGCTCAAGGAGATGGACGATTTATCGTATAAACAGATCGCGCAGATCGCCGGCATCCCGATCGGCACGGTGATGTCGCGTCTGGCGCGCGGCAGGAAGTTGCTGGCTGACCACTTCAGGCAGCAAGGGCGGGGGGATTAGCATGGAATGCAAGCAAGCGGAACAACTGATGGCTGCCGACCTCGACGGTGAACTCGACGCATCGGGCGCGGCCCACCTGCGCGCCCACTTCGCCACCTGCGAGCGCTGCCGGGCGTCCCGCGCGGGCCTGGGTGCGCTGCGCGCGGCGGTCCGGCGCGAGGCCGGCGGGCACGCCGCGCCGGACGGCTTGCGCGCGCGCATCCTGGCCGCGCTGCCCGCCACACCGCCCGCCACACCGCCCGCCGCGCTTCCCGCCGCGCCGCGCCGGGCGCCGCCGCGCATGCCGTGGGCGTGGATCAATTTCGGCGGGGCGCTGGCGCTCGGCCTGACGCTGGTGGCGACCCAGCTGCCGCGGCTGGGCGCGCCGGCCCAGGGCGACCGGCTCGAGCAGGAGGTCGTCAACAGCCATTTCCGCTCGTTGATGGCGGACCACCTGACGGACGTGGTGTCGTCGGACCAGCACACGGTCAAGCCCTGGTTCGCCGGCAAGCTCGACTACTCGCCGCCCGTTGTCGACCTGGCCGCGCAGGGCTTCCCCCTGGTCGGCGGGCGGCTCGACTACGTGGGCGGGCGCGCCGTGGCCGGGCTGGCCTACCGGCGCAACAAGCACGTGATCAACCTGTTCGTGTGGCCCGACGCCGGACCCGACGGCGCGCTGCGGGTCGACTCGCGCCAGGGCTACCAGATCGCCCACTGGAACGCGGGTGGGTTCCGCTACGAGGCCGTGTCGGACATGAGCGTGCAGGACTTCGCGCTGTTCCAGCGCCTGCTGGCCGCCGGCTGAGGCGCACCCGCAGCGACGTGCGTCCGGCTCGGCCATTGACTGCTCGGCGCGCGCGGGCCGGCTCGGTCGCGGTCGCGATCGTTGACGCGCTTGAACTCGGAATGCTCGCGCGCCCATGGCGTTTGCCCGTGCCGGGCGCGCAATCCCACAGGCCGCGCAGAATCAGGACCGCGCATACCGGCGCGGCTTGCCTTTGTTTTGATGGCGCTGCGACGATCCGTCGCGTTCGCGCAGCGCGGCGCTTATTTCGCCGGCGCTGGCGACCCGGGCGGCAAATGCTTCTATAATTATCAAGAGCAATTGCACCCTGGGCCAGCCTATGACCGCGTATCTGAACGCCCCTTCTATTTTGGTCGTCGAGGACGACGAGCATATCGGCGAACTGCTGCGGCTTCTGCTGGAGCGCCAGGGCTGCCGCGTCGATCTGCGTGCCGACGGGCGGGCGGCGCGCGCCTTTATCGAGGCCGGCGGCGAGCCGCCCCGCCTGATCCTGCTCGACGTGATGCTGCCGTTTTGCGACGGCTTCGAGCTGGTCGGCGCGATCCGCTCCCAGCCGGGCTGGGAGGCGGTGCCGATCGTCATGCTGACCGCCAAGACGAGCGAGTCGGACATCGCGCGCGCGCTCGCGGCCGGCGCCAACGATTACATCGTCAAGCCGTTCCAGCCGTTCGACCTGGTGGCGCGCCTGCGCCGCTACGTGCCGGCCGCGTGAGGCGGCCCCCCGTCACGCCAGCGGCAGCTCCACCTCGAAGGTGCTGCCTTCGCCCATCCGGCTGGTAAAGCCGATGCGCCCCTGGTGGGCCGTCACCAGCTGCTTGCAGATCGACAGGCCCAGCCCGGTGCCGCTGCGGGTGCGCGTGTTGCTGCCGTCGGCCTGGGCGAACTTCTCGAACATATGGGGCTGGAATTCGGGCGGGACGCCTTCGCCGTGGTCGGTGACCGATATGCGCGCCATGCCGCCGGCGCTGGCCACGCGCAGCTGCACGCAGGTGCCGGCGCGCGAGAACTTGACCGCATTCGACAGCAGGTTGACCAGCACCTGGGTGATGCGGTCGGCGTCGACGGCGGCGTGCGGGTCACTGCCGTCGGACTCGAGCGCCAGCTCGACCTCGAACGGCGCCGCGTAGGCGCGGGTGGCCTCGAGCGCGTCCTGCGCCAGCGCGAGCAGGGAATGGGGCTTGAAGTGGTAGGCCATCCGGCCGGCCTCGATCTTCTCGACGTCGAGCATGTCGTTGATCAGGCGCACCAGCCGCTCGCAGCTGTCGTTGGCGATGTTGAGCAGCTTTTGCACGTCCGGCTCGAACTCGCCCATCAGGCCGTCGGCGAGCATGTTGAGCGAGAAGCGGATTGCCGTGAGCGGGGTGCGCAGCTCGTGCGAGACGGTCGAGATGAACTCGTTCTTCATGCGCTCGACCTGCTTGCGCTCGGAGATATCGCGCAGGAAGGCGCTGAAGAAGGCGTGCTCGCCGCTGCCGGTCAGGCTGACGCTGGTCTCGGCCGGGAATTCGCGCCCGGCGCGGTCGCAAAAAATCAGCTCGATGCGGCCGGCGGTGGTGTTGGCGTCGGCCGGGTCGACCTTGGCCAGGCGCTGGGCGAAGCGCTCGCGCAGGCGCTCGGGCATGATCAGTGCGGCCGCGTCCTGGCCCAGCACCTCGCCGCGGGATAGTCCGAACATGCGCGCGGCGCTGGAGTTCCAGTCGACGATGCGTCCGTTCAGGTCCATCGCCACGAAGGCGTCGTGGGAGCTCTCCAGGATCGCGTGAATGCGCGCCTCGCTGGTCTTGACCTGCTCCAGCGCGGCGGCCAGTTCGGCGGTGCG
The DNA here is from genome assembly GCA_002428015.1 of Oxalobacteraceae bacterium UBA6018. Classification (GTDB taxonomy): domain Bacteria; phylum Pseudomonadota; class Gammaproteobacteria; order Burkholderiales; family Burkholderiaceae_D; genus Telluria_A. Next base: position 31,453 of record DIZW01000041.1, on the reverse strand, counting down.
CCGCTCGACGCGCCGCTCCAGGTCCTGGTTCAGCTCAGTGACCACCGCCTCCTTCTGCAGCAGCTTGTGGACCAGCGCGCCTAGCGAGCCGGCCAGGGTGCGCACCTCGCGCGGGCTGTTCGCGAACGCCGGCATGGCGCCGGCCTGGCCGTTGCCGACCCGTTCGGCCGCCTCGCTGAGCGCCTGCAGGGGGCGGCTGATCAAGCGCGCCAGCAGCACGCCGAACAGCGAGAACACCAGGCCGATCACGATCCCGCTGACCAGCACCCGGCGCTGCACCGATTCGACCGGCAGGAAGGCGCTGTCGCTGTCCTGGCGCACCAGCACGTTCCAGCCCAGTCCCGGATAGTCGGCATGGCCTTCGCTGCGCGCGTAGCCGACCAGGTAGCGGTGCCCGTCAGGCCAGGTTTCGACCAGCGCGCCGCTGCCGCTTGCGCGCGCGCTGGCGGTGCTCAGCAGCTTGCCTTCCAGCCCGGGCGGGCCAAGCAGCACGCGGCCGTCGGCGCCGACGATGAAAGCCTGCAGATCGCGCTGGCCGCCACGTGGGTCGACGATCGAGCGTGCCAGGTCGCGCGCCCACTGCCACGACAGGTGGGCGGCCAGCACGCCGCCGTCGCGGCAGCCGAAGGCGATGTCGACGAAGCGCAGCGGCTCCTCGCTGGGATGGGCCAGCAGATGGGCCAGCAGCATCGCCTCGTGCACGTCGCCCACGTGCAGGCCCTTGCGCACGTTGCTGAACCATGGGCGCGCGCTGACGTCGACGCCTTCGAGCACCCCGTCGGTGGAGGCGGTCACCACGCCGCGCGCGTCGGTCACGCCGATCCAGGCGTAGTAGGGATAGCTGGACTGGATCTCGGCCAGGAACTGGCGCGTGCCGGCGTGGTCGGTCAAGTCGTAACGGTGCGCGATCAGGCGCACCTCGCGGTAGCGCTCGAACATGCCGCGGTCTAGCTTGTCGGCGGTCTGGTGCGCCAGTTCGGCCAGGTTGGCGCGGATATCGTCGCGCATCTGGTTGCCGGCGCTGATGCCGATGACGGCCACCAGCAACAGCGTGAGCAGGCCCGCCAGGGCCGCGAAGGCCAGGGTCAGGTAGGCGGCGAGGCCGGGGCGGCGGGTACGTTTGTCCATCCGTTCATGAGAGCACAGGCCGGCGCCCAGCGCAAGGGAGGCGCTCGCGGCCTACAGGTCGGTGCGCAGCGCGAACAGTTCGGGGAACAGCACCACGTCGAGCATCTTGCGCAGGTAACTGACGCCGGCGGTGCCGCCGGTGCCGGCCTTGAAGCCGATGATGCGCTCGACGGTGGTCACGTGGCGGAAGCGCCAGACCCGGAACGCGGTCTCCAGGTCGACCAGTTTTTCGGCCAGCTCGTACAGGCCCCAGTGGTGATCGGGATCGCGGTAGACCGCCAGCCAGGCCGCCTTGACCGATTCGTCGGCGCTGGTCGGCAAGGTCGGGTCGGCGCCCAGGCGTTCCGACGCGATGGGCAGGCCGGCGCGCGCCAGCAGCAGCACCGCCTGGTCGTACAGCGAGGGGGCGAGCAGTTCGCGCTCGAGCAGCGCGTGGGTGTCGGGGCGGCTGTGGTGGACGGCTAGCAGGGCGGCGTTCTTGTTGCCCAGTATGAATTCGAGCATGCGGTACTGGTGCGATTGGAAGCCGGAGGAGGCGCCCAGGTAGGGCCGGATGGCCGAGTATTCGGGCGGCGTGAGGGTGGCCAGCACGTCCCAGGCATGCACCAGCTGCTCCATGATGCGCGCCACCCGCGCCAGCATCTTGCATGCCGGTGCCAACTGGCCCGCGTGCAGGGCCGCGCGTACGGCCTGCAGTTCGTGCAGCATCAGCTTGAGCCACAGCTCGCTGGTCTGGTGCTGGACGATGAACAGCATCTCGTTGTGGTCGGGCGAGCGTGGGTGCTGGGCCGAGAGGATCTGGTCCAGGCCCAGGTAGTCGCCGTAGCTCATCGCGTCGGTGAAGTCCATGCGGGCGCCGTGCCATTCGGCCGGCTTGCTGTCTTCGTTGTGGGGCATGCTCTCTCCTGGGGGCGGTTCAGGTGACCGCGGTGGGCGCGGCGGCGCGGTCGTAGGCATTCTCGTGGAGGATGGCGCGCAGCGTGGCGGCGGCGTCCCAGACGTCGGCAAAGCGCGTGTATAGCGGCGTGAAGCCGAAGCGCATGATGTGGGGCGCGCGGTAGTCGCCGATCACGCCGCGCGCGATCAAGGCCTGCATCACCGCGTAGCCGTGCGGGTGCGCGAAGCTGACCTGGCTGCCGCGCCGTTCATGGGCGCGCGGCGTGACCAGGGTCAGCGGATGGCCGGCGCAGCCGTCTTCGACCAGGGCGATGAACAGGTCGCTCAAGGCCAGCGACTTGGCGCGGATGGCCTGCATGCTGGTCTGCTCGAAAACGGCCAGGCCGCATTCGACCAGTGCCAGCGAGAGCACCGGCTGGGTGCCGCACAGAGCGCGCGCGATGCCGGCGGCGGGTGCGAACTCGGGCGCCATCGCGAACGGCGCGGCGTGGCCCCACCAGCCGGCGAGCGGCTGGGCGAAGGCCTCCTGGTGGCGGCGCGGGACCCAGATGAAGGCGGGCGCGCCGGGGCCGCCGTTGAGGTATTTGTAGGTGCAGCCGACCGCGAAGTCGGCGCCGGCCGCGCCCAGTTCGAGCGGCACCGCGCCGGCTGAATGGGCCAGGTCCCATACGGCCAGGGCGCCGCGCGCGTGGGCCAGGGCGGTCAGCGCGGCCAGGTCGTGCTGGTAGCCGCTGCGGTAATTGACGTGGGTGAGCAGGAGCAGCGCGCAGCGTTCATCGAGCGCGTCGGGGATCTCCTCGGGCGAGTCGACCAGGCGCAGCGACCAGTTTTGGGCCAGCCATAGTGTCAGGCCCTGGGCGATGTAGATATCGGTGGGGAAGTTGGCGCGCTCGGTGACGATCACGCGCCGGGCCGGGTCGCCGGACTGCATGCGCAGCGCCGCGGCCAGCGCCTTGAACAGGTTGATCGAGGTGGTGTCGGTGACGACGACTTCGCCGGCGGCGGCGCCGATCAGGGGGGCCACGCGGTCGCCCAGCCGGCAGGGCAGGGCGAACCAGCCGGCGTCGTTCCAGCTGCGGATGAGGCCGGTGCCCCACTCGTCGCGGATGAGCGCCTGGGCGCGGGCGAGGGCGGATTTGGGTCTGGCGCCGAGCGAATTGCCGTCCAGGTAGATCACGCCGTCGGGCAGGTCGAATTGGTCACGCAGGGCGCCGAGATCGTCGTGCGCGTCGCGGACCAGGCAGTCGTTACGGGTCATATCGCCACCTTGGATATGCTGGCGGACCGCGCCAGGCAGGCCGGCGTGCACAGCGATATGCGGATTTTAGCAAGAATGGCTCGCGCTCCGGCGGTAAATCTGGCCTGGTCGGCAATGCTGCCGGGCCCGGGTCGGATTGCCGGCTTTGGATTCGATCGATCACGCGGCTGAGTTCGTGTCCGAATGTCGCCTCCGACCCCCGTCAATTTGGGGTGAATTGTCGGCTCCGGCCCCAGTCGATGTGTGCAAGCTTATTCGATCGGCAATGCCGCTGAGCTCGTGTCCGAATGTCGCCTCCGACCCCCGCGAATTTATTTTAAAGATTTTCGCTGTCGACCCTCAAGTTCGGCGCGGCGCTGACGTTACCGGATTCAGACAGGCGGGGTTCCGAGGCTTTTTTCAAAAAAATTAAAAATATTTTGGAAAAACCCTAAAGTTCCCCAAAAGTTTGACGTAACCGGTACAAGACGTCAGAAAATCGCCGTCGGGAAACACGTTCTTACATCTACTTACATCTCATCCGCCCCTCGGTTTTCATAGGGGCGCGACCATGATTCGGCAGGGTTCGTCAGACGAACTCCTACGGGTCGACCTCGTCGTTCTCCGGCCTTAAATACAGCGACCCGCCTATTCCGAAATTGTTTCCGTACGGTCAGAATGTATCTCACTGGCAATACACACAGCGCCAGATTTCAAACGGATTCAAGGAGACGGAAATGACTGCGAACGACATGATGGCTGAAATTCGTGATGCGAACCTGAGCTACCTGATGCTGGCTCAGCAGATGATCCGCGCCGACAAAGTGACCGCGATTTTCCGCCTCGGCATCGCCAACGAGATCGCCGACCTGATCGAGGGCATGAGCAACGCCCAGATCCTGAAACTGGCCGGCGGCAACATGATGCTGGCGCGCTTCCGCTTCGACGACAGTGCTATCCTGTCGATGTTGACCAGCCACACCAAGGACCGCGCCCTGGCGCAGTCGCATGCGGCGATCCTGATGGCCGGCCAGCCCGTGGAAGAAATCGCTTAAGTTGTCGTTGCGTTAAGTTAATCGTTTGTTGGTTATTCATCAGGTTAATTGATCGTCGCGTCAAACAGCCGTACCAGTCAGCCACCGCCGGGAGAGCAAAATGTCGAAGAAAAGCGTCGTGTCCGAAGCCCAGGAGATCCAGTTGGCGATTTCCCTGATCCAGCTTGGCGCGCGTCTCCAGTTGCTCGAATCCGAAGTGTCGCTGTCGCGCGAGCGTTTGCTGAACCTGTACAAGGAACTCAAGGGCGTGTCGCCGCCGAAGGGCATGCTGCCGTTTTCCACCGACTGGTTCCTGACCTGGCAACCGAATATCCATTCCTCGCTGTTCATCAACATCCATCAATTCCTGGTCGAGCACGCCGGCGCCAGCGGTATTGAAGCCGTGATGAAAGCCTATCAGCTCTACCTCGAACAAATGCCGCCCGAGCCGGGCCAGGAACCGCTGCTGTCGCTGACGCGCGCCTGGACCCTCGTGCGCTTCTTCCAGAGCAAGATGCTCGAGATGGCGGCTTGCGATAAATGCAAGGGCAAGTTCGTCATCAACTGCCTGGACCTGAACCAGGGCTACCAGTGCGGCCTGTGCCACATGCCTTCGCGCGCCGGCAAGACCAAGAAATCCAAGGATGCCAAGGACGCCGCCGCCGCCGCGCTGCTGACGGCGTGACCTTGCCGCCGTCCGGTTTTCCCGCGAAGGGCAGGGCGTGAGTCCTGCCCTTCGGCGCATCTGGCGCGCCCCGGCCGTGCAGGCTTTGCTGCTGCAGGCCAGCGCCTTTCCCCTGACCCTGCTCGCGCTCTACCTGCTGGCCCGCGCCGGCGCCGCGCCATCCTATCTGGCCGCGGCCCTGGTCCAGGGCGCGGCCGCCTGCCTGCTCACGCGCTGGCGCGCGCTGGCCCCGTGGTGGCTGGCGATCCAGCTGCTGTTTCCGCTGGCGCTGTACGGCGCCGCCACCCTGGCCATCGCGCCGGCGTGGTTCCTGGGCGGCTTCGTGTTCCTGCTCCTGCTGTACTGGTCGACCTTCCGCACCCAGGTGCCGTATTACCCGTCCGGACGGCGGGTGTGGGACGCGGTGGAGACGCTGCTGCCGCAGGGGCGCCCGGCGGCGGCCATCGATATCGGCAGCGGCCTGGGCGGCCTGGTGCTGGCGCTGGCGCGGCGCCGCCCGGAATCGCGCTTCACCGGCATCGAGCTGGCGCCCTTGCCCTGGCTGGCCAGCGTGCTGCGCGCGCGCCTGGCCGGCAGCGGCGCCCGCTTCATCCGCGGCGATTATGAACACCTCGATTTCGCCGACTATGACCTCGTGTTTTGCTATCTGTCGCCGGCGGCCATGAGCGCCCTGTGGCGCAAAGCCGCCGCGGAGATGCGTCCGGGGACCAGATTGCTCAGTTATGAATTTCTGATAACGGAAAAACAGCCCGATCTTATAGTCTCGCCAACAGGGCGCGGACCATCGCTTTACGTCTGGGACTTTTAGACGACAATCCCGGCCTTTTTGCTTGCCGGTAACGCGATCTCACGTTATTGTAGTTCCGTATGTAAATTTTTCGATTCAGGCGCGTTACAAGAGTCACCGATTCCATTGTCGTTTTTTCCATAAAAACGCGCCGCGGGAATGGCAGCGCTTAAATAACAGGCACAATATAAAGAGGAGTCAGCGCTCTTGTTAGTCATTATCGGATACGTTATCGTCCTCGCCTCGGTGTTCGGCGGCTTCGCCCTCAACGGCGGCCACCTGGCCGCGTTGTGGCAGCCGCTCGAGCTGGTGATGATCGGCGGCGCCGCGCTCGGCGCTTTTTTCGTCGGTAATAATGGCAAGGCGGTCAAGGCTACCCTGAAAGCCTTGCCGGACGTATTGAAGGGCTCGCGCCACACCAAGGATTTGTACATGGAGATGATGTCGCTGCTGTTCGACGTGCTCTCCAAGGTGCGCAAGGAGGGTTTGATGTCGATCGAAGGCGATATCGATAAACCCGAGGAAAGCCCGCTGTTCTCTAAATATCCGGGCGTGCTGTCCGATCACCATATCATCGAATTCATGACCGATTACCTGCGCCTGATGGTGTCGGGGAATATGGACGCGTTCCAGATCGAGAACCTGATGGACAACGAAATCGAGACCCACCACCACGAGGGCGCCGTGCCGGCCCACTGCATCGCCAAGCTGGGTGACGGCCTGCCGGCCTTCGGCATCGTGGCGGCGGTGATGGGCGTGGTGCACACGATGGAGTCGGTGGGCATTCCGCCGGCCGAACTGGGCATCCTGATCGCCAAGGCGCTGGTGGGCACCTTCCTCGGCATCCTGCTGGCCTACGGCTTCATCGGCCCGCTGGCCAGCCTGCTCGAACAGAAGCTGGAAGAGACGACCAAGATGTTCCAATGCGTGAAAGTGACGCTGCTGGCGAGCCTGAACGGCTACGCGCCGGCGCTGGCGGTGGAATTTGGCCGCAAGGTGCTGTACTCGACCGAACGGCCCACCTTCGCCGAACTGGAAGATCACATCAAGAAGTCGAAGGCGAAGTAAAGCGCCATGGCCGAAATGTACAATCAGAGCGTGATGCTGGCCTGGAGTCCGTATGGCCGATGAAGGGCTGCGGCCGATCATCGTCAAGCGCATCAAGAAGGGCGGCGGCGGACACCACGGCGGCGCCTGGAAGATCGCGTACGCCGACTTCGTGACGGCGATGATGGCCTTCTTCCTGCTCATGTGGCTGCTCGGCTCGACCACCAAGGGCGACCTGAACGGGATCTCGGAGTTCTTCAAGACCCCGCTCAAGGTGGCCATGTCGGGCGGCTCGGGCAGCGGCGACAGCTCGTCGGTGGTGCAGGGCGGCGGCACCGACCTGTCGCGCCGTAACGGCCAGGTCAAGAAGGGCGACACGGTGCCTGAAAAGAAAACCTACGACCTCAAGGCCGCCAAGGCGGTGCTCGAGCGCGAGGAGGCGGCGCGCCTGAAGGCCTTGAAGGCCAAGATCGAGGCGACCATCGAGGCCAACCCGCTGCTCAAGAAGTACAAGAACCAGCTGCTGCTCGATATCACCAGCGAAGGCTTGCGGATCCAGATCGTGGACGAGCAGAACCGCCCCATGTTCGCGCTCGCCAAGGCCGAGCTGGAGCCGTACACGCGCGACATCCTGCACGTGATCGGCATCGTGCTCAACGAGGTGCCGAACCGGATCGGCCTGTCGGGCCACACCGATTCGACCCCGTACATGAGCGACTCCGGCTACAGCAACTGGGAACTGTCGGCCGACCGCGCCAACGCGTCGCGGCGCGAGCTGGTCATCGGCGGCATGGACGACGCCAAGGTGCTGCGCGTGGTGGGCCTGGCCTCGGCCGCCCACCTGGACCGCAAGGATCCGTTCAACCCGATCAACCGGCGCATCAGCATCATCGTCATGAACAAGAAAACTGAAGAAGCCGTGCTGCGCGACGGCGCCTCGATCGACATCGATGAGAAGGGCCTGCCCGCGGCGGCCGGCACCATCAACGCTGTCGCCAACGGCGCCAAGTAGCGGCCTGACGAGAACTGGAGAAGTCGAATGGCGAGAAAAAAAATCCTTGGGTCGCATGTCAAACGCCTGCTGTCGGGCGTGTCGGATCACGGCAAGAAGCACTTGACGGAAGTGGAGACGGACCTGATCCAGACCGAGCTGCTGCTGGAGGAAGCCATCGAGAAGCTCACCGGCAGCTTCATGGCGATCCACAGCGCGGTCGGGGCGCAGCAGGATACCATCAACCTGCTGCTGGCCGGCGGCACCCCGAGCGCGGAAGAGAGCGCGCGCCTGGGCGGCATGTCGGGCGAGATCGGCGCGCACGTGAACACCGCCATCACCAGCATGCAGTTCCAGGACATGACGAGCCAGCTGATCGACCGTACGCTCAAGCGCGTCACCGGGCTGCGTGAATTTTTGGGCACGCTGGGCGCGCACAGCGCCGATATTGGACCTGAGAGCGGGAGCGAGGAAATCGTCGAGCTGCTCAGCAAGGTCAGCATGGCGCTGGCGATCCAGTCGATCGAGCTGCGCAGCGTATTACGGAAAGCAGTCAATCAGCAGCATCTGGAAAGCGGCGACATCGAACTGTTCTGACGGTTCGACGCACCCCTCAACGATTAACATGGGCACGTGCCCGGATTAAAAAAGCAGGAGCAAGAATGGCTAAAACAATACTCGCAGTCGACGATTCCAGTTCGTTGCGTCAGATGGTGGCATTCAGCCTCAAGGCGGCCGGCTATCTCGTCGTGGAAGCGGTCGATGGCCAGGACGGCCTGGAAAAGGCCAAGCAGCAGACCGTCGACCTGGTCCTGACCGACCAGAACATGCCGCGCATGGACGGGCTGTCGCTGATCAAGCTGCTGCGCGGCCTGCCGGCCTACCAGAAGGTGCCGATCCTGATGCTGACCACCGAGTCGTCCGACGAGATGAAGCAGAAGGGCCGCGCGGCTGGCGCCAATGGCTGGCTGGTCAAGCCGTTCGATCCGCAGCGCCTGATCGAAGTGGTCAAGAAGGTCATCGGCTGAGCGCTGCCTGGAACAGATGTAATGATGCATCGCGAAATTGACGGAGTCTTACCATGACCATCGACATAAGCCAGTTCTTCCAGGTCTTCTTCGATGAAGCCGAAGAACTGCTGGCCGAGATGGAGCGGCTGCTGCTGGCCGTCGACATCAGCGCGCCCGATCCCGAGGACCTCAATGCGATCTTCCGCACGGCCCACTCGGTCAAGGGCGGCTCGTCGACCTTCGGCCTGAACGACATGACCGAGGTGACCCATATCCTGGAGTCGCTGCTGGACCGCATCCGCAAGGGCGAGATGGCGCTGACGTCGGAGCATGTGGACGCCTTCCTGGCGGCCAAGGACATCCTCAAGATGCAGCTGGACGGCCATCGCAACGGCGCCGCCGTGGACCATGACGCGGTCGCCAACGTGCGCATGATGCTGCAGGAGCTGTCGCAGGACGTGGTGCCGGTGGCCGCGCCCATGGCCGCGCCGTCGTTCGTGCAGACCGAGGTCAAGGCCAACCTGGGCGAGGGCGGACGCCGCTATCGCATCGAGCTGCCCAAGGTCGCGCAGCGCGACGTCAACGCGCTGGCGGCCGAACTGGGGCTGCTGGGGCGGGTGTCGGTGGTGCCGCTGGGCGGGGACCGCCATGCCATCACCGTGACCACCCACGAGTCGCTCGAGGACATCGTGGCGATCTGCTCGTTCGTGCTCAACCCGGAAGACTTGAAGGTGTTCGAGGCGCCGGCGCTGACGGCCGAGCAGCAGGCCATCGAGAACCAGGCGCGCGCCAAGATCGAGAACGAGCAGGGCTACGGCTTCTTCGACCCGATCGACCGGGCCGAGGAGGTGGCGCCCGAGAAGAGCGACGACGAGCGCGGCTACGGCTTCTTCCAGCCGATCGAACATATCCGCGCCGCCGCCGGCATCACCGACACCCCGGCCAGCGCGCGCGCGCCGGCGCCGGCCCGGGTCGAGGCGCTCGAGATTTCCGAGGTCGCGGCCGAGAAGAAGGCCGCCAAGAAGGACGAGAAGGGCGGCGCCGGCGTGCCGAGCGCCGAATCGTCGTCGATCCGGGTCTCGATCGAGAAGGTCGACCAGCTGATCAACCTGATCGGCGAACTGGTGATTACCCAGGCCATGATCGAGCAGCGCAGCGACGCGCTCGACCCGATGGTGCACGAGCGCTTGCTCAACAGCGTCAGCCAGCTGACCCGCAACACGCGCGACCTGCAGGAAGCGGTCATGTCGATCCGCATGATGCCGATGGATTTCGTGTTCTCGCGCTTTCCGCGCATGGTGCGCGACCTCGCGGCCAAGCTGGGCAAGAAGGTCGACTTCATCACCAACGGCGCCGCCACCGAGCTTGACAAGGGCCTGATCGAAAGGATCGTCGATCCGCTCACCCACCTGGTACGCAACAGCATCGACCACGGCATCGAGATGCCGGAGGCGCGTATCGCCGCCGGCAAGACCGACGCCGGGCGCCTGTTCCTGTCGGCCGGCCACCAGGGCGGCAACATCGTCATCGAGGTGTCGGACGACGGCGGCGGCTTGAACCGCGAGCGCATCCTGGCCAAGGCGGCGCAGAACGGCCTGCCGGTGTCGGACAACATGCCAGACTCGGAGGTCTGGCAGCTCATTTTCGCGCCCGGTTTTTCGACCGCGGAAACCGTCACCGACGTGTCCGGACGCGGGGTCGGCATGGACGTCGTCAAGCGCAATATCGCGGCCATGGGCGGCAGCGTCGACATCCGTTCGGCCAAGGGCTTCGGCACCACCATCTCGATCTCGCTGCCGCTGACCTTGGCGATCCTGGACGGCATGTCGATCCGCTGCGGCGAGGAGGTGTACATCCTGCCGCTCGGCTTCGTGGTCGAGTCGCTGCAGCCGGCGCCGGACGACATCAAGGAAATCAGCGGCAAGGGCCGGGTGATCAAGGTGCGCGGCGACTACCTGCCATTGATCCCGCTGTACCAGATGTTCGACATCGTCCCGCGCTTCACCAATCCGTGCGAGGGCATCATCGTCATCCTCGAGGCGGACGGGCGCAAGGCCGGCCTGTTCGTGGACGACCTGGTGGGCCAGCAGCAGGTGGTGGTGAAGAACCTGGAATCGAATTATCGCAAGGTGACCGGCATTTCCGGCGCCACCATCCTGGGCGACGGCGGCGTGTCGCTGATCCTGGACGTGTCGGCGCTGATGCGCTCGTCGCGCCAGCTGACCGACGACACGATCTTCTCCTGAGCCGCTTTTGTAACTCGACCGAATCTTGTAGCACGACCGCTTTTGTAGTACGACCGAATCTTGTAGCACGACCGCTTTTGTAGTACGACCGATATTCAGCAGTACCCCATTTTAGATAGGAACGAGCATGTCGATGACTTCACACTCCACCAAGCCAGGCGACGTCAAGGACGGCGCCGGCAGCGAATTTTTGGCCTTCACCCTCGGTTCGGAAGAATACGGGATCGATATCCTGAAAGTGCAGGAGATCCGCGGCTACGAGGCGGTCACCCGCATCGCCAACGCGCCCGAATTCATCAAGGGCGTGATCAACCTGCGCGGCATCATCATCCCGGTGGTGGACATGCGCATCAAGTTCAACCTGGGCACCCCGGTGTACGACCAGTTCACGGTCGTCATTATCCTCAACATCGGCGGGCGCATCATGGGCATGGTGGTCGACAGCGTCTCGGACGTGACGACCCTCTCGCCGGACCAGGTCAAGCCGGCGCCGGAGATGGGCACCGCGTTCAATTCGGACTACCTGGTCGGCCTGGGCACGGTCGATGAGCGTATGCTGATCCTGATCGACATCGACAAGCTGATGTCCTCGAGCGAGATGGGCCTGGTCGACAAGCTCGCCGCCTGAGCGGCGGCGCCATTTAACCATCAGTGGCGAAGCGCGCGGCCCCGCCGGGGCCCGCCTTCGCACGCAGAGAACCGGCTTTAACCGGATTTCAGGAGCGAGACATGAATCTGCGCGACTTCAAAATTGGCACCCGCCTTGCAATCGGCTTCGGCAGCATCCTGCTGGTCCTCATCGCCATGGTCGTCCTTCCCGTGGTCCTGGGCGGACGCCCCGGTTCGACCATGAACACCTGGCTGTTCGGCCTGGGCGCGGTGGGCATCGTGCTCGGGGTGGTGCTGGCGCTGCTGATCACCCGCTCGATCGTGGGCCCGCTGGAGGAAGCGGCGGCGGTGGCGCGCACCGTGGCCGCGGGCGAACTGGGGGCGCACATCGACACCGACGGTTCCGACGAGATCGCCGGCCTGATGCAGGCGCTCAAGAACATGAGCGAGAGCCTGGCCGGCACGGTCGGCCAGGTGCGCAGCGGCACCGAGACCATCACCGTGGCAGCGCGCGAGATCGCCTCCGGCAACGCCGACCTGTCGGCGCGCACCGAAGCGCAGGCCAGTTCGCTCGAGGAGACCGCCAGCTCGATGGAGGAGCTGACCTCGACGGTCAAGCAGAACGCCGACAACGCGCGCCAGGCCAACCAGCTGGCCGTGTCGGCCTCGTCGATCGCGGCCAAGGGCGGCGAGGTGGTGGCCCAGGTGGTCGACACCATGGGCTCGATCAAGGATTCCTCGCGCAAGATCGTCGACATTATCGGCGTCATCGACGGTATCGCGTTCCAGACCAATATCCTGGCGCTGAACGCGGC
>DIZW01000041.1:0-18911 GCA_002428015.1 Oxalobacteraceae bacterium UBA6018 | reverse complement strand
CCAGACCAATATCCTGGCGCTGAACGCGGCCGTGGAGGCGGCGCGCGCGGGCGAGCAGGGACGCGGCTTCGCCGTGGTGGCCAGCGAGGTGCGCAACCTGGCGCAGCGCAGCGCCGGCGCGGCCAAGGAGATCAAGACCCTGATCGGCGATTCGGTCGACAAGGTCGACAACGGCAGCAAACTGGTCGACGAAGCCGGCCAGACCATGGGCCTGATCGTCACCTCGATCCGCCAGGTGGCCGACATCATGGGCGAGATCACCGCCGCGACCCAGGAGCAGAGCACCGGGATCGAGGAAGTGAACGCGGCGATCACGCAGATGGACGCGATGACGCAGCAGAATTCGGCCCTGGTCGAGCAGGCCGCCGCCGCCGCGGAAAGCATGAGCGAACAGGCCGCGCTGCTGGGCAAGGCGGTGGCCGTGTTCCAGCTGGGCGATCGGTACCGCGCGCCGGCCCGTCCGGCACCGGTGCGCGCGCGGGCGGTCGTGCCCGCGCCGGCCGCGGTGCGGGCCGCGCCGCCCAAGCCGGTGGCCGCGCCCAAGCCGGCCGAGGCGCCGGCCAAGAAGCTGGCGCCTGCCGCCAGCGACGATTGGGAAGAGTTCTGACCTTGTCCCCAGGCCCGACCAGTGCGGTAAAAGAAATACGGATAGAGGATGGTCAACGTGCCGCATCATAAATCGGAAACGGTCAAGGAATTCGATTTCACCCGGGGTGATTTCGAGCGGGTGCGCGCGCTGATTCACCAGCGCGCCGGCATCTCGCTGGCCGACAGCAAGCAGGAGATGGTCTACAGCCGCCTGGCGCGGCGCCTGCGCGCGACCGGTATCGGCTCGTTCGCGCGCTACCTGGACGATCTCGAAGGCGGGCGCCTGGGCGAGGAATGGCAGTCGTTCACCAACGCGTTGACGACCAACCTGACCTCGTTCTTCCGCGAGGCCCACCACTTCCCGCTGCTGGCCGACCACGTCAAGCAGCTGCGCGGCGGGCCGATCACGATCTGGTGCTCGGCCAGCTCCACCGGCGAGGAGCCGTATTCGATCGCCATGACGGTGTGCGAGGCCTTCAACAGCCTCACGCCGCCGGTGCAGATCATCGCCACCGACATCGACACCAACGTGCTGGCCGTGGGCGAGAAGGGCGTGTACGGCATCGAGCGGCTTGAGAAAATGCCGGTCGAGCAGGCCAAGCGCTTTTTCTTGCGTGGCAAGGGAGAGCAGTCCGGCATGGTGCGGGTGCGTCCCGAGCTGCGCCAGCTCGTCACCTTCCGCCAGCTGAACCTGCTGGGCGACAGCTGGCCGCTGTCGGGACAGTTCGACGTCATCTTCTGCCGCAACGTGATGATCTATTTCGACAAGGCGACCCAGCGCAAGATCCTGGCGCGCTTCGTGCCGCTCATGAAGCCGCACGCGCTGCTGTTTGCCGGCCATTCCGAAAATTTCCTGTACGTGTCGGAGTCGCTTAAGCTGCGCGGCAAGACGGTATACGAACTGGACGCGCGGCATGGCGATTGACGCCGGCGCGGCTATCTGAGAACTGAATATGGCTATCGAAACCAAAGAACAATTCGCCACCAACGTCTATTTCGACCGGACGTTCGACTGCGACGCGGCCAAGATCCTGCCGGGCGAGTACTACTACACGCCCAAGGACATGCTGATCGTGACGGTGCTGGGCTCCTGCGTGTCGGCCTGCATCCGCGACCGCGTCAGCGGCCTGGGCGGCATGAACCACTTCATGCTGCCTGACGGCGGGGGCGACGCCAACAGCCCGGTGTCGGCCTCGATGCGCTACGGGACCTACGCGATGGAGGTCCTGATCAACGACCTGCTCAAGGCCGGCGCGAAACGCGAGAACATGGAGGCGAAGGTGTTCGGCGGCGGCGCGGTGCTGCGCGGCTTCACCGCCATGAACGTGGGCGAGCGCAACGCGGCCTTCGTGATGAACTACCTCAAGACCGAGAAGATGCGGGTGGTGGCCGAGGACCTGAACGACATCTATCCGCGCAAAGTCTATTTTTTTCCGCGCAGCGGCAAGGTGCTGGTCAAGAAGCTGATGCAGACGCATAACGATACGCTGGCCAAGCGCGAGCTCGATTACGCCAAGCGCCTGAAGGTCGAGCCGGTTGGCGGCGAGATCGACCTGTTTTAATGCTGGGACATCAAAAAGAATTGAAGGCGCGCATATGAAGATCAAGGTATTGATCGTGGACGATTCGGCACTGATCCGCAGTGTCATGAGCGAGATCATCTCGAGCCAGAGCGATATGGAGGTCGTCGGCGTGGCGCCGGACCCGCTGGTGGCGCGCGAACTGATCAAGCAAACCAATCCCGACGTGCTCACGCTCGACGTCGAGATGCCGAAGATGGACGGCCTGGACTTCCTGGAAAAGCTGATGCGCCTGCGCCCGATGCCGGTGCTGATGGTGTCCTCGCTGACCGAGCGCGGCTCGGAGATCACCATGCGCGCGCTGGAGCTGGGCGCGGTGGATTTCGTCACCAAGCCGAAGATTTCGATCCAGAGCGGCATGCGCGAATACGCCGAGCTCATCGCCGACAAGATCCGCGCCGCGGCCAAGGCGCGCATCCGTCCGCGCACGCTGGCCAGCGCGGCCCACGCCGGCGCGCTGCCGGCCCTGCGCAATCCGCTGACCTCGTCGGAGAAGCTGATCATCATCGGCGCCTCCACCGGCGGCACCGAGGCGATCCGCGAATTTCTCATGCAGATGCCGTCGGACTGTCCCGGCATCCTGATCGCCCAGCACATGCCGGAGGGCTTCACCACCTCGTTCGCGCGGCGCCTCGATTCGCTGTGCAAGATCAGCGTGCGCGAAGCGGCCGGCGACGAGCGGGTGCTGCCCGGGCACGCCTACATCGCGCCGGGCCACTCGCACCTGCTGCTGGCGCGCTCGGGCGCCAACTACGTGACCCGCATCGAACAGAGCGAGCCGGTGAACCGGCACCGCCCGTCGGTGGACGTGCTGTTCCGCTCGGCGGCGCTGGCGGCCGGCAAGAACGCGGTGGGGGTGATCCTGACCGGCATGGGCAAGGACGGCGCGGCCGGCATGCTCGAAATGAAAACCGCCGGCGCCTACAACTTCGCCCAGGACGAGGCCTCCTGCGTGGTGTTCGGCATGCCGCGCGAGGCCATCGCGCTGGGCGCCAATCATGAAGTGGGCCCTTTGACAGCGCTGCCGGGCATGGTGCTTGGCTATCTGGCAACGCAGGGTAACCGGGCGTTGCGCGTTTGAAGCGAAAGCAAGGTTTTTGCTGTCGCTTTGTTCGCCTCAGGGCAACAAAAATGCTATGCTTCAGCATGCTTCGGCAGCAGTGAAGTCTATCAATAACCAGAGTAAGAGAATCAACGGAGTAATTCATGGCTGATCCAAAGATGCGATTTTTAGTAGTTGACGATTTCTCGACCATGCGCCGCATTGTCCGCAATCTGTTGAAGGAACTGGGTTACGCCAACGTCGACGAAGCGGAGGATGGCGTCATGGCGCTGGCCAAGCTGCGCAGCGAGCCGTTCGACTTCGTGGTCTCGGACTGGAACATGCCAAACATGGACGGCCTGACGATGCTGCAGAACATCCGCGCCGATCCCGCCCTGGCCAAGCTGCCCGTGCTGATGGTCACTGCCGAAGCGAAGAAGGAAAACATCATCGCGGCGGCCCAGGCCGGCGCCAACGGTTATGTCGTCAAGCCGTTCACGGCGGCCACGCTGGATGAAAAGCTGAACAAGATTTTCGAGAAACTCGAAAAAGTCGGAGCGTAACATGGGCGAGCACAGCGCCGACAGCGCGGTCCATCTGGGCGGCGCATCGGGAGCCGAGCCCGGTACGCATGACGAGTTCCTGAGCCGTATCGGCCACATGACGCGCGCGCTGCACGAAAGCCTGCGCGGCCTGGGTCTGGACAAATTGATTGAAAAGGCGGCCAGCGACATCCCCGATGCGCGCGACCGTCTCGATTACGTCGCGCGCCTGTCCGAACAGGCCGCGCAAAAGGTGCTCAACGCCACCGACGCCGCCGGCCCCCTGCAGGACGGCATCGAGCGCGACGCGGCCGCGCTGTCGAAGTCCTGGCAAGGTTTGCTGGACGCGCCCGCCGGCGGCGACGCCGAGTGGCGCGCCCTGGCCGCGCGCACCGTGGCCGCGCTGAACGCGAGCGCCGGCGCCACCAGCGCCACCAAGGGCCACCTGATGGACATCATGATGGCGCAGGACTTCCAGGACCTGACCGGCCAGGTGATCACCAAGGTCACCGCCATCGCCCAGAATCTCGAGCAGCAGCTGGTGCAGATGCTGGTCGATTTCGCCCCGGCCGAGGTCAAGCGCGAGTACGACAACGGCTTGCTCAACGGCCCGCAGATCCACCCGACAGGAAATAGCGACGTGGTCTCCAACCAGGGCCAGGTCGACGATTTGCTTGACAGCCTGGGCTTCTAACACACAAGGGCGGCCGCAAGCGGCGCGCCCGTCGGCATCACCTGGCGAATGAAACATGCACGAAACTAATTTTATCGTCCGCGAACCGCTGCTCGACCCGAAGCAGCGCGTGATCGGTTACGAATTGTCCTGGCAACAGCAGGACCGCCAGCAGAGCGCCACCGACGCCGAGCTCGAAGCGCTGATCAGCTTCGTGGCCGAGAACGTCAACGACGACGAACACGGCTGGTTGTTGCGCGACAAGATACTCTTCCTCGACGCCGTCCCGGCGATGCTCTCGACCGACGCCCTGTTCAACATGCCGCCCGAGCGCACCGTGCTGACGATGAAGGCGTCCGACCTGGCCGACCCGGACACGCTGTCGGCGGTGCAGGGCCTGCGCGCGGGCGGGGTCGGCATTTCGGTGCGCGACGGCGACCTGGCCCACCTGGGCGCCAACCTGAACCTGTCCGCCTCCTACGTGGAGGTACGTTTTTCCGGTGCCGACGTGGCCGCCCAGGCGCGCACCTACGCGGCCGCCAAGCAGGCCGGGGTGCGCATGGTGGGCCGCCCCGTGACGACCTGGGCCGATTTCGACGCCTGCGCCGCGCTGGGGCTGGACGCCTTCGTGGGCAAGCTGCACCTGACCCCGCGCGCCGGCACGCCGGTCAAGGGCATGAACCCGGCCCAAACCATCATCCTGCAGCTGATGCAGATGGTGCAGGCCAACGAGGACATTCCGAAGATCGAGGGCGTGCTCAAGCGCGACCCGGCGCTCTCCTACAAGCTGCTGCGCTTCATCAACTCGGCCGGCTTTGGCGCCACCCGCGAGATCCAGTCGCTCAAGCAGGCCATCTCCCTGCTCGGCTACGCGCCGCTGTACCGCTGGCTGACCCTGCTGCTGGCCACCGCCAGCACCAGCGGCTATTCGCCGGTCCTGATGGAGACGGCGGTGGTGCGCGGACGGCTGGCCGAGCTGCTCGGGCAGAAATTCCTGCCGCGCGGCGAGGGCGAGAACCTGTTCGTGGCGGGCATGTTCTCGCTGCTGGACCGCCTGCTCGGCCTGACGATGAAGGAAGTGCTCGACACCATCCAGCTGCCCGACGAAGTGGTGCGCGCGCTGCTCACGCGCGGCGGCATGTACGGGCCTTACCTGGCGCTGGCCGAGGCCTGCGAGCTCAATTCGAACCTGGTCGCGTCCTTGGCCAAGGCGCTGCATATCACGCCGGCCGACGTCAACAAGGCGCACCTGTCGGCCTTGGCCTGGGCGCAGAACGTCACGACCTGAGCGCACCGCCGCGCGCGCCGGGCTTGGCGCGGCGGCGAGTAACTTCATTGCTGTCGCACCGTGTTGGGGATTTACGTTATCGTTCTATGTCCACACTCGGCGGTGTCTTCCTATGGATGATCATAACCCGGCCCCGGGTAGATCGAGTTCGATCTGTTCCCCAATCACCTTCCGCAGCCCCATCGTTTCCGTTTCAATCATTGCTTCTACCTCAAGCCGGCGCTTAGCACGGATCTCGCCTGACTTACGTGCCATCAATTCCACTGCCGCGCTAACTTGGGCCGAAAAATCACCACTCCGATCCCACGAAATATATCCAATCTTCGCCGCTTCATCGAACGCTCCCAATTCGACATTTTTTAGTAGTATCGGGATAACGTCACCAAGGGGTAGACGCTGTTTGAATTGCTTGGATTCAAATCGAGTCCAAATTCTTTTCGGATAATCGGGGCCTAGAATGCAGACCACAAATTGGGCATCCGACGCATAAATTGGAGCTAAGTACTCTTCCACGTCTTCCGCGAGAATTCTATGCTGCTCATTTCGATCGTAGAAAATTTCGAACTCACGCTCCTGCAATGCATGAAACAATGCATCTGCAATATCCCGGTCGCTACCCGAAAATGACAAAGCAAAATCATAGCGCGATGGGAAATCTAATGATACGAATCCAACTTCTTCGGCCAATTTTGACCATGACAGATTGCGAATATAGAATACAAATTGTGGATCTTGTGCGGTCAGCGTATGATTTGCAATATCGAAGTAAAGTACTCGCTGAATATCATCCGATGAGTTAATCAGGTCAGCTAAGAAGCCCTTGGTTACAACCTGACTAACACTTCCGCGTTGTTCAGGATGGCGATCCGCCTCGCGATCGGCATTAATTGTCCAGTTCTTACTCTGGCTGAGCCAGTAAAGCAAATGCAAATACGGGGCGCGGCCTTCTCGGTATAATTTCTTTCCGCGAGCGAAGGCAATCGAAGTATCGTGAAATGAGCGTGAGAGCGATATCATAACGCTGGTCTTAACTGACTCAAAGCTCTCGGACGTGCTGGCTCCATTTAACGCTGTGGCCAGAATCTTACTTCGGATGCAAGTATGGTACGCGAGCATTTGTGCGATATAAAAACTGCCTTGCGCGGCTTGGATAATCTCCTCTTTTATATTTAGGCTTATGTTAAGGGCTCGTTCCCCTAGGCTGAGCAACTCTTCAACTTTATATTGCGGGTTTGCTTCGAATGGCAATACTTCAATTCGATTGGTTAGATCCTTTCCAAACGAAATTAGTGATTTGCCCGCATTTGGAATGCCAATTACGATAAGCTTGCTATGGTTTGTGCCTTCATCGGCAAGGGTTTTCATAAGGTCGGCGAGTTCCTTCTTTATTCGGTCGTCGAGCCTATGAAAATCATCGATAACAACAGTCCCGAGAGGAAGTTGAGTCGCTAAATCGCAGATAATCGCTATATCGCTCTTCTTGCGAGCGGACAGCGAGACTACGTGGCCAGTAAGTCCGCTCTCTGCGATTGCCTTATTCACCGAGCTCGTCTTTCCGATTCCAGATGGACCCTCGATAACAATACTTCGACCCGCAGTCTGAAGTGCTACCAAAAGGTTTGTGTATTCAACCGGTTGCACAAATGTGTGCTCCGGTGTTCCGGATAGGACGAATACATTTTGCATTTGGAGGACTGGAACAACGCTCATAATCTTCTCAATTAATTATTTTACCAATGGCTGGTCAATTGACCAACTAAGTTACTTGATACTCGAAGACCCGCTCTTTTAATCTGAGCGATTACCGTCGATTTTAAAAAAATGATCGTTTGGTGTCGCACGAGTAGTTGCCGCTGCAGCACGTAAGGTTTTGGGACAGTATTAAATCTCCAGATTGTCGATCAAACGCGTCGTGCCGAGCTTGGCGGCGGCCAGCACCACCAGCGGGGCTTGCTGCGCCAGGTCGCCGGCCGAGGGCGGCTGCAGGTCGCTGCGCTTGCGGATCGAAATGTAATCGGGCTTCCAGCCGCGCTTGGCGAGCTCGTCCATCGCACGGTGCTCGAGCTCGAACACGTCCAGGTGGCCGGCGCGCACTTCATCGGCCACCATGTTCAGACCGCGGTACAGGGCCGGGGCTTCGGCGCGCTCGGCTTGCGACAGGTACATGTTGCGCGACGAGAGGGCCAGGCCGTCGTCGGCGCGAAAGGTCTCGGCGGCGATGATCTGGGTGGGCAGGGCGAATTGGCGGCTCATGTTACGCACGATCATGAGCTGCTGGTAATCCTTCTTGCCGAATACGGCGACCTTGGGCTGCACGCAGGAAAACAGCTTGAGCACGACGGTGGTCACGCCGGTGAAGAAGCCGGGGCGGAACTCGCCCTCCAGGGTGTTGCCGAGGTCCTCAGGCGGGCGCACGCGGAACTCCTGTGGCTCCGGGTACAAATCCTTCTCGGTGGGCGCGAAGAGCACGTAGACGCCTTCCTTTTCGAGCTTCTCGACGTCGGCCTGGAAGGTGCGCGGGTATTTGTCGAAATCCTCGTTGGGCCCGAACTGCAGACGGTTGACGAAGATCGAGGCCACCACCGGGTCGCCGTGCTTGCGCGCCAGGCGGATCAGCGACAGGTGGCCTTCATGCAGGTTGCCCATCGTGGGGACGAAGGCGGTGCGCAGCTGGCCGCTTAACTGGTCGCGTAATTCGTCGACGGAAGAGATGATTTTCATGGGCGGTTCCTCGTGCGGTTGTTCTACATTGTAATCAGTTGCTGGCCGGCGCTCATGCCGGCGAATAGGCGAGCCGCACGTAGATCGGCGCGAACGGCTCGGCCTGGGTAATTTCAATCAGGGTTTCCTTGGCCAGCTCGAGCATGGCGACGAAGTGCACCACCACGATGGGCACGCCGCTCTGGCCCTGGAACAGGTCGGCGAACTCGACGAAGCGGGCCGATTGCAGCTGGCGCAGGATGGCCGTCATGTGCTCGCGCACCGACAACTCCTGGCGGCTGATGCGGTGGTGCTGGGTCAGCTTGGCGCGCTTGAGCACGTCGAGCCAGGCGCGCTGCAGGTCGTGGGCGTCCACCTCGGGCCAGGTGGGGATGTTGCTCTGCTCGACGAACAGCTGGGTGCGCACGAAGTCGCGGTCGAGCTGGGGAACGGTGTTCAGGTCGTAGGCGGCCAGCTTGATCTGTTCGTATTCGAGCAGGCGGCGCACCAGTTCGGCGCGCGGGTCGCCGGCTTCCTCGTCCTCGTTTTTGCGCTGCGGCAGCAGCATGCGCGACTTGATCTCGATCAGCATGGCCGCCATCAGCAGGTATTCGGCGGCCAGCTCCAGGTTGTGCAGGCGGATCTGGTCGACATACTTGAGGTATTGCAGGGTCACCTGCGCCATCGGAATGTCGAGGATGTTGAAGTTTTGCTTGCGGATCAGGTAGAGCAGGAGGTCGAGCGGGCCTTCGAAGGCGTCGAGGAAGATTTCCAGCGCGTCCGGCGGAATGTACAGGTCGGTCGGCATGCGCAGCATCGGCTCGCCATACAGGCGTGCGATGGCTTCGCCAGCGGCCGGGGCTGCCGCGGCGGGCTGCTCCGCGGGAACGGCGGCGGGATCTTCCGGCACCGCCTGGCCTGGCGACATGGTCTGGACCGCGCTGCTCAGAGCGTGAGAGCTTTTCGGGCGTGACCGAGCAGCGCACCAGAAAGCGGCCAATCTAGGCGCAACGCACAGCCATAGCTCGGCTTATGGCGTGCATTCGCAACGACGAGTGGGCACTTTCTGGTGTGATGAGCGGGCATGATCGACATACTCTCAAGCTCTCAGACCTTGGTCTGGTAGACGTAGGCCTGCTGGCTCAGACGCGATTGGGCGGTCTTTTCCTGGTCGGTCAGGCTGATCGGAGCCTTGTCCCACAGCAGGGCGCGGCCGGCGCGCTGGCCTTCCTCGATGGCGGGATTGCTGGCCTTGAGTTCCTTGATGAACTTGGTGTGGTCGGACTCGTACAGATTGAATTGTTTGGATAGTTTCATGATGTGAACTAGTGAGGCGAACGGGCTATTTTACCGCGACCGCGGTTCCGGCGGGAAATCCCGCCGGCCGGGGTGACGCTTAGGGGTGCAGCGCGTTGAGCTGGCGCGCGATGATGTCGTGATTGAGCCACAGGACCGGGCCGATCTGCTCGGCCGCGCCATGGAACATCAAGGGGCCGGCGCCTTCGAGCACCAGCGCGCTCAGGTGGTCGGTGATCAAGGCCTTGCGGTCCTTGTGGCGGGCGGTGATTTCTTCCGAGGTGCCGATCATGATGTCGGCCAGGGCCGGCGTATTGTCCATCGGCCAGGCCGCGAAATTACGGAAGCTGGCGCTGGTCGGGTCGTTGTTGTAAGCCTCGATCTGGTCGAGGATGGTCTGCAGTTGCAGGCCGTCTTCCAGCAAGCCCTGGCAGATCTGCCATTGCTGATCGGCCCAGTCGCCGCCGCCTTCGCGTTTCAGGGCCACCAGCAGGGGGAACAGCGACAGCTCGACGCCGACGAAGATGTCGGAGGAGTTGGTGCGGATTTCCGGGCAGTTGAACACGGTCGCGTGGATGCCTTGGGACCAGGCGGCCTGGGCCACGCTTTCCAGGCGCATCTTGGCGTAGCCCTGGGTGTAGTTGGTGTAGGTCTGCCACTGGTACTTGCCGTCGATCAGGATCTCGCTGCCGTGGTAGCCGTAGGCCGTGTAGCGCACGCTGCCGCCGCTGTTCTTCATGCGCTCGCGGATGCCGGCGCTGGCGTTGATCAGGTGCTGGAGCGTGTTGGCGGTGACTTCGTCGAAGTTCATCAGGATCAGCTTGCCGAGGTCGCTGTCGAGCAGGGCGCGCGAGGACATGAAGCGCTCGCCGCGGCCCTTGTAGATGCGGTTGGCGATGGCCAGGAAGGCCTTGATCTTGGGGATGCCGCCGGCCATGGTGTGGGCGAAAAACACATTGCTGCCGTCGGGGATGAGCTTGTTGATCTCGGCCATGGCCTCGGCGGCCGCGTCGGTGAAGCGGCGCACGCCGGCGGCGCGGCAGGCTTCGACCTTGGCCCAGTCGAGCTGCTCTTCCTGCCAGTTTTTCAGGGTGATCCCGGACAGCATCTCGGTTGGGTTGCGCTCGCCTGCGGGCGCATCCAGGTCGAAACCGGCCATCAGCGGCACGTTGATGATACGACCGCCCAGCTTTTCCTCGGCTTCGGCAAGTTCCTCGGCGTTCAGCGCGCGCAGCGCGTTGTTCTCGTCGCGGCGGCCCACGGTGATGCCGACGATGGTCATGCCGGCCTTGCGCGCCTCATCGATCAGGCCGTTGACATAGCCGCGTCCGAACAGTTCGCCGAACAGGACGAACACGTCGCCTTTGCGAAACGGGTTGGCCGTCGGAATGTGCCTCAGGGAAGTCAGTTCGGTCATAGATAGCTACCACTCAAAAAAGGAAGAAGAATCGGGCACGCGCCCCCCACCTCGTCGGCGCAGCGCGGTGGCGGGCGCGCGCGAGGTATGTTGTTCTCTGGTTAATACACCGGTAAAGCGTGACATTATAACGCCCATGCAGGCCCTTCAATCGATTACGCGGCCGTTGAATGCGCATGGCTGGCCGGGGCGGCGAGTCTCTTGATTAACGCAACAGATGTGGCACTGGCCACCGGCGGCGCGGGCGCGCCCCGATGGCCGGGGAATTGGCGTTAGCGGATGCGCATGCCTGGCTGGGCGCCCGGCCATGGCTCGAGCACGTAAAGACCGGGATTGGCCGCCTCGTCGGCGGACGAGGCGCACAGGACCATGCCTTCGGACACGCCGAATTTCATCTTGCGCGGCGCCAGGTTGGCCACCAGCACGGTCAGCTTGCCGACCAGCTGCTCGGGCGTGTAGGCCGACTTGATGCCGGAGAACACGTTGCGCAGACGGCCTTCGCCCACGTCCAAGGTCAGGCGCAGCAGCTTGTCGGAGCCGGCCACGTGCTCGCACTGGACGATCCTGGCGATGCGCAGGTCGATCTTGGTGAAGTCGTCGATCTTGATTTCCGGCGCCAGCGCTTCGATGTCGGCCGCGGGCGGCGCTTCCGGGGCGGGTGCGGCGACGTCCGGCGCCGCGGCCAGGGCAGGGGCGGGCGCGGCCGGCTTGTCGAACAGGTCCTCGACCATCTTGGCGTCGACCCGGGTCATCAGGTGGGTGTAGGCGCCGATGGTGCGTCCGAGCATGATGTCGTAGACGGCGGCACCCTGGGTGTCGCGCCAGGACAGGCGGGTGTCGCCGAGGAACTCGGCCACCTTGGCGGCCACTTGCGGCAGCACCGGCGCGAGCATGATGGTGAGCTGGCGGAACAGGATCAGGGCGGTGGTGCAGACCTCGTGCAGCTCGGCGCTCTTGTCGGCGTCCTTGGCCAGGATCCACGGCTTGTTCTCGTCGACGTACTGGTTGGTGATGTCGGCCACTTCCATGATTTCACGCAGCGCCTTGCCGAATTCGCGCGCCTCGAACAGGGCCGCGATGCCGGCCTGGCGCTCGGCGCCGTCACGTGTCAAGGCCTTGGCGATCCAGGCGCGCGCCGCCGGCGACAGCTCGCTGGCGAGCTTGCCGTCGAATTTCTTGGCGATGAAGCCGGCGCAGCGGCTGGCGATGTTGACGTATTTACCGATCAGGTCGCTGTTGACGCGCGCGACGAAGTCCTCGCCGTTGAAGTCCAGGTCCTCGACCTTGGCGTTGAGCTTGAAGGCGATGTAATAACGCAGCCATTCCGGATTCATCTTCAGGTCCAGGTAGCGCAGCGGCGAGATGCCGGTGCCGCGCGACTTGGACATCTTCTCGTTGTTGACGGTCAGGTGGCCGTGCACGTTGACCTTGAGCTTGTTGATGATCGGATGGCCGGCGAAGTGCAGCATGGCCGGCCAGAACAGCAGGTGGAAGGAGACGATGTCCTTGCCGATGAAGTGCACCTGCTCGGTGTCCGGATCGTTGAGCAGGGCGTCGAAGTCGATGCCCTTCTTGCTGCAATAGTTCTTCAGGCTGGCCAGGTAGCCGACCGGGGCGTCCAGCCAGACGTAGAAGAACTTGCCGGGCGCGTCGGGAATCGGGATGCCGAAATACGGCGCGTCGCGCGAGATGTCCCAGTCGGCCAGCTTTTCGCCGGCCTCGCCCAGCCACTCAGAGACCTTGTTGACCATTTCCGACTGCAGGCGGCCCGGGGTGTTCAGCCAATCCTTGAGGAAGGCGAAGCAGCGCGGATCGGACAGGGCGAAGAAATACTGTTCGGACGGCTTCAGGATCGGGGTCGAGCCGGTGAACACCGAGAACGGGTTGACCAGTTCGGTCGGCTGGTAGGCGGCGCCGCACACTTCGCAGTTGTCGCCGTACTGGTCCTTGGCGCCGCACTTGGGGCACTCGCCCTTGATGTTGCGGTCGGCCAGGAACATGCCCTTGACCGGGTCGAAGAAGCGGTCGACGGTCTTGGTGACGATCAGGCCGGCGTCGCGCAGCTTGCGGTAGATGCCCTGGGACAGTTCGACGTTTTCCGGCGAATCGGTGGAGTACCAGTTATCGAAGGCGATGTGAAAGCCGTCCAGGTATTGCTGGCGGCCGGCGGCGATCTTGGCCACGAATTCCTGCGGCGTGATGCCTTCCTTCTCGGCGGCGATCATGATCGGCGTGCCGTGGGTGTCGTCGGCGCACACGAAGTGCACCTCGCGCGCGCCGGCGCCATCGTCCTGCATGCGCTGGAAGCGAACCCAGATGTCGGCCTGGATGTATTCCATCATGTGGCCGATGTGAAAGGCAGCGTTGGCGTAGGGCAGGGCGGTGGTGACGAACAGCTTGCGGGTCATGGTGGCTTATCGAGAAGATTAGTTTGAACGGTAAAAATGGGCACAGAGTTGACCATTTTACCAGCGCTTGGCAAGCCTTGGCGGCGCGGCCCCACGGCCGGGGCTGGCGCTTTGCCCATTTCCTCCGGCGGCCGGGCCTGGCGCTTTGCCCATTTCATCAGGGAAGACGCCGATTTGCGTTAAACTTCGACATTACCTTCGGAGATTTTCATGAGCATCAGCGTAGAAGACGTCAGGGCGGCCCTGGCGGCGGTCATCGATCCCAATACCCAGAAAGATTTCGTTTCCACCAAGTCGGTCAAGAATATCGCGCTCAGCGGCGCCGACATCAGCTTCGACATCGAACTCGGCTATCCGGCCAAGAGCCAGTTCGCGGCGATCCGCGCGGCGGCCGAGGCGGCCGTCCAGGCGCTGCCGGGCGCAGGCAAGGTGAGCGCCAACGTGTACTCGCGCATCATCTCGCACACCGTGCAGCGCGGCTTGAAGATCATGCCGAACGTGAAGAACATCATCGCCGTGGCATCGGGCAAGGGCGGGGTCGGCAAGTCCACCACCGCGGTCAACCTGGCGCTGGCGCTGGCGGCCGAGGGCGCCAGCGTGGGCGTGCTCGACGCGGACATCTACGGCCCCTCGCAGCCGATGATGTTGGGTATTAACGGCCGTCCCGAAAGCAAGGACGGCAAGACCATGGAGCCGCTGGAAAACCATGGCGTGCAAGTGTCCTCGATCGGCTTCATGATCGATCCGGACGAGCCGATGGTGTGGCGCGGCCCGATGGTCACGCAAGCCTTGCAGCAATTGCTCGAACAAACCAACTGGCGCGACCTCGACTACCTGGTGGTGGACATGCCGCCGGGCACGGGCGACATCCAGCTGACCTTGTCGCAGAAGGTGCCTGTGACGGGTGCGGTGATCGTCACCACGCCCCAGGACATCGCGCTGCTGGACGCGCGCAAGGGCTTGAAGATGTTCGAGAAGGTCGGCATTCCGATCCTCGGCGTGGTGGAAAACATGAGCACCCATATCTGCTCGAACTGCGGCCATAACGAAGCCATCTTCGGCCAGGGCGGCGGCGCCAAGATGTGCGCCGACTTCGGCGTCGAGTTCCTGGGCGCGCTGCCGTTGACGATGGCGATCCGCGAGCAGACCGACTCCGGCCGCCCGACCGTGGTGGCCGAGCCGGACGGCCCGGTGGCGACGATCTACAAGGAGATCGCGCGCAAGGTCGCCATCAAGGTGGCCGAAAAGGCCAAGGACATGAGCAGCAAGTTCCCCAGCATCGTCATCAAGAACGACTGAGCGGGCCGGGATCGTTCGGGACGCGCTCGTCCTGGGCGCGCTCATCCGGACTGCGCTCGTCCGGGTCGCCTGCGCCCCGGTCGCGTCCTTCCGGCGCGCGTCCGGCCACCGCATGCTTGAGCGTATCGCGTCCGGCCGGTTCGTCCACGGCGATGCCGGCGTGGATCAGCACGGCGCGCATGCGCTGCCAGTGGGTGCCTTGCCAGAACACGCCGCGGCACACGTCGCAGGTGAGAAAATCGTTGTAATGGGCGCGCACGCGCTCGGGCAGACCTGCCTCGACCAGGGCCTTGGCGACCGGGCGCAGCGGAGCGTTGCAGCGCAGGCATAGGGTAAATGGCCGCGCCGACGGCGCCAGGTCGAGCCGCTCGACCAGTTCGGCCAGTTGCTGCGCAGCCTTGAGCGCGCGGATGTAGCAGCCGTGGGTCACGGCGCGCCGCTTGAGCAGGTCGCGGTCGCGCGTGAGCACGATGCGGTGCTCGCGTTGCGAGTAGGCCGCCACCTCGGCGTCGTCGGGGAAATTCTCGTGCACGGTATCGAAGCCGGCGACGCGCAGCAGGCGCGCCAAGCCGCCCAGGTGGGCGTCGGCCACGAAGCGCAGGCTGCGTTGCGGCTGTGCGCGCACGCGCAGCAGGCCGCTCACGTCAAAGCACTCGAACTTCGGATACACGGCCACGCGGTCGCCTTCGCGCAGGATGGCGTCGAAGCCGGCCGACTCGCCGTTTAGCAGAATCAATTCCACCTCGGTATGCGGCACGCCCAGCGCTTCGATCATGTGCTTGGTGGTGGCTGCCCGCGCGCAGGAACAGCTGAAGGCGCGCTTGCGCCGGTCCGGCGGGAGGAAATCGTTGAGCTCCTCGTAAAAGCGGAAGGTGGCGGTGACCATGGCGGCGACTCCAGGCGGGCGACAACGGCCCCATTATCGCTGTTCAAAGTCTATCGACGCGCCGAATTGCGCTATTTCGCGCGCCTTATTCTGCGGTTTGACGCCTTATTTCCGATGGGATACTCCTCCATATTGTGACGTTTGGAAAGAGTTGTTTAACAATCTACCGGATCAAACCATGTCAAATACCATCTTGAAGGCCCCGTTTCCTGCGCTGCGCACCTTGTTTCTGGCCGGCTCGGCCATGCTCACCACGGCTGCCGGCGCGGCCACCCTGCAGGTCGGCCCCGGCCTGACCTATGCCACGCCTTGCCGCGCGTTCGCGGCCGCGGCCAATGGCGACACGATCGAGATCGCTGGCAACAACACCTACCGCGGCGACGTCTGCGGGATCTATCCGAGCAACCTGATCATTCGCGGCGTCAACGGCCGTCCCAAGATCGACGCGGGCGGGCTGAACGCGATGGGCAAGGCGATCTGGGTTGTCGTCGGCAACAATATCTCGATCGACAATGTCGAGATGTTCGGCGCCAAGGTGGCCGACCAGAACGGCGCCGCGCTGCGCCTGGAGGGCACCCACTTCCGCCTGTCGCGCAGCTTCCTGCATGACAATGAGAATGGCATCCTGTGCGGCGCCAACGTGAACAGCAATATCCGTATCGAAACGACGGAATTCGGCCACAACGGCTACGGCGACGGCCGCTCGCACAATCTTTACATCGGCAACGTGCGCAGCCTTTACTTCCGGTATAACTATTCGCACGACGCCAACGTCGGACACAACCTGAAGTCGCGCGCGATCACCAACACGATCCTGTACAACCGATTCTCGAGCACGCCGGCCGGCGTGACCGGCTCGACCGCCAGCGGCCAACCGAGCTACGAGATCGACCTGCCGAACGCCGGCACGTCCTACGTGATCGGCAACATCATCGAACAGCCGCTGCTGAACCAGAACCCCAACATGCTGGCCTACGGCGAGGAAGGGGCCACCAATCCGGGCCGCGATTTGTATGTGGTGAACAATACCTTCCTCAACGACGATTCCGCGCGCGGCACCTTCGTCATGGTCGGCACCGGCGTGACCACGCCGGTGGTCATGCAAAACAATATCCTGGGCGGTATCGGCACCGACAGTAACCAGGCCAGTACGGTCAAGAAGACCAATTACCGCTCGATCGCGCCGGGCTTTGTGAACCGCGCCGCCTACGACCTGCATCCGACCGATGCCCAGGTGATCAACATGGCCAGCGCTCCGGGCACGACGGCGGCCGGCGTGTCGCTGCTGGCGATCGACCAGTACCAGCATCCGGCCTGGGGCGAGATCCGCCCGGTGGTGGGCGCGCTCGACATCGGCGCCTACGAGGCGAAGGCGCAGTAAGCATCGCCGCGCCCGCCGCTGGCGGGCGCGCGGACACACCAGGCCCGGCCGTGCTGCCGGGCCTTTTTGCGTGCGGCGCGGCAGCCGGCGCGGGCGGGGCAAGGCTGTAAAATAGCGGTTTTTATACCAATAGATCCCGCCATGACAGTCGTTCGCACCCGTTTCGCTCCCAGCCCCACCGGCTATCTCCACCTCGGCGGCGCCCGCACCGCGCTGTACAGCTGGGCGTTCGCGCGCCATTTCGGCGGCACCTTCATCCTGCGCATCGAGGACACCGACCTGGAGCGTTCGACCCCGGAAGCGGTGCAGGCGATCCTGGACGGCATGCGCTGGCTCGGCCTGGACCACGACGAAGGTCCGTTCTACCAGATGCAGCGCATGGACCGCTACCGCGAGGTGGTGGCGCAAATGCTCGCCGCCGGCACGGCCTACCTGTGCTATTGCTCGCCGGATGAAGTCGAGGCGATGCGCGAGCGCATGCGCGCGGCCGGCGAGAAGCCGCGCTACGATGGCACCTGGCGCCCCGAGCCGGGCAAGACCTTGCCGTCGGTCCCAGGCGAGCGCAAGCCGGTGGTGCGCTTCAAGAATCCGCTCGACGGCGAGGTGACCTGGGACGACGTGGTCAAGGGTCCCATCACGATCGGCAACAAGGAGCTCGACGACCTGGTGATCGCGCGTCCCGACGGCACGCCGACCTATAATTTCTGCGTGGCCGTGGACGACTGGGACATGGGCATCACCCACGTGCTGCGCGGTGACGATCACGTCAACAACACTCCACGCCAGATCAATATCCTGCGCGCCATCGGCGCCCCCTTGCCGCTGTACGGCCACTTGCCGATGATCCTGGGCGCCGATGGCGAGAAGCTGTCCAAGCGCCACGGTGCGGTCAGCGTGATGGAGTATCCGGCCAAGGGCTACCTGCCCGAGGCGATGCTCAACTACCTGGCGCGACTGGGCTGGAGTCACGGCGACGATGAAGTGTTCTCGATGGCGCAGTTCTGCGAGTGGTTCAACCTGGACCACCTGACCCGCTCGGCGGCGCAGTTCAATCAAGAGAAGCTGGCATGGCTGAACAACCACTATATCAAGCAGGCCGACAATGCCCGCCTGGCCGAGCTGGCGCGCGCGCACATGCTCGCGTCCGGCGCGGTGTTCGAGGACGCGCCCGCCTTGCCGGCGGTGCTGGCGCTGATGAAGGAACGCGCCAATACGGTGATCGAACTGGCCGATGCGGCCATGCTGTTCTACCGCGCGCCGCAGCCGGACGCGGCCTTGCTGGCCCAGCACCTGACCGATGCCGTCAAGCCGGCCCTGGCGCAGTTCGCCGAGCGTTGCGCCAGCGTCGAGTGGAGCAAGGAAGCCCTGGGCGCGATGATCAAGGAAGTGCTGGCCGCGAACGGCCTGAAGATGCCGCAGATGGCGATGCCGCTGCGCTTGATGTTGACGGGCCAGTTGCAGACGCCGGCCATCGACGCCGTGTTGCAGTTGTTCGGGCGCGAGACAGTGTTGGCGCGCGTGCAGAAGCATCTTTAAGAAGGCAGGTAAAAGCGGGCAGGTAGGAGAGGCCAAGTAAGTGCTCGGCGCGCGCGAAGGACAGCGCGCCGACATCGCGACGGCGGCTGCGGCCTGGCCCGGTGACGAATGGGGCCGCAGGGTTTTTCGAGGGAGACGTAAAATTTTTTGCGATTAGCCCTTTGCAGAATGAAAGTGCTAGGCTATAATTTTGCTTCTTCGCGACACGGGGGGTATAGCTCAGCTGGGAGAGCGCTTGCATGGCATGCAAGAGGTCAGCGGTTCGATCCCGCTTA
>DIZW01000039.1:45020-45376 GCA_002428015.1 Oxalobacteraceae bacterium UBA6018 | reverse complement strand
TCCGTGATGACCCAATGGCGCGAAATGAGCTGGGCGCCGACGGTGCCGGTGTTTTTAATCGTGATCGAATAGGTGAACACGAAATTGGTCCGGCTTGGATCGGACTGCTCCGGCAGGTATTGGGTACGGACAGTGACAGTAAACTCGTAAGCGGACATCGGCTTTCCTTCTGGTTTGCCTGTGAAATGCGATAGGGGCGGCGATACGGGCGGCGGTCGGGGCGGCGCCGGCGCCCTGTTGTGCGCGCGATGTCAGCATCATACAACGCAGCGCGCACAACCGCATGCGGCGCGCCCCGCGCGGGCGAGAGCGTAAAATAGCGCATCTTTACTAAATGCAAGAGCTATTCCCATGAC
>DIZW01000039.1:35748-44855 GCA_002428015.1 Oxalobacteraceae bacterium UBA6018 | reverse complement strand
TCCGCCGACTTCGCCCGCCTGGGCGAGGAAGTGCGCAATGTCGTCGCCGCGGGCGCCGACATCATCCACTTCGACGTCATGGACAACCATTATGTTCCCAACCTGACGATAGGACCGCTGGTATGTCAAGCGATCCGCCCCCACGTGCAGGTGCCGATCGACGTGCACCTGATGGTCAAGCCGGTCGACCGCATCATCCCCGACTTCGCCAAGGCGGGCGCCGACATCATCACCTTCCACCCGGAAGCGTCCGAGCACATCGACCGCACCCTGCAGCTGATCCGCGACAACGGCTGCAAGGCCGGCCTGGTGTTCAATCCCGGCACGCCGATGCACTATCTGCAGCACGTGATGGACAAGATCGACATGATCCTGATTATGTCGGTCAACCCCGGCTTCGGCGGACAGTCCTTCATCCCCGAGGCGCTCAAGAAGATCGCGATCGCGCGCCGCATGATCGACGAGTCCGGACGCGACATCCTGCTGGAGGTGGATGGCGGCATCAAGGTCGACAACATCGCCGCCGCAGCCGAGGCCGGCGCCGACACCTTCGTGGCCGGCTCGGCCATCTTCGGCAAGCCCGACTACAAGGCCGTGATCGACGCCATGCGCGCCGAACTGGCCCGGACCGGACGCTAGAACCGGCGCGCCGGGCCGCCCGCGCGAGGTGGGCGGCCCAGCGGCGCAGGCGCGCAGTCCGATCTTGCCCGAGCCTTTGTGCAACGTGTTCGCATGGCCTAAATTTTTTGACAGGGGCATGGTTATACTAGCGCATCGGCGGGTATCAGCAAATGACGTGGCGCTGGCCCGATCAGGTTAAATACGACCCGGTGCGCCGCGCCGCGCGACGGTCTCCCACTTTGAAAGTTGCAGGATGATTCCTCTCCCCGTGATCGTCGGCTTTGGCGGCATTAACGCCGCCGGACGCAGCACCTTCCACCATGGCTACTGCCGAATGACCGCCGACGCGCTGCCGGAAGCGGCGGCAGCGCGCGCTTACCGCTCGCTGCAAATGTTGATGGGGCTGGCCGATGTCACCGACCAGGCCGAACTGCGGCGCATCATCGACGCCGGCACGCTCGTGCGCCGCATCGAGCGCGAGCATATCGACGTCGACCACCTTCAATGGCAGCGCCATTTCACGCTCAGCGGCGAGGCGCCGCTGCGCTTTACCTGCAAGCGGGCCGACCTGCCCAAGCACCTTCCCGACGGCTGGCAGCTGAGCGCCCTGGACGACGACCACGTCCAGGTGCTGATCGCCGGCGCCGAGTCGCTGGCCGTGCCCATGGTCTACGAAGCGAAGGTCAAGGTTGCCGGGCAGTTGCCGAGCGGCTCGGATCCGGGGCGCCGCTACGCCTCCCACCACCACCCGCGCGGCCTGAAGATGACGGTGCTGGGCGCCTCGGACGCGATCGGATCGGTCGGCATCGACTGGGACCTCATCCGCGCACGCGTCAATCCGGCGCACATCGGCGTGTATGCCGGTTCGGCCATGGGCCAGCTGGACGCCTACGGCAACGGCGGCATGATCGCGGCCCGGCTGGCCGGCAAGCAGGCGACGGCGAAACAATGCGCGCTGGGATTCGCCCAGATGCCGGCCGATTTCATCAACGCTTATCTGCTCGGGAACATCGGCCGCACCAGCTGCAACCTCGGCGCCTGCGCCTCCTTCCTGTACAACCTCAACGCGGCGGTGCAGGACATCCAGGCCGGACGCACGCGCGTGGCCGTGGTGGGCACCAGCGAGGCGCCGATCACGCCCGAGATCATCGAAGGCTACGCCGCCATGAGCGCGCTGGCGACCGACGAGGGCTTGCTCGCCCTGGACGCGGACATGGGCGCGACCACGCCCAACCACCGCCGCGCCAGCCGTCCGTTCGGGCACAACTGCGGCTTCGTCATCGCCGAGTCGGCCCAGTTCATCGTGCTGTTCGACGACGCGCTGGCCCTCGAGCTGGGCGCCAGCATTCACGGCGCCGTCAACGACGTGTTCATCCACGCGGACGGCTACAAGCGCTCCATTTCCGCGCCCGGCATCGGCAACTACATCACGCTGGCGAACGCGGTCGCCTCGGCCCGCGCGCTGCTGGGCGAGGACGCCGTGCGCCGGCGCAGCTACGTGCAGGCCCACGGCAGCAGCACGCCGCAAAACCGGATGACCGAATCGCATATCCTCGACGTCACCGCGCGCGCCTTCGGCATCGAGCGCTGGAGCGTGGCGGCGATGAAGTGCTATCTCGGCCATTCGATCGGCTCGGCCGCCGGCGACCAGATCGCCGCCGCCCTCGGCGTGTGGGAGCACGGCGTCATCCCCGGCATCGCCACCATCGACGGGCCGGCCGAGGACGTCCACGCCGCCAACCTGGACATCAGCGCCGCGCACAAGCAGGTCGGGCGCGGCGGCATCGACGTCGCCTTCATCAACGCGAAAGGCTTCGGCGGCAACAACGCCAGCGCCTCGCTGCTGGCGCCCCACGTGGTCCAGCAGTTGCTGACCCGGCGCCACGGCGCCTCCGCCATGCAGGCCTACGCGGCGCGCAACGAGGCGGTGCGCGAGACGGCCGCCGGGTTCGAAAACGCGATCCTGAACGGCGAGGACAGCCCGGTCTACCGCTTCGGCCAGGCCGTGCTGGGCGGCGAGAACGTGCACCTGGACGCGGACCAGATCCGCATCGACGGGTACGACCAGCCCATCGCCTTCGAGCGCGGCACGCGCTACACCGACCTGCGCGATTGACCCGCGGCCGGCAGGCCCACGCCGCTATGGGACGCGGCAGGTGAAGGCCGAGGCGGCCGCGCCATCGGCAACGTTGTACCGCTCAGCGCGGCTCACGTGAGCACGGCCGCCGCGTTCGTCCCGGATTCCGGCTGCCGCGCGCGGTCGATGAAATCGCAGACGGTCCCCAGCACCGAGGCGTCTCTCAGGATGCGGTTGTGGCCAAGGCCACCCGTGGCGATCAGGCGCGCGCGTCCGCCGAAATGCTCGGCTGTCAGCCGCGCCTGGCTGAAGGCGACCGTGTCGTCCTGGCGGTCATGGATGACCAGCACGGGCTGGGCCAGGCCTTGCGTGTCATGCGTGACCGTGAAGCGATTCCAGATATCCGGCAAGGGCGCGAACAAACCCTCGATGCGCTCGCGCAGGGCGGCCTTGGTGCTCGCCAGTAGACCGAGTTGGCTGCTGAAGGTGTCGAGCAGATAGCGGAAGTCGGACACGCCACTGATGGCGACGGCGCAGCGCGCGCCCACCCCCTGCTTGAGCGCGTAGAAGGCGCACAGCACCCCGAACGAATGGGCCACGACGGCTTCGAATTGACCATAGCGCTGGTGCAGCGCCTCGCTGATGGCCAGGTAGTCGACGATGGTGGTCTTGTTGTCCTCGGATTCGCCATGGCCGGGCGCGTCGAAGGTGATCGGGCTGTAGCCCTTGGCCCGCAGCTGCTCGGCCAGCAGGCTGAAACGGGCGCCGCGCGACTCCCAGCCATGCATCAACAGGACCGGGCGCTCGCCGCCGCCCCAGCGGTACACGACAACTCGTTGGCCGCGCACGGTGAGGGTCTCGGTGCTAGCCTGCGCCATCACCGCGCGCTCGTGCGAGCGCACCTTGGCGCGCGCCGCCGGCTGGCAAAACAGCTTGAACGCCAAGGCCACGGCGGCCGCGGGCGCGATCACGCCAAGCAGCCACAAGAGCGATTTGATGCTACCCACGATAATCTGCCTCATGCCGGGTTCCTTTCGTTGCGGCGACCGTCCAAAACCTTCAATTGACCTGGCTAGCAGCCCATGACGCCGATCACGCGCTCCGGCAAAGTTTCGCTGATCGGCGAAGCGCCGTACACGACCTTGCGCAAGGATGCGCAGTCCTCCGGCTTGACGCCGTGTTCGCTGAGCATCATCTGTATCATCGCCGGCATCAGCGCACGCCGTGGTGATGCCGAGCTTGCGGATCAGCGCGCCTGGACCGACACGACGTTGCGCATCGATACGTTGATGATGACGGCGCTGGCGCCCTGGGTCGACGGCTCCATTGCCGTGTTGACTATATCGCAAGCGTAATGTTTTGACAATGCACAAATAGCGTCACACCTTGGTTACTGTTGAATGACCGCAATTGGCTCATTCTTGCGGCACTCTTGGCCCAGCTTGGCAGCCGTCGCCTGGCATGGGGAAAGGCGCACTCCGCAAGTCGACGTACCCCTGCCGAAGGTGCAGGGCCCGATCGCGCGCTTGGTAAATTTCGAAACGTGATGTGGGTAAATTCGCACTATCGCCGACGCGGGAAACGTCTAGCATACTTTTTTGCTGACAAACGCGATTGCCAGGTGCTTGCTTTGCTCGGCATGCCGCTGCGGCGCCAGCGTCACCCGAGCAGCAGGTAGGGGGCAGCAGGCGCATGCCGGCTCCCGTGTCTGCGCCGTCCACGAAGTCCGGCTTACCTGTAGAGGAATGGATATGATGCGTTTTCGTGCCGCCACTGTGGTCGCATTTTGCGTCGCTGCGCTCGCGGCTCCCATGCTGCCTGCGGCCCAGCCTACGGACCCGGTGAGCGTCACGGGAGGCGACATCGCTGGCGTACATGCCGGCACACTGAAGACCTATCTGGGCATCCCCTTCGCCGCGCCTCCCGTGGGCAGCTTGCGGTGGCGTGCGCCGCAGCCGGTCGTTCCATGGAAAGGCGTCAAGCAGGCGAGCCGTTTTTCCGCCGCCTGCGCACAGACCGCGGCGTGGATCACGAACCCGAAACGTGAGGACTGCCTCTATCTCAACGTCTGGACCCCAGAGAACGCCAGGCACCTGCCGGTGCTGGTCTGGATACACGGCGGTGGCTATTACGGCGGCACCGCCGCACAAGCCTTGTACGACGGGGGCAATCTGGCAAAACATGGCGCCGTCGTCGTCACGCTCAACTATCGCCTGGGAATATTTGGATTCTTCGCCCATCCGGAGCTCACGGCGCAATCACCAGACCGGGCCTCCGGCAACCAGGGCATCGCGGACCAGATCGCGGCACTACGCTGGGTGAGGAAGAATATCACACGCTTTGGTGGCGATCCTGAGCGCGTCACGATCATGGGCGAGTCGGCAGGCGGTGAATCAGTCGCGATCCTGGTGGCGTCACCGCTGGCGAAGGGGCTGTTCCAGCGCGCTATCGCCGAAAGCGGCAACGACGCCATGCCGATCAGCCCCGCGGAAAATAAGCAGTTCGACCGCAAGGCGGCCGAGGCGCAGGGACAGGCATTTTCCAAGGCCGTCGGCGCGAAGCGCCTCGC
The DNA here is from genome assembly GCA_002428015.1 of Oxalobacteraceae bacterium UBA6018. GTDB lineage: Bacteria > Pseudomonadota > Gammaproteobacteria > Burkholderiales > Burkholderiaceae_D > Telluria_A. The sequence continues at coordinate 39,588 of DIZW01000039.1, read as the reverse complement.
CGATTTGCGCGCCATGAGCGTGGACGCGCTCCAGAAGCCGGCATGGTCCCCGCGCACCATCGTCGACGGTCACGTTCTGCGCGAAGATCTGACCACGACCTATCGCCACCACCGTCAAAACGACGTGCCCTTGCTGGTCGGATGGAACGCCGAGGAGGGCAAGGACCTGGCGCCGGAGATCCTGGAGACAGGCGACTTCACGGCCGCGCATCACCGCGGCCTGGTGACGAAGCTGCTGGGCTATGCGCCAGCGGACGCCCTGCTCGCGGCCTATCCGGGCGCCACCGATGCCCAAGCAAAAGCGTCCATCAATCAGCTCACGAATGACTGGTGGGGATGGCGCATGTCGCACTGGGCCGCGCTGCAAGCGCAATACGGCCGCGCCAAATCCTATGTCTATTATTTTGCTCACCGCCCTGCCCCGCCTTCGTCCCCCTGCGACTATGGCTGCGGCGCCGGCCACGGCGCCGAGATCCCCTACGTGTTCGACCAACTCGATGTGGATGGCCGCCCCTGGACCACGGAGGACCGGCAATTGGCGGCGCGCCTGGCCGAGACCTGGGTCAATTTCGCGCGCACGGGCAATCCGAACCGCGAAGGATTGCCCGAGTGGCCGGCCTTCGGCGGGTCCAACGCGTCCGTGATGCGTATCGGTGACGAGGCCGATCTGCGCGTTCTCGGCAAGCTGCCGGATTTTTCATTATTCGCGCCGGCCGAAAAATAGGCGGCGTCACAAAACCGGCGCGGCTTGCATCGCCGGCGGCGGAGACGAATGTGCCAGGGTTCTCGGAAAGCCTCACGGTGCCGAAAGCGCAAGGTCGTCTACGCGATACGTGATTTCATGTCGGATCTGAAGCGTAATCGACACGCAATCGAGGCCGCATGCGTCATAGCTTGTGAGGAATCGAACGGCAGCTAACGCGCAAGCGCGCTGGCTGCGCGGTACTGGCTCAGGACGTTTCCAACTTGTCGTCGTCGGCAGCAGTTACCACCGTCGGCCTGCGCGATGGCGCCAACGCGGCGCGCGCGCCAGCCCCGCCTTTCAGCGCATCGCGTGTGGGCGCGGCTAGCCGGGATGGCGCCGCCTTGCGGGCCGCTGTCGACGCCAGCGGCGCCAGGGCCGTCCGATGCGCGTCGTCGACCTGGAAGACGCTCACCACGCGCGACAAATCGGCGGCCTGTTCCATCAAGCTCTCGGCCGCTGCCGCTGCCTCTTCCACCAGTGCCGCGTTTTGCTGGGTGACCTGATCCATGTGAACAATGGCTTGATTGACCTGTTCGATGCCGGCGCTCTGCTCCAGGCTGGCGGTGGTGATCTCGCCGATGATGGTGGTAACGCGGCGCACGCTGGCGACCACGTCGTCCATCGTGCTACCCGCATCGACGACCAGTTTGCTTCCGGCCGAGACTTTTTCAACCGAATCGCCGATCAGGATCTTGATTTCCTTCGCAGCGCCGGCGCTGCGCTGGGCCAGGTTGCGCACTTCGCTGGCCACCACGGCAAAGCCCCGACCCTGTTCGCCGGCGCGCGCGGCTTCCACTGCGGCATTGAGCGCGAGGATATTCGTCTGAAACGCGATACCGTCGATCACGCTAATGATATCGACAATCTTTTTAGACGAATCATTGATGGACGCCATCGTGTCAACGACGCGCGATACCACCGCCCCGCCCTTGAGCGCGATTTCGGAAGCGGAAGCCGCCAGGCTGTTCGCCTGACGCGCGTTGTCAGCATTCTGCTTGACGGTAGCAGTCAGTTCTTCCATCGACGACGCTGTCTCTTCCAGCGAACTGGCTTGCTGTTCGGTGCGCGACGATAAATCCTGATTGCCGGCCGCAATCTCGCTTGTCGCAGTGGCGATTTCATTGGTTGTTTTTTGGATGGTACTGATTGTCATCGTCAACCGTTCCTGCATATTCTTCATGGAGAAGACCATACTGCCGGTATCGTTCGGTTTCACCTCGACGGATAGAGTCAGGTTGCCGCCAGCAATACTTTCCGCGATTTTCTTAGCGTACTCCGGGTCGCCGCCAATGGATTCTTCGATATTCTTGATAATCAGGTAAACGATGCCGCTTAGCACGATGCCCACAAAGACGAGCACAAGGACAGACCGCCACAGGTCCTTGAAAAACGCGGCGTCGAGGTCGCCGACGTATAAGCCGGTAATGATGGTCCAGTCCCATGGCTTGTACCCTGTGCTATAACCAAGCTTCGGTTCCGGTTGCCGTTCGCCCGGTTTCTCCCACATATACTCCGTGAAGCCTGCGCCGTGGTCCCTGACCTGGTTGAGCGCGTCAATAAAAACCAGGGTCCCCTTCGGATCCTTGAAGTCAGCCACGTTCGTGTCATTGAGCGCTGGTTTAATTGGATGCATCAAAACGACGTGCGAGTCCAACACCGTGAAGTAGCCAAACTGGCCGTACCGTAGCGCCTTGATTCGCGACAGCGCGGCCTTCTTCGCCTCGTCTTCGGGCATCGCGCCGGACGCGACTTGGGCGCCATAGTCTTTGACAACGGAGAGGGCTATGTCGGCGGCATTACTTAACTGCACTTTGCGTTCTTCCAGTCGGAGGGTTCGACTGTGTAGGATGTCCACGGCCATAACAGACGATAAGCAAATCCAGCTCACGACTAGCGGAAGGAAGAGTTTGGTGCGGAAATTGAGTTTCATGTTTTGGGGGAACAGAGTTTTGTCGGTTTTTTCTTTACGCACGCGATTAAGCAGATACGCGGAAAACTTCTTTTCATCAACTTAGCGCAACGGCAACATCCGTGGGCCGGTGTCAACACCCGCAACGGGTAAATCAGGATGCTTCCACCGAGCAAGCCTGTCAAGATCGGCTCAAAAGCCGACGTTTTTTTACAAATAATGCGGATGTTTCCGCAACCAGGAGCTACACCGCTTGACAGGCAAGCACCTTCCTGCGCCGTCGCGATGTGCAGAAATATCTTAACGTGCTGCGCGTTGACGAAATCTTCACGTGGCTCGCCAAGGAAATCAAGGAAGTGCGCAACCGGGTCAACGTCAAGGAACTAGTGGATGCCTTCGACCGGGGCATTCAGGTGATGGAAGCACTGGTCGACAAAGTCAGCGTGATCCCGTTCGTGGGTAAGAAAGCCAAGGCTGCGCTGGATCAAGTGACGAAGGTGCGCTTGCATCTTGACGCGGGTCTAGCGAGCGGAATCGAGCGCGTACAAGACGTGTTCAACACGATCATCAAAGCGCTGGAAGCGAAGGCGCTGGAAAATCGGTATGGAATTCTCGATGCCGCAAACATCCATTTTCGGGGAGCGATACCCGAAGCGCAGGCACTGGCGCTGATGCGAAAACGCAAGCCGGCATGGTTGAGCAAGACAGGGGATAAATTTATCGATTCCGCTACGCTGGTAAAATACCGGGCAAAGATCGACAGTCTCTCCGCCAAGGTTGATGCAATGGGAAAACCCGTCCCAGTTGCCGAACGTTTTCCCTATCTCAGCGATCAAAGCATACAGTCCTTTCACGAACTAACGGCCTATAGCATTAAAGGCCCAGCGCGCCTGTTCCGCATCCTCGCCCCCAATAGCCGGGGCATGAGCGATTGCTGGATATCAAAAGAGGTGTTCGATCGCCTGCAAAACTCCCCTAACCCAAAGGAGGCCTGGCGTAGATTCCTGGCCGTCTGGCCCGACTGGAATGTCAACGGTCAATTCGTCACTTATGACATCAAGGCAGGCGAGACACTAAACGTCTGGCGGGGCGTTGCGTCCAGTCAGAAAAAGGACGCGTTGCCGGGTCGCCACCTCGAAGGCGGCTGGGAACAGATTGTCTTCAGCCTAGCGCGTGGCGATACGCG
>DIZW01000039.1:13863-35677 GCA_002428015.1 Oxalobacteraceae bacterium UBA6018 | reverse complement strand
CGCTTTTGTATTACAAAATTAAAAATGGCAAGAAGACCGCTTTGGGCAAAGCCATGACGCAGGCGGAGGTCGATGCCGCGACTGCTACGATGAACCAGCAACAGAAGACGATCTTCTATCAGGAACATGCGACAGTGCGCGAAAACATCAACCATCCCAATATCAGCGGCCCATTCGAGACCGGATGGGGCTATGACGAATTCGACGGCGCTGGCCAAGCCGGCAAGATCGGCTTGCCTGCGTTGCCTGGTCAAGTAACCCAACGACACAAGTGACAATTATGACCCCGTCCAAAATTCCCGGTCAGCCCTTTGTCCTGTCCATGTGGCACAGGAAGCAAGCTGCTATGCTTTATCACTTTGCGTCCATCGACTACCTCATCACTTTGCATAGGATGGTGAGCCAACTCATCGACGGCGTGGTGGATCCCTTGCTGGACCTCGCCAAGGCTCAAAACCGCGATTCTGTCATGGTCGATCCGCGCTGGGGAACCCGCAATACCTCGGAGAACTGGGCCAACAATGCTTGGCCGTTCTTGAAAGACTTCCAGGCTTCACTGGCCAAGGATATCGCCGGACGCGCCTTTGAACGCTATAAGGTCACCGGTGCAACCCAGTGCCTGCGCGGCATACAAGAGTATTCGATGCTATGGGCCACTCCAGAAGAAGAACAACGCTTCACCGAAGTCTTGCAGACAATCGGACGCTACGCAGCCAAGATCGACGACACGCTTGACGACTACCACAGCAGCCGATGGGACGATTCCGCTTTTGCCTATCATTACCATGATTTCGCCGCGCAATTCCCGAAAATTCCGAAGCTCCGTATCCGCGCCGACGTGCAAGCAGAGACGGGCAAGACACTAACGCGTACCGGCGTGTATATTGCGCAAGACGATCGTCACGCGGCCTTGCAGTTCGGCTGGACGGGGAATGGCGGGGGCAAGCTGCGTCCATCCGAAACGTTCAATGAACTCGGTCTCGACGCACTTACAACAGTCGGCCGACAGGACCTTTGGTTCAATGAACAAAAAATGTTTGCCTTCGCGACCTCAAAGAAGTACGCAGCGCTGTTCAAAGACGATATCTATTTTAACGATCAGCCGCGTCCCAGTTGGGCTCCTGGTGCGGTATCCGGACGATCGTTCACCAAGCGCCCCTGTAAGTGGTACTACGTTGAACTAATCAACGGCGAATTTGAAGACATCGAGGAAGAAGATCTAAAGGAGGCACGAGCCGAATCCGACGCGGCCGTGGCGCAACGCCAACGGTGTCGCACCGAAGGCGGTGATCCCTGTCCGACGGCCGGCTATTATTTCACCCCAGCGATAGCGGACTCTCGCCGCTATTTCAGGTATGGCGAGACCATGCCCATTGCGGACAACAAGCTGTGGAAGACAATCTGGCAGTGGGACGATCAACAATGACAGCTCAGAATTTTTTCTTCATCTCGTAGCCGGTCGCCCTCGGAGCGCAGGAGAGCCGCGCTGAGCGGCACGGGGATGGACGACTGGCTGGTCGATATCATGATGAGTTTGCACCGCGTCATCGCCGCCGGCTACGCGGCCGCCATCAGTCCCGATGTGCAACAGCTGCTTGGCAGGGCACCGATCACCTTCGAGCGCTATGTCGCCGATCACGTGTCCACGTGGCGTTGATCATATGTGCCCACGTGGCAGTTGATCATGTGTCCGCGTGGCGCTGATCGACACCGCGCGGTATCGCGCGATTCCGGCGCCACACCGGTAGCCGCTGTCGCTGACCTCGGGCGGCAAAGCCGGTCGTGCAACGCCGCGCGCCCGGGGCGCTGCGTGCACCGCCCTGATCAAGTGCCGGGACTCAGGTCGTGCCGCTGGCCGCCGGCGCCGCGCACCTGGCGCTGGCGGCGCTCCGGATGGGCGCGCGCAGCGGCGTCCTCCGGCGCCGTGGCCGGCGCCTCGGCAATGACGCGGTAGAGCGCCGCGCCCAGCAAGGCGCCCGCGATCGGCGCGACCCAGAACAGCCAGAGCTGGCCCGTGGCCCAGTCGCCGACGTAGAGCGCCACGGCGGTGCTGCGCGCCGGGTTGACCGAGGTGTTCGTCACGGGAATGCTGATCAGGTGGATCAAGGTCAGCGCGGCGCCAAGGGCGATCGGTGCGAAGCCGGTGGGCGCGCGCGGGTCGGTCGCCCCCAGGATAATGAGCAGGAAGAAGGTCGTCATGACCACCTCGCTCAGCAGCGCGGCCAGCATCGAGTAGCCGCCCGGGGAGTGGGCGCCGTAGCCATTGGCCGCGAAGCCGCTGGAAACGTCGAACCCGGGCGCGCCGCTGGCGATGAGGTAGAGCACGCCCCCGGCGGCGATGCCGCCCGCCACCTGCGCCACGATGTAGGGAAGCAGTTTGTTGGCGGGAAAGCGTCCGCCCGCCCACAACCCGACCGATACCGCCGGATTGAGATGGCAGCCGGAGATGGGCCCGATGGCGTAGGCCATCGTGAGCAAGGTGAGTCCGAAAGCGAGGGCCACGCCGTACAGGCCGATGCCCACGTCAGGAAACCTGGCGGCCAGCACCGCGCTGCCGCAGCCCCCCATCACCAGCCAGAACGTTCCAAGAAACTCCGCGCCGTACTGTCTCATGTCTTGCTCCTCGGGTCAGTGCTCAAAGGCAGGCGGTAGTCAGGCTATTCCATCACCCGGCCGCCGCCCGAGCGGCGATCGGACGACAGGGAGCGACGCTCGACACCGGGGTCCCGCCGCAGCATGTTCATCTGGTTGGCGGCGTCGCCGGCGCTGCGGATTTGCGGTGCGCTCCCTTGCCCCCGTTCGTACCACCTGCGCACGATGGCGGCCGCGGTATCGCGTCCGCCGAGTCCGAACGACAGGCCGAGCGCCAGCGCCAGCCCGCCGGCGGTCGCCATCAACAGGATATTGATGAGCGAGTTGGCAATGCCCACCTGGCTGATCGCGACCATGATCGCGAACGCCCAGACCGCGTACTTGGCGACCTTGGCCAGGAAGTCGGGCTGGTCCAGGCCGCCCTCGGCCGCGGTGCCGCGAACGATGTTGCTCAAGGCGGTCGCGGCAATGCCGCCGATGACCAGTACCACCAGCGCGACGACCAGGTTGGGCAGCCACATCAGAAGCTGGTGCAGGACTTCTGACACCGCCGGCAAGCCCAGCGCGTCGAAGGCCACCACCATGGCGATCAGCCGGACGAACCATTTCGCGACAACGCCGATCGTGCCCGCGGCATCGCTGCGCATATTGCTCTTCTGGATGAAATCGGCCAGTCCGGCCCGCTCAGCGAGCACGTTGAAGCGCACTGCGCGCAGCAGCGCGACCACCGCTTTTTCAATCAGCGACGCGATGACCCAGCCAACGACGAGGATGATGGCAAAGCCGATGAGGCGTGGGATGGCCGCAAAGAACATTGACGCTGCCCCAGCCAGCGACGCCATGATCGCATCGCTCCAATTCGTAAATTGCTGCATGTTTCCTCCGAAATAGCTTATGTGGATAGTGGGTAGGACCGACGCCGCGAACGTGCCGCGCGCTCCAGGAAACCGCAAACCCGGGCCGGCACCGTTGTCAGACACGTAAAGCGGCGCAGGGTTCCGGAACAATGTCCGGCGCTTGCGATCCCGGCGTAGGTCAGGCGGAGCACGGCCCGCCAGCCGCTGCGCCGTGCGGCAATGGGCGCGTGATAGCATGCTCGCCTCATCACAATGTCGGTGCCGCCGCAGGCAGGGTCCGCGCCGTTGCTTGCCTGAAGCCATGTACCGATACGCCGCACTTGTCCTGTTCAATGTTCTGTGCCTCGTGCTGCCCGCCGGCGCGACCACCTACACCTATCTGCGCCCCGAGTGGAGCGACAGCGGCCGCGATACGTATGGCGTGGCGCTGCTCAAGCTCGCTTTTGCCAAGGCCAACACCTGCGATACGCTGGTGTACAGCGAGCAGTCGATGAAACAGTCGCGCGCCGTGCTGGAGCTAGCGCGCGGTTCCGGCAAGCTCGACATCATGATCACCATGACCTCGCCTGAGCGCGAAGCGGAACTGCTGGCCATCCCTATCCCCCTCACCAAGGGCTTGCTGGGCTGGAGAATCGCCCTGGTAAGCGACAGCAATCTTGAACAGTTCGCTCAAGTCGACTCGGGTGCCGGGCTCACCCACTTCGTGGCGGGACAGGGCCACGATTGGCCCGATACGGCGATCCTGCGCGCCAACGGTCTGCCGGTGCATGTGTCGTCCGCGTATGAGGGCCTGTTCAAAATGCTGGAAGCCGGAAGGATCGACTACTTCCCGCGCGCGGTTCAGCAGGTCTTTGCCGAAAAGCAAACCCACCCGACCTTGGCGATCGAGCCGCATCTCGTGTTGCGCTACACCACAGACGCCTACTTTTTCGTCAATCGCAGCAATACGCGCCTGGCGGCGGACGTCACCCGCGGACTGGAGGCGGCCATCGCCGACGGCTCCTTCGACCGCCTGTTCTACAGTTATTTCGCGGCGCAGATCGTTGCCGCCGGGCTGGACAAGCGCCGCATCATCGACCTGGCCAACCCGCTGGCGCCCCCGTCGCTGCCGCTGAACCGCAAAAAGCTGTGGTTCTCGCTGGAGGACCTGCGGCGGCCGGACTTCGTCGAGGCCGCCGCCGGGCGCGCGAAAGCCCCGCTCGCGGCGACTTCCTGCGGTGGCACCGCAGCGTCAAAGCGATAAGCCAAGCAGTCTTCCGGCCGCCAACTGCGGCATGCGGCGCGGCCCGCGTTGACGCCGCCACCTGGCGCGTGAACTGGTAACCGGGCTGCTGCTCGGCGCCGCCGTGGTGGCGCTGAGCTTTGGCGTGCTGGCCGCGCTCGGCCTCTACCGGTTCGGCGGCGTCAACGCCGTGAGCCCCATGTTCCTGCTACCGCTGGCTGACCTGGTGCTAGTCGCCATGGCCGAGGAGATGGTGTTCCGCGGGCGTGATAGTCGGCGTACCGAACCATGCACGGTCACTGCGCAGCGTCGATGAAGGTCTTGAATTGTTCCGCCGGCAGTGGCCAGCTCAACCAATAGCCCTGCATTTCGTCGCAGCCCTTGTCGCGCAAGAATTCCATCTGGGCCGCGGTTTCCACGCCCTCGGCGATGGTGTGCATGCCCAGGCTGGTGGCCAGGCTGATGATCGCGGTGACGATGGCCTGGTCTTCCAGGTTTTCGGTGATGTTGCACACGAACGATTTATCGATCTTCAACCGATAGGCCTTGAAGCGCTTCAGATAGCTCAACGACGAATAGCCCGTGCCGAAGTCGTCGATGGACATGCGAATGCCGCGCGCGTTCAGCTGGTCCATCACGGCGATCGCACCGACAGGGTCGTCGGACGCCACGCTCTCGGTCAGTTCAAGCTCCAGGCAATGGGGCGACACCCCGGCCTCTTCGAGAATCACCCCGATCAGATCGAGCAGGTTCTTCTGGCGGAACTGCATTGCCGACAAGTTCACGCCGATGGTGATGGGGGCCATGCCGGCGTCGAGCCAGGCTCGCATTTGCTGCACGGTCGTGCGCAACACCCACTCGCCGATGGGGTTAATCAGCCCGCTGTTTTCCGCGATCGGAATGAACTCGGCGGGCGACACCAGGCCCAGCTTGGGATGCCGCCATCTCAGCAGCGCCTCGGCGCCCAGAATTTGACTGCCGTGGAATGACTTCTGTGGCTGATAGTGCAGCTGCATCTCGCCCCGCTCGAGCGCGTGGCGCAGCCCGTTTTCCAGCAGAAGTATGCGCTCCGAGCGTGCCTGTATCTCTTCGGTGTAGAAGTGAAAGGCGTTGCCGCCCTCCTGCTTGGCACGGTACATGGCGGCATCGGCGGATTTGCTGAGCAATTCAAAATCGGTGCCGTCGGTGGGGTAGAGCGCGATGCCGATCGATGCGCCGATCACCAGTTCGTGCTCGTCGATCAAAAACGGCAGCCGGAGCGTACTCAATAATTTCTGCGCAAGATGTGCTGCGCCGTCAACATCCGTGTCTGGAAGGACCAGCACAAATTCATCGCCTCCCACGCGGGACACGGTGTCCTGTTCGCGCAAGGTCTGTTTCATGCGATCGGCCACCTCCATCAGCAGCCTGTCGCCAATACGGTGGCCGAGAGAATCGTTGACGTTCTTGAAGCGATCCAGATCGATGAACATCAAGGTGATCGACTCACGATTGCGGTTGGCCTCCCAAAATGCATGGGAGGCGCGATCGCTCAGTAGAGCACGGTTGGGCAGGCCCGTCAGCGGATCGAAATGGGCCATGCGCAGGATGTTGCTCTCGGCCTCCTTGCGCTGCGTGATGTCGCTGAAACTGGCGATGTATTGGATCGGCCGTCCCGACGCATCATTGACCTGGCTCAGCGACATCGACAGCAGATACAGCGATCCATCCTTGTGGCGGTTCCAGATTTCTCCCTGCCAGCGGCCACGAGTGCCCAGCGTGTCCCACATGGCGTGGAAGAATGCGGCATCGTGGCAGCCCGATCCGAGCATGCGGGGATTGCGTCCCAGCACATCGGCCTCGCTGAAACCGGTGATGGCGCTGAAGGCCGGATTGACCTTGATGATGTTGTTCAGCGCATCGGTGATGACGATGCCTTCGTTGCTTTGCTCAAACACCTTGGCCGCCAGCGTCAACTGCTCCGCGGCCAGCCGGTGCGCGCTCACGTCGCGCTGCACACCGACGAACTGGGTCAGCACGCCGTGGGGGTCGAACACTGGCGTGATCGACACCTCGTTCCAGAAGGCGGTGCCGTCCTTGCGATAGTTCAGCAGTTCGCCATGGAATGGCCGCCCCGCATGGACTGCCTCGGACAAGGCTTGCCGCGTTGCCGGGCAAGTTCCAGGCCCCTGCAGGATGCCGCAGGAGCGTCCTACGATGTCGGCTTTCGCGTAACCGGTAATCGACTCGAACGCCGCGTTGACATAGGTCGTGAGCGCATGCGGGTCGGTGATGATCACGCCCTGGGAAATGGCGCCCAGCGCGCTGTCATGCAGTTGCAGTGTCCCGAGACTGACGCGCAGACTCTCTTCCGTCCGCCTTTGTTCCTCCAGCACCCTCAGCAAGATTTGGCGCGCCTGTACCGCCGCTTCGCTGCGCTTTTGCCCGGTCAGGACGGTGGCGATCATGCAGACGGCGCCTGGCAAGCCATTCACCAGCAGCGGACTGACCGACAGCAAGGTCGGCATCCGCAGGCCACTTTCAGTGCGCAGGTCCAGTTCGGTACTGCGCTTGCCGACCCTGCCATCGGCCAGCAAGGCAAGCAGAGCTTCCTTCGCCTCCGGCGCGAAACATGACTCGATGCGCGCGCCGATGACACGGTGTAGCGGCAGACCCAGAAATTCGGCGAAACGCCGGTTGGCGTACGCGATGACGCCCTCGGGCGTGATCGTCAGCGCGCCTTCGGACATGTCCTCGATGAGCACGCGATAAGCGGCATCGGCACCGCTGAGCGTGAACAGCCATTGACCCTCGGTACCGGCGACGAAGAGGGCATCGACCTTGCCTTCGCGAATGGCGAGCACGGCGCGCTCCAGTTGCGCCGGCGTCAGTTGCATTGCGGCCTTCTTAGGCGCAAGGGTACCGCCCTCGCGACCGGCCCCGACGGCCGGCCCGCGCTCGCGCATGTGCGTCCAGTGCACCTTATGCTTTTTCTTTCTCATCGGACGTCTTCCCTTCCTCCCCGTGCTCCAGGTCCAGCCCGACCAGGACTCGACGAGTATCCGACATGTCGCCGATGACCATGCGCAGCGGCTCGGGCAAGCGCTTGATGAGGGCCGGCAGCGCGATGATTTGCTCGTCCTGCGCCAGCTGGGGTTGCTGGTACAGGTCGATGACCTCCAGCCGGTACCGGCCACCGAGCTGATCGGCGCAGATCTTATGCACATTCGCCACGGCCCGCAGCGAGCGCGGGGTCTGCCCCGCCACATACAGGCGCAAGACCCTGCTCTCGGCGTCGGAGGATGCGGGTTGCTGGGGCGGCATGGCGTTCATCCGTGGGCTGCCAGGCGGCTCAGGCGGTTTCGGCGCGGTCTTCGGGCGGCGGATCGCCACCGCCCGGAACCGGCTCGATCAGGCCCGGCGCGGCGGCGTCCCGGGCGGCGAACCCGGCCCGGATCGCCGCGATCTGCGCCTCCATCGCCGTGCAGCGGCGTGTCAACGCATCCTGTGTGCGCACAATGTCACGTTCGCGCTGGAGCCGCAGGGTGCGCACCTGCGCTTGCTCGGCTAGCCTTGCCGCGCCAGTCTTCGCCCCGGCGGCGCTGGTGGCGGCTCCGCCCACTTCGACGCCATGTCCGGTGAGCCAGAATTCCCGGATCTGGTTCGAATGTGGCATCCCGCGCGACTTCAGGATGATCAGTCCGCGGTTGCGTTCGCCGTCGGTTTCAATGTCGCGCACCAGCAACCAGGTGTCGATCAGCGAGGAGATCGCCACGTTAGTCTTTTCCAGCGGGCCGCCGCCCTCCGTGAGGCTGGTGAAAAACCCGGTGATCTGCTTGACCTTGAGAGTGTCCACCAGCCGCAGCAGCATCAGCTTGACCGCGCTCTCGTTGCCATCCGTTACAAAGCTGTTGAGCGGGTCGACCACCACCGCGTGCGGGTCGAACCGGTCAATTTCCCTGAGCATCGTGATGAGGTGCATTTCCAAGCCCGTCAAGGTGGGCCTGGTGGCATGGAATCTCAGCAGGTCCTGTACGACCCAAGGGGCCAGGTCGATGCCGATCGATCCCATGTTGCGGGTGATCTGACCGGCCGACTCCTCGAAGGCGAAATACAGGACGCGCTCGCCGCGGGCGCAGGACGCGGCGGCGAAATGGGCCGCCAGGCTGCTCTTGCCTGTGCCGGCCGTGCCGGACACCAGTACGCTACTGCCGCGGAAATAACCGGCGCCGCCCAGCATCGCGTCGAGCCCCGCCACGCCGGTCGGCACCCGCTCGAGACTGGCTTCGTGCTGCAGGTACAGCGAAGTAATGGGCAGCACGGAAATGCCGCCCGCGTCGATGAGGAATGGGTATTCATTGCTGCCATGGGTCGAGCCGCGATACTTGATCACGCGCAGCCGCCGGGACGAAATCATATCCGTTACGCGGTTGTCGAGTACGATCACGCAGTCCGACACGTACTCCTCGAATCCGTGGCGCGTCAACACGCCGGGCTCGCTGCCGCGCTCGCCGGTAATCACGGTGGTCACGTTTTTCTCCTTGAGCCAGAGCAGTAGGCGGCGCAGCTCCGCGCGCAGGATCGCTTGATTCGGGAGGGCCGAAAACAAGGACTCGACCGTGTCGAGCACGACCCGCTTCGCCCCGATGCGGTCGATTGCGAAGCCGAGCCGGATGAACAGGCCTTCCAGATCGTAAGCGCCGCTTTCTTCTAGCGCGCTACGCTCGATCCGCACGAAGTCGAGCGCCAGCAAGCCACGCCTTGTCAGCTCGTCGAGGTCGAATCCGAGCGAGGCCACGTTATGCGTCAGGTCAGCGACCGTCTCTTCGAACGCCATGAACACGCCGGGCTCGCCAAACTGAAGGGCGCCATGAACGAGGAATTCCATGCCCAGCAAGGTCTTGCCGCACCCGGCGCCCCCACACACCAAAGTGGAACGGCCCTGGGGCAAACCGCCGCCTGTGATTTCGTCCAAGCCGTAGATGCCGGTGCCTGATTTATCGATTTGCATTGACTGTGACGTCGGTCGGGGTCTGATGGCGAGGTATGCGCGTTTTCCGTTTTTGTTCTTGAGCCGTGTAACCGGAAAATTTGACTTGGGTGAGCGTGGGAAGTTCCAGAATTCTTGAGCAGATGCTCGACAGTCGATCCCTCATGCGGCAGCGGGCACGGCGTGCGTCGTCGCGCCAGTCGCCATCATGCCGGCGACTGGTCCCCGTTCATTGAACCGGAACCGGCCATCCGGGCGCCACCGTCGACGTCGAGCAACGCTCCGGTGGTAAAGCCGTTGCCGAGCAGGTAGACGATCGCTTCCGCGATGTCGTCCGACGTGCCGGTGCGCCCGACCGGAAGCGACCTGGCAGCGCCGGCGAACATGGCCGCCTTGCCATCGGCCGGCATGCCTTCATACGCGGGCGTATCCACCAGCCCCGGCGAGACCACGTTGACGCGCAGGGGCGCAAGCTCCTTGGCCAGCGTCTGCGCCATCTGGGTGATTGCGCCATTGACGGCGGCGAGACCAGCCGTGCCGGGCATCGCGGTGCGCGACGCGGCGCCGGACAGCATCACGACCGAACCGTCGCGCCGCAGATGCGGCAGGGCCGCCTGCAGGGTTTGCCAATAGCCGAGCAGCTTGCCTTCGAGCGCGCCGCGCAAGGCCGTTGCGCCGACCGAGGAGAATGGCCCCCAGGCGGCGCTGGACGAGGCGGCCAGCACCAGATGGTCGATATGGCCGACCCGCTGGAACAGGGCGCCCAAGGACTGGGCGTCGGTGAAGTCCGCCACATACGCTGCCGCGGGTCCTTCAATCGCGGACAGGGCCTTGTCCAGTTTCTCCTGGGACCGGCCGACGATCATCACGTCGGCCTGAAGCGCGGCCAGACGCTGTGCCGCGGCCAGTCCCATGCCGTTGGAACCGCCGATGATCAGGATGCGTTGTTGAGAGAGCGACATTCGTTTCTCCAAAGTGGAAGGAAGAGGCTCTTACTGTAGCGGCGCGCGATCCATTCAACAAATGGATTATCCTTATCCCTTGTATAAGCATTTTGGATTCCTGTGGACCTGCACCGTATCGACCTCAATCTCCTTGTCTCGCTCGACATGCTGCTTGCCGAAAGAAACGTCACCCACGCAGCACGGCGCTTGTCGATATCGCAGCCAGCCTTGTCGGCACAGCTCAGGCAGCTGCGCGACCTGTTCGACGATCCCTTGCTGATCCCGGGCGCACGCGGCATGAACCCGACCCGGCGCGCGCTCGAACTACAAGGGCCGCTGCGCGCACTGCTTGCCAGCGTCAATAGCCTGGTCACCGGGCAGCTGCAATTTGATTCGGCCTCGGCGACTGACGAATTCCGCATCGCGGCCACCGACTCGATCCAGGCCGCTGTCTGCGTGCCGCTGATCGCGGCGATGCGCTCGAGCGCGCCCAATACGCGGATCGCCCTATTCCCCGCGGATCGCACTCGCCTGGGCGAGCAACTGGCCAGCGGAGAGATCGATCTCGTCCTGGGAACGCGGCCCACCCTTCCCGACGCCGTGAAAGCCCGCCCCTTGTATGAAGAAACCTTCCTTTGCCTGCTGAGACGCGACCATCCCTGTGCTGGACGGCCGCTCGACCTGGACACCTTCTGCCGGCTCGAACATGTGCTGGTGTCGACTTCCGGCGGCGGGTTCAGCGGCGCGGTGGATGAAGCCCTCATGCGGCTGGGACACACGCGCCGCGTCGTGGCGTCACTGACCAGCTTCCTGGTCGCGCCAGCGCTGATCGCAAAAAGCGACCTGATCTGCACTGTTCCAGCCCGTCTGGCCCACGCCTTGGGCGAGAGCGTGGTGGTGGTGCCGCCGCCGTGCGAAGTTGGATCGTTCTCGGTTCACATGGGCTGGGATAGCCGCAGCGAGAACGACCCCGCGCAGAAGTGGCTTCGACAACAGGTGATCGAATCGATCCACCGCCAAGAGGCTCTTCAGCCGCCCCGCTCCACGGCCTGAGCCGCCAGTTCATACGAGTGCAAGCGCGCCTGGTGGTCGAAAATCTGGGAAGTGATCATCAACTCGTCGGCGCCGGTGCGCCCGATAAAGTCGTGCAAGGCTTGCGCCACCGTCCCCGCCGAACCGATCGCCGAGCATGCCAGCACCTGGTCGAGCATGCCGCGCTCGGCGACGCCGATTCGCGCCAGATAGTCGGGGTCGGGCGGCTGCAGGCGTCCGGGCCTGCCGCTACGCAGGCTAACGAAGGCTTGCTGCATCGACGTGGCCAGCACCTGCGCCTGTGCGTCGGTATCGGCGGCGAAGACGTTATAGCCCAGCATGACGTAAGGCTGGTCCAGCTGGGCGGAAGGGCGAAATTGCGCGCGGTATATCTCGATGGCCTGCATCATCATGCTTGGGGCAAAGTGCGAGGCGAAGGCGTACGGCAAGCCCAGCGTCGCGGCAAGCTGGGCGCCGAACAGGCTGGAGCCGAGAATCCAGATCGGAACCGACAGACCCGCGCCCGGCACGGCGGTGACCGCCCGCTGCGGCGAGCCGGCGAAGTAGTCCATCAGCTCGACCACGTCCTGCGGAAACTCGTCGGCATCGGACGACAGGTTGCGGCGCAGGGCGCGCGCGGTGGTCTGGTCGGAACCTGGGGCGCGCCCAAGGCCAAGGTCGATGCGCCCCGGATACAGCGATTCCAGTGTGCCGAACTGCTCGGCGATGACCAGCGGCGAATGGTTCGGCAGCATGACGCCGCCGGCGCCGACCCGAATCGTGCGCGTGCCGCCAGCGATATGGCCCAGCAGCACCGCCGTGGCGGCGCTGGCGATGCCCGGCATGCCGTGATGTTCGGCCAGCCAGTAGCGCCGGTAGCCCCAATTCTCCGCATGCCGGGCCAGGTCGAGCGTGTTGGCAAAGGAGGTGCGCGCGTCGCTGCCTTCGGCGATGGGTGCGAGGTCGAGTACGGAAAATGGGATCATCGTGGCAATTATCCTGTCAGTGCGGTCAATACATGGCTCGGGCAACGATGGGCGTGTGCCGCGCTTGGCTGGAACTTCCCCGGCGACGCCCAGGCCCTTGCGCGAGAGCGCCCTGCCGCCGGCGCGCCTGCTCTCTTGTTATGCTCTCATTTTTCACCGAATTGCGGCGGGCGGGTCAAACCGGCGCGGCGCTGGCCCACGCTGATCGTTCTAATTTCTACAGCAAAGATTGGTAATCTTGTGTATGGTGACGTTGAGAGAAAAGTATGCCCAACACGATTATGAAGGCTAAGAAGAAATGACCGGCGATGCACCGCTGTACAAAAACAATGTGTTGTTCTTGTCTCAGACGTTTTTTATCAAGGATAACCAGGCCGAATTGCTGTTGCACGCCCACAAATACGATTTCGATATCGTGTTTTTCGACGAGGTCAGCGATTTTGTCATGGCCGTGCAGAATGAACGCGATAGCAGCCTGTTCGTGATCGATCTGGACGCTTTGCATAATATGCAGTCCGACATGCAGGAAAGCCGCAAGACGCTGATGCTGGGCGAATTGCTGCAGCGCTTGCCGGGCGGACAAAGCTATGTGTACCTGCAGTCCGTGCGCCAAGGCAGCCGCTTCCTGCTGCAGCAGCGCCTGGTCGACAGCAATTGCCTGGCATATGCGGAAAAACCGATCGCCAACGATGTGCTGGTGGACAAACTGTTCAATCTGTTTGTGCAGAAAAAGCGCGGCGACCTGGTGCGCCTGATGTATCTCGGCGACGCGGTCGGCCTCGACCATGCCTGGCTCCTGGAGCGGCGGGTCGAAGTCATCACGCATGACGACGCGCAAAGCCTGCACCTGCGCGTCAAGGAATTGCAGCCCGACATAGTCCTCATCACCGATGCCGAATACCAGCGCACGGAAGCCATCGGCCGCGTGCTCAAGAAAAACATCGAGGCCGACCCGGTGCGTGAAATCACCTTGCTGCAGCGCCAGCCGGATGCCTGCCTGACCCGGCGCGCCATTGCCAGCGGTTTCGACGCGATCCTCCTGATGACCGATACCGATGTGCTGGCCGACCAGCTGGTCAACCGCGCCAACAAGATCCGCGTCAACCGCGACCTGATCGGCAAGGACCGGGCCACCGGCCTGCTCAACAAGATCGGCCTGCAGAAAAAAGCCCAGGAGCTGATCCGCCAGGCCGCGCGCGAGGGGCGGCCCCTGGCCTTTTCCGTGGTGGACATCGACAAGTTCAAGACCATCAACGATACCTGGGGCCATTACTTCGGCGACATCGTCATCAAACGGCTGTCGTTGAGTTTGGCCTCGCATGTCGGCGATGGAGACTTGCTCAGCCGCTTCGGCGGCGAGGAATTCGTCGTCGTGTTTTGGGATTGCACGCTGGACGAAGGCCGGCGCCGCATGGACGCCATGCGCGAGGCCTTCCGCGCCATTCCATTCGAGGTCAAGCGCGGCGAAGTGCGCCATTTCTCGTTCAGCGGCGGCGTCGCCGCCTATCCCGAATATAAGAGCGAGAACGAACTGTTCCTGCGCGCGGACGCGATGCTGTACGAAGCCAAGGAAGGCGGGCGCAACCAGATTTGCGCGCAGCCACCGGCGCATCGCGGGGCGTCGGAGCGCTGAGCCGGGAAGGGATCGCCAACCCGACCTCCCGTGTCGGATACGAAAACGCCAAGCTGCATGGCTTGGCGTTGGGTGCATATCTTCCGACGGCACGGGTCGGAACCGAGGCATACACAAGGCGTTTCAATCCCAAAGCCGCCTTAGTGGCGCACTGTCGTCGTACTCGATGCGCTAGCTGCCGGTCCAGGCTGGAACGCTTTTTCGGTTGCCGCCGTGTCGTAGTAGCACTCGAACCGGGCGACCTTTCCGTCGCGTAGGGTGAACACATGCACCCAGGGACAATCGTAAGTGCGGCCTGTTGGCTTGGCCACCCAGTTTGCAAGGCCCGTCACCACCACGTTGTCACCTTCCGGAATGAAACGCGTGGGCTCGAAGCTGTTCGCGTGGACCGAAGCGTCGAGTTCGGAAAAATACTGCGCGATTCCCACCTTGCCGCGAAAGGTGCCGGAGAATGGCACCAGCTCCAGCTCCGGACCGGTCCACTCGGCATCGTCGTGATAATTATTGAGCAATTCGCTAATCTGCCCACGCTGATATAGCCGATATCCTTCGATAACCAATTGTTTGTTTTCCTGCGTGCTCATGACATCCTCCCGATGAGGTCGGCTATCCAACGGCAGTCGCGGATGGTCGTGCCGGATCGCCGCTTTTATTAGCCTACTACCTGAAAGGGGGAAGTCAAGCGGACAGCTCTGAGCCTTCGGCCGGCTATTTCATCCATCAGCGGTGCACGGAAAATCCGATTAAAACTGTCGAGCTTGACATGACCCGCCCCGGGAAACAAACTATCTAGTTACTTCCGCTATATGCTTGCATATTAACAAGTCATCCGACTAGAATACTTGCGGCGGCGCGAATATTGCGGCTAATGGTTTTGTTCCGCACTGAGGCGATTGACTCAAGTGCGCCTGTCCCGGCCATTTCTGAACCGTGCAAACTGCTGGGGAATATATGTTCAGAACGCAAACGCTGGCGCGCCGTTTGATCTCTACCATGATTCCATGGTACGTCCTGCTTGCGCTCGGCATGACCGTCCTGCAGTTGGGCATTCAGTATTTCACCATCAGTGCTGACATTTCCGACGATCTGGTTTCCCTGGGTCGAACCGTGGAGCCCGGTACCACCCAGGCGGTATGGGAACTCGATTCGACGCGCCTGGCTGCCATCGTGCGGGGCGTACGCCTGAATTCGATCGTCTCCGGCGTGCGAATTATCAACGCAAAAGGCCTTGAACTAGCCGGCGATGGCGACCGCCCAAGGCCGCTCGCCAACCCCGGCAGCGATGCGGCGCCGGCCTTCGCCGCCTACAAAAGCGACAAAGTCCCACTAATCTACGCCGATCGGGGCGACGAACGGCTATCAATCGGCCAGCTGGAACTGTATTCGAATCGCGCCGTGCTATGGCAGCGCATCAAATACAGCCTGTTTGTCGTGATATTCAATTCCGTGCTCGGCATTTCGGTCTTGTGGCTGATTTTTTCCTGGACCATCAGATACCGCCTCTCCAACAGCGTCACCAGTATTGCCCGCGTGGTGGCCGGCTGGCGTGCCTCCGACGGCCGGAGCGCCGCCGAAAGAATCGACTATCCCTATCGCGACGAACTGGGCAACCTGGTGATCGCCCTCAATGAGAGCCACACGCAACTGGCCGCGTCGATGCGGGAACTCAAGGAGGTCAATCAAAACCTCGAGAACATCGTCACCCAACGTACGGCTGAATTACAGCTGGCGAAAGATGCCGCCGAAGCGGCGAATACCGCGAAAGCCAATTCCTGGCCAATATGAGCCATGAAATCCGGACACCGATGAACGCCATTCTGGGAATGTTATTCCTGGCATTGAGAACGGACTTGTCACCGTCCGTCAGCAATTATTTGGGCAAGGCGCAGAGCGCGGCCTTATCCCTGCTTGTCATCATCAACGACATTCTCGATTTTGCCAAGATTGAGGCGGGAAAGCTGGAGATCGAGGCGACCCCATTCACGCTCGACAGCGTCCTCGATCATATTACCGACACCGTCGCTTTCCAGGCGCAGCAAAAAGGCGTCGAATTCCTGATTCGCTACGACCCAACCATCCCCGGCGCCCTGGTTGGCGATCCGCTGCGCCTCGGGCAAATCCTGCTCAATCTTTGCGGCAATGCGATCAAATTCACCGAGCAGGGCGAAGTGGAGCTGCGTTTTCGCACCATCGCGCGCAGCGCCGGCGGTATTACGATCGAAATGGCGGTACGCGATACCGGCATTGGCATGACGCCGGAGGTGCAGGAAAGCCTGTTTCAGAAATTCACCCAGGCGGACCAGAGCACCACGCGACGCTTTGGCGGGACCGGACTGGGCCTGGCCATCAGCAAGGAGCTGGTCGACCTGATGGGCGGACGCATCTGGCTCGAGCGCTCCCAGCCTGGCGTGGGCACGACGCTGTGCCTGACGCTGGACTTTCCCGTGCCCGCCCAGGGCGATGTGGGTGCGGCCGTATTGGTCGACCCGGTCGGGCCATTGCTAAACGGCATACGGGTGCTCGTGGTGGACGACAGCGAATCGGCAAGCGCCATCCTGGCCGACATGTTGCGCTTTCTCCAGCTTGAGGTCGTCGTCGCGGCCAGCGGCAGAGAGGCCTTGGCCACCCTGGCCGCCGCCGCGGACCGGCCCTTTGACCTGGTGCTGATGGATTGGCGCATGCCCGGCATGAACGGCGACGAAGTGACGCGGCATCTGCGGCGCGACGCCCGCATCCAGCCCACGCCGAAAGTCGTGATGGTGACCGCCTATGGCCGCGAGGACGTCTTCAAACTGGCGCAAGAGGCCAGCGTCGACGGCTTCCTGATCAAGCCGGTGACGCCGTCCACGCTGCTCGATTCGATTCTTTCCGTCCTGGGTCGCAAGCGTATCCTGGGCAACGACGGCGATCCGCGCCCCAACCGGCCGGCCACGCGGCCGGACCTGTCGAGCGTGCGGCTGCTGCTGGTTGAAGACAACGACATCAATCGCGAATTTGCCGGTGAACTACTGCGCAGCGAAGGTATTGAGGTGGTCGAGGCGGTCAACGGACTGCAGGCCGTCAATATGGTGCGCCAGGGCCACTTCGATATCGTCTTGATGGACATCCAGATGCCGGTCATGGATGGACTGGAAGCGGCCCGCCAGATCCGGGCCCTGGCCGGCGCGCAAGCCAACGGCCGGCGCTTCGCCGACCTGCCCATCATCGCCATGACCGCGCTGGCAATGGCGCACGACGCCGAGCAAAGTCACGCCGCCGGCATGAACGACCACGTCACCAAGCCGATCGCGCCCGACCGCCTGCTGGCCACGCTGGCGCGCTGGGTCAAGGTCGGCGCAGGCGCGACTGCACGTGCCGAGCCGGCGACGATCCCCTGCCCGCCGGACCTGCTGGCGCTGGCCAGTCTCGACGTGCGCGAAGGCATACGCCGTATCGGCGGCAAGGTCCAGGCCTATCGCAAGCAGTTGCAGCGATTCCGGGAGAACTATGCCGACGCAGGCACGCGCCTGGAGGCCATGCTGGGCCAGAACGAACGCGAGAATGCCGAGAGCTACTGTCATGCCCTGCTTGGCGTGAGCGGCAATATCGGCGCGACCGCGCTGTACACCGAACTGATCGCGGCGAACGCAACACTGCGGGCCGGCGCCGTGCCGGACGCCGCCGCGATGGCGTCGATTCGGCATGCGCTGCAGCTGTTGGTGAGCGACATCGACAGTGTCGCCACGGAAGCGGCGCCAGAGGTGGCGACGGACGACCCCGGCCTGACTGACCTGGCGATCGTGGCCTTGTTGACGGAGCTGGAAACAGCGCTGCAATTTGACCTCGGGCGCGCCGTCTCGCTGCTGGCCGAACTAAATGCCCGCGCCGTCGCTACCCACATGGCGCCGGCAATTGGTGCGATCGCCGCCTGCGCCGATGCCTTCGACATTGACCAAGCGGTCGAACTGACCAATACCTTGCGCGCGCAACGCGTGTCTACCCAGGTTGGCAATGCCTGGGGGGACAGCGACGCCTCCCCACGCTAGCCACCCAGAGCAGGAATATGAGCCAAATCAGTGCGCACCGCCCGAACATTCTGATCGTCGACGACGTCCCTGAGAATCTGCATTTGCTGATGAATATCTTGAGCGCGAACTATGCGATGGCGGCCGCCACGTCGGGCGAGAAGGCGCTGGCGCTGGCGCGCCGCCTGCCGCAGCCGGAATTGATCCTGCTCGATATTAAAATGCCGGGCATGGATGGCTACACCGTGCTGTCACACCTGAAATCGAGCCCTGAGACGGCGCATATCCCGGTGATCTTTGTGACCGCCATGGGCGATACCGCCGACGTCGCCACGGGACTCGAGCTCGGCGTGGCCGACTACTTGACCAAGCCGATCGACCCCGAGCTTTTGCTTATGCGGGTAAATACCCAGCTGATGCTGAGGCGCTACCGCGAGGACACGCTACTGTTCCAGGTCGAACTAGAGCAGACGCCCCACGTGCCGACGGTGCTGGTGGTCGACGACGTACCTGAAAACATCCATGGCCTGCTCGAAGTATTGCGTGACCATTACCGCGTGGTCATCGCCAGCTCCGGCGAAAAAGTCATCGAACTCATGCACGGTGCCAGCGCGCCCGACCTGATTCTGCTCGACATCATGATGCCCGGTATGGGCGGTTATGAAGTCTGCAAATATATCAAGGCGATGCCGGAGCGCAATCGCATTCCCGTCATTTTTGTCACGGTGGCGGCCACCATGGAAGATAAACTCAAAGGCTTCGAGCTGGGGGCGGCGGACTATATCACCAAGCCGTTCGATGTCGACGAAGTGCGCGCACGCGTGCGTACCCATCTCGAATTGAGCCGTCTGCGTCGCTTTCTCGAAGGCCTGGTCGGGCAGCGCACTGCCCTGCTGCAAAAGAGCGAGGAGAAATATCGCATCCTGGCCGACTACTCGCCAAACTGGGAATACTGGATCGCGCAGGACGGCAGCTATCAGTATGTGTCACCGGCCTGCATCGAGGTATCCGGCTATGCGCCAGACGATTTTTTCGCCGATCCGGGCTTGATGGAAAAAATCATCGACCCGGCCGACATGGCGGCCTGGAAGGAATTCGGCCCCGCCAACGCGAACGACGAATTTTCTCTGCTGGCCTTTCGCATCCGCCATCGTGACGGCAGCGAGCGCTGGGTCGAGCACATCGCCAAGCGCGTGCGCGACAGGGATGGCCAGCCGATCGGCTTGCGCGGTTCGTATTCGAACATCACCCAAAGGCGCAACGCCGAGCAGAAACTCGAATTCTTCACACACCGCGATCCGCTGACCGGCCTGTGCAACCGCGCCTTGTTTGGCGAGTTGCTGCGTCATGCGATCAAGCAGGGGGAACACAATCAATTGCAGCTTGCGCTATTGATCGTCAACCTGGATAACTTCAAGACAGTCAACGAAAGCCTGGGACACGGCGCCGGCGACCGTTTGCTGGTCGAGGTTGCGCGGCGCCTGCGTGAGCTGCTGCCGGGAATCGATGCGATCGGACGCGTTGGTGGCGATGAATTCAATATTCTCATCGAGCGGGATGCCAACGCGCCCGGCGTCGATCTGCTGGGCCAACGGCTGATCGACGCCTTGTCCCAGCCATTCCAGCTAGACGGCAATAGTGCGTATGTGGGTGCCTGCGTCGGGGTCGCCCTTTATCCAAATGACGGCAACGAGGTGGAGACACTGCAAAGCAGCGCCGCCGCCGCCCTGCACCAGGCCAAAGGCAAGGGGCATAGCAATCTGCGTTTCTTCTCACCGGAAATGAGCGTTCGTGCCAAGCAGCGCCTTGCGCTCGAAGCGGACCTGCGTCGTGCGCTCGAGCGCGGCGAATTGTCGCTGCATTACCAGCCCCAGATCGACCTGCACCAAGGCACGCTGGTCGGACTGGAAGCACTGCTGCGCTGGACCCATCCGGTGCGCGGCAATGTGGCGCCGAGTGCGTTTATTCCACTGGCGGAGGAATGCGGCCTGATCGTCGAGCTGGGCGACTGGATCCTGAAAACCGTGTGCCAGCAAATACGTCGCTGGCAGGACGCGGGCATCGCACCGCGCCACACTGCCGTCAATATCTCGGCGGTGCAGCTTAGTCGCGGAGCGCTCCTGCAATCGGTGCGCTCAGCGCTGGCTGGTGCCGGCGTGCCGGCCAGCCTGCTCGAACTGGAAATCACCGAGACCTTTGTGATGCAGGAGCGCGAACTGTCGTTCCAGGCCCTGGCCGACTTGCGCGCACTGGGCGTGCGCCTCTCGATCGATGATTTCGGTACTGGATATTCGTCGCTGGCCTATCTGCAGCAGCTCAAGGTCCACAAACTCAAGATCGATATGTCTTTTGTGTGCGACATGATGAACAACGGCAGCAACGCCGCCATCGTGAAAGCCATCATCGCGCTCGGCAGGAGCCTCGGACTGGAGGTGATCGCCGAAGGGGTCGAGGAGAGGGAACAGGCGGTTTATCTGCGCGAACTCGGCTGCGATGTCATACAGGGATATTTGGTCAGCAAGCCGCTGCCGGTTGAAATGGTGACGAAATTCATGACCGAATTCGATAGGTATCGCACTATCTTTTAATCGCCTGGAAGTATTTTCGGAGTTTCGCCACATCGCCCGCCTTGGTCAACGCATCGATAATCGCGTTCATTTCTGCGACAGAAATCGGGCCGTCTTTCCTGACCAGGTTGGACAATTCGACGCGTGAATCATAATCCTCGGCCACGATCAGCTGGGCGCGCATCGCGGGGTCTTTCAGGTATTGCGCCATGATCACCTCAGGCACGATACCGACATCGGCGCGCTCGGCCAGGATGAACTTGACCACCGCTTCATTCGAGGCGACCAGGTAGGCCTTGAAATTCGCCTTGATGTAGGCCTCATCGGCATTGTCATTGAACAGACGGTAGTGATAGCCGCGCACCCCGACGATGTTTCTCGATTTCAGGTCGGCGAAGACCTTGCTCTCGCCAAAACGATTGCTGCGTTTGGCGACATAGACATCGCCGCTGTTAACGATGGTCTTGGTCGGCAATAAGCCTAATTCAGGTTTCGTCCATTCCGTGGTGCGCAGCGGATAAACGTCGGCTGCCTTGTCGATGAAGATCTGGTCCAGGCGCAGGCGGGGAAAGATGCGTAATTCAAAGTGGAACTTGTCCTGCACTTCGTCCATGCGCCGCACGAAATCCGCCAATACGCCTTCGGGTTTATTCTTGTCGCTCAGGTATAGAACCTGATCCCAGGACTCGGAGGCGACGACGACGGTGACCCTGGTTGCCGCGCTGGCGGTCATGCAGAAGGCGAGTAGGAGAGCTGCGAGGCTGGTCAGTCGAATCAAGAATGTCACCTTTGGCGATTTGAAGCTTTCGTGATGAATTTTGTCCGGAACGCTTGTGGACGAGTCTAGGGAAGCACTGATTTATTCTGGCGGATGAAATTGGCCAAGGGAAAAATGTACGCTGCAAGGCGCAAACCGCAGTCATACCGGGCGGTATGGCGAGGATTTGCAACGCCGCAGCGTGCTTTTTTCACGGCCAAGTTCGCCGTCATGAATAAATCAGTGCTTCC
>DIZW01000039.1:0-13807 GCA_002428015.1 Oxalobacteraceae bacterium UBA6018 | reverse complement strand
AATAAATCAGTGCTTCCCTAGCACCCTCGCATTCTAGACGATGACGGGGCAAAAATCCCGATGTCCCTGCGCCAAGCAATGCCGCCACGCTGATCGGCGTGGAACGGTTGCTGTTCTCCGTGCAGCGATGGCGCTCGACGTCGACGGCACCAGCACTGGCGCCGGCGTCCAGCCCTCCCCGCTTCGCACAGAACGTTAGCGTGAAGTCGATGCGGTACGAATATCACTCGGGTGGCTGAGCACTCACATGCCGCGCCGGGTTGTCGACTTTCTTTACATAAAAAAGACAAAATGATTCATTGGAACTCCCAAGTACTTGATTCCACAACGCAATATGTTCCTGGCTCAATTTTTGCTTAAATCTCAAAAGTCTTTAAACCTTGTAAAAATAAGTAGTTATTACATCTCAATAGAGAGTATGAAAAATGAAAAAACTTCTGACTTCCATTTTATTCTGCGTCGGCTTCGTCTTCATGTCAGCTCAGGCGAACACCATTGACTGGACAATCCAAGGCGCGACTTTCAATGATGGCGGCACCCTAACGGGCACATTCTCAACGGACTCGGTCACGGGTGGTTTGGTAAATTATAGTTTTGCCACCTCAGCTGGCTCCGCTTTTGGCGGTTTTTCTTACACATCAGCAACGAGCAGCTTTTACGGCAACAATGTTTTTGGCCCAAACAATTTTGTCATTGTTGACCCCGATCCATTTGCCTTTCCACTTTTGAGCCTAACGTTCGCTAATTCATTGAATGTTGCCGGAATAAATAATTTAGTCCTTGGCGCCGCTACTTGCAGTAGTGCGGGGTCGATTGAGTCCAACAACAACTGTACCAATTATCGCTATATTACGACGGGCCTCGCATCATCGGACGTACCTGAACCGGCTACGTTAGCCTTATTTGGTCTTGGTCTGCTTGGTTTCGCAGCAGCCCGCCGCCGCCAGCGATAGTTCATTTACGCTGCTGGCTCGACCCCGCTGCGGCGGGGTTTTTTCATTGATGGACAGGGCAAGCGCTCACAATCACTAGAGTACATAAGCGCCATGGATCGTTTTGTTTTCCTTTAATGGCTCCGTACTTGAAGTCGACTGGATGATGATCCTGTTCTTCACAAGACGTGAATTCTGCTGCGGATTCGGGTGGAAAGTGCTGACTAGTGCAATGGTAGTGAAGCTTGTTGGCAATTATTGACGGGTTTCAATCCTCAGCGCTAGCAACTGAGCTAGCGGGCCGGCGTTTGGAGTTTCCCCGTTTATTGTTGAACAATCTTGCGCACCCGTCCAGTTGCCGAATCGCCGATGTAAATATTCCCCGCCCGATCGAGTGTAATTCCGTGCGGTGTCCGGAATGTCGCCACGCTACCGATACCATCCACAGTACCAAAACCGTTTAGCCCATACTGGCCAGCAATGGTCGACACGTAAGCGGACGGCGTAATCGTGCGAACCTTGCCGGCTAGTTCTGCGACATAAAGATTGTTGTCAGTATCCACCGCCACGCCGCTCGGCTGGCTCACCGTCGCTTGCAAACCAGGCCCATCGCCAGCGTCCGTGGCGCTATTGTGGCCTGCAAACGTCGAGACTATCCCGTCCGGGGTCAGCTTCCGGATCAGGTTGTTCATGGTGTCCGCGACAAATACATTGCCTGCCTTGTCGACCGCAACACCATAGGGATTGTCGAAGCTCGCTTGCAAGGCCGGCCCGTCCGTCATGCCGCGGGAGCCATTGCCAGCGACGGTCGTTACAACACCGGCTGGAGTGATCTTCCGGATGCGCAGGTTGAGCGTGTCGGCCACATACAGATTACCAGCAGTGTCGACCGTGATTCCAAGCGGAGTATTAAAGCGTGCTTGTGTGCCGGTGCCGTCTGCATAGCCGATCTCCGTGGTGCCGGCAACCGTCGTGATCAGCCCGTCCTTGGTGATCTTGCGGACCATGTTATTACCGACCACGTAGAAATTGCCGTTCTGGTCGCGAGTGATGTCATCAGCATAGCCAAATGCCCGTTCCGCGTCGGTCGGCGCTTGGCCGGGCGTCGCGCCGACGAAGGTGGACACTGTCCCGGTGGGCGTGATCATCGCGATGCGGCCATTGTGGCGGTCGGCGACAAAGACATTTCCGCTGGCGTCGACCGCCAGTCCCTGCGGTTCGTTGAATACCGAAGGTAGTCCGATCGGAAACTTCGTCGGATTGTTGGTGCCCGCCAAGGTACTGACCAGTGCCACCTGGTCGGTGCAGGTGACCGTGACATTGGTGACGTTTGCGTTGCCAATGGTCCCGCTTCCATTTGCCACCGCACAATGTTGTGTGAACCGGGGTGGCTGGTCGCTGATGCGGACGCTGTAGCTCGTGCCGGCAAGCAGCGCAGTCGGTAGCGTGAAGCTGGTCGCCCCAGCAAGTACAGCGAGCTTGTCGGCGCCCGACGACAGCGTCATTCCGCCGCTCTTTAGCCCCGAAATGTTGCCCGCGACTGTGTAGCTGGGAGGAGGCGGAGCAGCAGGGGCCGATGATTTCCCGCAACCGCCGCAGCCAGCCAACGCCAGCAGCATGCTCGAAATAACGCGGTGCCTTGATATCTTTTCGCGCGTGGAAGCCTTTAGCGTGGAAGCCTTTAATTTAATGGTGAACATGGGAGTATCGAGAGTGAACATGCGATATGCCACCGGCTGGATGCGTAAGAACCAGGCGAGGTATAGCGGATCGCCATAGCCGCAACAGTGTGCGCTGCACAGATATCATTTCAAATTTCGTAGCGCTCGTTCGGCATGATAGCCCTGTTCCGAAAGACGATATGCACCCTTGCCCACCAGCAGGGTCGCGGTTTCATTCGTCAATGGTTTGTAACTGAGCATCCCTGGGGGCATCTCAGTTTGCAGTACGACAAAAATGACGGATGGTCACGGCTGCGTCGGATGTTCGACCTGACCCGGCTGCGAGGGCGCGTATGGCCTTGGAAAACGGGTAATGTCCAGCGGACAGTCTTTAGCGATGTAAGCTTGGTACTTTTGCCGAAAATTGACCGACGCAAGGACTTTGCGCCGCACAAACGATAACGCCAACCTGCATGGGTTGGCGTTTGGTGAGGTATGTTCTTCGTGGCCCGGGGCCGAATCGAACTACCGGCACAAGGATTTTCTAGACTTGTGCCGGCGTGTCTTAGAACTGGTTCATGGTGTTGTCTTTGCCAGCGGCCTTCAGCGCCGCTTCGCCGCTGAAGTAGTCCTTGTGGTCGTCGCCCAAGTCCGAGCCGGACATGTTCTGATGCTTGACGCAAGCGATGCCCTGGCGGATTTCCTTGCGCTGAACGCCAGCCACATAGCCGAGCATGCCTTGGTCACCGAAGTACTCCTTGGCCAGATTGTCGGTCGACAGCGCGGCGGTGTGGTAGGTCGGCAGCGTGATCAGGTGATGGAAGATGCCCGCTTCGCGGGCCGCATCGGCCTGGAAGGTGCGGATTTTTTCATCGGCGGCGAGCGCCAGTTCGGTCGCGTCGTACTCCACGCTCATCAGCTTGGCGCGTTCGTAGGCGGTGACGTTCTTGCCTTCGGCCTTCATCGTGTCGTACACCTGCTGGCGGAAGTTCAGGGTCCAGTTGAACGACGGGCTGTTGTTGTACACCAGCTTGGCGTTCGGGATGACCTTGCGGATTTCGCTGACCATGCCGCCGATCTGGGCGATATGGGGTTTTTCCGTTTCGATCCACAGCAGGTCGGCACCGTTTTGCAGCGAGGTGATGCTGTCGAGCACACAGCGCGCCTCGCCGGTGCCGGCGCGGAACTGGAAGAGGTTGCTTGGCAGGCGTTTCGGACGCAGCAACTTGCCGTCGCGCTTGATGATCACGTCGCCATTGCCCAGCGCGTCGCCCGACACTTCTTCGCAATCGAGGAAGGAATTGTACTGGTCGCCCAGGTCACCAGGGGTCTTGGTCACGGCGATCTGCTTGGTCAGGCCGGCGCCCAGCGAATCGGTGCGGGCCACGATGATGCCGTCGTCCACGCCCAGTTCCAGGAATGCGTAGCGGATGGCGCGGATCTTGGCCAGGAAGTCTTCGTGCGGCACGGTGACTTTGCCGTCCTGGTGGCCGCACTGCTTCTCGTCGGACACTTGGTTTTCGATCTGGATGCAGCAGGCGCCCGCTTCGATGAACTGCTTGGCCAGCAGGTAGGTCGCTTCGGCGTTGCCGAAACCGGCGTCGATGTCGGCGATGATGGGCACCACGTGGGTGATGTGGTTGTCGATCTTGGACTGGACGGCTTGCTTGGCGGCGCCGTCGGCGGCGTCCAGTTCACGGAACAGGCCGCCCAGTTCGCGCGCATCGGCTTGGCGCAGGAAGGTGTAGAGCTCCTTGATGAGGGCAGTGACCGAGGTTTTTTCGTGCATCGACTGGTCCGGCAGCGGGCCGAACTCGGAGCGCAGCGCGGCCACCATCCAGCCCGACAGGTAGAGGTAGCGGCGGTCGGTGCTGTTGAAGTGCTTCTTGATCGAAATCATCTTCTGCTGGCCGATGAAGCCGTGCCAGCATCCCAGCGACTGGGTGTACTTGGACGGGTCGGCGTCGTAGTTGGCCATGTCTTGACGCATGATCTTGGCGGTGTAGCGGGCGATATCGAGGCCCGTTTTAAAGCGGTTCTGGGCGCGCATGCGTGCGGCGGATTCAGGATTGATCGCGTTCCAGGCGCTGCCTTCCTTTTCTTTCAAGCTGGCAATGGCTTTGATATCGTTCTGGTACTGTGACATGTGCAACTCCTAGTAAATAATGAATAAAAATTAAGAAAGTAGATGGCCGTCTCGTTTCGCTGCGACACTTTTGTGCGGCGCAGCGAAGCGAAGTGCATGGAAAAATGATAGTCGGAATTGCTGTGCTGCGCCAAGTCTTATATAAGACATATAACTTAAATTAAATCGATAGTTTTCAATGAGTTGCAAATCAGTTTTTTGCGATATGAAATTAAGTTTCAAAAAATGGAATGATTTTGATGGTCCGATTTCTGCTGAAATTTCACAACATGAAATTGGGTTTCATGGAAGGCGTGGGATGGTCGTGATTTTGTCGGTCGCAGCGTTCTTGTGTCAGCCCATGGGCCGGGCGCCAGACGGCGCCGGGCATGCCCGGCTGGCGGGGGCGATCCAGCCGTCTCAATGACCCGCGACTGTGCCGTGTGAATGTGCTGGGCAGTACGGCGCCAGCGCGTGCCGCACGATGTCGTGCAGGCGCCGCGTGACCGAATCCGGTTCGCGCTGCGCGCAATGCAGGCTCAGTCCCACCGTTGGCAGGAACGGCAACGCGTCCGCATCGAGCAAACACAGGTGGGAGGGCACACCGATGGCGGTGCGCACGGTCACGCCGAGTCCGGCCGCCACGGCGGCCCAGACGCCGCCCAGGCTGGGGCTGGTGAACGCCACACGCCAGGCGATGCCGGCCCGGTCGAGCGCGCTGGTGGCCGCCGTGCGCATCAAGCAGGGCGCGTCCAGGCCCGGTGCAAGCTTTCGGTTGGCCGGCGATCCAGACCTGGACCTTGTGGCACGCGCGCCGGGGCGCCGATCTGACCCAGGCCCATCATGCGACACGCAGCATCGCCTCGATCGCCCCTCATACGGCGCTGGCGCCGCTACGCGAGCAGGAAGGCACGGCGGCATAGGCCGCGCTGGACGCCGGCGCCCTGGCGGTGCTGGTGGGATTCGAGCCCGGAAACTGGAGCATCGTTCGCCTGTGCCTGTGGCGCGACCGGCCTGAGGGCATGACGGGCCAGCAGGAGTATGAAGTGGACCCGGGCGGAATCGAACCACCGACACAAGACTTTTCGAGACCAACGCCGGGCAAGGGCTCTATGCGGAAAACCGCGCCGTGAGCGTTCTACTTGCACGTAACCCGCAGGGCGCGTGGTGATACACTGCGCCCTTACACTTCAAAGCCACTGACATGACCAACAAAAAACAGCCTCCTGCCAAACAGCCAGTCGAGGCGCCCACTGGTCGGGTGGCAAATCCCTTCCTCAGCGCCGAGTTCTACAAGCGGATGCGCGACTACACCGAACGTGACGCCGCCTTTTCGAAGGAGTTGAAAGCCATCGGCGAAAGCGGCGCGGGCAAGCACAGCACCGACATGCGCACGGCGCCGTCGCTGCAATTGCTGCGTGCAGTCGTCAAGAAAGGATTATCGCTGGAGACCATGTTGGGGCGCATTGTGCAGGGTGTGGAACTGGGGCTGTGGGAGCCGTGGCTGAGCAGCTTCGGTATCGAGATCCGCGGCGTCAACTACGCCAAGCCTGAGCAGCGCAACGCCCGCCTGGCGCTCGACATGAGCCTTGCGTGCAAGGTCAATTCCGTGTTCGCCAACGCAGGCGTTGTCAATTGGCGCAGCCTGGTGGCTGAGGACTGCGCGCAAGTCCAGATTGACAAACCGACCGAAAAATCCGGCGCCAAAATCTACGCCATCTTCTACCTGGATGCGCCGGGAAAGTGACGCGGCTAGCCGAGCTTGTGCTCTCTTCTGACGTAAGGCGGTAACCGCTCGCGCTGCGCAGGATCCTTGCTTCCGCTTAGCAAAAGGTACCAGGCCGAACGGCCGGGTTCGGCCAGAGCAGCCGGTCAAATTTAGCAACTCACCCAACTCCTTCGTCTGATTGTATTGGACATATTTCCAAAAAATCTCTTTCCCCCCCCCAGATTACGTCGCGTGAAGCAACCAGCGTGACCCGCATCTACATACTTCGTAACCAGCTCGTGGTTGAATATTCGACCAGGTCGACGTCTGCGCCCCCGAATTGGGCGGCTTTGAGCCGCAGTCAAAATACGACGTAGCGCTCGCCGGAGATTTCGCGTTGTAAGGGGCAGCAATCGCCACGGCCGGGTTGAGAGTTGGCATCGAGTCGGAGTACATTCCCGTTAGCTCGGCGCCTCTACCCACGCCGCTGTGGTGCGGCCGCGAACCCGTTTTTCCAACTCGACCACAGAGAAGGTGAAGACTCCGGTGGCGACAATGTAGAGCCAGGCTTCGCCCCGTACGGGATCTGTGTGGAAAAGCCGGTTGAATATGGGCAAATACGTGAAGGCAAGCTGCGCCAGCCAAGTCGCAGCGATGCCGACGATCAGCCAAGGGTTGGAGAAAAGGCCGATGGAAAACATCGAGCGGGTCCGACTGCGGCAGTTGAGCAGGTAAAAGGTCTGGATCATCACAACCACGTTGACGACGGCTGTACGGGCTTCGTCCACGTTCCTGCCCTCGATTCCGTGTTCCCACGCAAAAAGACCAAACGCGCCGGCGAGCGAAATGAGTGTCACCAGGGCGGTACGCATGAGAAGCGCGCGGGTGAGCAGCGGTTTTTGGGGGTCGCGCGGCGGGCGCAGCATGATGTCGCCTTCCTTCGGTTCAAACACCAGCGTCAGGCCCAAGAACAGGGCGGTGACCAGATTGAGCCAGAGCAATTGCGTGGGCACCATGGGCAGCGTGATCCCGGACAGACTCGCCACCAGCAGAATCAGCGCGACGCCGGCATTGGTCGGAAGTATCCACAAGATAAATTTGGTGAGGTTATCGAAGACGCCGCGCCCCTCCTCCACGGCCGCCTCGATCGACGCGAAGTTGTCGTCGGTTAGAATCATGTCGGCCGCTTCCTTGGTGACGTCGGTTCCTGTGATACCCATTGCCACGCCGATATCGGCCCGCTTGAGCGCGGGCGCGTCATTGACGCCATCGCCTGTCATGGCCACGACATGACCGCGCGCTTGCAGCGCCATCACTAGGCGCAGTTTCTGCTCCGGCGCCACGCGGGCGAACACTGCCGCACGGTCGGCGGCGTCGCCCAGTTGCTCGCCGTCGAGCGCCTCCAATTCGCTGCCTGTCAGCGCGACGGTATCCGCGCCGTTGCCCAAGCCGATCTGCGCGGCGATGGCTTTGGCGGTGAGAACATGATCGCCGGTGATCATCTTGACCTCGATACCAGCGGCGCGACACTTGGCCACCGCCTCGATCACCTCGGGACGCGGCGGATCAAGTTTGCCCTGAAGCCCGAGGAAAGTCAGCCCGCTGGCGACTTGATCGTGCTCGAGGCCGCTATGTGCCGACGGCATCTCGCGCCGCGAGAAGGCGAGCACGCGTAGGCCGCGCGCCGCCATTTCCTCGGCGCTGAGGAGCACGCGCGCTTTGTCCAGCGGCACGAGCTGGCCCGCCTCGTCGAGCGCATGCGCGCACTTTTCCAACAGTACCTCAACCGCACCTTTGACGTAGATCGTCTTTGGCGCGCCGTCGGCGCCGTGCAGGGTTGCCATGTATCGGTATTCGGACGCAAAAGGGATCGTCTCGATGCGCGGCATGCGACCGCTCATCTCCGGCTCCGAAAGCCCAGCCTTCTGCGCCGCCACGATCAGCGCCGCTTCCGTCGGGTCACCTTGCACGGTGGTGTGTCCTGCGTCGTTTGGCACGAGCCGCGAATCGTTGCACAGCAAGCCGGCACCGAGCGTTTCGATCAACGCCACGTTTTCACCGACCACGACGGGCGCCTGCTCGAAATGGATCTTGCCACTCGCCTCGTAGCCGCTGCCCGTAACGTGGTAGAGCCGCCCGCCGGCAACGATTTCCTGCACCGTCATCTGATTTTGTGTGAGAGTGCCGGTCTTGTCCGAACATATGACGGTGGTGCTGCCGAGCGTCTCGACGGCGGGAAGCTTGCGGATGATCGTTTGCCGCCGCGCCATGCGCGCCACGCCGACGGCCAGCGTGACGGTCACCACTGCGGGCAACCCTTCCGGGATGGCGCCGACCGCCAGAGCGATCGCCGCCATGAACATCTCCGGCCATGGCGTTCCGCGCAGAATACCGGAGACGAAAATCAATCCTGCCAGTGCGAGGATCACATACAGCAACAGCCGGCTAAATTGTGCGATCTTGCGCGTGAATGGCGTTTGGAAATCTTCCTCCACGCCCATCATCGCGGCGATACGGCCCATCTCTGTTCGATCGCCGGTGGCGAAGACCACGCCCTCGCCTTGGCCGGTGCTGACAAGCGTGCCGGTGAAGGCCAGATTGGTCCTGTCGGCAAGAATTGTCTCGACTGGCAGCGGCTCGGTTTGCTTTACGGCAGGGGCAGATTCACCGGTCAGCGCCGCCTCTTCGACCTGCAAATTACGTTGCTGCAGCAAGCGCAGGTCGGCCGGCACTCGGTCGCCGGACTGTAACAGCACCACGTCGCCTGGCACCAGCTGCGCCGAGGCAACCCGCAGCTTCTCGCCGCCGCGCCGCACCGTCGCCTCTGTGACGATCATTTTTGCCAGCGCATCGATTGCCTTCTCTGCCTTCGCCTCCTGAAGATAACCGACCACGGCATTGATGAAGACGACGGCGAAGATAACCGACGCATCGACCCATTTGCCCATTGCTGCGGAAACCACGGTCGAGGCGAGCAGGATATAAATCAGCGCCTGGTGAAACTGCAAAAGGAAGCGTACCCATTCGCCGCGCCGCTTCTGCGCGGTTATCTGATTCGGGCCGAACTGACGCATCCTTGCTTCGACCTCAGCCACCGCAAGTCCATCGAGCAGGTCGCTCTCCAGGACCTCGGCGACCTGTTTACATGTGAGTTGGTGCCAGTTCAGCTGGGTGAGCGTCTTCATGGGTAGTCGCTTGGCATTGGCTTTGGGCGCGGCCAGATGGATTGAGGCGGTAAGGGGTGGCAACGAGCGTCCCTCAGAGCTCACCGTGTCTCTCCATGGAGGTATTTTCAACCACTGTAAGCCGATAGGCAAGGGCCACGGCAACCGTAAGAGCAGCAGTGACGAACACAGAAGGCCAGGTGTGAAGAGGGCCTGCCCATGTGACGTGCGCCGTGGAACACGGGCCCCACCATCTGTCGTTCATTGATGTCTCAACAGGTTTGCCTGGATGGATCACGCCTCCGTCCGCAACCGCACAGAGGGCAGGCGCAGCACGGACGCGCGTCGCCGGCCCAGCAACGAGGCCGGGCCGCCGCGTCAGGTGATTGCGACTGGTGGCAGCGCGACCCGCCGCACCGGCTGGGTCTGGGCGTCGATGAAGCCTTCGAGTGCGCCCGACAGCGCCTCCAGCGAATTTTTGCCAAATGCCTGCTCAAGGTATTGGTACTGCAATTCGATTAGCGGCGCCATTTCGTCGATCAGCACGTCCCCTTTCGGCGTCAGGCTGACCAGTACGCGCCGCTGGTCGGTTTCGACGCGGAGACGCTGGACGAGTCCGATTTCTTCCATGCGCGCCAGGATACCGGCCATGCTGCTGCTCAGGATCTGGCATAGCGCGCACATTTCGCGCGGCTCGAGCTGCGCGTGTTCATCGAGTGCGCGCAGGATCCGCCATTGCTGCTCGGTCAGTCCGTAGTGGTTGAGGATGGGACGGAAATGCGCCATCAGCGCGTCGCGCGCTTTCAGGAACTGCTGCGGTAAGTTGCGGTGGGTGAAACGGTGGACCACGGTAACTCCTGATGTTTGTTGCGGTGGAAGGAGCGAAATTGCCTGCGTTCGCGTAGGCATGCCTTGACTTACTCGCATGCTAGTGATTTAATCACTCATATACTAGTGAATTATACCCACATTCCGTTCCAGCTTAACAAGAAAGATGCCCCATGATTTTGCGCGACCGGCCATCCGGGCTCAGGCTGTTCCTCGCGCTACGCGGTTCGGTATTGCCGCGCATCCTGCCGGCGCTGTTGATCAACATCGGCATCGCCACCCTGGTCACCTGGTCCCATGGCGACCTGTTCAAGCTGAAGATCACGCTGACGACGATTCCGTTCACGCTGATCGGCTTGCCGATCTCGATTTTCCTCGGGTTTCGCAACAACGCCGCCTACGACCGTTTCTGGGAGGGGCGCAAGCTGTGGGGGGAACTGGTGCTGCGCAGCCGCAACCTCGCGCGCCAGTGCCTCAGCCTGATCGACTACCCGGCGCCGGCGCAGGGCGGGGCCGGGCTGGAGGATGTCCGCGTTCGCATGGTGTACCGGGCCATCGCGTTCAATTATGCGGTGCGCGACCTGTTGCGCGACGGGCCATCGGCCGCCGGCCAGAAAGCCTTGCTGCTGCCGGCGGAATGGGAGCAGATGGAACGCGCGCCCAACAAGCCGGACTACCTGATGCTGCAGATGGGCATGGACCTGCGCCAGTGCCTCAAGGAAGGCCGCATCGACCCTTGCCTGGCCGCTTCCATCGACGCCACGCTATCGGCGTTGACCGGCGCCGCCGCGTCCTGCGAGCGGATCAAGAACACCCCGGTGCCGTTCTCGTACACGCTGCTGTTGCACCGTACCGCCTACCTCTACTGTTTCCTGCTGCCATTCGGGCTGGTCGATTCAATCGGTTTCATGACGCCGTTCGTGGTGGCCATCGTCGCCTACACGTTTTTCGGCCTCGACGCCCTTGGCGACGAGATCGAGGAACCGTTCGGCCTCGAATCGAACGACCTGCCGCTCGACACGATCTGCCGCGCCATCGAAATTGACTTGCGTTCGGCGCTGCGCGACCCGGACGTGCCGGCGCCACTGGTGCCCGTGAATGACCGCCTGACCTAGCAGCCTGCCGGACTTGGGATCACTGCGAAATCGTCAAAATCTGGCCTCGCCCAGCTATTTTTTCGCTCTGACTCCCCAAGTCCGACCGCTGCTAGCCGCCCCCATTTTTGCCATTGAAAAGGATCCACCATGCATGACGAGTACCAGGACCGCATCCGCCACCCCCTCCTGCGTGAGCGCATCGCCAGTGCCGCCGAGGCGGCCGCGCTGATCGAAGACGGCATGACGATCGGCATGAGTGGCTTCACGCGGGCCGGCGACGCCAAGGCGGTGCCGCTGGCGCTGGCCGAACGGGCGCGCCACGATCCGCTGCAGGTCACGCTGATGACCGGCGCCTCGCTCGGCAGCGACGTCGACAAGGTCCTGACGGAAGCCGGCGTGCTGGCGCGCCGCATGCCGTTCCAGTCCGATCCCACGCTGCGCGCGGCGATCAACCGCGGCGAAGTGATGTTCATCGACCAGCACCTGTCAGAAACGGTCGAACTGCTGCGCACCGGCCAGATCGCGCCGATCGATATCGCCATCATCGAGGCCATCGCGATCACCGAAACCGGCGCCATCATCCCGACCACGTCGGTTGGCAACAGCGCCAGCTTCGCGATCCTGGCCGACAAGGTGATCGTCGAGATCAACCTGGCGCAGCCGCTGGCGCTAGAAGGGCTGCACGACATATTCATTCCGAAGCACCGTCCGCAACGCGCGCCGATTCCGCTGATGACGCCGAGCGACCGCATCGGCACCACCGCCATCATGATCCCGCCGGAAAAGATCGCCGCCATCGTCATCACCGAAAAAAGCGACAGCAGTTCGACCATCCTGGCGGCCGACGCCGACACGGCGGCGATCGCCGCCCACCTGGTGGCGTTTTTCGAGCGCGAGGTCGCGCTGGGGCGGCTGACCGAGCGCCTGCTGCCGATCCAGGCCGGGATCGGCACCATCGCCAACGCCGTGATGACCGGCTTCATCGACAGCCCGTTCGAGCACCTGACCATGTATTCCGAGGTGCTGCAGGATTCCACCTTCGACCTGTTCGATGCCGGCAAGCTCGATTTCGCCTCTGGCTCGTCGATCACGCTGTCGGCGCGCAAGGGTGCGCAGGTGTTCGGCGACATCGACCGTTACAAGGACCGCCTGGTGCTGCGTCCGCAAGAAGTGAGCAACCATCCCGAGGTGGTGCGCCGGCTCGGCATCATCGCGATCAACACCGCACTTGAGGCCGATATCTACGGCAACGTCAATTCGACCCATGTGGGCGGCACACACATGATGAACGGCATTGGTGGCTCGGGGGACTTCGCGCGTAATGCCTACTTGGCCGTGTTTACTACCAAGTCATTTGCCAAGGGAGGCAAGATTTCCAGCATCGTGCCGATGGTGTCCCACGTCGACCACAACGAGCACGATGTCGACATCATTGTTACGGAAATCGGCCTGGCCGACCTGCGCGGCCTGGCACCGCGTGAACGTGCGCAGCTTATTATCGAGAACTGCGTAGCTGAACCCTACCGCCAGATGCTGCGTGACTATGTGACTGCGGCGAACCGACGCGGCGGCCATACCCCGCACGTGATGGAACAGGCCTTGTCTTGGCATGTCCGCTATGGCGCCACCGGTTCGATGCTGCCTGAACCTGGCATGTCGCCCTTGTAGGAGGAAACCTGCAAGACGGCAAAGTTCTAGCCTCGCCCGCTGGGTTGCCGAGTTTTCTATGCGAGTGGAGAGGGTTTCTATGCGTATCGGAAATAGACCGGACACAAGGATGTTCGTTTGATAAACAAAAACGCCAACCTGTGGGGGTTGGCGTTCTGTAAGTAATTCATTGGTGGCCCGGGGCGGAATCGAACCACCGACACAAGGATTTTCAATCTTAGCGCCGCGCCTGCTGCCACACCATCGGTTTGCCGGACCAAGGTTCTGCTACTGGCCGTTAGTCTGGCATTGATCGTTACCGATACAATCCGATGGCAGACCTGCGTGCGCATTGCGCTGCGGTCCTGCCTGCACATACGGTATTTCCTCAAGATGCATCGTGGTCGTTCCAACTGCGAAATTCGCACAATGGACCGGCTACGGACCGGACGGTTTCTTTGCTTCGGGCGCGTGGAACGAGGTATGTTCTCGACGCGGCGGATTCACCGTTTCCCCATCCTTCACCGAGAATCACGCGGAGGACCGGCAAAGGACAATCGTTCATGCTTGAGTATGAGTGCAACACCTGCAGCCCGACTTTGAGCACTAAAGGCGCTTGCGCCGTAAGCGTCTAGCCAGCACCGT
>DIZW01000109.1:46973-118591 GCA_002428015.1 Oxalobacteraceae bacterium UBA6018 | reverse complement strand
GCTCGCCGTACCTCCGTACGGCTGCGCGTCTCGGACGAAATTTTTCGCCGCTCGCTACGGTTTTTCGAGGTTCACGCCGGATGATGGAAGCGGACCGGCTTGGCGCCGCCGGCCTCGGCCCCGGGCGCGCCGCGCCCGAGCAGGTCGTCCAGGGTGACCCCGTCGAGCACCTTGAGGTAGGCCGCCGTGGCCGCATTGAGCACGCCCTTGAGCGTGCACGAGGACGAATACGCGCAGCCGACCTTCTCGGGGTCGAAGCATTCGGCCATGAAGAAATCGGTCTCGGTGTTGCGCACCACGTCGCCGACGTTGATGTCGCACGGCTCGCGTCCCAGGCGCAGGCCGCCGTTGCGCCCGCGTACCGTGTCCACGATGCCGGACACGCCCAGCTGGTGCACGACTTTCATCAGGTGGTTCTTGGAAATGCCGTGCAGGTCGGCGATGTCCTGGATCGTCACCAGCCGCTCGCGGTTCATGCCAAGGTAGATCAGCGTGCGCAGCGCATAGTCGGTGTAGGCGGTCAGTCTCATGGAAAAACCATCATGGGGCGGATAAATGAGTACTCAGTATATAGCTTAAAACGGCCCTGTAGACGGCAAGTCAAAATAAACATGCAAAATACTTGCATCTTTTATTTGAGGTAAATAGAATACATCTTTAACGGCCTCTGCTTCCCGCACTTCCCGTTGCACCCTCCAACAACCATAAGGAACTTTCATCATGCATGCCACGCGCAAACTGTGGACCTGGCTCGGGATCATCTGCGCCTTGTCATTTGCCGTTCTCGGCTGGGTAGGAAAAGAGATTTATCTCAGCGCACCGCCGATCCCTCAACACGTCAACGCCACCGGCGGCGCGGTGCTGTTCTCGCCCGGCCAGGTCCAGCGCGGCCAGGAAGCCTGGCTCTCGGCCGGCGGCCAGCAACTCGGCTCGGTCTGGGGCCACGGCAGCTACGTGGCGCCTGACTGGTCGGCCGACTGGATGCACCGCGAGGCGCTGGCGCTGCGCGAGATCTGGGCCCAGCGCGACTTCGGCGCCGCCTACGCCGCCCTCACCGTCGGCCAGCAGGGTGAACTCAATGGCCGCGTCAAGCAGGAGATGCGGCGCAACACCTACGACCCCGCGAATGGCACCATCACCCTCTCGGCCGACCGCGCCGAGGCGGTGCGCCAGGTCACGGCGCACTACAAGGGCCTGTTCGGCAACGACCCCGCCCTCGACAAGCTGCGCGAACAGTACGCGATGAACGCCGGCTCGCTGCCCGTGGCCGCCGACCTGGACGCCCTGCCCGCCTTCATCTTCTGGTCGGCCTGGTCGGCCGCCACCGACCGCCCCGGCGCCACAGACCTGAGCTACACCAGCAACTGGCCGCACGACGCGCTGGTGGGCAACACGCCCACGGCCGGCGCCGGCATCTGGTCGATCGTCAGCGTGATCTTCATGATCGGCGCCATCGCCGGCATGATCTTCTACCACTCGGCCGCCAAGGAAGAGGACGACCCCGTGCCGCCGAAGGCCGATCCGCTGCTGGGCATGAAGCCGACCGCCTCGATGAAGGCCACCCGCAAGTACTTCTTCGTGGTGATCGCGCTGATCCTGGCGCAGGTGGGCATGGGCGCCATCACCGCCCACTACGCGGTCGAAGGGCACAGCTTCTTCGGCTTCCCGCTGGCGCAGATCCTGCCGTTCACTGTCAGCCGCACCATCCACACCCAGTTCGCGGTGCTGTGGATCGCCACCGCCTGGCTGGCCACCGGCCTGTACATCGCGCCGGCCATCTCGGGCCATGAGCCCAAGTACCAGGCGCTGGGCGTGAACGTGCTGTTCTACGCGCTGCTGTTCATCGTGGCCGGTTCGACCGCGTTCGGCTGGCTCGGCACCTTGCAGCACATGGGCAGCAGCTTCAGCTTCTGGATCGGCAACCAGGGCCTGGAATTCACCAGCATGGGCCGGGTGTGGCAGATCCTGCTGTTCATCGGCCTGCTGTTCTGGGTCACCCTGCTCGGCCGCGGCCTGATGCCTGCGCTGAAAAAACCGTCGGAAAGCCGCGGCCTGATCGCCATGGTGTTCCTGGCCGCCGCCTGCATCGGCGCCTTCTACGCCACCTCGCTGGCCTGGGGCCAGCACACCCACTACTCGATGATCGAGTACTGGAGATGGTGGCTGGTGCACCTGTGGGTCGAGGGCTTCTTCGAGGTCTTCGCCACCGCCGTGATCGCGCTGCTGTTCACCCGCCTGGGCCTGATCCGCGCAGCCACCGCCAACAGCGCCATCGTGCTCGAGACCATCGTGTTCCTGTTCGGCGGCATCCTGGGCACCCTGCACCACCTGTACTTCACCGGCACGCCGACCTTCGTGATCGCCCTCGGCGCCATGTTCTCGGCCCTGGAAGTGGTGCCGCTGTCGATGATCGGTGTGGAGGCCTACCGCAACTACCGCCGTTCGAAGGCTGCGCCCTGGGTCGCCGCGTACAAATGGTCGATCCTGTGCTTCATCGCCGTCGGTTTCTGGAACGTGGTCGGCGCCGGCCTGCTGGGCTTCTCGATCAACACGCCGATCGCGCTGTACTACCTGCAAGGCCTGAACATGACCGCCGCCCACGGCCACGCCGCCCTGTTCGGGGTCTACGGCATGCTCGGCATCGGCCTGCTGCTGTTCTGCCTGCGCGGCCTGTCGGAGCGCGCCGCCTGGTCAGACAAGCTGCTCGCGCCGATGTTCTGGGCCCTGAACATCGGCCTGGCGATGATGGTGTTCATCTCGCTGGTGCCGGCCGGGATCTACCAGGCCGCCGCCAGCATCACCCAGGGCATGTGGTACGCCCGTTCGCCGGAGGTGATCCACTCGGCCTTCATGGAGCGGACCGTGTGGCTGCGCGTGCCGGGCGATATCGTGTTCTCGGTCGGCGTGCTGTTCCTGGCCCTGTTCGCGTGGCGCCTGGTCAGCGGCGGCAGGCGCGCCAAGGCGCTGATGGTGCCGGTGGCGACCCGCTAGATTGAATTACCCCGCGCCAGCCGTTCTCGCCGCACCGCGCGGCGCGGGCGGCCGGCGCACAAACAACGCAGCACAAACAATGCAGCACAAGCAAGGCAGCACAAGCAATGCAGCACATTCAACCATTTACCGACATCCGAAGGAGAAGACCATGAACCATACCGCGACCCACAGCTGCGCCACCCCCACCAGCCCGGCCGGCACCTACCAGTTCGACGCGCGCGGCGTCGCCAAGCGCTTTCGCCACGCGGCCATCTTCGGCGCCCTGAACGCCCTCGAACGCGGCGAGACCATGCGCTTCTGTAACGACCACGACCCGCTGCCCCTGCTGGCCCAGATCGACCAGTACTTCGGCCCCCACATTCGGGTAGACTACGTGTCGCGCGCACCGGGAGCGGTCATCATCGACTTCATCGTCAATACCTGACGCGAAGGCAGCGCGCGCCCGCATTTTCACTCGCATGGACGCGCATGGACTATCTCTCGCTGAAACACTTCCACATGGGCTGCGCGGCGCTAAGCGGCAGCCTGTTCGTTTTGCGCGGCACCTGGATGCTGCGCGCCTCCCCGCTGCTGCAGGCGCGCTGGGTCAGGATCGCCCCCCACGTCGTCGACACCGCCCTCCTGGCCAGCGCCATCGCGCTGGCGGTGTGGAGCGGCCAATATCCGTTCGCCCAACCCTGGCTCACCGCCAAGCTGCTGGCCCTGGTCGGCTACATCGGCCTGGGCACCATCGCCCTCAAGCGCGGGCGCACCCTGCCCATCCGCGGCGCCGCCTTCGCCGGCGCGCTGCTGCTGTTCCTGTACATCGTGGCGGTCGCCGTGAGCAAGCATCCGCTGCCCTTCGGGAGCTGAAATTTAACCTGGGTCATGGTTTTTAAAACCCGCGCCAGGATGCGTTGACCACACTAGATTTAGTCATTAACCTCATTGAAAACACCGTATGTTGTGTTTTCAATCGGAGGCAACATGACCGCAACACAGATCGACGTGCACACGTCGATGACCGAATACCTCGACCGCATCGACTGGCGCGTCAACGCCAACGCCAACCAGGGCTACTCGCTGGGCGGCCTGATCCTGAACGTGTCGGGCAAGGTGATCGCCAACTACTGGCTCGACCACGTGTACCCCGCCAAGGTCGGGCGCGCGCACCGCGAAGCCGACCTGCACATCCACGACCTCGACATGCTGGCCGGCTACTGCGCCGGCTGGTCGCTGCGCACCCTGCTGCACGAGGGCCTGAACGGCGTGCCCGGCAAGGTCGAATCGAGCCCGCCCAAGCACATGTCGAGCGCCGTCGGCCAGATCGTCAACTTCCTCGGCACCCTGCAAAACGAGTGGGCCGGCGCGCAGGCGTTCAGCTCCTTCGACACCTACATGGCGCCCTTCGTGCGCAAGGACGCGCTGACCTACGCCGAGGTCAAGCAGTACGTCCAGGAGCTGATCTACAACCTCAACGTGCCCTCGCGCTGGGGCACCCAGACCCCGTTCACCAACCTCACCTTCGACTGGGTCTGCCCGGAAGACCTGCGCGAACAGGTGCCGGTGATCGCCGGCGCCGAGATGGACTTCACCTACGGCGACCTGCAGGCCGAGATGGACATGATCAACCGCGCCTACATCGAGATCATGATGGCCGGCGACGCCAAGGGCCGCGTGTTCACCTTCCCCATCCCGACCTACAACATCACCGAGGACTTCGTGTGGGACAGCCCCAACGCCGACCTGCTGTTCGAGATGACGGCCCGCTACGGCCTGCCCTACTTCCAGAACTTCATCAATTCCGAGCTCAAGCCGAACATGATCCGCTCCATGTGCTGCCGGCTGCAGCTGGACCTGCGCGAACTGCTCAAGCGCGGCAACGGCCTGTTCGGCTCGGCCGAGCAAACCGGCTCGCTGGGCGTGGTGACGATCAACTGCGCGCGCCTGGGCTACATGTTCCCGGACGACGAGAAGGCCTTGTTCATGCGCCTGGACCAGCTGCTCGACCTGGGCCGCGACAGCCTTGAAATCAAGCGCCGGGTGATCCAGCAGCACATGGACGCCGGCCTGTTCCCCTACACCAAACGCTACCTGGGCACGCTGCGCAACCACTTCTCCACGCTCGGCGTGAACGGCATCAACGAGATGATCCGCAATTTCAGCGCCGGCGCCCACGACATCACGACCGCCTGGGGCCACGAATTCGCGCTGCGCTTCCTCGACCATGTGCGTGCGCGCATGCTGGTCTACCAGGAGCAGACCGGGAATATGTACAACCTGGAGGCCACGCCCGCCGAAGGCACCACCTACCGCTTCGCCAAGGAAGACCGCAAGCGCTACGGCCACACCATCCTGCAGGCCGGCAGCGCCGACATGCCCTACTACACCAACTCCTCGCAGCTGCCGGTCGGCTTCACCGACGACCCCTTCGAGGCGCTGGAACGGCAGGACGACCTGCAGCGCAAATACACCGGCGGCACCGTGCTGCACCTGTACATGAGCGAGCCGCTGTCGTCGGCGGCGGCCTGCCGCGACCTGGTGCGGCGCGCG
Organism: Oxalobacteraceae bacterium UBA6018; assembly: GCA_002428015.1. Taxonomy (GTDB): domain Bacteria; phylum Pseudomonadota; class Gammaproteobacteria; order Burkholderiales; family Burkholderiaceae_D; genus Telluria_A. The sequence continues at coordinate 113,065 of DIZW01000109.1, read as the reverse complement.
CTGGGCCGCTTCCGCCTGCCCTACATCACCGTCACGCCGACGTTTTCGATCTGCCCGCGCCACGGCTACCTGGCCGGAAAACACGAGTTCTGCCCCACCTGCGACGCCGAACTGCTGGCGCGCAAACAGGGCCAGCACGCATCAACCAGCACTACCATCACCACCACCACCACCACCACCGCACTGGAGACAGCATGAACCACGCATCGCACACCATCACCCTCGCCGCCAAACCCCTTACCCTGGACGACAGCGAACGCCAACGCTGCGAAATCTGGACCCGCGTGATGGGCTACCACCGCCCGGTCTCGTCGTTCAACATCGGCAAGAAGGGCGAGTTCCACGAACGCACCTGGTTCACCGAGCGCGCCGCCGCGCTGTCGGCCTGACCATGGGCTCACGCCAGATCAACATCGGTGGCGTGACCCCGTTCAGCGCCACCGACTACCCCGGCAAGTTCGCCACCGTGGTGTTCGTGCAGGGCTGTCCGTGGCGCTGCGGCTACTGCCACAACCCGCACCTGCAGGAGCGCACGCGCACCGCGCAGGTTCCCTGGGACGACGTGCTGGCCCTGCTGACGCGCCGCGCCGGCCTGATCGACGCGGTCGTGTTCAGCGGCGGCGAGCCGACCACCGACCCGGGCCTGGTGCGCGCCATCGCCCAGGTCAAGGCGATGGGCTTCGGCGCCGGCCTGCACACGGCCTGCGTGTATCCGCGCCGGCTGGAACTGGCGCTGCCGCTGCTCGACTGGGTCGGCTTCGACATCAAGGCGCCGTTCGCGCAGTACGAGCGGATCACCGGCGTGGCCGGCAGCGGCGAGCATGCGCGCGAATGCGCCGCGATGATCGTCGACAGCGGCGTGCCCTACGAGTGCCGCACCACGATCCACCCGTCGCTGCTGGCGCCGCACGAGATACTGAGCCTGGCGATGATGCTGTCGGCGCTGGGCGTGCGCAACTACGCGCTGCAGCAGTTTCGCGCCCAAGGCTGCACCGACGCCGTGCTCGGCGCCGCCGCCCTGGACGGCTATCCCGGCCAGCGCACGCTCGACGCGGTCGGTTCGCTGTTCGAGCAGTTCACCTACCGGCGGCCCGGTTGAGCGGCCGCCGGCAAGCGCGGCGTGTATGCTTTACCATGAGGTTTTCACTGCCGGAGATGCCATGTACCGCCTGCACTGCTTCAGCCAATCGGGCAACGCCTTCAAGGTCGCCTTCATGCTGCGCGCCCTCGGCCAGCCGTTCGAGACCGTGCACGTCGATTTTTTCAACGGCGCCACGCGCGAGCAGGCCTGGCGCGACGAGAACAATGAGATGGGAGAGGCGCCGGTGCTGGAAGACGGCGCCCTGCGCCTGACCCAGTCGGGCGCGATCCTGAGCTACCTGGCCAGCAAGCACGCTCGCTTCGGCGGCGAGGACGAGGCCGAGCAGCGCGACGTGCTGCGCTGGCTGCTGTTCGACAACCACAAATTCACCAGCTATTTCGCCAGCTACCGCTTCGCCCATTCGCTGGCGCCGGCGCCGTTCGATCCGGCCGTCATGCAGTGGCTGCTGGGGCGCATGGATGCGGCCTTCCAGATCGTCGACCGCCACCTGGCCACGCGCGACTTCCTCGTCGGCGCGGAGCCGACGATCGCCGATTTCTCGCTCAGCGGCTACCAGTTCTACCCGGTCGAGGAAAGCGGCATCGACGTGGCCCAACGTTACCCGCACATCGGCGCGTGGGTCGCCCGGCTCAGGCAGATACCGGGCTGGGCCTCGCCTTACGAGCTCATGCCGGGCGGGCGCAGGGCGCCGCGGCCGGCCACGGCGGCCTAGAACTAGCCGTAGAACGCCTCGACCTTGCCTTTGAGCTTGATCAGCATCGGCTTGCCGTAGCGGTCAAGCGTCTTGCCGGCCGGGACCTTGATCCAGCCTTCGCTGATGCAGTATTCCTCGACATTCACATAGTCTTTGTCGTTCAGGCGGATGCGCACTTCGCGCTCGAAGGCGGTGGGCACGTGGTGGGGGCTGCGCGGATCGATGGAGAGACGATCGGGCAAGGGCGGGAGGGTGGAAGTATCGGTCATGGCGCGTCAGTCATTTTCAAAAGAAAACGCATCCTACCCCATTAGCGCGCGCCTTGGTAGTGGGCGCGGCGCCGGCGAAAGCTGCGCCGGCCAACGCCGACCGCGCGCTTCGGCGCCACGCTTGTGTCTCATTATTGCCGCGCTACTGCCGCCTTATTGCCGCGTCTACACCGCGCGGTGGGTGCCGAGGAACTGCTCGTAGGTGTGGATCGGCCCGCCCAGGTAGCGCGCCGGCAGGTCGAACAAGGCCCAGTAGTATTGCTGGCGCCCCTGGCACTGCTGCGCAGGCAGGCAGTACGACAGCCAGTCCGCGCCGATGGCGTCGACATACACGCCGGTGTCGGGGAAGTAAGGCAGCACGCGCAGCTCGCCCAGCGCGTCGAGGAAGCTGGACGGCGCGCCGGCGTCGCGCGCCGCTTCCAGGTGGGCCAGCAGGCCCGCCTCGGTCTCGACCACCATCAGGGTGGCTTTGCCCTGCATGTCGATGAACACGATCCCGCTCGGATCGGCGAACAGATAGTACTCGACGAAGCCGTACTGCGCGCACACGCGCCCGATCAGCGCGGCGACGGCCGGCTCGGACAGAAAACTGAACGAATGGCGCGCCAGCAGATCGGTCATGGTGCCGGACTGGGTGCGGAAAAACGCGTGCTCAAGCTCGTCGATGGCGGTGTCGAGCTGGTCGAGCGCGTCCTGGGCACCCTTCTTGATGAAACGGTCGATCGTGCCGCGGTTGAAGGCGGCGATGGCGATGCTGTCGTCGGCCTGGCCGGTCAGCAGGATCTTCTTGCACGGCAGGTCGGCCAGCTGCTCGCAGAACGCCACCCCGTCCATCTGTGGCATGGCGTAGTCGATCACGATCACGGCCGGCACGCAGAAGCGCCGCGGGTTCATCACCTGGCGGTAGATGCGGTCGACGTCGACGGCGACGATGCGCCGCTCGAAGGACAGGAACTGGTCGTCGTATTCGACGCTGATCGACTGGCTCGGGGTGGACACGCCACGGTAGGCCTCGCGCACCCAGGCCAGCGCGGTGGTTGGATTGTCGAACAGCTTGGGCGCGCGCGCCGGCTGCAGCTGGAAGGCGACGCTGTCGAGGAAGGATTGATTATCGTCGACCAGGATCGTCAGGGCCGGATGACGGTAGACGGGGACCGGGTTCTCCATCACGCCTGCGCTCCGGCGGGCAAGGTGGCGCGCCGCGCGGCGGCGGGAACGTGGCGGGCGTCTGGCGCCACCGATAAAACGCGATCATCAAACATGTAGGGTAGTCCGGAAAGGCCACATCGACGTCCGCCGCGATCCCGCAACGGTCTCGTCGATTATGAACGAAAAGAAATTTAGCGCCGTACCGTGATCCTACCATGTTTCCCAACGGTAAAGTTTGCAGTGGTCACAAGTCGCAGGCCGACAACGGCCGATTCCGCAGTGAATGTTGCATATTCTGATATGCCGCCGCGCGGGGGCCAAGCCGGCCCGCCGCCCGCGGCCCCACCCTACTCGCCGGCCTTGAACAGGCGGAAGCTGTGCGGCGCGATCGTCACCTTGCTGGCGCTCTCGCCCGCGCCGGACGCGGGCACGCTCGCCTCGGCCGTGCTGGTGCGCGCTTCGGCGGCCTTGCCGGCGCCCTGCTTGATCACCGTGACCGTCACCGGCGCGTCGTTGAACGACTCGATCACGTAGGCGCCATTGTCATACGTGAACAGGCTGACCCCGGCCGGCGCCTCGATGCGCACGGGCGATCCGGCCTGCAGGTACTTCTTGACGTTATTGATCACGCCCGGCGGCAGGCTGTACAGGTCGCCGATGTTGCTCGGGATGTTGAGCACGTACAAGATGCCTTTCGCGTAGCGGTTCATGAGCAGGATTGGAAAGCCGCGCGCGCCGGCCACGCCACGGATGATCGGCCAGGCGTCGTTGGTGAAGTAGTGCAGCTCGGGGAACAGCACGTCGCGCGGGGCCACCTTGGGATCGTCGCGCAGCGATTCGCCGTTGCCGGCGCCGTAGCCGTTGTAGTAGTCGTTCAGGGCGATCTGCTGGCCGGTGGCGTACACCTCGAGCAGGTCCTCGAAGCTGCCGCCCTTGCGCTTGGCGTCCTGGGTGGCCTTGACGAAACCCGAGGTGACGAACACGTTCTTGCCGTCACGCAGCTGGCCCTGGATCTTGGCGATGATGCCGGGATCGGCCGCGGCCGCCTGGGTCAGCAGGATCGTGTTGGCCTCCTTGGGAAAGCGGGCCGACAGCTCGATCGGAATGCCGACGTTGCCCAGGTAGTTGTGCAGGAAATCCTCCCCGGACGAGTTGGCCGGCTTGTAGCTCATGATGCCGGTCGGCTTGCCCAATTCACCGAGCACGGCGTCGATCTGCTTGAGCGCGGCGCCGGCCGCCAGGCCCCAGCCCGGCGCGGCCGCGCCCGGGTGGGCGGCGCTCCAGTCGGCCGCGATACGGGTCCAGTTGAAGCTCGTGTCCTGGGCGGCCCAGGGGCGCTCGCCGGCCGCGGCCGGCACGTCCTGGGCGATCGGGTGCCAGTTGAACAGGGTGATCTCGGGCGCCTTGGCCAGCATGGTGTCCCACAGCTGCTCGGTGTAGCGGTCGAGGTAGCGGGTGGAATAGGTGTCGACCCAGCCGCCGCCGTTCTTGCCGTCGGCGCGCAGGCTGCCGTAGTAGCGGATGATCTGGTAGGACTCGTACTGCTGCAGCAGCTGGTCGGTGATCACCGGGTCGCGCGTCTCGGTGCCGGCGTAGATCCCGTCGAACATCTCAGGCTGCTTGTCGAGGTCGAAGCCGAGGCCCTGGAAGTGCTCGTACCAGTTCGGGTACTTGATGGTGATCTTCACCTTCGGATTGACCGCCTTGGCCGGCTTGAGCAGCAGCTCCTGCGACACCCGGCGCATGGTCGCGAGCCGGTAGTCGGTCCAGGAGCGCTGGCCCTTGGCCTTGATGTCGGCCTCGGACTTGGAGGTGTAGAAGAAGAAATCGTCGAGGATGACGGCGTCGAAGTGGCGCGCCGCCTCCTCGATGGCCTGCTTCGCCAGCGCGCGGTCGCCCGCCTGCTCGTAGTCGAAGGTCATGAACTGGCCGTTGAAGCCGCCCGCGGCCATGGTCACGCCGCCGGCCACTTCGATGCCCTTGGCGAGGAACTGGCGCTTGACGGCCTCGACTTCGGTATCGGTGGCGAACTGCTTGTCGCGATAGACTTCGATGTACACCTTGTCGAACGGCACCTGGCTGGCGGCGCGCGCGAACTGGTGTTCGAACAGGGCCGGGTCGGCCAGGCTGCGCGTCACGTTGACGGGAATGTAGATGGCGGTCTTGAAGTGCTGGTAGTGGCCAGGCGCGGCGCTGGCCGGCGCGGCAAGGCCGGCCGACACGGCGGCGGCGGCGAGCGCCGACAGCAGGCGGAAAATGGTCGTAGGCATGGGTCTCCCTGGCTGATCGTTGTGATTTTGTGCTGTGGATGTGCATCCTAAGCCGGTTTTTTGTTACTTGGCAAGCGAAAATGAGAGCGCTATCAAAACTTGTCAGCGCAGCATTTCGACGCGTATTGACAGCGGCGCGCCTCTTGCCATGAATCATTCCCCAGCTTGGTGATTTTCACAATTGCCGGGGGTGCGATTTAGGTTGCAGAATAGATCGATGTGCGTGAAGCTAAGGCCAGTGGCCGGCTTCGCGCCTGCGATCGAATGAAAAAAAACAGAGGAGAACGATGAAACTGCTTTCCATTAACACGACCCTGGCGGCCCTCGCCTCGGCGCTGGCCATTGTGCCGGCCGCCCACGCCGCGCCGGCCACCATGCTTGACCGCAATGGCGCCTGGGTCTCGGTCGAGCCCTACGGCCCCAACATCGTGCACGTGACCATCGCCGCCGACAAGGCCGAGGCGCTCAAGGGCCCCGGCTACGGCATCCTCCCCAACAAGGGCGAGCACGCCGCGTTCCGCCTCACCAGCGGCCAGGACGGCGACACCTTCTCCTCATCCGCGCTGAGCCTGCACGTGAACCCGGCCCCGCCGCCGCATGTGCCCAGCAGCGGCGAAAAATACTTCGCGCCCCAGCTGGCCCCGGTCGGGCTGCAGGTCAAGAACGCCAAGGGCGAGCTGATCCTGAGCATGAACGGCTGGGAAATGTCGCCCCACACCGTCAACACCGAGAAAACCTACCAGGTCGGCGCCGCCTTCGCCGCTCCCGCCGACGAGCACTACTACGGCATGGGCCAGAACCAGGAATCGCTGGGCGCGCTCGACCTGCGCGGGCGCGTGCTCGACTGCCAGCACTGGTACGACGCGCCGGGAGGCGAGTCCGTGTGCGTGCCGTTCATGGTCTCGTCCAAGGGCTACGGCATCGTCTGGGACAACCCCTCGCGCACCCGCTTCGTGGCCGCCATCAACGGCAGCACCTCGTTCCAGTCCAACGTGGGCGAACGGGTCAGCTTCTTCATCATCACCGGCAGCACGCCCGAGGAACTGTACTCCGGCTATGCGCGCGTGACCGGCAAGACGCCGATCCCGCCCAAGGCCGCGTTCGGCCTGATCCAGTCGAAGGCGCGCTACGAGAGCCAGCAGGAAGTGCTGCGCGTGGCCAACACCTACCGCCAGAAAAAATATCCGCTCGACGTGATGGTGGTCGACTGGTTCTACTGGACCCGCATGGGCCAGCTCGACATCGACCCGGCCCAGTTCCCCGACCCGGACGGCATGAACAAGCAGCTGCACGGCATGGGCATGCAGTCGATCATCTCGATCTGGCCGCGCTTCGAGACCTCGGGCCGCTACTTCAACGAGCTCGACACCAAGGGCTACCTGATGAAGGACAAGGACGGCAAGACCATCGACGGCCTGCCCTTCCGCTCCGACCGTGCCGGCGCCCTGATCGACGCGACCAATCCGGCCGCGCGCAAATGGTTCTGGGAGCACGCGCGCGACAATATCCTCTCGCACGGCTTCGACTATCCTTGGCTGGACGAAACCGAACCGGACCTGGTGCCGGACGGCGCGTTCTATTCCGTCGGCAGCGGCGACCGCTACCACAACCTGTTCCCGCTGGAGCACGTCGAAGGCGTGGCCGAGGGCATGCGCGCGTGGAAGCCGAACAAGCGCGTGCTGATCCTCTCGCGCGCCGCCTACCTGGGCTCGCAGCGCACCGGCGCCCTGTTCTGGTCCTCCGACGTGTTCCCGACCTGGGAAGCGCTGACGCGCCAGATCCCGACCGGGCTGAACATGACGGCCTCCGGCATCGCCTACTGGGGCAACGACATCGGCGGCTGGCAAGGCCTGCCGGCCACCAGCAGCGCCACCAAGGCCCCGCTGCTCGATCCTTCCGACGCGCGCAGCATGGTCGGCCAGTACAGCGACTATCCTGAACTGCTCACCCGCTGGTTCCAGTACGGCACCTTCCTGCCGACCCTGCGCCTGCACGGCGACCGCAAGCACACCGAGATCTGGGAGTACGGCAAGCAGGCCGAAGCCGTGCTGGCGCGCTACGACCAGCTGCGCTACCAGCTCATCCCCTACATCTACAGCCAGGCCAAGGCCACCTACGACAGCGGCGCGCCGTTCATGCGGCCGCTGTGGATGGACTTCCCGCACGACGCCAACGTGGCCAACATCGGCACCGAGTACATGTTCGGGCCGGCCTTCCTGGTGGCGCCGGTGACGGAGCAGGGGCAGACCGAGAAGGACGTGTACCTGCCGGCCGGCAGCGACTGGTACAACTTCTGGACCAACGAGAAGCTCGCCGGTGGACGCTGGGTCAAGGTGGCCGCGCCGATCGAGCAGATCCCGGTGTTCGTCAAGGCCGGCTCGATCGTGCCGCTGGGCGCCGATATCCAGTCCACCGCGACCAAGCAGGCGATCGCCGCGATCCGCGTGTATCCGGGCCAGGATGCGGACTTCGCGCTGTATGACGACGACGGCGTGTCGTATGACTACGAGAAGGGCAAGTCCAGCCTGACCCGCCTGCACTGGAACAACGCCAGCGGCAGCCTGTCGGCCAGCGGCGAGGACAAGGCATTGGCCAAGAACGCCCCTGCCCTGCTCAAGGTCATCGGCAAGTGATGGCCTAGCGATGCGCTAGTCATCGGCATCGGCATCGCGCCGGGCAAGGCCCGCGCCGCATCCGCTTCAGGCGGCGTGCGGCGCGGGCCTTGTCGTTTGCGCCCCGCTCACGGCCTTGCCGCGATCGGCGCCCTCGTTGCATCGGATTACTAAACGTCATGAAAGTGCGCGCGCGCCGTGGCACCGTCGCGCTGCCGGACCGGACCTGCCTCATACTCGCCCAATTGGCCTGGACCCGTTACGAGGAAATCATGGATCGCCGTTCGTTCGTCAAATCAAGCGCCGCCAGCGCCGCCATGCTCGCCGTCGGCGATGCGCTGGCCGTTGAAGAAATCGCCCAGCAGCGCTCGCCGGACTTTAGCGTCGCCATCGACGGCAAGCCGCTATTCGTTCGTAGCGCGTGATCTTGTCGTTTTCGATGATGTAGTAGCGCACCGGACCGGCCAGCCCAGCCACGGTGTCGCGCGTCAATGATTGCACCCACAGGGCGAACCATTGGCCCAGCTTGAAGGTCTTGGGCACGTCCGTTTCCATGTGAATGATGCCGGTCACGTCATGCACGTGCAGTTCATAGGCGTGATAGCAGCCCGCATGCATGCGCCCTATCCCGTCCGGAAACCCCAGGCGCTTGCCGTCCTTGTAGATCGAGATCAGGGCGTGATGGTGGTTATTGCCATTGACCAGGCAGTTCACGCCGTCAACGGGCTTGCCGTTGCCGTACCAGACCGGCCAATACGGCGTCGCGTTACTGGTTCCCTTCACGAGCGGCGTGGTGGTGGCAGCCAGCGTGATGGTTTCGGTGCTTGCCGGCGTTGCCGATGCCGCCGCGCCGGGATCGGCCGGCGCGGGCGCCGGATCCGGTGCCGGCGCCTGCGCGGCCGGCGGATCGACGGCCACCGGTGGCGACGCCGCCTCGTGCTCGTGCGGCGTTTCCGGGTAGCCGGTTTGGGCCGACTCGGCTGCGCTGTCGCCGCCTCCGCAAGCTGCCAGGAGCAGGCAGGCGGACAAAGCGGCGGTCGTGGAAGAAGTGCTGGTCGATGATAGAGGAAACATGGGACGCTCCAGTGTGGTGATCGGCATCGCGCCTGTCAGGGCATTGGCCGGACAGCGCAGGATAGGCGCATGGCCGTCCTGCCCTTTCACATGTTGGAGGGATGACAAGCCCGCTATTTGCGCCACCCCATTCCTCACGCATAGCCGGGTTTAACACGGCGCAATCGAACGCAGATGCGCATCGCCGCCGCACATTTCCACCGTCCTACAGCGACAAATAATCAAAAATAAGTTGTACGAAGTCGTATCAATTCGTGATATCTTTTAGGCCATAGTGCATAGATTATCATTTTCGGACCACGCGTGTGACCGGTAAAGAAAAATATGCTTTCTGCATAGATTGGACAGGCGCGTCTCGCAGTCACGATGGCGGCATACCATGAACAATTTAAGGTGAACCGTGGATTTTTAGTTGTACGACAACAGATAACTAAATGTGTTTTTGCAGCCGCCTAAAAACCGGCGGCCGCCCTTCCCGCCTTTCGCAACAACGCGCGCCGCTCGCGGCGCCCATATCAACCCTGGCCTCGCGGCCGATGGAGGAAACAACATGAAAGTGCCTAGCAACTCATTCAAACGTGCGATCCGGAAAGGCGACTTGCAGCTCGGCCTGTGGTCCGGCCTGTCCAGCAACGTCACCGTGGAAGTGCTCGCCAACGCCGGCTTCGACTGGCTGCTGCTCGACACCGAGCATTCCCCCAACGAGCTGCCGATGGTCCACTCCCAGTTGCAGGCGATCGCGCGCGGGGACACCCACCCGATCGTGCGCCCGCCCTGGAACGACACCGTCACCATCAAGCGCTATCTCGACATCGGCGCCCAGACCCTGCTGATCCCGTTCGTCGAAAACGCCGACGAGGCGCGCGCCGCGGTGGCCGCCACGCGCTATCCGCCGCGCGGCGTGCGCGGTTACGCGGCCGCGGCGCGCGCCTCGGACTTCGGCCGGATCAAGGACTACCCGAGCGCCTGCGAGGACCAGCTGTGCGTGCTGGTGCAGGTGGAGACTCCGGGCGCGCTGGCCAACATCGAAGCCATCGCCGACGTCGACGGCGTGGACGGCATCTTCATCGGCCCGGGCGACCTGGCCGCCGCGATGGGCCACATCGGCCAGCCCGGCCACCCGGAGGTCGCCGCCGCGATCGACGACGCCATCGGGCGCATCCGCGCCTGCGGCATGGCGGCCGGCATCCTGACCGGTGACGAAACGCTGGCGCGGCGCTGGATCGGCCTGGGCGCGAACTTCATCGCCGTCGGCAGCGACACCGGCATCCTGGCGCGCGGCGCCGAGCAGCTCGCGGCGCGCTACCAATGAGCGCAATGAACGCAATGAAACGTAATGAACGCAAAAATGCGACCCACCCCACATTTATCGACTAGGATGACAACATGAGCAAAATCGGTTTCATTGGCCTGGGCATCATGGGCACGCCCATGGCGGTCCACTTGCTGGCGGGCGACCATCAACTGTACCTGCACGACGTCAGGCCGCTGCCGGCCGAGCTGACCGGGCGCGGCGCCCACGCCTGCGCCTGCGCGCGCGAGGTGGCGCGCGAGGCCGACATCATCATCGTCATGGTGCCCGACACGCCGCACGTGGCGGCGGTGCTGTTTGGCGAGGACGGCGTGGCGCACGGCCTCACGCCCGGCAAGGTGGTGGTCGACATGAGCTCGATCTCGCCGATCGAGACCAAGCAGTTCGCCGCCCGCATCAACGCGCTCGGCTGCGACTACCTGGATGCGCCGGTGTCCGGCGGCGAAGTGGGCGCGCGCGCCGCCAGCCTGACCATCATGGTGGGCGGGCCGCAGCAGGCCTTCGAGCGGGTCCGTCCACTGTTTGAACTGATGGGCAAGAACATCACCCTCGTTGGCGCCAACGGCGACGGCCAGACCACCAAGGTCGCCAACCAGATCATCGTGGCGCTCAATATCGAAGCGGTGGCCGAGGCCCTGCTGTTCGCCGCGCGCATGGGCGCCGACGCGGCCAAGGTGCGCCAGGCGCTCATGGGCGGATTCGCCGCCTCGCGCGTGCTGGAGGTGCACGGCGAGCGCATGGTCAAGCGCACGTTTGAGCCGGGCTTCCGGATCGAGCTGCACCAGAAGGACCTGAACCTGGCGCTGGCCAGCGCGCGCCAGATGGGCCTGAGCCTGCCCAACACGGCCAGCGCCCAACAGCTGTTCAGCGCCTGCGCGGCCCACGGCGGCGCGGGCTGGGATCATTCGGCGCTGGTGCGCGCCCTCGAGACCATGGCCAATTTCGCCATCGGCGACGCGGTGCCGGCATGAGCGACGCGCCTGTGCCCGCGCACTCGCTGCTGCGCGCCATGTTCGACGCGGCGGTGGCGGCCGCGCAGCCGGCGCGCTGCCTGCCGCCCCACCTGCCGGCGCCGCCGCGCGGGCGCACCCTGGTCATCGGGGCCGGCAAGGCCTCGGCCGAGATGGCGCGCGTGCTCGAGCAGCACTGGAGCGGCGAGTTGAGCGGCCTGGTGGTCACGCGCTATGGCTACACGGTGCCGTGCAGCCGCATCGAGATCGTGGAAGCAGCCCACCCGGTGCCGGACGCGGCCGGCATGGCGGCGGCGCGCCGCATGCTCGCGCTGGTGGACGGCCTGAGCGCCGACGACCTGGTGATCTGCCTGATCTCCGGCGGCGGCTCGGCGCTGCTGGCGCTGCCGGCGGACGGGCTGGACCTGGCCGACAAGCAGCGCCTCAACGAAGCCCTGCTCAAAAGCGGCGCCACCATCGGCGAGATGAACTGCGTGCGGCGCCACCTGTCGGCCATCAAGGGCGGGCGGCTGGCGGCGGCCTGCCATCCGGCGCGCGTGGTGAGCCTGCTCATTTCCGACGTGCCTGGCGACGACCCGGTCGATATCGCCAGCGGGCCCACCTGCGCCGACCGCAGCACCTGCGCCGACGCGCTGGCGGTGCTGCGGCGCTACGCGATCGAGGTGCCGCCGAACGTGCGCGCGGTGCTCGAGAGCGGGCGCGGCGAATCGGTCAAGCCGGGCGATGCGCGCCTGGCCGGAAACGAGGTGCACCTGATCGCCACGCCGCAGATGGCGCTAGAGGCGGCCGCCGCGGTGGCCCGCGCGGCCGGGGTGCCGACCCACATCCTGGGCGACAGCATCGAGGGCGAGGCGCGCGAGGTGGGCATCGTCATGGCCGGCGTCGCGCGCCAGGTGGCCACGCGCGCCCAGCCGTTCGCGCCGCCCTGCGTGCTGCTGTCGGGCGGCGAGACCACCGTCACCGTGCGCGGGAACGGGCGCGGCGGGCGCAATGTCGAGTTCCTGCTCTCGCTGGCGGTAGCGTTGGGCGGGTTGGAACAGGTATACGCGATGGCCTGCGACACCGATGGCGTGGACGGCCAGGAGGACATCGCCGGTGCCTTCATGACCCCGCACACGCTGGAACGGGCGCTGGCGCTGGGCCTGCGCGCGCGCGACAGCCTGGCCAACAACGACGGCCACGGCTTCTTCCAGGCGCTGGGCGATTCCGTGGTCAGTGGCCCGACCCTCACCAACGTCAACGACTTCCGCGCCATTTACATCGCCGCGGCGCCGGGCGCCTGAGCGCGCCCGTGGCGCCTGGGTGGCCGGTGAGCCCGCCCGGGGCGTCCACCGTCAGCGTCCGCGCGCGCCCATCCACTGGTCGAGCACGGCGGCGCTGCCGGGCGCCAGGTGCAGGCCCAGCTTGGAGCGGCGCCACAGGATATCGTCGGCGCAGCGGGCCCATTCCTGGCCCATCAGGTATTCCACCTCGGCCTCGTACAGGCCGGGCAGGATCTCGCGGCCCAGGTCGTCCATGGCACGGCAGCCGGCCAGCATGACCAAGACCCGGGTGCCGTAGGCGCGCGCGTAGCGTGCCACCAGCGCCGGCGGCAGCCAGGGGAAGCGGCGCTGCAGGCAGCCCTGCCATTGATCGAATTCGAGCACGCCGCGGCTGGACGGACGCTCGCCGAACAGGTCGCCGCCGGGCAGGCAGGCGTTCGCGGTCCAGGCGGGGCCGGCGTTGCCGAGCGCGGGGCCGATCCAGTCCACCGCCTGCTCGGCCAGCTTGCGGAAGGTGGTGATCTTGCCGCCCAGGACGGTGAGCAGGGGCGCACCGGCGCTGTCGTGCTCGAGGCGGAAGTCGCGCGTGACGGCGGCGGCCTTGGCGCCGGCATCCTGCACCAGCGGGCGCACGCCGGAGTAGCTCCAGCGTACCTCGGCCGGCGTGATCTGGCGCGTGAAGTAGCGGTTCACCAGGTGGCACAGGTAGGCGATTTCGTTCGCGTCGATGGAGACCTGGTCCAGGTTGCCGTGGTAATCGACGTCGGTGGTGCCGACCAGGGTGAAGTCGCGCTCGTAGGGGATGGCGAACACGATGCGCCCGTCGGGATGCTGGAAGATGTAGGCGTAGGGATGGTCGAACAGCTTGGGCACGACGATGTGGCTGCCCTTGATCAGGCGCAGCGGCTCGCAGGCGCGCACCGCGTGCGGCAGCAGGTGGCCGGCCCACGGCCCGGCGGCGTTGACCAGGCAGCGCGCCCGCACCTCGGCCACGCGCCCGTCGGCGCCGTGCAGGCTGGCCTGCCAGTGGGTGGCGCCGCGCGCGAGATCGGCGCAGCGGGTGCGGGTCAGGATGCGGGCGCCGCGTTCGCGCGCGTCGAGGGCGGCCAGCACCACCAGGCGGGCGTCGTCGACCCAGCCGTCGGAATACTCGAAGCCGCGCGTGAACGCCGCTTGCAGCGGGGAGCCGGCCGGATGGCAGCGCAGCGCCACCCCTTTCGAGCCGGGCAGGAACTCGCGCCGGGCCAGCTGGTCGTACAGGCAAAGGCCGGCACGGATCAGCCACGCGGGGCGCTGGCCCGCGTCGTGCGGCATGACGAAGCGCAGCGGCCACATGATGTGCGGCGCGCTGCGCAGCAGCACCTCGCGTTCGAGCAGGGCCTTGCGCACGAGGCCGAAGTCGTACTGTTCCAGGTAGCGCAGGCCGCCGTGGATCAGCTTGCTGGAACTGGAGGAGGTATGCGCGGCCAGGTCGTCTTTTTCGCACAGCACGACCGCCAGTCCGCGTCCGGCGGCGTCGCGCGCGATGCCGGCGCCGTTGATGCCGCCGCCGATGACCAGCACGTCGCACTCGATGCGCTCGCCGCCCTGCCCGGTGCTGAGTTGATCCACGCTGCTTCCCCGCCGCGCCACGGTGGCGCATTACGTCCCGCTTACGACTGAACGACTGAGCGACTCAGCGTCACCTGATTGCCACCGAGTGCGACCTGCTTGCCACCTGTTTGCGACCTGATTGTCACCCAAAACAGCTCAGCAGTTCAAGTATTTCAGCGCCCCGCCGCCGATACAGCGCAAAGTGCTAGCGGGTCCGGCGCGAAGAGCGCCATGACCGGGCGCGCCAGATGGGCCGCGCACACGGCGCAAGCAAGCCGACCCCATGCCGGGCCCGGCAATGTGTAAGATGGTGGCATGTCTCCTTGCCCGCCATTTTGATGACCAGCCAAGTCCGCGCCTGGGTGCGCATGCCCTCCGGCAAACGCCTCGACCTTCTCGACCCCACCCCCTTCGACTGGGAAGACGCCGACCTGGCGCTCGGCCTGGCCCGCACCTATCGCTGGGGCGGCCACTCGGCCTGGGACCTGCCGCTGTCGGTGGCCCAGCATTCGATCAGCGTGATGCTGCTGCGCCGCGCGCAGTCCGCGCTGCCGCTCGCGCCCGAGGTCGAACTGCGCGAACTGCTGCACGACGCCGAGGAAGGCTTGCTCGGCTTCGACGCCATCTCGGTGATCAAGCCGTTTCTCGGGCACGGCTTCCGCGACCTGTCGCAGCGCCTGGAGCGCGCGGTGTTCCTGCGCTACGGCCTGCCGCAATGGACCAGCGGCGAGCACCGCCAGCACAAGCGGGCCGACCGGCTGGCGGCGGCCAGCGAAGCCGTGCACGTGGTCGGCTGGACGCGCGAGGAGGTGCGGCGCACCTTGAAGATCAGCGCCCAGCCGGTCGACACCGATCCCCTGCTGGCGCACTTCGGCGGCCAGGCGTGGGAACCGTGGCCGCCGGCATTGGCCTGCGCGCGCTTCCTGGCGGAGCTCGAGCGCCTGAAGGCGGCCGTCGGCTGAACCGTATGAAATAGCCAAGTGCTTGATATTTCAACGGTTTTTGCGATATCCACAAAACATGTGGATAACTATGTGGATAAGCGCCTCTTGACAGCGCGCAAAGCCCGTATTGATGCGGCTTTCAACAAACTGCACGTTTCGCAAGCAAAAATTAAGTCCATTAAAATCAATCACTTACAATCCCGCCATCGGAGCTCGGCAGCGCCGTTAGGCATATTCCTACAAAAGCTTAACATCGGGGATAACTCGCGTTCTCTTTGACAAAGCGGCGGTGCTGACATAGTGTGGACGCATGCAAGACATCGATACCGATGATGACGACAACGTCGACCTGATCCTTGACGACGATCCGGCTGGCGCCCAAGGGCCGGCTGGGGCCGAGGCCAATCCGTGGCGCATCCTGATCGTCGACGACGACGTCGACGTGCATGTCGTCACCAAGTTCGCTCTCAGCAATACCCAATTCCAGGGACGGCGCCTGAGCTACCTGCACGCCTACAGCGGCCATGAAGCGCTGGACACCCTGCGCGACACGCCCGACATCGCGCTCGTGCTGCTGGACGTCATCATGGAAACGCCGGACGCCGGCCTGCGCGTGGCGCGCCAGATCCGCGACGACCTGCACAACCAACTGGTGCGCATCGTGCTGCGCACGGGCCAGCCCGGCCAGAACCAGGAAACCGGGATCATCCTCGATTACGACATCAACGATTTCTGGAGCAAGGCCGACCTGACCACGCGCAAGCTGCTGACGACGGTGATCGCGTCGCTGCGCGCCTACGGGGCGCTGGCGGCGGCCGCGGCGGAATCGGCCGCGCTGCGCGTCCAGCTGCGCCAGGAACAGCAGCTGCATTCGGCCGTCGACCTGCACACGCCGATGCTGGCGCTCGACGCGCGCGGGCGCATCACCGACGTCAGCAGCCTGCTCTGCCGCGCGCTCGGCGTGCAGCGCCAGCATCTGCTCGGCCACGACCTGCACGTGCTGCACCAAGGGCGGTTTCCGCAGCCGCTGGCGGACCAGGTGGCCGCGGCCCTGGCGGGCGCCGGCACCTGGTCAGGCACGGTGGCGCTGCACCGCGCCGACGGCAGCGCGCTGAACTTGCGCTGCAGCGTGCAGGCCTTCAAGGATGGCGCCGGCGCGCCGGTCGCGTATGTCGCGCTCGGCGACAGCGCGGGCCTGCGATAACAACGCCGCGACCGCAGCGCCCCGACCGACCCCGTAGTGGGCCACCGCGCGCCGTGACCGCAAGGTCGCCCTTATTTCCAGGCGCTGCGGGCCCGATCGCGCACCAGCATGCGCACGCTGTCGGGCATGGGCTTTTTGCTCCTGGTCGTATCGGCGTCGATCCACACGCATTGCTCGAAATGCTTGAGCATGGCCGGGGCGATGAAGCGGGTGCGCGCCGCGTACACGTGGCGGTCGCCCATCTGCGACTGCTGCTTGATGAAAAAACGGTTCGGCACCACCAGGTGCAGGTGCTCGCGGGCCCGCGTCATGGCCACGTACAGCAGGCGCCGTTCTTCCTCGATGTCGGCGGCGCTGCCGGTGCTCATGTCGGACGGAATGCAGCCGTCAACGACATTGAGCACGTGCACCGACTTCCACTCCTGGCCCTTGGACGAGTGGATGGTGGACAGGATCACGTAGTCGTCGTCGAGCAGCGGCGGGCCGGCCCGGTCGCTGGTGGCCTCGGGCGGATCGAGCGTGATCTCGGCGAGGAAGGTCTCGCGCGAGCCGTAGCCGCCGGCCAGTTGCGCCAGCTGGGCCACGTCGGCCGCGCGCACCTGGGCGTCGTCGTGCAGGCGCTCCAGATGCGGCAGGTACCAGTCGCGCACCAGTTCGATGTCGGCCGGCCAGCGCAGGCCAGGCGTGCGCAGGGCGCGGTAGAGCGTGACGAAAGCGCGCCAGTCGGTCGCGCTGCGCGGCGGCGCGGCGAACGCCTCGATCGCCTGCACCGGCTCGGCCGCCTCGCCGACCGCGTCGAGCAGGCGGGTGGCGGTGGCCGCGCCAATGCCGGGGATGAGCTGGGCGACCCGGAAGCCGGCCAGCCGCCCGCTTGGATTCTGGGCGAAGCGCAGCACCGCCAGCACGTCCTTGATGTGCGAGGCTTCCAGGAACTTGAGGCCGCCGAACTTCACGAACGGCACGTTGCGGCGCATCAGCTCCAGTTCCAGCGCGGCGCTGTGGCTGGCGGCGCGGAACAGCACCGCCTGGGCCGTCAGGGCGATGCCGGCTTCGCGGTGCTCGAGGATGCGGTTGCACACCCAGCGCGCCTGTTCGGCCTCGTCGGGGATGAGGACCAGTTGCGGCAGTGCGCTGGCGGCCTTGTCGGTCCAGAGCGTCTTGGCGTGGCGCTCGAGCGCGCCGGCGATCACCGCGTTCGAGGCGTCCAGGATCGGCTGGGTGGAGCGGTAATTGCGGTCGAGCGTGACCACGCTGGCCGGCTGGGCGAACTGCTTGGGAAAGTCGAGGATGTTGCGCACGGTGGCGCCGCGGAAGGAATAGATGGCCTGGGCGTCGTCGCCGACCACCATCACGCCCTCCCCGCCCGGCTTCATGCCGAGCAAAATGGCGGCCTGCAGGCGGTTGGTGTCCTGGTACTCGTCGACCAGCACGTAGTCGAACAGACCGCCCAGCTCCGGCCCCAGCTCGGGGTCGGCCGCCATCTCGGACCAGAACAGCAGCAGGTCGTCGTAATCGAGCACGTTCTGCTCCTGCTTGGCGTCGACGTAGGCGCCGAACAGGGTCTTGAGTTCGGCCTCCCATTCGCCGCACCAAGGGAAAGTGCTCTGCAACACCAGCGCCAGCGGCTCCTGGCTGTTCACCACGCGCGAATAGATCGACAGGCAGGTGCCCTTGAGCGGAAAGCGCTTCTGGTTCTGGGTCTGGGCCAGGCCGATATCGTGCCTCACCATGCCCATCAGGTCTTCCGAATCGCCGCGGTCGTGGATGGTGAACGAGGCGTCCAGGCCGATGCGGCCCGCGTACTCGCGCAGCAGGCGCGCGCCGATGCTGTGGAAGGTGCCGGCCCAGGGCAGGCGCGCGGGCGCCTGGCCGCCGCCGAGACCGAACACGCGCTGGAGCACGTTGCCGGCGCGCTGGGTCATTTCGTTGGCGGCGCGGCGCGAAAAGGTCAGCAGCAGGATGCGCTGCGGATCGGCGCCCTGCATGACCAAACGCGCGACCCGGTGCGCCAGGGTATTGGTCTTGCCCGAGCCGGCGCCGGCGATCACCAGCAGCGGCCGCGAGCTCCCGGCCGGCAGGCCCACGTCGTGCTCGACGGCGGCGCGCTGCTGGGCATTGAGGCTGGCGAACGGGTCGTCGGCGGGAATCTCGAGGGTGGCGGCGGACATGATGGACTGGGAGCTGGGCAACTAGCGCAACTGTACATTTATCCAGTAGAGCAAGGCAAGCGATTTCGCCCGGAGCAATCGATGGATGGCGCGCTGGATGCCTTTCCACGCCCACTACTAAACTTGCAAACTGTGAATGTTTTACGCCTAAGTGACCGTTTCTAAAGGGCTTTTTCAGATATCCACAAACGCTGTGGATAACTTTGTGGACAAGCCCCTCTTGACACCCCGGAAGCGTGTACTGATGCGGGTTTCAACAAAATGCCCATTCCGAAGGCAGAAAATTGGCCCTTTAAAATCAATGACTTAGAAAGTCAATTTGCGAGCAGGCAAAAAATTATAGGAAATTTCATACACCATTTTTTTTGTGCATAACCATGCTAGCGCCAGGCGTCGAAGGACGCCAAAAACGATAGTATTTTGATATGAATGGAAGGAAAATGCGGCCGGGCTGGCGAGGGTTGGCCGCTCAGTGCGCGAGCTCGGCGCGCCTATGCTCCGGCTCCAGCAAGACCCGGGCGATCAGGTCGGGATCGATGTCGTGCGACTTCAGGTATTCGATGGCGCACACGGTGTTGCTACTCTGCTGAACACGGATGGCGTGGTCGACGATGTCGCGGCGCTGCAGATCGCGCCGTTCGTAGGGCGTGTCGGCCAGCGCGGGCAGCTCGGCGGCGGCATAGGAAAGTGGGCTCATAGCATTGATTCCTTGTACATATTTTGACAAATGTCATACCGGGCTCTTGCTGCCTTGGAAGTATCCGCTAATCGTCATCAAAGTCAATGTCAGCCAACCATCTATCTTGGATAAATTTGGCCGGATTTTCGCTGGGACTTTGCCGACCCGCACACTAGCGCCGGGGCTGCCAGCTGTTGCCTACAATGAAACCTGGCCTGCGCTCTCGCGTGCGCCGCGCTGTCGTTTCGACACCACATCAACAACGACGTTCATTGACCTTCGTAGCAATCACTTCAACCACTGTCAGCACAGAGGCATCACACATCATGGTCAAACCCACCGAACCTGTTCTGAACCCGGGCGACGAAGCCAAGCCTGGCACGCCCGGCGCCGCCGAGGATATTTGCGACACGTGCAGCGGCAGCGGCAAGCTGGCCAACGGCAAGCCCTGCCCCGAGTGCGGCGGCAGCGGACGGGTGATGCGCGGCATCGGCGGCGGTTAGCCCGTGCGCCACGCGCCGCGCCCGTGAGCGCGCGCTGGCGCTCAGCGCGCCGGGCGTCCGTGGACACACCGCGGCGGCGGCGCCATAATGCGGCAATGAGCTCATCGTTACCGCCCGGCTGCGCGCGCCCGCTTTCCCTCGCCGACCTGTTCCTGTCGTTTACCGTGCTGGCCTTGCAAGGCTTCGGCGGCGTGGCCGCGGTGGTCCAGCGCGAGCTGGTCGAACGCAAAGGCTGGCTGACGCAGGACGAATTCATCGAGGACTGGGCGGTCGCCCAGATCATGCCGGGGCCGAACGTGGTCAACCTGTCGCTGATCATCGGCGGACGCTACTTCGGCCTGGCCGGGTCGCTGGCCGCGCTGGCCGGCATGGTCACGCTGCCGCTGGTGGTGATCCTGCTGCTGGCCCTGCTGCATGAGCGGTATGCGGGCAATCCGGCCGTGGCCGGCGCCCTGCGCGGCATGGCTGCCGTGTCGGCCGGGATGATGGGCGCGGCAGGCCTGCGGCTTTCCGTCGCGCTGCGCGCCAGCGCGCTGCCGCTGCCGTGGTGCCTGGCCTTGTGCGCCGCTGCCTTCGTGCTGGTGGCATGGCTGCACGTGGCGCTGGTGTTCGTCCTGGCCGGCGTCGGCGGGCTCGGCTGTGTGCTGGCCTATGCGCGCCTGCGTCCCGCGCCGCCACCCGCATGAGCGCGCCGCTGGTGCTGGGCTGGAACGACTGGGCCAGCCTGTTCGGACACTATCTGATGCTGTCCTTGCTGTCGGTGGGCGGCCCGATGGCGGCCACGCCGGAAATGCACCGCTACCTGGTCGACCAGCGCCACTGGCTCAGCCCCGGACAATTCAACCAGTCGATCGCGCTGGCCCAGGCCGCGCCCGGTCCCAACATGCTGTTCGTGGCCTTGATGGGCTGGCACGTGGGCCTGAACACGGGCAGCGTGGGCGCGGCCCTGGTGGCGGTGGCGACCACCATGGTCGGCATCCTGCTGCCCTCGTCGGT
This sequence comes from Oxalobacteraceae bacterium UBA6018, assembly GCA_002428015.1. GTDB lineage: Bacteria > Pseudomonadota > Gammaproteobacteria > Burkholderiales > Burkholderiaceae_D > Telluria_A. The sequence goes on along the minus strand of DIZW01000109.1, from coordinate 92,263 downwards.
ATTGATGATGGCCACCTCGCGCTGGGCGCACCGCAACCGCCAGCTGCGCGCCGTGCGCGCTTTCAAGCAAGGCATGGCGCCGCTGGTGATCGCCATGCTGCTCTCGACCAGCTGGATTCTCGGCAGCGCGAGCGGCCACTGGCAAAGCGACTGGACGCTGTGGCTGCTCACGCTCGCAAGCGGCTTGCTGCTGTGGCGCACGCGTATCCACCTGTTGTGGGTGCTTGCCGCCGGTGCGCTGCTCGGCGCGATGCAGTGGATCTAGCCGACCACCCGGGGCCGGAGGCGACATTCGGACACGTGCTCATCGGTGCAGCCCAGGCCGCGTCAGCCACACGGCGATGGAAAGGCAGCGGCGTTTTTCGCACGCAAATTCATTTGTACGAATTAGTTAGTTTGTTAGTCATTTAACAGAAGAGCGGCTGGGGTGGGGCCTACACTGGATGTTGTCATTCAGCCACTCCACCACCATGAAAACTTTCTCGCGGCACCTGCGATACGCGTTGGCCCGGCCGCTCTGCGCCTCTTCCCTGATCCTGATGGCGCCCGCCGTGCTGGCCGCCGCGCCGCCCGCCCCGGCCGTCGCGGCGGCGCAGGCCGTGGCGCCGGTACTGGCCGACACCTCGGCCAACCTGGCCCCCAACGATCCGCCCGGTGAATGGCGGCGCGCGGCGCGCGACTACGCCGGCACCCGCTACAGTCCGCTGGCGCAGATCGACGCGAGCAACGTGGGACGTCTGCGCATCGCCTGGACCTTCTCCGACGGCACCATCAACGGCCACGAAGCGGCGCCGCTGGTGACCGACAACACCATGTACCTGGTCACGCCGTTTCCCGACATCGCCTACGCGCTCGACCTGAGCGCGCCCTGCGCGCCGATCAAGTGGTCGCACCGGCCCAATCCCAAGCCGCTCGCGATCGGCAAGGCCTGCTGCGACGCGGTCAACCGCGGCGGCGCCTACGCCGACGGCAAGCTGGTCTACAACCTGCTCGACATGCACACCATCGCGGTGGACGCCAAGACCGGCAAGGAGTTGTGGCGCACCGAACTGGGCGACTCGGCCAAGGGCGAGACCATGACCATGGCGCCCCTGATCGTCGGCAACAAGGTCTTCGTCGGCAACAGCGGCGGCGAGATGGGCGTGCGCGGCTGGGTCGCCGCGCTCGACCTCAAGACCGGCAAGCTGCTGTGGCGCGCCTATAGCACCGGCCCCGACGCCGACGTCAAGCTGGGCAAGAACTTCAAGCCTTTCTACGCCTTCATGCAGGGCCGCGACCTGGGCAAGACCAGCTGGCCGGCCGGCGCGTGGAAAGAAGGCGCCGGCGGCGTCTGGGCCTGGATCACCTACGACCCCGAAACCAACCTGATCTACTACGGCACCAGCAACCCCGGCCCGCGCGTGCCGGCGCAGCGCCCCGGCCTGAACCTGTGGACCAGCGCCGTGTTCGCGCGCGACGCCGACACCGGCGAGGCGCGCTGGGCCTACCAGTTCACCCCGCACGACCAGTGGGACTACGACGGCGTCAACGAGAACGTGCTGGTCGACATGAAGATCGGCGGCAGGATGCGCAAGACCCTGGTCCACTTCGACCGCAACGCCTACGCCTACACCATCGACCGCGTCACCGGCGAGGTGCTGGTGGCGGCGCCCTTCACCACCCAGAACTGGTCGCTCGGGATCGACCTGAAGACCGGCATGTCGAAGGTGAACCCGGCGATGCAGCCGCGCCCCGGCGTCAAGCTCGAACACGTGTGCCCGCCCGACCTGGGCGGCAAGGATTGGCAGCCCACCGCCTACTCGCCGCGCACCGGCCTGTTCTACGCCGGCATCTTCGACCTGTGCATGGACCTGACCGACCACGAGCAGTCCTACATCCCCGGCACCCCGTACGACGGCATGGAGATGAAACGCTACCCGGCCAACAAGGAGGGCAACTGGGGCGCCTTCATCGCCTGGGACGCCGCGCACGGCAAGATCGTTTGGGAGCACAAGGAAAAGTTCATGGTCATGAGCGGCGTACTCGCCACCGCCGGCGACCTGGTGTTCTACGGCACCACCGACGGCTGGTTCCGCGCGCTCGACGCGCACAGCGGCAAGGTGCTGTGGTCGCAAAAGCTGGGCTCGGGCATCATCGGCCAGCCGGTCACCTACCTGGGGCCGGACGGGCACCAGTACATCGCCATCTACGCCGGCGTGGGCGGGGTGGCGATGGTGCAGGCCAGCCGGCCCCACTTCCCGGCGCGCGGCAGCACCTTGTACGTGTTTTCGTTGGACGGCAATTCGCCGCAGTCCGGCCCCGGCCAGCTCGCCAGCCCCAGCGTGCCGCCCTCGACCAGCACCGCAGGCCATTAAGGCGACGCCATGAAAACCCCTACCCTCACCCTCGCCCTGTGCTGCCTGCTCGCAGCCTGCGGCAAGGAGAGCGCGCCGCGCCCAGCGCCGCCGGCGCCGGCCGCGGCCGACGCCAAGACCAAGATGCCGGTGCCACCGATGACGCCCGCCACGCCGCAGGCGGTCGCCGCCGGCAAGACGCTGTTCGCCAAGATGAACTGTGCCGGCTGCCACACCTACACCGGCAAGGGCTTCATGGGCCCTGACCTGACCGACAGCTACTGGCGCTACGGCGGCGCGCCGGAGGAGATCTACCGTTCCATCTACGAGGGCCGCCCTCAGGGCATGCCGGCCTGGGGCAAAGCGCTGCCGTCCGACGAGATCTGGCAGCTGGTGCATTACATCGGCTCGCTGCCGACCCACCCCGGCGGCGACCCCAGCACCGTGGGGCCGGATACCGGCACCGGCGCGGCGGTCGACACCCTGCCGCCGTCGCAACAGCCGGAGCGGCCGAAATGAGCCGACTTCCAGCGGCAGCCATGCCGATGTCCTACCTGCACACCGTTGGGCCGGCGGCCGACCCGGTCACCCGGCTGGGCTGGGGACTGGGCCTGATCTCGGTGGCGGTGGTCGTCATCATCACCACGCTGCTGCTGGGCGCCGTGCTGCGCAAGCGCGACGCGGCCGGCCAGGGCAACGAGGTGGCGCGCGACGGCGGCGGCCTGCGCTGGATCTACATCGGCGTCGGCATCTCGAGCGTGGTGCTGGCCGCCTGCGCCATCTGGACCCTGCTGACCTTGACCGCCGTGGCGCATCCGGCCACCAAGCCGGCCTTCACCGTGCGCGTGACCGGCCTGCAGTGGTGGTGGCGCATGCGCTACGAGAACGGCGACGCGGGTCAGGTGTTCACCACCGCCAATGAGCTGCACATCCCGGTGGGCCAGCCGGTGCGGCTGGAACTGGAAAGCGGCGACGTGATCCATTCGTTCTGGGTGCCTCAGCTGGGCGGCAAGACCGACACCATCCCCGGCCAGACCAACGTCAGCTGGTTCCAGGCCGACCGGCCCGGCGTCTACCGCGGCCAGTGCGCCGAATACTGCGGCGAGCAGCACGCCCACATGGCCTTACAGGTGGTGGCCGAGCCGCCGGCCGCGTTCCAGGCCTGGTGGCAGGCGCAGCTGGCCGCGGCGGTCCCCGCGCCGGCCGCCGGCCCGGCCGCCGTGGGCGCCGCGCTGGTGCAGGCGCGCTGCAGCGCCTGCCACACGGTGCGCGGGACCGAGGCCGGCGGCATCGTCGGCCCCGACCTGACCCACCTGGCCTCGCGCCGCACCATCGCCGGCGGTACCCTGCCCAACGATGGGCCGCACCTGGCCGACTGGATCGCGCATTCCCAGCGCATCAAGCCGGGCACCAAGATGCCCGAATTCGCATTCTCCGCCGGCGACCTCGCGGCCGTCGTCGCCTACCTCACCACCTTGCGCTAATGGGACTCCCGTGAACGATACCGCCCTGACGCGCCGACCGAACGTCGTGCGCGCCGATTACGATTCGCCCACCGCGCGCGCGCTGCAGCGCCTGTGGGAGACCAAGCCCGGCATCGTCGGCTGGCTCTCCAGCGTCGATCACAAGGAGATCGGCCTGCGCTACCTCGTCACCGCCTTCGCCTTCCTGCTCGCCGGCGGCGTCGAGGCGCTGGTGATGCGCCTGCAGCTGGCCCGCCCGGACCAGACCCTGCTCACGCCGGAGCAGTACAACCAGCTGTTCACCATGCACGGCGTGACCATGATCTTCCTGTACGCGCTGCCGGTACTGTCGGGCTTTTCCAACTACCTGTGGCCGCTCATGCTAGGCTCGCGCGACATGGCCTTCCCGCGCCTGAACGCCCTGTCGTACTGGGTGTTCCTGTTCGCCGGCGTGTTCCTGTACATCAGCTTCCCGCTGGGGCAGGCGCCCAACGCGGGCTGGTTCAACTACGTGCCAATGGCGTCCAAGCAGTTCAACCCGGGCATCAACATCGACGTCTACGCGCTCGGCATGGTCTTCCTCGGCATCTCGACCACGGTCGGCTCGGCCAATTTCGTGGTCACCCTGTTCCGCACCCGCGCGCCCGGGATGTCGATCAACCGCGTGCCGATCATCGTGTGGGGCACGCTGACCGCCTCGGTCGGCAACCTGCTGGCGGTGCCGGCGGTGAGCCTGGCGTTCTTCCTGCTGTGGATGGACCGCCAGTACGGCACCCACTTCTTCGACGTCGCCGGGGGCGGCCGCCCGATGCTGTGGCAGCACCTGTTCTGGATGTTCGGCCACCCGTGGGTGTACGCGATCGTGCTGCCGGCGATGGGCATCGTGTCCGACGCCCTGCCCACCTTCTGCCGCCGGCCGCTGGTCGGCTACACGCCGGTGGCGCTGGCCACCGTCACCACCATGATCATCGGCTTCGGGGTCTGGGTGCACCACATGTTCGCCACCGGCCTGCCGCCGCTGTCGCTGTCCTTCTTCGGCGTGGCCAGCATGGTGATCGCGGTGCCGAGCGCGGTGTCGGTGTTCGCCTGGATCGCCACCATCTGGACCGGGCGCCCGGTGCGCACCACCGCCTTCCTGTTCTTCGCCGGCTTCGTGCTGCTGTTCGTGATCGGCGGCGTGTCCGGCTTCATGACCGCCGCCGTGCCGCTCGACTGGCAGCTCACCGACACCTACTTCGTGGTGGCCCACCTGCACTACGTCCTGCTGGGGATTAACGTATTCCCCGTGGTCGGCGGGGTCTATTACTGGTTCCCGAAGGTGACCGGGCGCCTGATGGACGAGCGCCTGGGCAAATGGAGCTTCTGGGTGATGTTCGTCGGCTTTAACCTGGGCTTCTTCCCGATGCATATTTCCGGCCTGCTGGGCATGCCGCGCCGGGTCTACACCTACCCCAGCGGGATGGGCTGGGACACCAGCAACATGATCACCTCGGTCGGTTCTTTCCTGTTCGCGGTGGGGGTGCTGCTGTTCCTGGTGAACCTGCTGCGCAGCCTGCGCCACGGCGCGCCGTCCGGCCCCAACCCGTGGAACGCGGCCACGCTCGAATGGTCGACGCCCTCCCCGCCGCCGCCGTATAACTTCGTGGTGATCCCGCACGTGGCCAGCCGCCATCCGCTGTGGGAAACCCAGCTGCGCGATACCGGCGACCAGTCCTCGCTGCACGAGGGCATGCTGCTCGACCACGGGCGCGAGACGGTCGGCACCAGCCCCTTCGACGCCGAGCCCGACATCATCCTGCGCATGCCGGGCGACTCGCTCGCGCCCTTCCTGCTGGCCCTGGCCGGCGCCGTGTTCTTCGCCGGCCTGCTGCTGCACAACTGGAGCGTCACCGGCGCCGGCCTGGGCGGCTCGGCGCTGGCCATCCTGGCCTGGCTGTGGCCGCGCACCACCCTGCTGCAAAAGGAGCCCGACCATGCTTGACGCGAACGCCACCCTGGACCCGGTCCTGCCACCGGTCCTGCCGGTCGGCGGCCAGTTGCGCCACTCGACCGGCATCTGGGGCATGTGGATGCTGATCGGGACCGAGGCGGCGCTGTTCGCCTACCTCCTGTTCAGCTACTTCTACATCGCCTCGCAGCACGAGGGCACCTGGCCGCCTTTCGGGCCGCCCGAACTGACCAAGGCCAGCATCAACACGGTGCTGCTGCTGGCCTCCAGCGGCTGCGCATGGTGGGCCGAGCGCGGCGCCAAGAACGGGCGCCGCGGCGTCGTCGTGGCCGGTCTGCTCAGCGCGCTGCTGCTGGGCGCGGCCTTCATGGGCATCCAGGTCAGCGAATGGATGAACAAGCCGTTCCGCATCGACACCGATCCCTACGGCTCGCTGTATTTCACCATCACCGGCCTGCACATGATGCACGTGGCGGTCGGGCTACTGATGCTGGCGGCCCTGCTGCTGTGGGCGGCGCTGGGCTTTTTCACCGAACGCCGCCACGCCGCGCTGTCGGTCGGGGTGCTGTACTGGCACTTCGTCGACGCGGTCTGGATCGCGGTCTACAGCGCGCTGTTCCTGGCGCCCCACCTGAGCTGAGGACAGGCCATGGCCAACGCTTCCATCGACGCCGCCGAGGCGCCGGCCGGGCACCCGGCCCCGCACGCGAACCGGGTCAGCATCCTGCGCCTGCTGTTGCTGCTGGCCGGCGCGCCGCTGGCGTGGTCGGTGCAGATCGTGGCCGGCTACGGCGCCGCGGCCTACGCCTGCTACCCGGACCGCGCCGCGCTGGCCTCGCCCGTGCTGGCCCACCTGCACGGCGCGCTGGTGGCGCTGAGCGTGGCGGCGATCGCGCTGTCGGCCCTGTGCGCGCTGCTGTCCTGGCGCAGCTGGCGTACGACGCGCCATGAGTTCGAGGGCGACCACCACCACCTGCTCGAGGTGGGCGAGGGGCGCACCCGCTTCATGGCGATGTGCGCGCTGATCAGCAGCGTCATGTTCACGCTCGCCCTACTGCTCACCACCAGCGTGCTGGTGCTGGTGGCGCCATGCGGGCTGTGACTTCCCTGGCAGGATGGCGATCGCCGCTGGCGCTGGGCGCCGCCCTGGCGCCTTGCGCGGCGCTGGTGCACGGCGGCCACGAGCACGCGCCGGCGCTGCCGTGGCAGGCCGACTGGTGGGTCATCGCGCTGCTGGTGGCCAGCACGGCCGGCTATGCGGCCGGCGCCTGGCGCCTTCAACGCGCGGGCCGGGCGGGCGTGCTGGGACCGTGGCGCATCGGCGCCTTCGTGGCCGGCACGCTGGTGCTGATCCTGGCCCTGCTCTCGCCGCTGGACGCGCTGGCCGACCGCTATTTTTCGGCCCACATGACCCAGCACCTGCTGATCATGCTGGTCGCCCCGCCGCTGCTGGTGGCGTCCCAGCCGGCGATCGCGTGGATGTGGGCCTTCGCCCCGGCGCGCAGGCGCAGCCTGGCGCGCTGGTGGGCGGGCGGGGACGCGCGCGCGCGCCGCGTGCTGCGCGGGCTGCTGCATCCGGCGGTGGTGTGGGTGGCCGCCTCGGCGGCGCTGTGGTTCTGGCACATGCCGCGCCCTTACGCCTGGGCGCTGGAAAACGAGGGCATCCACTCGCTCGAGCACACCAGCTTCTTCCTCACGTCGCTAGCCTTGTTCTACCTGATGTTCGCGCCGCGCGGGCGTTCCGGCCTGGGATACGGCGGCGCGGTCCTGCTGGGCGTGACCTTCGGCATGCAAAACGGCTTCCTCGGCGCGATCCTGACCTTCGCCACCCATCCGTTCTACGCCGCCCACGCCCTCCACGCCGGCCTGGGCGGCATCAGCGCGCTGGAGGACCAGCAACTGGCCGGCTTGATCATGTGGGTTCCGGCCAGTCTCGTGCACCTCCTGCTGCTCGGTGTGCTGTGCGTGCAATGGCTGCGCGACGAGGAACGCCGCGCCGGCCGAGCGCACCGGGCCGGCGCGGGGACGGCCCAACAGGTTTCGCTACCTGAGGTATTGCGCACCGGCTTATCGCGGTAAGATGGCGCATACGGCAGCCACTGCCGGGGCCTGCGCCAGGGAGAGATGATGAGCCACGGTTTATTTTCAGGAAACCCACGTACCGAATGGTTGTCCGACCAAGCCGACGACCGCGACATGCGCCTGCTCGACGCGTTCTGGTATGTCGATCCCGCCGGGCGGCGCTGGGACGCCCCGGCCGGCACCGTGGTCAATGGCGCCAGCATCCCGCGCACCCTGTGGTCCTCCGTCGGCAGCCCTTACACGGGCGACTACCGGCGCGCCTCGGTGGTCCACGACGCGGCCATCCACACGCCCGGCGTGGTGCGCGACGAGGCTGACACCATGTTCTACTACGCCTGCCTGTGCGGCGGCTGTTCGCCGCTGCAGGCCAAGCTGCTGTATGCCGGCGTGCGGCTCGGCTCGTGGGCGTCGGCCAGGCAGTTCTTCGCGTTCGACGTGGCCTCGACGATGCCGGCGGCCTACCGCCTGCCGGGCCAGCTCTCGCCCAAGGAGATCGAGGTGCGCGCACGCTACACCTTGATCGCCAGCGAATTGCTAGCCACCAGCAACAACTTCGCGGACATCCACGCCATCGTCGACCGCCATCTTTCCGCGCTTCCCTAAGGACCCGTCCAATGCTTGAACTGATCAGTGAACATGCGAGCTTCGGCGGCACCCAGCGCTTCTACCGCCACGCGTCCGAGGCGGTCGGGCTGCCGATGCGATTCTCGGTCTTCACCCCTGCGCACGCGGCCGGCACGCGCCTGCCGGCCATGTTCTACCTGGCCGGGCTGACCTGCACCGAAGAAACCTTCATGGTCAAGGCCGGCGCCCAGCGCGTGGCCGCGCGCGAAGGGATGATCCTGATCGCGCCCGACACCAGCCCGCGCGGCGCCAATATCGCCGGCGAGACGGCGGCCTGGGATTTCGGCGCCGGCGCCGGCTTCTACGTCGACGCCACCGAGGCCCCATGGCGCGCGCACTACCGCATGTACAGCTACATCCTGGAATTGCGCCGCCTCGTGGTCGACCATTGCGAGGTCGACGACGCGCGGGTCGGCCTGTGCGGCCACTCGATGGGTGGGCATGGCGCGCTGGTGCTGGGCCTGCGCAACCCCGACCGCTTCCGCTCGGTCTCGGCCTTCGCGCCGATCGCCGCGCCCTCGCGTTGCCCTTGGGGCGAGAAAGCCTTCGGCGGCTACCTGGGCGGCGAGCGCGCGGCCTGGCGCGACTACGACGCCACCGCCCTGGTCGAGCGCCTGGGTCCGGTCTTCCCGAATGGCATCTTGATCGACCAGGGACTGGGCGACCAGTTCCTGGAGGAGCAACTGCATCCCGACCTGTTCGAGGCCGCCTGCTGCGCCGCCGGCCAGCGCCTCGAACTGCGCCGCCACACGCGCTACGACCACGGCTATTACTTCATCGCCACATTCATCGAAGACCACCTGCGCTTCCACCGCGAGCAACTCGGCTAAGGGCCAGGCCGGGCCCGCCGCGACGCGGGCGGAACCATCCACGCCATGGCCGGTCCAACCGACTTCAGGACAATCACTGGAGTCAGCCATGCGCATGCGCGACCCGACGGTGTGGATGTGGAGCGAAGCGATTTCCCTGCTCGAGCGCGCCGAGCGCATCGAGCGCCAATGTTTCCAGCTCGGCGAGCACCGCTACGGCGGGCCGCGCTGGGAGCCGCCGGTCGACCTGTTCGAGACCGAACGACAATTCGTGGTGCTGGTGGCGCTGCCAGGGGTGGTGCCGGAGCAACTGATCGTCACGCTCGAAGACAGCGTGGTCAGCGTGCGCGGCCAGCGCGTCCTGCCAGACCTGGGCCCGAATGCCCACCTTCACCGCATGGAAATTCCGTACGGCTTCTTTGAACGGCGCATCGAGTTGCCCGCGCACCAACTGCGCCTCAGCCAGCACCAGCTGCGCGACGGCTGCCTGCTGCTTACCCTTGACAAACCGGGAGCGACGCCATGAACGACCCCACCGAACGCGCCATGGCGCCAGAGGAGCACACCGCCAATGGCCCCGTACCGTCAGCGCGCGGCCGCTACCAATTGCCGGCGGACGCGCTGATCATCGTCCCGGTGCGCAACCTGGTCCTGTTTCCAGGTCTCGTGGCGCCGATCAACATCGGCCGTGAGCGCTCGATCGCCGCGGCCCAGGAAGCCACGCGCAGCGAGCGCCAGGTCGGCGTGCTGCTGCAGCGCGACGCCGAGGCCGACCTGCCGCGCGCGGACCAGCTGTACCAGATCGGGACCGCCGCCGGCGTGGTGCGCTACGTTACCGCGTCCGACAAGAGCCACCACATCGTCTGCCAGGGCCAGCAGCGGTTCCGCATCATCGAGTTCCTCGACGGCTATCCGTTCTATGTGGCGCGCGTGCAGATGCTGGCCGAGCAGGACGAAAGCGCCGCCGAAGTGCAGGCCATGCTCATCCAGCTCAAGCAGCGCTCGACCGACATCCTCGGCCTGCTGCCCCAGGTGCCGCCGGAGCTGGCGCGCTCGGTCCAGAGCATCACGTCGGCCTCGGCCTACGCCGATTTCGTGGCCGGGCTGATGGATATCGGTATCGCGGAAAAACAGGACGTGCTGGAAACGCTGGACCTGCCCAAGCGGCTCGAGAAAGTACTCGGCTTCCTCGTGCACCGTATCGAAGTGCTGCGCCTGTCTCAACAGATCGACAAGCAGACCAAGGAGCGCATGGACGAGCGCCAGCGCGAATTCATGCTGCGCGAGCAGCTCAAGACGATCCAGGACGCGCTGGGCGACAGCGGTGCGGGCAACGGCGAGCTGGCCGGCCTGGGCCAGGCCATCGCCAAGGCCGGCATGCCGGCCGACACCGAAGCGCACGCGCTCAAGGAGTTGCACCGGCTGGAAAAAATGGCCGACGCCTCGGCCGAATACTCGATGCTGCGCACCTACCTGGAATGGATGACCGAGCTGCCCTGGAACCCCGGCGCGGCCGACGTGATCGAGATCGACCGGGCCCGCCAGATCCTCGACGAGGACCACTTCGGACTCGATAAAATCAAGCGGCGCATTCTCGAATACCTGGCCGTACGCAAGCTCAAGCCGGAGGGCAAGAGTCCCATCCTGTGCTTCGTGGGGCCGCCCGGCGTGGGCAAGACCTCGCTCGGCCAGAGCATCGCCCGCGCAACCGGGCGCGCCTTCGTGCGCGTGAGCCTGGGCGGCACCCACGACGAGGCCGAGATCCGCGGCCACCGCCGCACCTATGTCGGCGCCCTCCCCGGCAACATCATCCAGGCCATCCGCAAGGCCGGCGCGCGCAACTGCGTCATGATGCTCGACGAGGTCGACAAACTGGGCTCGGGCTTCCATGGCGATCCCGCCGCGGCCCTGCTCGAAGTGCTGGACCCTGAGCAGAACGCCACCTTCCGCGACAACTACCTGGCTGTGCCCTTCGACCTGTCGCGCGTGCTGTTCATCTGCACCGCCAACATGCTCGACACCATGCCCGGCCCCCTGCGCGACCGGCTTGAAATCATTTCGCTTCCCGGTTACACGAGCGCGGAAAAAGCCCAGATCGCACGCCGCTATCTGGTGCGGCGCCAGCTCGACGCGAATGGCTTGCGGCCCGACCAGTGCACGCTGAGCGACGCGGCCCTGGCCGCCATCATCGACGACTACACCCGCGAGGCGGGCGTGCGCAACCTGGAACGCGAGATCGGCAGCGTACTGCGCCACGTCGCCATGCGCATCGCCGAAGGAAAGGCCGAAACGGTCAATATCGACGTGCCCGACCTGGCCGCCATCCTGGGGCCCCGCAAGTTCGAAAGCGAGGTTGCGCTGCGCACCAGCCTGCCCGGGGTGGCCACGGGCCTGGCCTGGACGCCCGTGGGCGGCGACATCCTGTTCGTCGAAGCGAGCCGGGTTCCCGGCACAGGCCGCCTCATCCTGACCGGCCAGCTGGGAGAAGTGATGAAGGAGAGCGCGCAGGCGGCGCTCACCTTGGTCAAGGCGCACAGCGACAAGCTGGGCCTGGGTGCGGAGGTGTTCCGGCGCGCCGATGTGCACGTGCACGTGCCGGCCGGCGCCATCCCCAAGGACGGCCCCAGCGCAGGCGTGGCCATGTTCGTCGCGCTGGCCTCGCTGGCCACCGGCACCGCGGTGCGCCACGACTGCGCCATGACCGGCGAAATCAGCCTGCGCGGCCTGGTGCTGCCGGTGGGCGGCGTCAAGGAAAAGGTGCTGGCGGCGCTCAGGGCGGGGATCTCGACGGTTCTCCTTCCGGCGCGCAACGCCAAGGACCTGGAAGACATCCCGGAAGACGCGCGCCGCCAGCTGCATTTCGTCTGGCTCACCACCGTCGATGACGCGCTACGCGAAGCGATCGGCGCTCCGCAGATGACGCCGGAGGCGGCCGAAGCTGCGGTATAGGCCGGCGCAGGTGGATCCAGCGCGCCGGAGAATCAACCGTGCCGGAGAAGGTGCATTGCCTGACGTTCATTGGCGTTGCCAGTGCTCCTTGACGAATTTGACGCTGCTCTATCTGCATCGGATGCCTCCGATTTTTCGGATGCTCCGAATGCTTCGGATGCTCCGGAGTAAGCTCGGAACAGGCTCTGGCGCTACCTTAGGCTCCGCCCCAGCTTGGCCTCTGGCACCAGCCTCGACTCTGACACCAGCGTCCGGTCTGGTACGGGCTTGGATTCCTCAGGCCAGCTTCGGCTCGGGCACAAGCTTCCGGTCGGGTACTAGCTTCGATTCCGGGGCCAGCTTCGGCTCGGGCACCAGCCTACGGTCTAGTAGGGGCTCTGATCCCGAGGCCAGCTTCGGCACTGGCTTTGCATCTGCCCCTGCCGTCCGCTTAGACGCCGACTTCGGTCTGTCATTTGTTTCGCCTCTGACACTACCTTCGGCCCGCCAGAGGCGGCGGTATCACTCGCATCGCTACTGGAATCGGGCTTGCTCTGGAATATGGTTAAGGTCTGAGTCCGGAGCTGGCTTCGGCTTCGGCTTTTGGCTTCGGCTTTGGCCATGGCAATGCCAGCGACAGCGGCTTCGCCACTGGCTGCGACTCCCGTACGCGCTCTTGATCCGACACCTAAGGCTTATGCATGCGCCCGCCACCGCCGCCTACACGGCGCCAGCGGCCGGGCTGCTGCGCCCTTCATGGATGCGCGACCAGGCACGTACCCGTACTGACAGTGCGATAAGTATGATCCCGGTGATGAGCGCATATACGCCGATCAGCCAGGCCAGCGCGAGCGCCCCCGCGCCCAGCGGAAACACGAACACGACGAGGCCAAACACAATCGACGCGATACCGCTGAGCGCAAGCAGCCACTCGCCATGGATATATTTGCGCACGCGCACGGCGATGATGATGTCCACCACCCCGCTGACCAGCGCGTTGGCGCCGATGAGCATGATCAGTACAAGCGTCGTCAATGCCGGATGCGCCATGGCGATCGTGCCCACCACCATGCTGGCGAGGCCGAGCACGAGCAGTATCCACCACTGGTCGTCCGTTTTACGGTGCCGGATCGCGCCGAAGGTCCAGACAGCGCCGCCGACCAGCGCGAAGGCGGCGAACAGGGCCGCCAGTGACAACAAGGTGGGACCGGGCAACATGATGGCGAGCAAACCAAAAATGATGGCGATCGCGCCGCGCAGTGCGAGCATCCACCAATGGCGCAAGATAGTCTCGTTCATGGCAGTGGCCTCCTTCTATTGTCAGACCACGAATCGCGCGATTTTATCGGCTGGATTCGAGCGTCCATGTTCTACATCAAACGACGAGCAAGGAGCGAACGCGCTTCGCCGGCCACAGCCCCGCTTGACATCGTCCATCCGCGCCCTATAAAGATAAATGTATGGTGGATGCGGCGCCTCATGCTGTGCGTCGCGCCGCTCTCAGTACCGTTTACCTTTTTGAGAATGGAGGTCATCATGAACATCGTCAGACGCAGTTCCCCATTACCCGTCTACCGCCCGCGCTCGATCGAAGATCAGTTCGGCCGGCTTGTAGAAAACATGTTCGAGGATATGTTCGCGCCATTTACCCCGGTCGGCGCCGGCCTGTCCCAATGGCAGGCCGAGGGCATCAGCGCGCCGCGCCTGAACGTGACGGAAAACGACACGGCCTTTGAAATCGAAGCGGAAATGCCTGGCGTGAAGAAGGAAGACGTCAAGGTCGCGATCGAGAACCAGCGCGTGACGATCGAAGGCGAGTCCAAGCGCGACACCGAACGGCGCGAGGGCGACAACGTGGTGTACTCCGAGCATGGCGCGCGCAAATTCATGCGTAGTTTTATGCTCCCGGCCGACGTCGACGAAGCGACCGCCGCCGCGCAGATGGAAAACGGCATTCTCAAAGTCACGCTGCCGAAAAAACAGGGCGGCGCCGCCACCCGGCTGACCATTCAATAGCCGCAGCAGGCTCAGCGCGCCGCCGCAAATGCCGCCCCTCTCAACACCTGCTTGATGCCCGCTTCGCAGCGCATGCGAAGCGGGCATTTTTTCGCGTCTAAAAAATAGTCGACAAATAGGTGCAACTGCACGACCGCCTGCCTGTCAAAGGACTATGAGCCCGCAATCCACCCCTTTCAGGAATCGCACGCATGCCGGCAAGCTGCTGGCGGCGGCACTGTCGGCCTATGCCGGGCGGCCAGACGTGATCGTCCTCGCTTTGCCGCGCGGCGGGGTGCCGGTCGGATTCACCGTGGCAAAGGCGCTCGGTGTGCCGCTTGACGTCCTGCTCGTGCGAAAACTCGGTCTGCCTGGTCACGAGGAATTCGCCATGGGCGCCATCGCCAGCGGCGGCATCCGCGTGCTCAACCGGGAGGCCGTCGAAGGCTTCGCCGTCACACCGGACGTGATCGACGCCGTGTGCGCGCGCGAACTGGCCGAAATCGACCGGCGCGAACGGCGCTACCGCGGCGCCCGCGCTCCGCTGAACCTGCATGGCCGCACCGCGCTCATCGTCGACGACGGGCTGGCGACCGGCTCGACCATGCGCGCGGCGGCCAAGGCGGCGCGCCTGCTCGGCGCCCAGCGCGTCGTGGCGGCGGTGCCGGTCGGGGCGCCTGATTCCTGCGACGCGCTCGCGCCCGAGGTCGACCAGCTCGTATGCCTGAGCCAGCCGCCGATGTTCCGCGCCGTCAGCACCTGGTACCGCGAATTCGGCCAGACCAGCGATGAGGAAGTGCAAGACTTGCTGGCGCTCGCGTGGCGCGAGCCCGCGCACACCGACCATCCCAACACGCACACGCTCGGAGACAACCATGAATCAAGCCTGGGATCACGACCTGCAACTCGGTAAATGGATCGGCAGCGCGGCGCTCGGTGCGCTGGTGATGTATATGCTCGACCCCGAGCGGGGCGCGCCGCGGCGCGCACAGTCCGGCGAAAAATTGCGCCAGATCGGCCGGGACACGGGCCAGGCGTTCGAGAAGATCGTCCAGGATATCAGTCACCGGGTGGGCGCCGCCGAGGTCTTCAATCCGGGCGAGCGCGCCGCGCACGCCGTCCGTCACGCGAGTGCTGCTTCGAGTGCTGCTTCCGATACCGGCGCTTTGCCGGGCGGCGCGGCCACGGCAGACATGTCCGCCAGTGGCACCTCCGCCACCGGCAGTCCCATGACCGGCATGTCCTCGGGCGGCGTCTCCGCCAGCGGTACATCCGTTGGCGGCGCCTCACCGAGCCACTCCTCCGCAAGCGGCGCCTCACCACGCGACTCCGCCACCGGCGGCGCCTCCGCAAGCGGCGCCTCACCGGGCGGCACTTTCACGGGCGGTTCATTGGCAAGCAGAACCAGCATTCTTGGCATGCAAGGCATCGCGGAGCGCCTGTCGGGGACCGGCCGGGGCATTGCCGAGATCGCGCATGGATTGCGCGCGCACTCGTGGGACCCCAAGCTGCGTAACGCCGCCATGCTCGGCGGCGGCGCCCTCGGTCTGCTGGGTCTCGCGCTGCGCCGCTCGCCGCTTGGGCTGGCCGCCGGGGTAGCCGGCGCGCTCATCCTGGCGCGCGGCGCCGTCAACCGTCCCCTGACGAGCCTGATCGGCGCCGGCGGCCGCAGCGGTCGCGTCGACATTGAGAAAACCGTCCATATCGATGCCCCGCCAGAACAAGTCTACGACCTGTTGGCCAGTTACGACAACTTCCCGCGCTTCATGGCCAACGTGGCTGAAGTGCGGGACCTGGGCGAGCGCCGCTCGCACTGGGTCGTCAAGGGTCCGGCGGGACAGCAGGTCGAATGGGACGCGATGCTGACCGAACAGTCGCGCCCGCACCGGCTGGCCTGGCGCAGCGTGCCGGGCTCCGAAGTCGAGCACAGCGGCGAGCTGCGTTTCGAGGCCGTGCGCGGCGGCACGCGCGCGACCGTCCAGTTGAGCTTCGCGCCGGCGGCCGGCGCGGCCGGCCAGGCCATCGCCTCCCTGCTCGGGCACGATCCGAAACGCCAGCTCGCGGCGGCCCTGGGCCGCATGAAATCGCTCGTCGAGCGTGGCGCCGCGCCCCATGCGCCCTCCCGCGGGGACAGCGCGGGCAGTCAATTCCTACACTGAGGCTAGCCATGTTCACCAAGCCATCCCTGTCACCCGACACTGCCGTCGCCGGCGCCATCGCGCTGCACGGCGGGGCCGGCGATTACGACGCCTTGCTGGACATGATAGGCGACGCCCATTTCGTGCTGCTGGGCGAGGCGACCCACGGCACCCACGAGTTCTATGAGGAACGCGCGCGCATCACGCAGCGGCTGGTCAGCGAAAAAGGCTTTTGCGCAGTGGCGGTCGAGGCGGACTGGCCCGACGCCTATCGGGTCAATCGTTATGTCCGCGCGCAGTCGCGCGACGCCAGCGCGGCCGCATCCCTGGACGGCTTTCAGCGCTTTCCCAACTGGATGTGGCGCAACACCGACGTCGTGGCGTTTGTCGACTGGCTGCGCGACTACAACGACAGTCGCGGCGAGGCCGGCAAGATCGGCTTCTACGGCCTGGACCTGTACAGCTTGTTCACCTCGATCGACGAAGTCCTGCGCTACCTCGACCAGGTCGACCCGGCCGCCGCGCGCGAAGCGCGGGCGCGCTACGCCTGTTTCGACCACTACGACGAAGACGGCCAGCAATACGCCTACGCGACCAGCTTCGGCATGTCGGACTCCTGCGAGAGCGACGTCGTCGCCCAGCTGCAGGCGCTGCAACTGCGCGCGCTCGACTACATGCGCCAGGATGGCACCGAGGCCAGCGACGCCTATTTCTACGCCCAGCAAAACGCGCGGCTGGTCAAGAACGCCGAGGAGTATTACCGCACCATGCTCCGCGGCAGGGTGTCATCATGGAACCTGCGTGACCGCCACATGGCCGAGACGCTCGACGCGCTATCGGTCCACCTATCCGCCCGTGCGCAGGAGCCCGCCAAGATCGTCGTCTGGGAGCATAACTCGCACATTGGCGACGCGCGCGCCACGGAGATCGGGCAACAGGGCGAGTGGAACATCGGCCAGCTTGCGCGCGAGCGCTACGGCAAGCGCGCCTTTCTGCTCGGCTTTACCACCCACGGCGGCTGGGTCACGGCGGCCTCGCGCTGGGATGGCGTGGCCGATCGCAAACGCGTGCTGCCTGCCCTGCCCGGCAGTTACGAGGAATTATTCCATCGCAGCGGTCCGGCCCGTTTCCTGCTGCCGCTGGGCCCCGGCAGCCCGGCCGCCGCGGCGCTGCCGGGGCGCCAACTCGAGCGGGCGATCGGCGTGTTGTACCTGCCGCAGAGCGAACGGCAAAGCCATTACTTCAATGCCCATCTCAGCGCGCAGTTCGATGCCGTCATTCATATCGACGAGACGGATGCTGTGCAGCCGCTGGAGCTTATCGGACGGGGACAGGGCGGTGAAGTGCCGGAGACTTATCCGGTCGGGGTGTAACAGCTGGAAGTGCCGGAGACCTGTCCGGTAGGGTTGTGACAGCCGGAAATTCGGTCGAGGTGTGACCGTTGGAAATGCTGACGGCCTGTCCGATTGGGTTGTAACAGCTAGGCCGTCCATCGTGCGCGAACTGAACTGATGTTGGAGGTGACCTTGGAATCCGACGTACCCACCGATCTGCGGACTGGCGTTGAAACCGAAGTGTCGACTGATCTGCCGGCTGGCGTTGAAACCGAAGTGCCAACTAATCTGCCGGCTGGCATTGAAACCGAAGTGCCAACTGATCTACGGGCGGGCATTGAAACCGAAGCGCCAACTGATCTGGGGGCTGGCGTTGAAACCGAAGTGCCAACTGATCTGGGCGCTGGCATTGAAACCGAAGTGCCGACTGATCTGCGGACTGGCGTTGAAACCGACATGTCAACTGATCTGCGGACTGGCGTTTGATCCGCCCTGCAAACTAGCGCTGAAACCGCCGTTCGGAGCAGCGTGCGAAACTGCGTGCGAGCCGGCATCCTGCTCCGCTATTTCCCGGGTCCGCATCGCGTCAGCGGCCACAGCTACGCCGAGCCAACGCGCCGCTGACTATCGCACATCCTTGCGACAAGTTCCCAGCGCCAGCGGAGCCCTCAATGAAGATCGTGCAGACCAGCAGAGTCGAAAGCGGCCATATCCGCGGCAAACTCCGATCCGGCTGCCGCAACACCAAAAGTCCGCACCAGTTGCGCCAACTCCTCGTTGTCGATGAAGCTGGCGGCCGAACTGGCTTCGAGCAGCTTCTCCGGCGCCATCGAACGCGCCACCGCCCAGCCTTGCACGTAATCGACCCCGATCTCGGCCAGGGTGCGCACCGTCTCCGTGTCCTCCGCCCACTCGGCGATGGTCTTCATGCCCAGGTTCACCGCCAGGCTGACGATGGCCTCGACGATCGCCACATTGGCCGGGTGCGCATTGATGTTGACGATAAAGTTCCCATCGATCTTGAGCACATCGGCCGGCAGTTCCTTCAAGTACGAGAACGAGGTATAGCCGGCCCCGAAATCATCCAGCGCCATCTTGACGCCGAAATTGCGCACCTGGTCGATGAAGCGGCGCGTATTATCCAGGTCGTGCAGGGCCACGCTCTCGGTGATTTCCATGCACAGGCGGCCGGCCACATGCACGTGGCGGCCCAGGATCTCGATCGTATCCTGCACGAAGCGCTCATCGTTGAGCGAGGCGCCGGACAGGTTCATGCACACGAACTGGGTACTGCCCAGGCGCGCGGCGTGCTTGTCGATCCAGGCCAGCGTCGTCGCCAGCACCCAGCGGTCGATCACGCCCGCCCGACCGCTCTTCTCGGCCGCGGCGATGAGCGGCCCGGCCTGCACGATGCGCCCGTCGGCCTCACGCATGCGCAGCAGGACCTCGAAATTGAGCGAGCCGTGCGGAGCCTTGAGCGACATGATCGGCTGCATTTCGATGAACATGCCGGCCATCGCATCGGTATCCGACAGCCGCGCCACCAGATTGAGCTCGGCTTCGCGTTCGTGGAAGGCGGCCGCGTCGCGCTCGTACACCACCAGGCCGTCGCTATGGCCGCACTTCGCTTCGCGGCAGGCCCGGTCCGCCGTCGATATCGCGTCCTTCATCTGCATGCCGGCGCTCACCTCGATCAGGCCGATCGAGCCGCGCACGTGGAAGGCCTTGTCCCCCACCCGGTAGGCCATGTTGCCGATCCGGTCCACGATGCCGCGGCAGATCAGCTCGGCCAGGGGAATGGCGGTGTCGGGCATCACGATGACGAACTCGTCGCCGCCGACGCGGCCGACCTGCTGCCCGCCCGCGAGCATGGTGGCGATCCGCTCGCACACCTGCTTGAGCACCTCGTCGCCGGCGTTGTGGCCGAACAGATCGTTGATCAGCTTGAAGCGGTCCAGGTCCAGGTAGGCCAGCGCCAGCGGCTTGCCGGCGGCCAGCGCGCCGGCCGCCTGCTGGAACATACGTTCGATCCCGCGCCGGTTGTACACCTTGGTCAGCGGATCGTTATTGGCCATGAAACGCAATTGCTCGGTGGCCTTGTGCTGTTCCGTCGTGTCCTGCAGCACCCCTTCGATCTTGCCGCGCGCCAGCGTGGCGCGCACCAGGAAGCGCCGCGTGCCCGCGCGGTTTTCAATATCGAGCTCGGCGTCGGCGTGGCTGTGCACCAGGTCGTGCAAACGGCCCCACACCCCTTCGGCGAAAAACTGCCGCCAGCGCGTGCGGCCGGGCACGATGTTCGTCGTGCCCAGCATCTTGCACAAGGCCGGGTTGGCGCTCAGGAAGTGCCCGTACATGTCCAGCGTGAACAATCCCACCGGCATGGCCTCGTAGGCGTGCTCCAGTTCGGCCTGGGCGGCGATGCGCTGCTCGGTTTCCATGCGCATCTGTTCGGCCACCGCCAGCGCCGCCAGCAGGCTCGACGCCAGCGCCGCGGTCACGCTGTTGATCAAGCCCATCAGCTCACGGATGCCAAGCGCCGCCGCCACCACTTCCGACAAGCCGGACACGAAGGTCACGCCGAACGAGGCGGCGAACCAGAACGCCACCCGGTTGTTCGACTGCAGCATCACGCTCACCAGCCCCAGCGTCATGAGCAGCAATGCGCCGCCCACGACCGGCCACATCACCGGCAGAAAGACGTTGTAGGGCAGCACCACGGCCGCGGCCAGCAGCGGCAGGCAGCACCATTCGACGACCCGCAGGGGGATCCTGTAAACGGTCTTGGCCAAGGCCTCGCGAAACAGGGTCTGGTACAGCGTGAGCGTGGCGATGCCGGCCAGCGCGATCGTCACCGATCGGCTCAGCAACAGCCACGGCTGGGGCACGGTCTGGCCCAGCCACTGGATGTCCCACCCGGCCGACAGCGCCCCGATGCGCAGGTTCAGGATCAGCCAGCCGGCGAACAGCACATACAGGGATTGGCGGTTGATCAGCGCCGTGACGAGCACGAACAGCGCCAGCACCACCATGCCGCCGTCGAGCAGGCCCGACTTGCGGTGATATTGCTGCGCCGACAGCGCCAACTGGTCGGCCGGCCATTGCAGCGCCGTCAGCCGGGCCGGGCCGGCGAACGTGGCGCGGCACAAGACGTTTTCGGGAAGCTGAGCCGGCTTGAGCACGAAGCCGGCCTTGAGCGGCGCCAGGGCGCCCTCGGCGCCGCTGCGCGAAGCCTTGCCCAGCGGTGCCATGGTGGCGCCATCCCAGCAGGCCAGACCGAGCGCGTGGCGCGACGGAAACTCCACCACCTGCACCCCATCGGCCTCGGCGCGGGTGCTGAAACTGAACCAGACGGGCGCCCCGGACAGCCGGGTATCGTACAGCGCGACCGGGCGCGTGCGCGCCAGCGCCGCCAGCGCGTCCGCGGCGCTGAACGCGCGCTCGCCCTCGGCCGCCACGCGCAGCATGATGGGCCGCTCGCCGCTGCTGGCGTATTCGTTGTTCCAGAACGCCAGTGCCAGCAGCGAAACGACCGCGATGATGAGCGGCACCAGGTAGATCGACAGCACCCGCAGCACCGTTTCCAGGGCGCGCTGAACGCGCCCCGGCGGCGTGCGCGGTGGGGGAAGCGGCTGAGACATAAACTGTATCCGGCTGCGAGGGAAGCGAAGCCGCCATTGTATGCTGATTGGCGGTGCTTTTTCCGCAAGAATACAGTTTTAGAACAATGACATGATCAACATGTCATGCCATCGCGGACAGGGCGAACGCGCCGGCCGCCGCCGGGGCTGCGGGGCGGGCAGCCGGCGCCGGTTCGCCGCGAGCGCCATGGCGCGCACTCACGTCGATATCGGGATGACGGGTGTGGCGGAAAAAGCCCAGCAGCGGATGCTTGGCGGCCTCCCAGCGCGCCTCGCCGGTGGCGATGTTGAACGCCATGACCCGGTGCGGCAGGTCGCCCACGTGGCGCAGCGCAACGAACGCCCTGTTGGGAAACACGTCCGTGAACAGCAGCTGCTCGTATTGGCGGTCGATGGGCGCGCGCCCGGTCACCACGGCCCACTCGACGCCGTTCTGCTCACAATAATCGAAGCACGCCTTGATCAGCGCGATCTTGACCAGGTGCCCCACCCGCCCCTCCGCCACGCCCAGACGGGTCACCTCGGCCAGGCGCCGCGTTTGCAGCCACAAGGGCAGCTCGACCGATTCCTCCACGTGCAGCGCCTGCAGCAGATTGGTCTGGATGCGCGTGCTGCCCAGCGGCGAGCCGTCCAGCTTCGACTCTGCCAGCAAGACCACGGCGTCGCCGTCGACATCGGCCGGCTCGGCCACGCTCAGCGTCTGCGCGAAGTCCGGCACATGGCGCGCATAGGCGGCGTGGCGCACCCGCACCGCCTTGCGCAGGTCCTCCTCCGTGCTGACGCGCCGGATCGTGAAGGGCAGGCGCTCGACCGCGCGAGCACGGCCCCGCTCGCTATTGAGGCTGGCGACATGCGCCATCAGGCGCTGGGCGGTGCCCGATGGGGTAGCGTATTCCATGTTTCATACTCCTTCAACGAGATGGGTGGACCGGGTTTGCTATTTCTTCATTATCGAGCGCATCAATTAAATTGAAGTTTGGAAAAAGAGCACAAAGGCCCATCTATTTTCGAGAAGCAATAATTCCGTGACGAAATAGCATCCCCGGGGGCTGATATACTGCTGCCCCGTTGAACTCGATTTACTGAAGGATTTATCATGAGCACCTTACCTCCCTGCCCCGTCTGCAACTCGGCGTTCACCTATGAAGATGGGGACATGCTGGTGTGTCCGGAGTGCGCCCACGAGTGGCGCGCCGGCGACGGCGCGGCCGCCCCGGAGCCAGGCGCGCGCGTCTACAAGGATGCCGCCGGCAACCTGCTGCAAGATGGCGATACCGTGACCGTGATCAAGGATTTGAAACTCAAGGGAGGTGGCGGCACCGTCAAGATCGGCACCAAGGTCAAGAACATCCGCCTGGTCGACAGCGACCACGACATCGACTGCAAGATCGACGGTTTCGGCGCCATGAGCCTCAAGAGCGAATTCGTCAAGAAGGCCTGAGAGCTTGAGAGTATGTCGATCATGCCCGCTCATCACACCAGAAAGTGCCCACTCGTCGTTGCAAATGCTCGCCATAGCCCGAGCTATGGCTGTGCTTTGCGCCTAGATTGGCCTCTTTCTGGTGCGCTGCTCGGTCACGCCCGAAAAACGCTCAAGCTCTGAGAGCTCAACCGGTCATCAGCACCAACACCGCCAGCAGGTACACGCTCAGCACTGCCGCCCCGCAGGGCAGCAGCGCCGCCGCCCGCCATGCGGCCTGGGCGCTGGTGAGCGCGTAGGCGCCGCGCAGCTGGGCGAACAAGTGGACCGGCGCCAGCAGCAGTAGCACCGCCTGGTCCTGGATCGTCACGCCAAACGCGCCCAGCAGCACCGCAAGCGCCCACAACAGCGCCATGAACGACAGCGAATAGAGCGCGAAGGCGGCATGGTCGGCCAGGGTCAATTCGCGCCGCCGCACGAACAGCAGCGCCACGAACGGCAGCGACAACGGCAGCAGCGCGATGCCGAACATGGCCGCGCCCGACTGCACGCGGTACACCGCCAGTTCCGGGTTGGCCGACGCCAGGCGCAAGGCCGCGTCGGCCGCCGGCCAGCCGGTGCGCAGCAGCTTCCCGGCGCGCAGCAGCTCGCCGCGGGCGCCGCCCGGCGCATCGGCGACCATGCCGGTGCGCGCCGCCGCGCCGCTGCGGGCGCGCGCTGTCGCGACCCGGTCGCCGCCGCTGGTGAGCCAGCCCACCGCGAAGATCAAGGCCATCATGAAAATGAACAGTTTGAACGGCGCGATGAAGCGTGCCCGCTGGCCGGCCTGGTAGCGGCGCGTCAGCTCCCCCGGGCTCACCAGCAGCAGCGGCAGCGTGCGCCATGCGCGCGTTTCGATATGCAGCAGCTGATGCAGGAAGCTTTGGAACAGATGCGCCGGTGAGCGCCGCGCCAGCGCGTGCTGGCCGCACGCGTGGCAGAATTCACCGTGCAGCGGCGTGCCGCAGCTGACGCAGCGCGCCAGCGCCTCTACGGTGCGCACTTGACACCCACCACGTCGTTGTACTGGCCTTCGCGCCAGAATGTGGCGCGCCAGCGGTAGGTGCCGGGACCGATGAACAGCAGTTCCCAGTCGCGCATGCTGGCGGGGATGCCGGTCAGCTCCGGATCGTAGCGGATAGTCAGCATCGTGGGCGACTCGGCGACGATGGCTGCGCTGTAACGGAGCACCTCCTGGCCGGTCCCGATCTTCCACTGGCGGTCCAGCGCAAATACGAGATGCTTGTGGTCGGCGCTGACCTCGAAGCGGTGGTGCACGTTGTCCGGGCGGCAGCCGTAGGCATTGCGCACGCTCTCGGCCCACTGCCCGTTGAGCAGGGTCCAGTCGAATGGCTGCGCCCGCGCACCAAGGCTGGCGAAGGCCAGCAGGATGGCGCAAACGTGTCGGGTGCGGAGCGTGGCGATCTTCGGCGGGGCAAACATGCCGGGATCATACCGCAACACGCGCCGCTACGCAGCCTCGCGGGCGCGCGTCTCGATCAGGATTTGCTTGATCTCCGGGACGCACGAACCGCAATTTCCGCCTGCCTTGACGCAGGCCGTCACCGCCGCCACGCTGGTCAGGTCCTGCTCGCGGATCGCGTTGCAGATCGTGTTGCGGCCCACCCCGAAGCAGGAGCACACGGTCGGCCCGGCGTCGACCCGTTTGCCCAGCGACTGCCCGGCCAGCAGGCCGGCGCGGTCGGCCTGGGTCAGCGTCTCGTTGGCGAACAGGCCGGCCAGCCAGGCGCGCGAAGGCAGGTCCGGGCGCGGCGAGACGAACACGCATTGTTCGATGCGCTCGCCCACCATGTGCACCGCGCGGTACACCCCGCCGCTGCTGTCCTCGTAGTCGAGCCAGTCGGCGTCGGCCGCGCTCACGCCCAGCAGCGCGCGCGCCCAGGCCGCGCGGTCCTGCGGCATCGAACGCCCCGCCATCTCGTAGCGTGCGAAGCCGCGTCCCTGCACCCGGGTCCAGTGCGCCACCTGGTCCAGCGCCAGCTCGGCGCGCGAGAGCACGAACGCGTGCCAGCTCACCCCGAAGCGCTCCACCATCACCGGGGTGTGCTTGAATTCCGGCTCGCCCGAGACCGGGTCCACGGCCGGATTGACCACCGTGCCCACCCGTGCGTCCGAGGCGTTCTGGCCATTCCAGTGGATCGGCACGAACACCCCGCCGCGCGCGATGCCGCCGCTGTGCTGCACCCGTGCCACCAGCGCGCCCCACTGGCTCGACACGCGCGCCAGCTCGCCCTCGCGCACGCCGAACTTGAGCGCGTCCTGCGGGTGGATGTCGATGAAGCACTCCGGGGTGTGGGCGGCCAGGCGTGGCGCCTTGCCGGTGCGCGACATGGTGTGCCACTGGTCGCGCACCCGCCCGGTGTTGAGAATGAGCGGAAATTCGCTGTCGGGCGCGTTGGCCGGCGCGCGCGCCGCGGTGGCCACGAAGCGCGCCTTGCCGTCGGCCCAGGCGTAGCGCCCGTCGCCGAACAGGCGCGCCGTGCCGGCCAAGGCGCCGTCGGCGCCGCGCACTGCCGGCCACTGGACCGGTTCCATCTGGTCGTAGGCGCGCGCCTCCATGCCCGTCAGGGCCGACAGGTTGAACGCGCGCGCCAGCGGCCCCGGCTCATTGCGGAAGGCCGACAGGCGCGCGTGCTCGTCGAAGATCTCGGCCGGGGATGAAAAATCGAAACCGGCGTAGCCCATGCGCTTGGCCACGTCGCATAGGATGCGCCAGTCCGCGCGCGCCTCGCCCGGCGCCGGCATGAAGGCGCGCTGGCGCGACAGACGCCGCTCGGAGTTGGTGACGGTACCGTCCTTCTCGCCCCAGCCCAGGGCCGGCAGCAGCACGTCGGCGTAGCTGTTGGTGTCGGTGCTGGCGTTGATGTCCGAGACCACCACCAGCTCGCACTTCTCCAGCGCGCGCTGGACCTGGTTGGCGTCCGGCAGGCTGACCATCGGATTGGTGGCGATCACCCACACCGCCTTGACCTTGCCGGCTTCGATCGCCTGGAACAGGTCGACCGCCTTCAGTCCGGTCTCGCTGGCGATGGCCGGCGAATTCCAGAACGCCTGCACCGTCTCGCGGTGGGCGGCGTTGGGCAGGTCCATGTGCGCGGCCAGCATGTTGGCCAGCCCGCCCACTTCGCGCCCACCCATTGCGTTGGGCTGGCCGGTGATCGAGAACGGCCCCATGCCGGGCTGGCCGATGCGCCCGGTCAGCAGGTGGCAGTTGATGATGCTGTTGACCTTGTCGGTGCCGGCCGAGGACTGGTTCACGCCCATCGAGAAGGCCGTGACCACCTTGGCGGTGGCGGTGAACGACTGGTAGAACGCGAGCAGGGTTTGCGGATCTAGCTTGCAGATGCGCGCCACCGCCGCCACGTCGGCGCAGTCGGCCGACGCCGTCAAGGCCTCGCCAAGCCCGCTGGTGTGGGCCGCGACATAAGCGTCGTCGCGCGCGCCGCTGCCGGCCAGGAATTGCAGAAGACCATTGAACAGCCACACATCGGTGCCTGGCTTGACCGGCAGGTGCAGGTCGGCCAGCTCGCAGGTGGCGGTGCGGCGCGGATCGATCACCACGATCTTCACGTCCGGGCGCGCCTCCTTCAGGCGCGAGATGCGCTGGAACAGGATCGGATGGCACCAGGCCGCGTTCGAGCCGACCAGCACGATCATGTCGGCCAGGTCGAAGTCCTCGTAGCAGCCGGGCACCGCGTCGGCGCCGAACGCGCGCTTGTGGCCGGCCACCGCCGACGACATGCATAGGCGCGAGTTGGTGTCGATGTTGGCGCTGCCGATGTAACCCTTCATGAGTTTGTTGGCGACGTAGTAGTCCTCGGTCAGCAATTGGCCGGACACGTACAGCGCCACCGAATCGGGTCCGTGCGCGTCGACGATGGCGCGCAGGCCGCCGGCCACGCGCTCGAGCGCCTCGTCCCACGAGGCCTGGCGCAGCACCCCATCTTCGCGCAGCTGCGGGTGCAGCAGGCGCCCTTCCAGGCCGACCGTCTCGGCCAGCGCCGCGCCCTTGACGCACAGGCGGCCGCGGTTGGCCGGATGCGCCTGGTCGCCGGCGATGGCGATCGCGCCGTCGGGCAGCGGGGTGGCGGAGACGCCGCAACCGACGCCACAATAGGGACAGGTGCTGCGCACCGCGAGTGGGATGGGGGAGAGATTCACGTTAGCTCCGTAATTCTAGGCTGCTTGGGCGCACAATGCTTCGCCGAACAGCAGGCGGTTGCGCATGGCGGAGATGTCCGTGCGGTTCTGGATCAGGTCGAAATACCACGGGCCGTCCTGCACGTCGCCGTACAGCACCGCGCCGGCGACGCGGTTGCCGGCCAGGACCAGCCGTTTATACACGCCGCGGCGCGGGTCGCGCAAGACCAGGTCCTCGCTGCCGTCGCCGCCGATGAAGTCGCCCACCGAGTACAGGTCCACGCCGGTGACCTTGAGCTTGGTCGGGGTGGCCTGCTGCACGTAGCGCCGGTGGCCCGAGCGCGCCAGGTGGGCGCCGGCCACCTTGGCCTGCTCCCAGATTGGCGCCACCAGGCCGAAGGTGCTGCTGCGGTGCTGCACGCACTCGCCCACCGCGTAGATGCGCGGATCGTAGCTCTGCAAGGTGTCGTCCACCACGATGGCGCGCTCGCAGTGCAGGCCGGCGTCGCGCGCCAGCGCGATGTTCGGGCGCACGCCGGCGGTCATGACCACCAGGTCGGCCGGGATCTCGCTGCAGTCCTTGAAGCGCACCGCCTTGACCTTGTCGTCGCCGACGATTTCGGCCGTGTGCGCGTCCATCAGGAAGCGAAAGCCCCGCAGTTCCAGTGCCGTCTTGAGCAGTTGCGCGGCCGGCTTGTCGAGCTGCTGGTTCATCAGGCTGTCCATCACGTGCACCACCGTCACGGCCATCCCGCGCCGCAGCAGGCCGTTGGCCGCCTCCAGGCCGAGCAGGCCGCCGCCGATCACCACCGCGTGCCCGCCGCTCTTGGACGCTTCGAGCATGGTGTCGACGTCGTTGATGTCGCGAAAACCGATCACGCCGGGCAGCGTGTGGCCGGGCACGGGGATGATGAACGGGGTCGAGCCGGTCGCCAGCAGCAGCCGGTCGTACCACACCTCGCGTCCGGAGGCGGCGCGCACCAGCCGGCGGCGCCGGTCGATGTGCACCACCGGGTCGCCCGCGTGCAGGGTGATGCCGTTCTCGGCGTACCACTCGCGCGTGTGCAGCATGATGTCGTCCATGCTCTTTTCGCCGGCCAGCACGGGCGAGAGCAGGATGCGGTTGTAGTTCCCGTGCGGCTCGGCGCCGAACACGGTGATGTCGTACAGGTCCGGCGCCAGCTTGAGCAGCTCCTCGACCGTGCGCATGCCGGCCATGCCGTTGCCGACCACGACCAGCGACTGTCTGGCGGCCGGCGCGTTCATGCGCAGACCCAGACCTTCCCCGCCTCGACCCGCGCGCGGTAGGCCGGCACCGAGTGCGCCGGCTCTTCCAGGCACTCGCCCGTGGACAGGTCGAAATGGTGCTTGTAGATCGGCGAGGCGACCACGATGCGCTCGCCGACGCTGCCCACCAGGCCGCGCGAGATCACGGCCGCGCCGCTGTTCGGGTCGTAGTTGCCGATCGCGAGCACCTGGTCGGCGTGATCGGCCAGGTGGAAGATGGCGACCTGCTCGCCGTTGAGCAGTGCCGCCACGCCCGTGTTGGGGACGATCTCGTCGATCGAGCAAATGGCGGTCCAGTTATCCAGTTGAATGTCGCGGTGCATGAGGGTTCTCCTAGTTAAGCGGTTTTAACGGCGATGGGGATGACGCGCTTGCGTTCTTCGATCGTGGCCGGACGGATCTGGCCGCGCTCAGGCATGAAGACCACGTTCTGGTCCGGCTGGTCGGTGTTGACGAAGTGGCGGAAGCGCTGGCGCGTGGCCGGATCGTTGACCGCGGCCTTCCACTCGCACTCGTAGGTGTCGACCACGTGCTGCATGTCCGCTTCCAGCTCGGCGGCCAGGTTCAGCTTGTCCTTGACGATCACGTCCTTCAGGTATTCCAGCCCGCCTTCGAGGTTCTCGCGCCACACGCTGGTGCGCTGCAGGCGGTCGGCGGTGCGGGTGTAGAACATCAGGAAGCGGTCGATGTAGCGCACCGCGGTTTCGCGGTCCAGGTCGGACGCGATCAGCTCGGCGTGGCGCGGCTTCATGCCGCCGTTGCCGCACACGTAGAGGTTCCAGCCCTTTTCGGTGGCGATCAGGCCCACGTCCTTGCCCTGCGCCTCGGCGCACTCGCGGGTGCAGCCGGACACGCCGAACTTGATCTTGTGCGGCGTGCGCAGGCCCTTGTAGCGGTTCTCCAGGTCGATCGCGAAGCCGACGCTGTCGTCCACCCCGTAGCGGCACCAGGTCGAGCCGACGCAGGACTTCACGGTGCGCAGCGACTTGCCGTAGGCGTGGCCGGACTCGAAGCCGGCGGCGATCAGTTCCTCCCAGATGGAGGGCAGCTGGTCGACGCGGGCGCCGAACAGGTCCACCCGCTGGCCGCCGGTGATCTTGGTGTACAGGCCGTACTTCTTGGCCACCGAGCCGACCGCGATCAGGCCGTCGGCGGTCACTTCGCCGCCCGGCATGCGCGGCACGATCGAATAGGTGCCGTCCTTCTGGATGTTACCGAGGAAGTAGTCGTTCGAATCCTGCAGGCTGGCGTGTTCCGGCTTGAGCACGAAGTCGTTCCAGGTCGAGGCGAACACGCTGGCGGCGACCGGCTTGCAGATGTCGCAACCGAGGCCGTTGCCGTGCTGCGCCAGCAGGTCGGCGAAGCTGCGGATGCGGTTCACTTTGACCAGGTGGAAGATCTCCTGGCGGGTGTACGGGAAGTGTTCGCACAGGTGGTTGTTGACGGCCATGCCCTGCTTCTTCATCTCGGCCTTCATCACCTGCGTGACCAGGGCCACGCAGCCGCCGCAGCTGGTGCCGGCGCTGGTGCAGCTCTTGATCTCGCCGATGGTGCAGGCGCCATTGGCGACCGCGGCGCAGATGGCGCCCTTGGAGACGTCGTTGCACGAGCAGATCTGGGCCGTGTCGGGCAGCGCGTCCACGCCCAGGGCCGGACGGGCCACGCCGTCCGACGATGGCAGGATCAGGAACTCGGGCGACTCCGGCAGTTCGATTTTGTTCAACATCATCTGCAGCAGGGTGCCGTATTCGGCCGCGTCGCCGATCAGCACACCGCCGACCAGGTACTTGCCGCATTCGGACACCACGATCTTCTTGTAGACCTGCTTGCGCTCGTCGGTGAACTGGTAGGAGCGGCTGCCCTCGGTGGCGGCGTGCGGGTCGCCGATCGAGGCCACGTCCACGCCCATCAGTTTGAGCTTGGTGCTCATGTCGGCGCCGGAGAACTCGGCCGCCTCGCCCAGCAGGTGGCGGGCCGCCACGCGCGCCATGTCGTAGCCGGGGGCGACCAGGCCGTAGACCATGCCGTTCCACACCGCGCACTCGCCGATGGCGTAGATGTCCGGGTCGGAGGTCAGGCAGCTGTTGTCGATCGCGATGCCGCCGCGCGCGCCCAGGGTCAGGCCGCATTCGCGCGCCAGCTCGTCGCGCGGGCGGATACCGGCCGAGAACACGATCATGTCGGTGTCCAGGTGGGTGCCGTCGGCGAACTTCATGCGGTGGGTGCCGGCGATGCCGTCCACGATCTCCAGCGTGTTCTTCTGGGTGTGCACCGACACGCCCAGGTTCTCGATCTTGGTGCGCAGCACGCGCGAGCCGGGGTCGTCGACCTGCACCGCCATCAGGCGCGGCGCGAATTCGACCACGTGGGTGTCCAGGTTCATGTCGCGCAGGGCCTTGGCGCATTCCAGGCCGAGCAGGCCGCCGCCGATCACCACGCCCGACTTGGCGCGGCCGCCGCATTCGAGCATCGCCTCGAGGTCCTCGATGGTGCGGTAGACGAAGCAGTCCTTGCGGTCCTTGCCCGGCAGCGGCGGCACGAACGGATAGGAGCCGGTGGCGAACACCAGCTTGTCGTAGGAGATGACGTCGCCGGTGCTGACGGTGACGGTGCGCGCGGCGCGGTCCACGGCGCTGGCGCGGGCGTTCAGCTTGAGCAGCATGTTGCCGCGCTCGAAGAAGCCTTCCGGCACCAGCGACAGGTCGGCGGCGCTTTTACCGGAGAAGAATTCCGACAGGTGCACGCGGTCGTAGGCGGCGCGCGGCTCCTCGCACAGCACCGTGACATCCAGGCCGGGCGCGTTGTTGGCGGCGAGAGACTCGAGGAATTTGTGGCCAACCATACCGTGGCCGATGACGACGATCTTCATGCTCGTTCTCCTTAAGCGATTGCGTTGTTTGCTGCCGCGGGGGCGTCCAGCACCGACAGGCGTACCGCGATCGCGCACAGGGCGGACAGCAGGACCAGGCCTGAGAGGATGCTCAGGGTTTGTTGGATGTCGCCGGTGCTCTTCATCAGGAAGCCCGCCAGCACCGCGCCCACGTTGCCGCCGGCGCCGATGATGCCGGCCACGCCGCCCAGGGCGCGCTTGTCGATGAACGGGACCAGGGCGTAGGTCGCGCCGCAGGCCATGTGGGTGAACAGGCCGAACACCAGCATCGCAGCCACCGCCAGGGCGGCGCTGCCGGCGTGCGAGAACAGCCACAGGCCCGCGCCTTCGCCCAGCATCATCACGAACAGCAACGTGACGCGGCTGTTGATGGTGCCGCGCGCGGCCATCTTGTCCGACACCCAGCCGCCCAGGGCGCGGGCGAACAGCGCCAGCAGGCCGAAGCTGCCGGCGGCCATGCCGGCCTGGCCCAGGCTCAGGTGGAAGTGGTCGGTGTAGTACACGGCGGCGATGTTATGGATGAAGATCTCGATCCCGAAGCAGGCGCCGTAGGTCACGAACAGCATCCACACGCGGTAGTTGCCGCTGGCTTTCTTGAAGCTGTCCCAGCCGCCCTTCTTGCCCGCTTCGATGGCGACGCCGGCGGCGCGCATGTCGTCGTAGTTCCCTTCCGGGCAGTCCTGGGTGAACTTCCAGTACACGGCCGCCATGATCAGCATCAGCACGCCCGGCACCACCAGGGCGGCGCGCCAGCCCATGCTGCTCGACACGCCCAGCATGATCATCGCACCCATCAGCAAAGGCATCAGCGCCTGGGCCGCGCCGCCGCCGGCGTTGCCCCAGCCGGCGGCGGCCGCGTTGGCCGTGCCGACCACGTTCGGGGCGAACATCACCGAGGTGTGGTACTGGGTGATCACGAAGCTGGCGCCGACCGCGCCGATGGCCAGGCGGAAGAACAGGAAGCTCTCGTAGCTCTGGGCGCCGGCCACGCCCAGCACGGGAATGGCGCCCAGCAGCAGCAGGCCGGTGTAGGCCTTGCGCGGGCCGAAGCGGTCGCACATGGGGCCGATCACCAGGCGCACCAGGATCGTGATGGCCACGGCGGCGATGTTGATGTTGGCGATCTGCGCGATCGTCAGGCCGAATTCGCCTTTAATAACGGGCATCAGCGGTGCGCAGGCGAACCAGGCGAAGAAGCACACGAAAAACGCCATCCAGGTCAGGTGGAAGGCGCGCATCGGCGCCGAGCTGATGGAAAAGAGTGCGATGTTGGAAGCTTTGTTGGCCATTTTCTTATCCCGATAAAAACAAAATGGCGTCCGACCGGCGAGGTTTAATAAAAACCAAGCTGGGCGGACGCCGTTGTCCTGCTGATCCGCCGTTAGATCAGCTCAATGTGTACTGGGATCGCCGTTGATCCGATGTCTACTGTTATGCAAGCACCGTGCCAGCTCAATGGGAGGGGGAAACGTGGGGTGGAGGGAGGTGGCGGACTAAGGGCGGGGCAAGTGGGGGTGCGGCGGGGGCCGGTGGCGCTACATTGCGGTGCATCAATCCCCAAAATGATGCGTGGGGCCGCCCGCACCACGCTGGACCGGCCGGCGGCGCCCGCGCTACGCCGCGATGCAACATTCACAAGCTTGTGGGGCCGGCCAGGGAGGGGGGGTCTTAGCCCAGCAGGTCTTCGACGTCGAGGATGCGCTGGGCGATCTCGGCCAGCTTGAGGTTCTTGTTCATCGCCATCGTGCGCAGCTTTTGATAGGCCTGCTCCTCGCTGAGCGACTGTTTGCTCATCAACAAGCCCTTGGCGCGGTCGATCAGCTTGCGTTCGGCCAGCTTGTGGCGCGTCTCATTGAGCTCGGCCAGCAGCTTCTGGTCCTGGCGAAAGCGCGCCATCGCCACGTTCAGCACCGGCTTGATGCGCTCGGCTTGGAGCCCGGCCACGATATACGCTGACACCCCGGCCGCCATCGCCGCGTCCATGGTCGAGGTGTCCTCGTCCTCGGTGAACATGACGATCGGGCGGCGCTCGTCGCGGGTGGCGATCACAATATGCTCGAGCACGTCGCGGGCGTCGGACTCGGCGTCGACGATGATCATGTCCGGCTGCAGCTGGGCTATGCGCTCCGGCAAATACATATCGGCCGGCAGCGAGGCCACGATGTCGTAGCCCGATTCGAGCAGGCCGATGCGCAAGGCCTGGCCGCGCTGGACCTGGGCGGCCACGGCTTCGTCGTCCTCGCCGCCTTCCAGGATCACGGGATTGACGACGACGATGCGCAGGTGGCGCTGGGACATGACCATACTGTTCAGTAAAAAAGTAACACGCTTGCCGAAACCGTAAGCAAAAAATGCACCAGTACCGGCTGGAAGAAGCCGGGACGGGTGCGCGGCGCCCATTTTACCGTTCCGGCGCCGTTTTCACCGGCGCCCGGCGCGCGTCCCTGTTCGCGCCCCGTCCGCGCGCTCTTTCCCTACGCGAGCGCCTCCTCCAGCGCCGAGCGCGGCGCGCCCGCGTCGAACAGGCGCGCGAACAGATAGGCGCTGTCGACCACCTGGATCAGCAGCGCGCCGCCGTTGGCCATGATCACCTGGGGCACCAGCTTGAGGTCGCCGCCGCCAAAGGGCGTGGCGACGATCTGATCGAGCTCGAACTGGGGCACCGCGTCGAGCGCGCCGACCAGCAGGCCCACCGTGTTGGCGCCGCGCCGCACGATCACGATCTGGCTGTCGCCGCCGATCCGGGTCGGCACCTTGCACACCAGGTAGCGCAGGTCGAACACCCACACGAAGCCGCCCTCGGCGTCCGGCAGCGCCACCACGCCGGCGCGCTCGGCCCGCGCCCCCATCGACAGCGGCTGCAGCGTCGCGCCGGGCAAGGCCTGCACGATGTCGGCCGCGGCCATGGCGAACAACTCGCCATCGACATAGAAGGTGGCGAATTCGGCGCCACCGCCGGCCTGGGTGGCCCGCAGCGCCTCCCCGCGGGTGGCGCGCGCGTGCGGGTCGACCGCGCCGAGCGCGTCGAACACCACCGCGATCACGTCGGCGCGGTAGCCGTCGCTGCGCTTGAATTCGCGGTAGCCGGCGCCTGCGGTCAAGCCCATGATCGCGTACTGGCCGTCGTGCTCGACGATGCGCGCGGCGCCGCCGCCGTTCTCCAGCGCCAGCGCGCCGTCGTCCAGCGCCAGGGTCGAGCCGACCGGACGCGCCGGGTCGGTGCTGGCGATGACGGCGCCGCCCCGCTCGACCAGCAGCGCATGCATCGACGGCTGCTCGTCCAGGCCGCCGGCCAGCATCGCGGCCAGCTCCACCTCGGCGTCGAACACGATGCCGATGCCGCCGACGATCTGGCGCGCGTCGTACGGGTCGCGCACGGCCGCGTGGTACACATAGGTCGGGCGGCCATCGTACAGCGCGCTCGCCTCGAACGGGCTGACCGCGTAGGCCTGCTCGTCGGCCAGCGCGTGCACCTGGGCCAGCATGGCCGGGTCGATCGACTGCCCGGCCAGCGGCGCGTGGCTGTCGTCGCGGCTGCTGGCCAGGATCACGCCGCGCTCGTCGTACACGAACAGGCGCGTGTACACCGTGTAGAGCCGGTTGATGAAGTCAAGCATGGGGCCCAGCTGGGCCAGGCTCTCCCAATCGCGCTCGCTGTTGGCCAGGGTGTGGCGCAGCAGCGGCGTCAAGGCCCACCAGCGGCAGTCGTTGGCGCGCTCGTACAGGTTGCGCTCGAGCAGATCGACCAGCAGGCGCGCCACGTATTCGGCGTTGGCCAGGCGCGCGGCCAGGGCGGTGTCGTACAGCTCGCCGATGGAGCCGGCGAACAGCTCGTCGCTGCGCTTGCCGGTGTCGCCGATCTGCTCGAGGATCGCCTTCAGGCGCCCCAGGTCGCGGCCCTGCCCGGCCGTCATCACCTGGCCGTTCCACACCACCCGGCGGATGGTCTCGGCGGCGTCGAGGATCTCGTGCAGCGGCGGGCAGAACGCGTGCGCGTGCGCCAGCAGGCCGCTGGCCACGCGCGGCGCCAGCGCCGCCAGCGCGTGCCCGCCGCTGCCGCAGAAGGCCACGTCGAGCGGAATCATCACCTGGCCGTGCCAGCCGGGCGGACCGGGATAGCCCTGGTAGCCGGCGGCGCCGAAGGTGCGCACCAGGTACTGGCGCCCGCGGTACATGGTCAGCGCGTCGCCCTGGCGCGCGCCCAGCGGCACGGTGCCGCCCGGCGCGATCCAGTCGTGGTCGGCGCTGGCGAGCACCGTGCCGGCGCCGTCCACCAGCAGCATGTTCGAGCGCGCCTGGGGGTCGCGGTGGGCCGCGAAAATGCCCGCCATCTCCTCCTCGAAGGCGAAGCACAGGCACAGCACGCCCACGGCCGCGCCGCTGTCCGGGTCGAGCATGCGGCGCGAGTAGATCAGCGCGCGCGCCTTGCCCGGGCGCAGATCGCTGGCGCGGAAGGTCTCCACGTGGCTGGCGGCGGCCAGGGTCTGCGCGATCAGCGGGTCGGCGCTGCCTTCGACCGGAGTGCCGCCGTCGGCCTGCAGCAGCACGTTGCCGGCCGTGTCGAGCAGCAGGATCTCGTCGTACACGCTGTACTTGCCGCGGTAGGCCTGCAGGCGCGCGCGCACCTGGCTGGCCGGCGCGCCGCTGCCGGCCACGAAGCGGCACAGCTCCTCGTCGATCGCCAGGAAGCCCACGTCGGCGGTGCGCTCGTACAGGTTGCGCACCACGATATCGATCACGTACTTGGCCTTGGTGGCGATCTCCGCCTGCACGGTGCGCAGCTTCTCGTTCACCAGGCTGTCGACCAGTTCGCGTTCGAGCGCCTTGAAGCCGTCGCGGGTGGCGGCGATGGTGGGCAGGATGGGCGCGGCCTCCTCGGCGCAGTTCATACGCGCCGACGCCTCGATCATGCGCCACATGACGTTCAGTTCGCCCAGCGACTGCTCGCAACGGGCGACGTCGCGCATGAAGGGCAGGTAGATATCGGCGCCGGCGTGCGCCTTGAACGCGGCCATGCTGGTGGCGTTTTGCATGCGGGCTCCTATGAGTGGACAAGCGTATGGGAACACGGGGCGGCGTGGCGCTCGACCAGCGCGGCCAGCGCCATCGGGCGACCCGTCAGATAGCCCTGCACCAGGTGGCAGCCGAGCCGGCCCAGGTGGTCCAGCTGCGACTCGGTCTCGACCCCTTCGGCGATCACGTCGAGCTGCATGTTGCGGCCGATGTCGAGGATGGTCCGGACGATGGCGCAATCGTGGTGGTCGCCCGGCAGGCCGTTCACGAACGAGCGGTCGATCTTGAGCGAGGAGATCGGCAGGTCCTTCAGGCGCGACAGCGAGGAGTAGCCCATGCCGAAATCGTCCACGCTGATCTTGAAGCCGCGCCGGCGCAGCGCGTGCATCACCGGGATCACCTGCTCGGCGTGGTTCATCATCATCCCCTCGGTCAGCTCCAGGCACACGTGGTGGGGATCGACCCCGGCGGCGTCGGCGATGGCGGCCAGCTCCAGCGGCAGATTGACGTTCAAGAATTCGAGCGCGGCCATGTTGACGTTCACCTGCAGGCCTTCCAGCCCGGCCGCGTGCATGCGCGCCAGGTCCTTGCAGGCCTGGCGGATCACCCAGCGGCCGATGTCGACGATCAGGTGGCTTTGCTCAGCGATCGGGATGAACACGTCCGGCCGCACGATCTCGCCGCTCGGACGGCGCCAGCGCACCAGCGCCTCCACCGCGCGCAAGCCCTGGGCGGCGGTGTCGCACACCGGCTGGTACTCGACGAACAGCTGGCCGCCGTCGAGCGCGTCGAGCAGCTCGGCCTCGACGGTCAACTGCTGCAGCAGGGCCGCGTGACTGGGCAGCTCGCCGCCGGGCCCGTCGCCGGAATAGAAGCCGATGCCGTTGCGTCCGGCGCGCTTGACCCGGTACATGGCGCTGTCGGCGTGGCGCAGCAGCTCGGCGCCGAGCCGCCCGTGGTCGGGGAACAGGCTCACGCCGATGCTGGCCGAGATCACCAGTTCGCGCCCATTGACCAGAAAGCGCGTGCGCGCCGCGGCCAGCACGGCGTTGGCCAGCGCCAGCAGGCCCGCGCCCGCCTGCTGGCCGGTGCCGGGGTCGAAGAACAGCGCGAATTCGTCGCCGCCGACCCGGCCGGCCTGGCAGCCGGGCGGCGCTAGCGCAGCCAGGCGCTGGGCGAACTGGCGCAGCACGGCGTCGCCGGCGGCGTGACCGAGGCCGTCGTTGATCGGCTTGAAGCGGTCCAGGTCGATGAACAACAGGCCGATGGCCGTGCCGCGCGCCGCGGCGCGCTTGCAGGCCGCCGCGAGCAGGTCGTGGAAGTGGCGCCGGTTGGCCAGCCCGGTCAGGCCGTCGACCTGGGCCAGCTCGCGGATGCTCTCCTGCTGCGCCATGCGCTGCGCGGTCTGGGCGATCAGCGCGCCGATCGCGGCCGACAGGTTGGGCAGCTGGGCGGCGCGCTGGCGCGCCAGGCAGCTGAAGAAGATCAGCACGCCGGGGCGGTGGCGGCAGCCGTCGTCGCTATCGTAGGCCACCGGGAAGGCGTAGCCGGAATGGATGCCGGCCTGGCGCGCGTATCGGGGGAACAGGAATTCGGGATCGCTGGCCAGGTCTTCGATCCAGCGCGCCTGCCCCGAGCTCCACACCGCGCCGACCACGCCTTCGCGCGCGCCGATCGACAAGCGCAGGCCGCCGGCGGCGTCCGGCACCGGGTGCGGGCCGCCGCTCCAGAACTGCGAACACACGAGGCGCCCGGCGTCGGCGCCGGACTGCTCCATCGACCAGTACATGCCGCAGTCCCAGCCCAGGTCGGCGCACACCAGGGCGATCATCTTGCTGACCGCCTCGTCCAGGGTATGTGTGCCAATCATCAGCTGGGTCGACTCGAAGCTGAACGCCTCGCGCATGGCCGCGTGCTTGATGGCGGTGATATCGGCGACGACGCCCTCGGCCGGCGCGCCGGCGGCCGGCAGCAGCGCCAGGCGCAGCCAGCGCAAACCGTCGGCGCGGCTGTGCACGCGGAACTCGCACTCCGCGTGGCAGGCGTCCTGGCGCGGCGCCAGCACCGCGCGCAGCAAGGGCAAATCTTCCGCCATGGCCGCACCGAACGCGTCGCGCAGGCCGGCGTGCGGTCCAAACCGCTGGCCCAGCAGTTGCGCCGCCTCCAGCGACAGCAGCAAGGCGCCGCTGGCGCGGTCCAGCCACCAGCGGCCGAATCCTGCCGCGCGCGCCACCGGATCGGGCGTGCCTGCTCGCGCCAGCAGCGCGGCGGGCCAGGCGATGGCCGCCTGGGTGGGTGGTCGCACGTGGCCGGCTAATTGGTATTCCATGTTTCCGCTCTCCCATGTCTGTTGCTTAACATCCATTAAGCAACATCCGGGCCAGCGAAAAAGTGGTACGAGTGCGGTTCGACCGAACTAAATCAGTCAGCGGACCGCCCTTGTTCGGTGCGCGTTGGAAACTTTGTACTAGTGCGGTGCAGCAATGCCTGCGCCGCCGTCTGCGCGGTACACCCAGCCTAGGGCCCACCCTGGCGAAACCGGCCGCCATTCATGCTGCCACCGTCAGCCAGCGCGCGAACCAGCCCGCCGCCAGCGCGGCGACGATGTCGAGGGTGCCGGGCTCCTCGAACAAGTGAGTGGCGCCGGGCACGATCTCGATGGCGCGCTCGCAGTGCAGCGCGGCCAGCGCGCGCCGGTTCAGCGCCACCACCTCGGTGTCGAGCGCGCCCACGATCAGCAGGGTGGGCGCGCGCACGCCCGCCAGCGACGCCGGCGCGGCCAGGTCGGGACGCCCGCCGCGCGAGACCACGGCCCGCACCGCCTCCGGCCGCGCGGCGGCCAGCTCGAGCGCCGCGGCGGCGCCGGTGCTGGCGCCGAACAGGCCGAGCGGCAAATCCCGGCACGCGGGGTTTGCCGCCAGCCAGCCGGCCGCCAGCGCGAGCCGCGCGGCCAGCAGGGAGATGTCGAAGCGCATCGCCGTGATGCGCTCCTCCTCCGGCGTCAGCAGGTCCATGACCAGGGTGGCCAGGCCGGCGCGGCGCAGCTCGCCGGCGACGAAGTTATTGCGCGGACTGTTGCGCCCGCTCCCGCTGCCGTGCGCAAACAGCACCACCCCGCAGGCGGTATCCGGCATGGCCAGCATGCCTTCCACCGTCCCTGCCTCGACCGCGATGCTGACCATTTCCCGATGCGGCGTGCTCATCATGCAAACCTCCTGCGAACTTCGCGGGCGCCCTGCCCGCAGCCCTCATAAGCTAAAACGTATGGCGCACGCCGAGGTTGACCGCGCTGCTGCCGCTGCCCACTTCGGTGTTGTTGCCGACCGTGTAGCCGGCCCCGCGCCGGTTGATGATCTTGGCGTAGGCGGCGTACAGGCTGGTGCGCTTGGACAGCGCGTGCGTCATGCCCAGCGCCCACTGATGCGCGTCCTGGTTGAGGAAGGTCCGGTCGTCCTTGCGGATGTACGAGGCCAGCACGGTGTTGGCCGCGTCGATCGGCACCGATGCGCCCAGCAGCCACTCGCGCGCGTCGGTCGACGGGGTGGCCTTGACCCCGCCGTAGGGCGTGCCGCTGTTGGGCAGCAGCCCGCTGTTGAAGCCCTTGTCGAAGCCGAACGCGGCATACGCGCGCGCCACCCCGAAGTCGTAGTTGGCCGCCACCACGGTGTTGCGGGCGCTGTCGTGGTCGGCCGCGGGCACCGGCGGCACCATGGCCGCGCCGGCCGCCGCGGTGATGTCGTTGTTGCGCCGGCTGTAGGCAATGCGCGCGTTGAGCGGGCCCTGGGCGTAGGTCAGCGCGAACCCGAGCTGGCGCCCGGCCGCCGCGCTGCCCTGCTGCTCGCCGAGCGCGTACAGCAGCTCGCCGCTCACGCCCGACATCACCGGCGAGGTGTACACGAAGGCGTTGCTGGTGCGCGTGTTGTTGCCGCCGGCCGGGAACAGGTTCTTGGCCGTGCCCGCGTAGCCGGCGCCGAAGGGGTCGCCCACGGTGCTCAGCGTGAGGTAGTAAGGCGTGTACTGGCGCCCCAAGGTCAGCGCGCCCAGGTCGTTGTGCCGGAAGCCAACGTAGGCCTGGCGGTTGAAGATGCTGCCGGGGACGTCGAGCTCGCCGGTGTCCACGCGCGGGCCCGCCTCGAGCACGAAGTTGGCCGACCAGCCGCCGCCCAGGTCCTCGCTGCCGCGAAAGCCGAGCCGCGAGGCCGAGCCGATCCCGCTGCTGAGCTTGGTGACATTGCCGGCCGCGCCGCCGCGTTCGTGCACCAGGCCGGCGTCGATGATGCCGTAGATGCCGACCGCCGACTGCGCCTGGGCCAGCCCGGCCGCGGCGCCCAACACGGCCAGTGCGATGAGAGAT
This sequence comes from Oxalobacteraceae bacterium UBA6018, assembly GCA_002428015.1. GTDB lineage: Bacteria > Pseudomonadota > Gammaproteobacteria > Burkholderiales > Burkholderiaceae_D > Telluria_A. The sequence goes on along the minus strand of DIZW01000109.1, from coordinate 51,807 downwards.
TTCTTCATGATGGTTTCCTTGTTGTGCTTGTTGTAGGGACGGCCGAAGCCGCGGGGACAATCCGCCAGCGAAATGTCCACAGGTACACGCATCCAGGTAAGATCGCCGCCATGGACAATCTCAGTCATTCGCTATTTGGACTGGCCGCCGCCGAACTGGTTCACCGCAGCCTCGCCGCCGAACCGGATTCGGCGTCCCAGCGTGCGCGCCGGCGCCTGCTGCTGTTCGCGGGCTGGGCCGCCAGCAATTGCCCCGACCTGGATCTGTTCGCCACCGGCCTGCTGCCCTCCCCCCTCGGCTACCTGCTGCACCACCGCGGCCACACCCACACGCTGCTGTACGCCCTGCCCCAGGCCCTGCTGCTGGCCGGCCTGGTCTGGCTCGCCTGGCCGGGCGCGCGCGCCCTGCTGCGCGCCAGCGCGCCGGCGCGCGCCGGCCTGTCCGGATGCCTGGGCGGCGGCCTGGCCCTGCATCTGGGCTTCGACTATCTCAATTCCTACGGCCTTCACCCGTTCTACCCGTTCGACGCGCGCTGGCTGTTCGGCGACCTGGTGTTCATCGTCGAGCCGCTGTTCTGGATCGCCTTCGGGGTGCCGCTGGCGATGAGCCTGGGCGCGGGCCGGCGCGTGGCGCTGCTGGCGCTGCTGGCGGCGGCGGTGGCGCTGGGGACGGCCAAGGGCTATCTGCTGTGGGGTTCGGCGGCGGCGCTGGCGCTGGCCGCCCTGGGACTGGGCGCGCTGGGCTGGCGCGCCGGCGCGCGCGGGCGCGCGGCCCTGGCCGCCGGCATGGCGCTGGCGACCTTGTTCGTGGCGCTCCAGGCAGGCAGCGCCGCCCTGGTCAGGCGCGAGCTGGCCGGCGCGCTGGGCGCCGGGCCGGACGCGTCCGTGCTGGCCGACGCCGCCCTGACCGCCTACCCCTCCAATCCGCTGTGCTGGAATGTCGCCACCGTCGAGCGGCGCGACGCGGCCGCCAGCTACCGTGTGCGGCGCGCGGTGGTCAGCGCCGCGCCGGCGCTGCTGGCGGCCGGCGCTTGCCCTTTCGCCCTCGGCGGCGCCCGGGCCGCCGCCGCGCATGGCGCCAGCCTGCCCGGCGACGCGCGCGTGCTGCTTGTGCGCTGGGAGCACGACAGCAGCCTGCAACGGCTGCGCCTGCTCACGCGCGACGATTGCCGCTTCGCCGCCTGGATGCGCTTCGCGCGCGTGCCGTCGATTGCCGGCGACAGCGCCAGCGACGCCCGTTTCGGCGCGGGTGAAAACTTCACCACCCTGCCACTGCGCTACTCGGCCTTCCTGCCCTGCCCGGCCCACGTGCCGCCCTGGGGCATGCCGCGCGCCGACCTGCTGGCGCCGCCCTGAGCGCCATTACCGCCGCGGCCGATCGCAGGGCTCCAGCGGCGGGTAGATTACTGCTGCGGCGGATCGCTGGGCTCCGGCGGCGGTAAGGTGCGCGCGTCCGGCGGCGGCGCGTCGCCCCCATCCTGCGGGGTGGGCGCAGAGTCGGGCGGCGGCTGGCGCCGGCGCGGCTCGGGCACGGCCCGGTCGCCGGACTGGTAGTTGCGCGCCGGCTGGTCCGGGGCGATCACCTCGACCGGGGTATCCTCGACCGCGCCGTCGGCGCTGTCCGTCTGCGGTGGCGGCGGTGGTGGCGGCGGCATGCCGTCCTGCTGGAGTTCGCCCGGTTCCTCCTCTACATCGCGCGGCTCGTCCTGGCGCAGCGGCGGCGGCCGTTTCCCGCCCGGGAACAGGGCCGCCGGGTCGAGCTTGCCGGAACTGAGCGCGGTCTTGAAGAAGTCGCCCACCAGCAAGATCGCGTTGTGGCCGCCCTGCCCCCAGTAACTGCTGCGCATGCTCACGCGGTTGTCGTTGAAGCCCACCCAGGCGCCGGCCACCAGGTTCGGATGCATCATGATGAACCAGCCGTCGGTGTTGTTCTGGGTGGTGCCGGTCTTGCCGGCCACGTCGGCGGTGATGCCGAAGCGGTAGCGGATCGCGGTGCCGGTGCCGCGGTCGATCACCCCGCGCATCATGTCGACCAGGGTGGCGGCCGACTCGGCCGACATGGCGCGCTGGCCCGGCGCGCCGCCGAAGTCGGCGATCACCTTGCCGGAGCGGTCGGTGATGCGCTTGATGAACACCGGCTTGTGGTATTCGCCCTGGGCCGCGATGCTGGCGTAGACGTTGACCATTTCCAGCAGGGTCACCGGGCTGGTGCCCAGCGCCAGCGAGGGCACCGGGGCCAGCTTGCTGTCCTTGATGCCCAGGTCGCGCGCCAGCTTGATAATGCTGGGCAGGCCCACGTCCTGCATCACCTGGGCCGTGATGGTGTTCTTCGAATACACGAGGCCGTCGCGCAGTGTCATGGCCGCGCCCGTGCTGCCGTGCATGTCGGTGGGCCGCCACAAGGTGCCGTCGCCGGCCTTGATGTTCATGACCGCGTCGCGGTAGGTGCGCTCCGGCGAGAAGCCTTTTTCCAGCGCGGCGCCGTACACGATCGGCTTGAAGGTCGAGCCGGGCTGGCGCGCGGCCTGGGACACGTGGTCGAATTGCTCCTTCTGGAAGTCGCGGCTGCCGACCCAGGCCCGCACCTCGCCGCTGGCCGGGTCGAGCGCGACGAATCCTGCCTCCAGGCGCGTCTTGGCGTGCCGCAGCGCGCTCATGAAGGCGCGCTCGCCACGCAGGCGCTTGAGCGCCGCCGCGCCGCTCTCGCCGTCGGCCACGGCCTTGCGGTAGTCGGGCGACTCGCGCACGAAGGCGTCCACCAGCTCCGGCTTGGACTTCCAGAAATACTCGAACGGCGTCACGGCGCCATGCATGCCGGCGTAGCCGCCCACGTTGGGCGAGGAGCCGCTGTTGGCCTGGGCCCACTCGACGTCGGCCACCGTCTGCAAGGCGTCGGCCTGGCGCTCGAGCGCGCGGGTGGCGGCCTGCTGCAGGGTCGAGTCGAGCGTGGTCTGGACCACCAGGCCGTCGAGCTGGAGGTTGTAGTCGTTCTCGTCGGCCCAGTCGATGAGCCACTTGCGCACATAGCTGGTGAAGTGGGTTTCGGTGCCGGGGCGCTCGGCGCGGCGCGCGAAATGCAAGCGCAGCGGGCGCTTGAGCAGCTGGGCGTAGCGCTTGTCGTTGAGCACGCCATACTTGTGCATCTGGCCCAGCACCACGTTGCGGCGCTGCAGCGAGCGTTCCGGATTGGTGACCGGATTGTAGTAGTTGGTCCCCTTGAGCATGCCCACCAGGGTCGCGGCCTCGGCAATGTCGAGCTGGGCCGCCGACTTGCTGAAGTAGGTGCGCGCCGCCATCTCGATGCCGAAGCTGTTGTACAGGAAGGGCACGGTGTTCAGGTAGGCTTCCAGGATCTCCGGCTTGCTGTAGGTGGCCTCGATCTTGAGCGCGGTGATCATCTCCTTGAGCTTGCGGTTGAGATTGCGCGAGCGCCCTATCTCGTCGGGGAACATATTGCGCGCCAGCTGCTGGGTGATGGTCGAGCCGCCCTGGGTGTCGCCCTTGACGCTGTAGGCGATGGCCGCCAGCGAGCGCTTGAAGTCGATCCCGTGGTGGTCGTAGAAGCGCCGGTCTTCGGTGGCGATCAGGGCCGACACCACGTTGGGCGAAATATCCTTGAGCTTGACGCGCTCCTGGGCGCCCTGGTCGAGCGTGGCCAGCAGCTTGCCGTCGCCGGAGACGATGACGGTGGCCTTGGCCGCGCGCGCCTGCTTGAGGTCGCTGATGCCCGGGGTCATGGGAATGAGCACCAGCACATAGGCCAGCAGCAGCGCCAGCAGCGCGGCCAAGGCCCACAGCAGGAGCAGCACCACGCGCCGCCACGGCGGCTGGTTCATGAGGTAGGCGCGCCCCCGGCCGTAGCCGGCCTGGGCGTGCTGGGAGGCGGCGCCGAGGGCGCGTTCGGTGTGCTGGCGCAGGCGCTCGGCCTTGCTTGCTGGTTGTTCCACGTAGCGATCCTGGTGAGGTGAGGCAATCAGTGAGGCGAGATTTTTAGCGGAGTATAACGGAGCGCCCGCCTTGTTCCGTTCCTCAGCGCACCGAGCGGAACGATGGGTTGGCTGAGGCGTATTCCTACGTCGACTCTGCGGGTGCGCCTACTTCACCCGCGTTTGAGTTCGCCTACCATGGATTTTCGCTGTGTGGCGGCAACCCGGTTGCCCCGTCACGGCAAGTTTCCAACGAATAAAAGGAGCACCTGATGCGAACTTCTACCACCAGCGGCAAGACCGCCAAGGGCGCCATGCGCACCCCGGCCGACAGCATGGACGCGATCACCCTGTTGACCGAGGACCACGAGAACGTCAAGGCCTTGTTCGAGCAGTTCGAGGCCCTGAGCGACCGCGCCCACGCCAGCAAGAAAAAACTGGCCACCCAGATCTGCGAGGAGCTGATCAAGCATTCCATGATCGAGGAAGAAATATTCTATCCCGCCATGCGCGAGGCCAGGAAGGACAACGAGGACATGGTCGACGAAGCCACCGTCGAGCACGCGTCCGCCAAGGATTTGATCGCGCAGATCCAGGAGATGGACGCCAGCGACGACCTGTTCGACGCCAAGGTCAAGGTGCTGTCGGAAATGATAGACCACCACGTCGGCGAGGAGGAAGGTGAAATGTTTCCGAAAGCGCGGGACAGCAAGCTGGACCTGGAAGAGCTGGGCCAGCAAATGGCGCAGCGCAAGGCCGAAATCATCTTGTAAAGTAACGGAACCGGCCTCGCCGGCCCTGATGCTCATGGCCGCAACCGCCGCCGCCAGCGCTCATCGCGCAGCGTTCCGCTGTCCCGCAAGAGCGCCGCCCGGCGCTCTTTTTCCATGGGTACGCGCTGTGTGGGCT